>CAJUBU010000008.1:0-8259 GCA_910585095.1 uncultured Lachnospira sp.
GCAACAGCCTCTTTTTAATATCTTTTGATGAAAAGAATCTTCTTTGATGCAATAAATAATTAGATAATAAAATTATATAATTAATAACACGCCTTCCATATCATATAAATTTTCGACAACTTTTTTCTTTAAAGAAGGTTCTTTTACTTTTATGGTAAATGTTGCTGCTTTTGTTCCTGTATTTCTTGAGTTGAGAAGTTCCAAATTTTTTAATTCAAAATCATGAATTCTGCAATAATTAAAAAGCCCTTGAATAAAATCAGCTTGTTCATATTCAACATATAATGACAAATATTTATTATATTTCATAAATGATTTGTCGACAATAGATAACATTCTTAATGAAAATACAATAACAATAGAACAGATAATAGCGCCTGAATAAAATCCAGAACCAACAGCAACGCCAATACATGCACAACACCATAATCCAGCGGCAGTTGTAAGACCTTTAATATGATTAGAACGTGTTACAAGAATAGTTCCTGCACCAAGAAAACCAACGCCGCTAATAACTGCAGCAGGTATTCTTGCAGAATCGCTTCCTCCAATTGAAACAGTTAAATAGATATTAGTTATACTTGCCAATGCAGAACCAAGACATACAACGATATATGTTCTAAAACCTGCGGGGTGTTGTTTTTGTTCACGCTCAATGCCAAGAAAGCCGCCTAGTAATAAGGCAAGCAATATGCGGAGTGCAATGGATACCGTGTTTAGTTCGCGAAGCAAAGGGATATTTTCTAAAATCATATCAAAACCTGCCTTTCTACAATGTAATTTGTAATATATTTATGGTTATGAGCAAGTAGTGTAGCGGATTGCGAATATCCGCTTGACTAGCTCATTAGGATTTATTTTCTTCCAGTAGAGCCAAATCCTCCATTTCCACGTTCGGAATCTTCTAATGAATCGGTTTCTATAAATGAAGCAGTAACATATGGAGTTAAGACAAGTTGTGCAATTCGGTCGCCATGACTTACTTCTAATGCTTCATTTGAATGATTGTACAAAGCAACCATAATTTCGCCTCTGTAGTCTGAATCAATTACACCAACTTTATTAGCAGGGGCAACTCCTTTTTTACATGCCATGCCACTTCTGGCATATACCAGACCAACCAGACCAACTGGAATTTCTAATGCAATACCAGTGTGTATAAATTGCGTTTCATTTGGGTGAATGATAACCGAATTTTCCATACATGCGTATAAGTCGGCACCTGCTGAAAATTCTGTACCATATGTTGGTATCATTGCCTGTGAAGATAATTTTTTGATTTTTACATTTTGTTTCATAATTGTAATAATCCTTTCTTATTTATACTTAAAAAATGTTAATTTTATGTTTTTTTATTTTACGAGAAAATTTAATCCATTAACAAATTCAGAACTTGCAAGAGTTGTGAAGCAACTCTTTTGTTGTGAAGCAACTTTTTTGTTAAAAGGGATACAGACAAATATCGCCTGATTCTAACGATTCTTTAACAAGAATGGTACGTTGATTTTCAGAACCTTTAAAAGGCAGCATCATATTGGCGGATTCCTGTTCAAATCGTCCGTCGACAAGTACGTCAATCAAAGACAAAAATTCTTTTGTTTCATGCCATTGATTACACATTATTTCAACAATTTCTTTATCAAATAGATATCCTGTAAAGCACCAAATATTTTTATTAGGATAAGTTGTTTTAACCGTTTTTACAAGGGGGAGAAGTCCTATTTGATTGCAATGTTCAAATGGTTCACCACCAAGCAGAGTAAGCCCTGCTATATAATTGGGTTTTAATGAATCAACAATAGTGTTTATCGTTTCTTGAGTAAAAGGTTGTCCATAATTAAAATCCCAAGCAATTTCATTAAAACAGCCTTTGCAGCGGTGCGTACAGCCGCTTACAAAAAGGGATGTCCGTACACCTGGACCATTGGCAACATCACAATATTTTATTTCAGCATAATTCATAATAATCCTCCATTCTGACAATATATCTTATTTGAGAAAATGCAAAAGAAATTTGTAAATGCAATTTTTACAGTAATTTTTCTTATTTTAAAATATTATATAGCCAAATTTAAAAGGTGACAATATATCTGTAAATAACATTTTAGCACATTAAGGAAAAAGTAGTGAATAAAAAGATAGTATGATATGATGAATATAACAAAAAAACAAGTATAAATAGTAAGCGAGGGTTGCATATGATAGATATTTTTTTTGACAAATTGTACCGATATCCAAGAATAAAGGAACCATGCAGTATTGCAATTCCAGTTAAAGAAGGAATATTAAACAGTCTTGATAAACTGGCAATTATACAAGAGGGTAAGGCTGTACCAATGCAGGCAAAGGTGACATCAAGACATAAAGATGGCTCAATACGTTATATTTTTGTTCGTTTTATGGCAGACCTTCCTGCGAATCAAAAAACAAAAGTTGTCTGTGATTTTAATTGTGATACTCCTTTAAAAAGTGATGATATGGATGTTAAAGATACAGCAGACGGATATATTGTCAATACAGGGAAAGTTATATTTTCTGTGAAAAATCACAGCAGTTCTATTTTTAATTCTGTTGATGATGGCAATAAAGTGTATACATCAAGTCATTTTGAAGGTCCCTATTTAAAAGATGGTTTTAATCATATATATGATATTCAAATAGACCAATGGAATATTGTAGAAACAGGAGCAGTGTGTACGATTCTTGCCGCACAGGGAAGAAATTTATCATCTAATGGAAAAAATATTGATTTTGAAATAAGAATAACAGCGTTTAAAGACAAGGAATGGATAGAAGTTTCATATAGAATTATCAATACAAGCAGTGAGGAATTAAAAATTGCTTCTTTAGTATTTTATGCAAAGGCTGATAAGGAATCGCAATTAGATAATTTTTTGTCGGTGATAGATTTTGCAGAAAAACTAGATTCAACGGGATGTGGCGACCAAATTTTAGATAATTCAATGGAAGAAGGTCCTATTTTTCATACAAGAGGAATTCATGAGCTTGATATGCTAGAAAAAAAAGCGCCTGTTTCACAGGTGCGGACGTTTGTGGGAATATCTAATTATAAGACGGATTTTTATATTGGAAAAAATGGGCAGGAAGTTAATCGTTCCATTAGTGACCAGACTTTAATAAAAGAAGCAAATGAACATTATGCTGAGGTTTTTTATGGCACATTTATGGCAGATAGAACGGATAGCGATGGTGGATTATGTATAACGGTATATCAGGCACATCAAAACTATCCAAAAGCAATTAAAGCATGTGAAGATGGAATTGCAGTTTTATTGGTTCCAGAAGGATTTAATGATATTGTTATGCAGCCTGGAATGGCAAGGGAACAGAAATTTTTAATGCACTTTCATAGTGCTAGTGAGCGCATTTTAGAGTTGGATAATAGAAGTCTTATTTATCAAATGCCAGATAGACCTTATATTTCACCAGATGTATTTAAAAATGCTAATGTCTGTATTGATGTATTTCCAGATAAATTAGATGATGATGTAGAGATAGCATTGATATCAAAGTGTGATGCGCATGCAAGGTGTTATGGTATGTTAAATTGGGGCGATACGTGGGATTCCAATTATACTATGCAGGGACGTGGTAATGGCAGAGTGGTATGGAGCAATAATGAATATGATTTTCCACATGCCTGTGCATTAATATATGCAAGGACAGGTATCCGAAGATTTTTGGATTATTTGATAGTAACTGCTACACACTGGATGGATGTTGATGTGTGCCATCACAGCGACAATCCGTTTTATATTGGCGGTCAATGGGAACATACAGCAGGACATTGCAAAAATGGGTTGATGGTTTGTTCGCATGAATGGTGCGAGGGCTTGTTGGATTATTATCATTTTACGGGAGATGAACGTGGTTTAAAAACAGCAATAGGGATAGGTGACAATGTGCTGAGACTTCTTGACACGCCAATGTATGCAACGCCGGGCGAGGCTAACGCAAGGGAGACAGGCTGGGCGCTTAGAACATTGACTGCACTTTATGTGGAAACATATGATGAAAAGTGGCTGAAAAAGTCCGAGTGGATTATTGACAGTTTTAAGAAGTGGGAAGATGAATATGGAAGCTGGCTTGCACCATATACCGATAATACAACGATTCGAGTGGGATTTATGATGTCTGTTGCAATAGGCAGCGTTATGAGGTATTACAGGGCTTTTCCGCGTGAGGATATCAAGCAGATGATGATTCGACAGGTGGATGATTTAATTGAAAATAGTATGACAGATTGCGGACTGTTTTATTATAAAGAATTGCCAAGTCTTCAGCGATTGGGTAATAACACATTGCTTTTAGAAGCGCTTACCATCGCTTATGAACTTACAGGCAATGTTAAATATCTTAAGGCAGGACTCAAAACATTTAGCACGGTATTACAAGTAAAAGCACCATCTATTAATGGAAGAAAACGTATTGAAGAAGATGCTGTTATCTGTGCAGGGGAGAGTACAAAAACATTTGCTCAAAGTTTTATACCATTAATTACATATTATAAAGCTATTTCAGATAATGATATTTCATATTAATATAAAAAATTGTTTTATAAGTAGGCTGAGTCGTAACGTATTTGTTTGACGAACAGGACGAAACGTAGTAAAATCATCTTTAATAACATGGAATAGTAAATTATATAAGGGATGAAAGGCAGGAGGTTGTTATGAGAATTGGTATAAGAGCGCATGATGTGAAGTATGCACCATTAGAGGAGTTGATTCCAAATATCCACAAACAGGGATTTCACTGTATGCACATTGCATTAAGTAAGTCTATTAAGGAGTTTAAGCCAGAGATAGAGACAATGACGCCGGGACTTGCTATGTATATGAAAGAATTATGTGCAGAGAATAAAGTGGATATAGCTGTTTTAGGCTGTTATTTGAATCTTTGTAATCCAAATCCCGAACAGCACAAAAAAATTGTTGAAAAATATATGACACATATTCGATTTGCAAGTGTTTTGGGGTGTGGTGTTGTAGGGACAGAGACGGGTGCAGTAAATGAAGAATATACATATGAACCTGCCAATCACAGTGAAGAAGCGTTAGAGTTATTTATAAAAAATTTGAGACCAATTGTAAAATATGCAGAACAATTTGGTGTAATTATAGCGATTGAGCCTGTTTGGAAACATATTGTATGCACCGTAGAAAGGGCAAGAAAGGTTTTAGATGCTATTGATTCTCCAAATTTACAGATTATTTTTGACCCTGTTAATTTATTGTGTGTAGAAAATTTATCACAACAAGATGAGATTATAGAGAAAGCATTTTCACTGTTAGGAAAAGAAATTGCTGTTGTTCATTGCAAAGATTATGTTGTTGAAGGCAGCGAATTAAAATCCATTGCCGCAGGCACAGGCGGATTAAATTATCCATTATTACTTAAAAAAATAAAAGAACATAAACCATATGTTCATTGTACGTTAGAAAATACAATACCAGAAAATGCTGTAGCGACAAGAGAGTTTATGGAACGGACATATGCTTCAGTATAGGAGGGTTGTATGACAGAAAAAATAATACAAGAGGATGTTTTTGATAGCGAGACAAAATTAGTAAAGGAAGATTCAAAAGATTTTATTTCACCACAAGTATTATATGAAAATTTGATGAATGAAATTAAAAAATATCATCCATCAACTGATTTGTCTGCAATAGAAAAAGCATATAAGATAGCAGATAAAGCTCATAAAGGACAGAAAAGAAAATCTGGAGAACCATATATTATCCATCCGCTTTGTGTGGCAATTATTCTTGCGCAGTTAGAGCTTGATAAAGAGACTATTATAGCAGGACTTTTGCATGATGTTGTGGAAGATACAGTGATGACAAGTGAAGATGTTACAAGAGAGTTTGGAGCTGAAGTTGCATTGCTTGTAGATGGTGTTACAAAGTTGACACAATTGAATTACCAGCATGATAAAATTGAAGTTCAGGCTGAAAATTTAAGAAAAATGTTTTTGGCGATGGCAAAAGATATCCGAGTGATTATGATTAAATTGGCGGATAGGCTCCATAATATGAGAACGATGCAGTTTCAAACACCTGCAAAGCAAGTGGAAAAATCTAGAGAAACGATGGAAATCTATGCGCCAATTGCACATAGGCTTGGAATTTCTAAGATAAAGGTGGAACTTGACGATTTATCAATGAAATATATTATGCCTGATGTATACAATGATTTGGTGGCACAGGTTAATCTTAATCGTCCCGGAAGAGAAGCATTTATAAAAAGTATTATAAAAGAAGTTGGCATGCACATAAGCAATGCAGGAATTGAGGCAGACATTGACGGGCGTGTAAAACATTTCTTTTCAATCTATAGGAAAATGGTGAATCAAAATAAGACATTAGACCAGATATTTGATATTTTTGCTGTGCGAATTAAAGTCGATACCGTAAAAGACTGTTATGCCGCACTGGGTGTTATCCATGAGATGTATAAGCCTATTCCTGGAAGATTTAAAGATTATATTGCAATGCCAAAGCCTAATATGTATCAATCACTTCACACAACATTAATTGCATCTAATGGGCAGCCATTTGAGATACAGATAAGAACATATGAGATGCATAGAACGGCGGAATATGGTATTGCTGCTCATTGGAAATATAAAGAAGGAAAAGGCGGCAACGATAATGAGGAGGCAAAGTTAAGTTGGCTACGGCAGATGCTTGAGTGGCAGACAGAAATGTCAGATAATAAAGAATTTTTGTCTTCAATTAAAAATGACCTTGATTTATTTTCTGACAATATTTATTGCTTTACACCATCAGGTGACGTTAAAAATCTTCCAAGCGGCTCATGTCCTGTTGATTTTGCTTATAGTATTCATAGTGCAGTCGGCAATAAGATGATTGGAGCAAGAGTAAACGGACAGCTTGTTCCTATTGATTATCGTTTAAAAAATGGCGACCGTGTTGAGATTATCACCTCGCAGAATGGAAAAGGTCCTAGCAGGGATTGGCTCAGTAAAGTTAAAAGCTCCCAGGCTAAAAATAAAATTAACCAATGGTTTAAACAAGAATTAAAAGAAGACAATATTTTAAAAGGCAAAGAATTAATTACAGCATATTGTAAGTCAAAAGGATATGTGTTATCGGATATAAATAAGCCGCAAGTCGTTGAAAAAACGTTGCGAAAATATGGCTTTAGAGATTGGGATTCCATGATGGCTGCCATTGGACATGGCAGTTTAAAGGAAGGTCAAATTGTCAATAAATTAGTTGAAGAAACAGAAAAGTTAAATAAAGAAAATATTACAGATAAACAGGTACTTGAAGATATTGTCAAAACAGAAGTAAAAAATAAAAATATTTCTTCTAAAAATAAGGGCAATATTGTTGTAAAAGGAATCCATGATGTAGCTGTACGATTTTCAAAATGCTGCAATCCTGTGCCAGGTGATGAAATTGTTGGTTTTGTGACAAGAGGCAGAGGAGTTACCATACATCGAACGGATTGTATCAATGTGATTAATTTTCCAGAGAGTGAACGTGTGCGCTTGATAGAGGCTGAATGGGAAGAAGCTGCGAATTCATCTGAGACATACAGTGCGGAAATCAATATATTTGCTCATAACAGAACGGGACTGATTGTGGATATTTCAAGAATTTTTACAGAGGCGAATATAGATGTTAAGATGTTAAATAGTCGTGTGAACAAAAAAGATATTGCTACTATTAGTGTTGGTTTTGACATACATGGCAGAGATGAATTGACAAGAATGATAGAAAAACTTAAAAATATTGCAGGTGTTACAGATATTGCCAGAACAACGGGCTGAAAGATATGAATATTGATATAAATAAGTTGTATTATAAGTGATAATTTAAATTATACTTGTATAAGAATTTTTCTTTGTGGGAAAGGATTACCGTAGTGAATATTGATTTCGATTATAAAATTCTTGGAGAAATTGGAACAAATTGTTATCTTTTATATAATAAAGAGAATAGAGAAGCAGTGTTAATTGACCCTGCCGACGAGGCAGGGAAAATCAAGGAGATGATTGCATCAAAAAATTGTACATTAAAAACAATACTTCTTACACATGGACATTATGACCATATAGGTGCCGCTGTTGAAATTAGCAAAGCTACAAAGGCGCCTATATATGCAGGTGAACATGAAAAAGAAGTGCTTGCCAATCCAGATATCAATTTAAGTGCGATGATGGGAGAATGTCCTATACATTTGATTGCTGATAAATGGTTGGCAGAT
>CAJUBU010000008.1:8269-131534 GCA_910585095.1 uncultured Lachnospira sp.
ACTTGCTGGTATTACAATACGCTGTATACACACGCCAGGTCATACAAAAGGTGGAATGAGTTATTATATAGAAGATGCAAATATATTATTTTCTGGCGATACTTTATTTGCAGCATCCGTTGGCAGAACAGATTTTCCTACAGGAAGTATGAGTGAACTGGTAAGAAGTATAAAGTCAAAGCTTTTAATTCTTCCAGAAAATACAAGAGTTTTTACAGGACATGGAGAGAGTACCTCCATTGCATATGAAAAACAGTATAATCCATTTCTTTCATAAAGTGTAATATGATAGAACTTATAAAATGTAAAGCTTAATGCAATGTATTTTATTGGTGATAAAAATATTTACATCATATTAAACACAAAAACAGCAAAAAATATTGGATTTATATATATAAAAAGCAACATAGAAATAGGGATGAATATGATATATATTGATATAGATAATCTGGATTATTATGATGATGCCAATGTGCTAATCAAATCATTTTATCCAAGAAGCGAAGTGGAATTAAAAAAGTTAGATACCACTGTAAAACAGGAAGATAAGGTTATTTTTGCAGATACAAGTTGTATTGTAGGAAGCAAAAAAGAATGTCATGAACAATTTAAAAGAAAGCTGTATGAACATTTAGTAAAACAGACAGGGAAAGTTCTTCCATGGGGTTATCTTACAGGTGTAAGACCTAGTAAAATTGCTTATATGATGTTGGAGGAACAAAGAAGCGAAGAATGTATTATTGACGAGTTTGTAAAAAAACATGGCGTTTCGGGAAAAAAAGCAAAGCTGGCATTGCAGGTGGCATCAACTGAAAAAACAATTCTTGATAAGTTGGATTATAAACATGGGTATAGTTTGTATATAGGAATCCCATTTTGTCCTACAACATGTCTTTATTGTTCCTTCACATCATATTCTATCACAGCATTTCGGTCGAAGGTAGACGATTATATCGATGCGCTTATTAAGGAGATGCATTATGTTGCAAAAGCAATGTCTAAAAGGCGTCTTGATACAGTGTATATTGGGGGAGGAACGCCCACTTCACTTGAGCCTGTTCAGTTAGAACGGTTATTGTCAGAGTTAAAACACCATTTTGATATGAAACATATAAAAGAATTTACGGTTGAGGCAGGCAGACCAGACAGTATCACATTAGAAAAACTTGAGGTGTTAAAAAAGCATGGTGTTCAAAGGATTTCGATTAATCCACAGACGATGAATGATAAGACATTAGCTGTTATTGGACGCAAACATAGTGTCGCCAGTGTGATAGAAGCATTTGATATGGCAAGAAATGTGGGATTTGACAATATTAATATGGATATGATTCTCGGGCTTCCAGGTGAGGGGAAAAAAGAGGTTGAACAGACTCTAAAAAGTATCTATAAGCTTCACCCTCAAAGTTTAACGGTGCATTCACTTGCAATAAAAAGAGCAGCAGCATTGAATATATGGCGTAATAAATATATTGATTTTAAGATTGAAAACAGTGAGGAAATGGTGAGCATGGCAGCGGATTATGCAGCGATGATGGGGCAAAAGCCATATTATATGTATCGTCAAAAAAATATGGCGGGAAATTTGGAAAATGTTGGCTATGCAATCCCAACATATGAGTGTATATACAATATATTGATTATGGAGGAGAAACAGACCATAATAGCGGTGGGGGCAGGTGCTTCCAGCAAAGCTGTTTTAGAGAAAGCTGCCCGAATTGAGCGTGTTGAAAATGTCAAAGATGTAATGAGTTATATTGATAGAATTGATGAGATGATAGCTCGCAAAGAGCGATTTATTAAAAAGTATGGTGTTGATTTAGATGGAAACAATTGATAGTGAATTTTTTGAAAATATAGTAAATGATTTTAAGAGTGGCATTTCACATGGTATTCTTGTGGGAAATATCTCATATGAACTTGCAAAAAGAATGGGATATAATGAGAATGAAGCCTATGAAGTGAAATTGTCGGGTATGCTTCATGATATTGGCAAATTGTCATTGTCACAATATTTATATGGGCGTAATACAGAAGGAATGTCGATTGAAGAAGTGAAGTATATGCGAATGCACTCAAAGATTGGTTATGAATTTTTAAAAAAAGAGGAATTTTCTTCTAATGTGCTTGAAAATGTATTAAGACATCATGAATGTTTTGATGGAAGTGGATATCCTGATAATCTTGTGGGGGAAGATATCCCATTTGATGCAAGAATTATAAAAGTGGCTGATGAGTTTGCTGCATTGATATCAGACCGACCATATAGAAAGGCATTTGATATAGAAACTGCCGTTCAGATTATGATAGATGGAATTAAAAATCTTGATATGAAAGTGTTTATTCAATTTCAGCGTTTTATTCATGAGCCATATGCGTTGGATTTAATTAATAACAGCAAGATTAATCTTGAGGATTTGGATATTGATGCAATAATATCTACTGTGTAAATAAAATATGTAACAAGTTTTATGCAAGTATATTTTATACTTGTATATGTTATACAAACATGTTTTTGTTTTTGGCAGTATATGGTAAAATGGATACAAAAATATAATGGAATTGTAGTATTTAAAGTTTGCCGCTTATAAAAAATTATGGTATACTTAAATGTAAGAACAACGAAATGGAGGAATTGAGAAATGGCTGAGTCAATGGTGGGTTTAAAGAGAACTCACAGATGTACAGAGGTGTCATTGTCTGACGAAGGCAAGTCTGTTACTGTTATGGGATGGGTGCAAACTAGACGTAACTTCGGTGCTTTGATTTTTGTAGATTTAAGAGATAGAAGTGGTATTTTACAGATTATATTTGATGAGAATATCATAGGGAAAGAAGGATTTGACAAGGCATATACATTGAGGAATGAATTTGTTATTGCAGTTTCAGGCAAGATTCAAAAGCGCTCTGGTGCAATCAATAAAAATCTTCAAACAGGTGATATAGAGGTGATTGCTACTGATTTAAGAATATTGTCTGAATCAGAAACACCGCCATTTCCAATTGATAAAGATAGTAATACCAAAGAGGATTTACGATTAAAGTATCGATTTTTGGATTTGAGAAGACCTGATATTCAATCCAATATTATCATGAGAAGTAAAGTTGCAACTTTGACAAGAGCATTTCTTGCAAAAGAAGGGTTCCTTGAGATTGAGACGCCAATGCTTACAAAAAGCACACCAGAGGGCGCTAGGGATTATCTGGTGCCAAGCCGTATCCATCCGGGCAAGTTTTACGCATTGCCGCAGTCGCCTCAGCTTTTTAAGCAGCTGCTGATGTGTTCTGGATATGACCGATATGTGCAGATTGTACGATGTTTTAGGGATGAGGATTTAAGAGCGGACAGACAGCCAGAATTTACACAGATTGATATGGAATTGTCTTTTGTTGATGTAGATGATGTTATTGATGTGAACGAGCGACTTTTAGCATATTTATTTAAAGAAGTGTTAGATGTTGATATTGAATTGCCTATTCAGAGAATGACATGGCAGGAAGCGATGGAACGATTTGGTTCAGACAAGCCTGATTTAAGATTTGGTATGGAACTTAAAAATGTTTCAGAACTTGTTAAGGATTGTGGATTTGGTGTTTTTACAAATGCAATTAATAATGGCGGTTCAGTGAGAGGCATTAATGCTAAAGGACAAGGCGGTATGCCAAGAAAAAAGATTGATGCGTTGGTTGATTTTGCAAAAGGTTATGGAGCCAGTGGAATTGCTTATATAGCGATTCAACAAGATGGAACCGTGAAATCTTCCTTTGCAAAATTTATGACAGATGATGAGATGAAAGTATTGATTGCTGCTCTTGATGGTGAAAATGGAGATTTACTTCTTTTTGCTGCAGATAAAAATAAAATTGTATGGAATGTGCTTGGAGCATTGCGCGTGGAGCTTGCAGGTCAGATGGGACTTCTTGATAAGAGCGATTATAAATTTTTATGGGTGACAGAATTTCCACAGTTTGAATGGTCTGATGAAGAAGAACGATTTGTTGCTATGCATCATCCATTTACAATGCCTATGGACGAAGATATTGACAAATTGGAGAGCGATCCTGGTTCTGTGCGAGCAAAGGCATATGATATTGTTTTAAATGGAACCGAGATAGGAGGAGGCAGCGTTCGTATTCATCAAGCTGATATACAGGCAAGAATGTTTAAGGCTTTGGGATTGACACAGGAAGTTGCAAATGAAAAGTTTGGATTTCTTCTTGAGGCATTTAAGTATGGGGTACCCCCACATGCAGGGCTTGCATATGGTTTTGACCGTCTTGTAATGCTTATGGCTAAAAGAGATAATATAAGAGATGTGATTGCTTTTCCAAAGATTAAGGATGCATCTTGTCTTCTTACCAATGCGCCAGATGTTGTCGATGATAAACAGTTAGGGGAGTTGTCTATCAAAATCAATATTTAGTGCAAGAGAACCAACATAATAAAATAACAAGATATAAGGGGGTATACTTATATGGATGATTTTGAAAATAAAGTTGTATCGGATGGGGTTGGAGAATTTATTGAGTTGATAGACGAATCGGAAAACATAAATGGTGGTAGTGGAAAGAATACAAAAAAGAAGCGTCTAAAAAAAGAGAAAGTACCAAAGAAAGAAAAAGCACCTAAAAGGGAGAAGATGCCAAAAAAAGAAAAAGTGCCTAAAAAAGAGAAGATATCCAAAAAGAAATTAAAACAAGAAGGCACAGAAAAAGTAAAAAAAGAAAGACCTTCTAAAAATGCAAAGACAAAAAAATTGAAAAAGAATAATGCAATTGATTTTAAGAATTATCTGCAATCAGGATTGTCTATAAAGGTAAAGCTGATAGGAGCGTTTGTTATACCAGTTTTACTGATTATATTGTTGGGAGTCATTTCATATAATACGGCATCGAGTGCAATTACAAACAGTTATACAGAATCTTCTGTATCAACAGTAAAAAAGACTGCAGATTATTACACATTAATGTTTTCAAATATTAAGTCTGCTGCCAGTGAATTTGCCAGCAGTTCTGATGTAAAGTCTTATTATTCAGGTTCTTTTTCAGCAGACCCTATTACAGAGGAAAGCCGTTATAACAGTATATTTAACACTTTAAATGCAACGGTTATGGGTAACTCTGCAATAAAGACAATTCATGTTATCAGTAATTATGGCAAGTCTATTTTTACGACCACCAATTTAATGGAGGTTACAGGAGAATATGAAAATATAAAGGCTTCTGAGGAAGGAAAACAAATTGATTCAAAAAGAACAGCATGGTTTACTTCAAGAAGCTATATTGATACAAAAGGTGTTGGTAAGTATTCACTGAGTTATGGAAGACAACTTCTTGGTAATTCTCAAAGAAGTGTTGGTTATATCTTTGTTGATATGCAGGCTGATTACCTTAAAGAAACGCTTTCTAATGTTGATTTGGGGCAAAACAGTGTTATAGGGATTATAGCACCTGATGGCGGTGAGATTTTGCACAGCAGTGATTTGGAGTTGTCTGAGGAGCAGCACTACATATATAATCAGGATTTTTATAATGAGGCAATGTCTTTGGAAGAAAAAGAGGGCAGTAAAGTTGTTTCATTTAACGGTAGTAATAATCTTTTTGTTTATAGTGTAACGGATGATGGATTTATGATATGTGCTTTGATTCCACAAGCTACTATTTTATCACAGGCACATATGATTCAGTATGTATCATTGGCAGTTGTTATTGTTGCAATTATTGTTGCTGTACTAATTGGAGGCGGTTTGTCTGCTAATATTGCAAGTTCTATTAAGAGAATTATGAAAAGTCTTGAAAAAGCAGCATCAGGTGACCTTACGACAGAAGTTTCAATAAAGGGAAGCGATGAGTTTGCAGTGCTTGGCAAGAGTACAAATGGAATGATTGGCAATGTCAAAGAGCTTATTGAAAAGACAAAAGGTGTATCGCTCAAAGTAGACGAGTCTGTTGATACGGTTTCTAACAATGCCAAACAATTGTTGGAAGGAACAAAAGATATTACAAAAGCGATTCAAGAAATTGAGCATGGTGTTGTTCAGCAAGCAGAAGATTCGGAAGAATGTATCCGCCAGATGGATAATTTGTCTGATAAGATTAATAGCGTATCTAAAAATTCAGACAAGATTGCAAGGATAGCGGATGATACTAATTTAATTGTTGACAAAGGAATGATGTCTATAGACGAATTAAAGGGAAATGCATCAAGAACCGTTGAAATTACGGGCAATGTTATTATGGAGATTAATAACTTAAAACAGTCTTCTATGGCAATTGGCAGCATTATTATGGCGATTAATGAAATTGCAGAACAGACCAATCTGCTCTCATTGAACGCTTCTATTGAGGCAGCAAGAGCAGGTGAGGCAGGCAGAGGTTTTGCAGTTGTTGCTGATGAAATAAGAAAATTGGCTGACCAGTCAGTAGGTTGTGTCAATCAAATTCGTAAAATTGTTGAAGATATTAATGATAAGACAAATGATACCGTTGCTATTGCAAAAAGAGCAGAAGATGTCGTTGAAATACAAGGGCATTCTATAGAAACCGCTAAAAAAGTATTTAATCAAATACAATCACAGTTTGATGAACTTTTAGGTAGTTTAAATGAAATTACAGAAGGAATTAATATTATAGCAGATGCCAAGGCGCAGACGCTTGATTCAATACAAAATATATCAGCTGTTTCACAGCAGACAGCAGCAGCGTCAGAGGAAGTGACAGAAACTGCTAACAGACAGCTTGAACAGGTTGAAAAATTGAATTTGGCAGCAGAAAATCTCAATAGTAACTCAAGTGATTTGTCACAGGCAATAGGTGTATTTACTGTATAAAATAATAATTAAAATGGAGGATTTATCATGTATTCGTTTGATGAAGTACAAAATTATGATTCAGAGCTTGCAAAGGCTATGAATGATGAACTTGAAAGGCAGAGAAGTCATATTGAATTGATTGCATCTGAAAATCTTGTAAGCAAGACCGTTATGGCAGCTATGGGAAGTCCGCTTACCAATAAGTATGCAGAAGGGTATCCGGGAAAGAGATATTATGGCGGCTGTGAATATGTGGATGTTGTGGAAACACTTGCAATAGAGAGAGCAAAGAAACTGTTTGGATGCGAGTATGCAAATGTTCAGCCACATTCAGGCGCACAGGCAAATTTAGCTGCATTTTTTGCTATGGTGGAACCTGGTGATACGGTTATGGGTATGAGTTTAGATTGCGGCGGACATCTCTCACATGGTTCTCCAGTAAATATTTCTGGTAAATATTTTAATATTGTGCCTTATGGCGTTACTTCGGATGGTTTTATTGATTATGATGAGGTATTGCGCATTGCAAAAGAATGTAAGCCAAAGATGATTATTGCAGGTGCAAGTGCTTATGCAAGAACCATTGACTTTAAGAAATTTAGAGAAATATGTGATGCTGTCGGCGCTTACTTAATGGTTGATATGGCACATATTGCCGGTCTTGTAGCAGGCGGGGCGCATCCTAGTCCAATGCCATATGCAGATGTGGTGACAACAACAACACATAAGACGCTTCGCGGACCTAGAGGTGGTATGATTCTTTCATCGGCTGAAAGTGCAGAACAATTTAAATTTAATAAATGTGTATTTCCTGGTATACAGGGTGGACCGCTTATGCACGTTATTGCAGCAAAGGCAGTTTGTTTAAAGGAAGCGTTAGAGCCTGATTTTAAAGTATATGCGCAACATGTTGTAGACAATGCACAAGCTTTGTGCAAAGGACTTATAAATAGAGGATTTGACATTGTTTCAGGCGGTACAGACAATCATCTTATGCTTGTCAATTTGATAAGCAAAGGTGTTACTGGAAAAGAAGTTGAGAAACTTCTCGATGCAGCCAACATTACATGTAATAAAAACACCATTCCAAATGACCCTGCATCTCCATTTGTGACAAGTGGTATTCGATTAGGTACAGCAGCCGTTACAACAAGAGGATTTAACACAGATGATATGGATGTGGTAGCAGAGGCAATTGCACTTCTTGTTGATGATGTTGAGGCAAATAAAGAAAAAGCAGTAGAGATGGTTAAAATTCTTACTGATAAATATCCGTTATATTAAAATTGCTTGCGTCTAGTACAATAATAAACAAAATAAATCTGCCATATTGGGTAATATGTTAGTACAACATTTTACCTTATGTGGCAGATTTATTTGTATAGGCAACAAACCAAGCATATATGCTTACAGCATGTTTATCTGTTTATATTGTATGACATGATAATTACAGCTTATTTGTTGTTTTCAGCATCCTTTAAAGCACGTACTTTTAATGAAAGACCAAACAGATTAATAAAGCCTTCTGCATCGTGATGGTCATAAAGTTCACCTGTTGTAAAGGAAGCAATAGATTCATTATAAAGTGAATAAGGCGATGTTGTGCCTGCTTTTATAATATTGCCTTTATAGAGTTTAAATTTCACTTCACCTGTAACTTTTTCTTGTGTCTTTTCAATAAATGCTTGAACAGCCTCACGCAAAGGCGTTTCCCATTTTCCCTCATAGACGATTTGAGCAAATTTATTGCCCATATCAAGCTTCATAGTTGTAGTATCACGGTCGAGAACAAGTTCTTCAAGCTGTTGGTGTGCTTCATAAAGGATTGTTCCGCCAGGTGTCTCATAAACACCGCGAGATTTCATACCAACAACACGATTTTCTACAATATCAATAATGCCAATGCCATGTTTTCCGCCAAGACGATTGAGTTCACGAATAATATCCGAAACTTTCATAGCCTTTCCATTAACGGTTTTTGGAACGCCTTTTTCAAAGGTTATAGTAACATATTCGCCTTCATCTGGCGCTTTTTCAGGTGTTGTTCCAAGCACAAGCAAATGTTCATAGTTTGGTTCATTTGCAGGGTCCTCCAATTCCAATCCCTCATGGCTGATATGCCATATATTGCGGTCACGGCTATAACTAGTATCGGCTGAAAATGGGAGATGAATACCATGTTGTTTGCAGTATTCAATCTCATCTTCGCGGGACTGCATTGTCCATTTTTCATTTCTCCATGCAGCAATAATCTTGATATCTGGTGCAAGAGCTTTGATAGTCAACTCAAAACGAATTTGGTCGTTTCCCTTGCCCGTAGCGCCATGACATATAGCAGTAGCGCCTTCTTTGCGGGCAATCTCAACAAGTCTTTTTGCAATTAAAGGTCTTGCCATTGATGTGCCAAGAAGATATTTATTTTCATATACAGCATGAGCTTGTACACAAGGTACGATATAGTCATCACAAAATTCATCGGTAAGGTCTTCTATGTAGAGCTTAGAAGCGCCGCATGAAATTGCTCGTTCCTCAAGTCCATCTAATTCTTCCTCTTGTCCACAGTCTGCACATACACAGATAACTTCGTAATCAAAATTTTCCTTTAGCCAAGGAATAATTGCAGTGGTGTCAAGACCACCAGAGTAAGCTAAAATAACTTTTTCTTTCATGAATATTTCCTCCTGATTTTTTTGTTCCCCTGAGCAATGAGCCAAGTACCGTGCTTGCACGAGCATAAAGTCAGCAAGCTGACTTGGCGAATGCTGCGAGGGTCAAATACCTCATTGCTTGCAGCGGGGTATTTGATTCAATAAACTGGTTTAACAGCATTTAATTGAATATAAGGACGTTTTGTAAAGGTGTCGTCCATTATTGTACCTATCATAATCCAATTGAGAAAAAAAATCAATAGCCAAAAATGTATAATTATTCATTAAATATTCAATTTATATAACATTATGCAATAAATACTGCATAAAAATAAAAAAATATGCAATTGGTACTTTACATAGAAAAAAAAGTTGTTATAATAATGAACAAAGAAAATGAAAGGTGCAAAGAATAATGCACAGAAAAGAGGAAGTATGATAAGGGTTGGGATTATTGGCGCGACAGGTTATGCAGGCAATGAGCTTGTAAGACTTTTGTTAGGTCATAAAGAGGCAGAAATTGTTTGGTATGGTTCAAGAAGTTATATTGATGAAAATTATGCAGATATATATAGAAATATGTTTCAGCTTGTCGATGCAAAATGTATGGATGACAATATGGAACAATTGGCAAATCAGGTTGATGTAATATTTACAGCAACACCGCAGGGTTTATGTGCTTCGCTGGTCAATGAGGAAATATTAAATAAGGTTAAAATTATTGATTTGAGTGCTGATTTCCGATTGAAAGATGTGCATATTTATGAAGATTGGTATAAGATTGAGCATAAAGCGCCACAGTATATTGATGAAGCTGTATATGGATTATGTGAAATTAATAGAAATCAAATTAATGAAAATACAAGAATTATTGCAAATCCAGGCTGTTATACAACGACTTCTATATTGGCTTTATATCCTATGATAAAAGAAGGAATTATTAATCCATATTCCATTATTATTGATGCAAAGAGTGGTACATCAGGAGCAGGACGTGGTGCGAAAGTACAAAATTTATTCTGTGAAGTCAATGAAAATATGAAAGCATATGCTGTAGGTACACACAGACATACGCCAGAGATAGAAGAACAGTTAGGGTATGCTTGTGCTAAAAATGATATTAAGTTAATTTTTACGCCGCATTTAGTTCCAATGAACAGAGGTATTCTTGTCACAGCTTACGCAGATTTGGCAAAAGATGTCGTTTATGAAGAAGTAAAGCAAATCTATGATGCCTATTACCAGAATGAGTATTTTATCCGTGTTTTAGATAAAGATGTGTGTCCTGAAACAAGATGGGTAGAGGGCAGCAATTTTGTTGATATAAACTTTAGAATTGAGCCACGAACACATCGCTTAATTATGATGGGGGCATTGGATAATCTAGTGAAAGGTGCAGCAGGGCAGGCCGTGCAGAATATGAATTTAATGTTTGGGTTCAAAGAAAATGAAGGGCTTATGATGGCTCCATTGTTCCCATAATATTATAATAAAACAATAGGCGATTGTGAAACTAATTTGCTAGATTTTATGCAGCTTTCAGAGTTTTGCAATTACCTATAATAAAACAAATAAGAAAGGAAAAACTGTTAAAATGTTTTAACAGTATGATAAATATATGAATAATATAAAAATAATAGAGGGCGGTGTTACTGCCGCAAAAGGATTTAAGGCGGCTGCCGTTCATGTGGGCATTAAAAATAATGAAAAAAAAGATATGGCTATGATATATTCCGAAAAGCCTTGTGTGACAGCAGGAACATTTACATTAAATAAAGTTTTTGCGGCGCCTGTAAAATGGGATAAAAATATAGTGAACAACAGTGCATTTTCGCAGGCTGTTGTAGTCAATACGGGCATTGCCAATGCGTGTACAGGAAAAGAAGGCGATGCAATATGTAAGGCAGAGGCAGAAACAGTTTCAAAGCTGCTTTCTATACCAGAAGATTCAGTTCTTTTGGGTTCAACTGGAGTAATAGGAATGCAGCTTCCAATGGATAAAATTCTTCATGGAATCAAATTGCTTGTACCAACATTGTCAGATACGGTAGAGGCAGGAATCGATGCAGCTAAGGCAATTATGACAACGGATACGAGATATAAGCAGGTCGCTGTTTCGGTGGAAATCGGCGGAAAGACGGTTACAGTCGGAGGAATGTGCAAAGGTGCTGGCATGATACACCCTAATATGGCAACAATGTTATGTTTTATTACTTCCGATGCAGTCATAGAGCAATCTGCATTAAAGAAAATGACACGTGAGATTGTTGAGGACTCCTTTAATATGATATCGGTTGACGGCGATACATCAACCAATGATACCGTTCTTGTAATGGCAAATGGTATGGCCAAAAATCAAGCGATAACAATGGATAATAAAGCTGATTATGAGCTGTATTATCAAGCGCTTTGCTATGTTCTTACAGAGCTGTCAAAAATGATAGCAGGAGACGGCGAGGGCTGTACATGTCTTTTTGAAGTTCAAGTAATCAATGCAAAGACGAAGGAGCAGGCAAAAATATTGGCAAAGTCTGTGGTGACTTCAAACCTTACAAAATGCGCCATATTTGGACACGATGCCAACTGGGGAAGAATGTTGTGTGCTATGGGATATTCAAGTGCCGATTTTGACCCTGAAAAGGTCAATATTTATTTTGAGAGTGAAGCAGGAAAAATTAAGATTGTTGAAAATGGGTTAGCAGCCAATTACAGTGAAGAGAAAGCAACCGAAATTTTATCCAAAAATCCAATTATGGCAATTGTGGATATACAGTCAGGAAATGAAAAAGCGACAGCATGGGGCTGTGATTTAACATTTGATTATGTAAAAATTAATGCTGATTATCGTTCTTAATAAATAGATGGTTTGTTGCCTATTTGTGCTGAAGCGTCACAAATAAGGTTTGTTGTAACAATGGAAATTATTTTTGCAGATGCTTTAGCAGTTTTTTTCTATTGTGCAATTTTTACACTACGCTTCAGAAATGAGGATTTATATGAATTTAGATGAAGAATTAAAGAAAGCATCCATTTTGGTGGAAGCTCTTCCTTATATACAAAAATTTAATCGAAAAATTATTGTGGTAAAGTACGGCGGAAGTGCTATGGTGGATGAGGCTTTAAAAAGAAAGGTGATTCAAGATGTTGTCTTATTAAAACTGGTTGGATTTAAGCCTATTATAGTGCATGGCGGCGGAAAAGAAATCAGTAAATGGGTTGAAAAATCAGGTATGGAGCCTCGATTTGTCAATGGGCTTCGTGTGACCGATGAGGCAACAATGGAAATAGCAGAGATGGTACTTAATAAAGTTAATAAAAGTCTTGTATCGCTTATCAGTGAGCTGGGCGTTAAGGCTTGTGGTATAAGTGGCAAAGACGGCGGTATGCTAAAGGTTGAAAAAAAGTATTCCGATGGTGAAGATATTGGATATGTTGGAGAAGTGAAAGAAGTGGATTCAACCATTATACATTCTTTATTAAAAGATGATTTTCTTCCAGTGATATGCCCGATAGGCTATGATGAGAGTTTTCATTCTTATAATATCAATGCAGATGATGCCGCCTGTGCGATTGCAAGGGCAGTTCATGCAGAAAAGCTGGCATTTTTGACTGATATTGAGGGTGTGTACCGTGATTACAATGATAAAGAAACATTGATTTCAGAGCTTTCAACGTCTGAGGCAAGGGGACTTTTGTCGGGAGGAACGATAGGAGGCGGTATGCTTCCAAAATTAAATAATTGTATTGATGCCATAGAACATGGTGTTTCCAGAGTGCATATACTCGATGGACGTATTCCACATTGTCTTTTACTTGAAATCTTTACCAATAAGGGTATTGGCACAGCTATTTTAAGCGATAATGCAGAAAGGTTCTTTACAACTAATATTTAAATTTAGTATTATAAGAATAGTATCTAATGAATAGTAAGACAAGTTTAGGTTCGTGCTGTTTCTAAGCTTGTTCTATGCAGTAACAGCACAGAAAAGAGGTGTATATGCAAACGGAAGAAGTAATGCAATTAGCAGAAGAAAAATTGATTCATACATATAATCGTTATCCAATTGTATTGGAAAAAGGAAATGGCATACGATTATATGATACCAACGGCAACCGCTATCTTGATTTTGGAGCAGGAATTGCCGTATTTGCACTTGGGTATAATAATAAAGAGTACAATAACGCACTGAAAAATCAGATTGATAAAATGATTCACACATCAAATTATTTTTACAATGAACCGGCAGTGAATGCTGCAAAAGCGATTACTGCTGCCTCTGGAATGGATAGGGTGTTTTTTACGAACAGTGGTACAGAAGCCATTGAAGGGGCAATTAAGCTTGCAAAAAAATATGCCTATTTAAAGGATAATTCCACAGACCATGAAATTATTGCTATGGAACATTCATTTCATGGAAGAAGTATGGGTGCGCTTGCTGTAACAGGCAATTACCATTATCAGGAGGCATTTGGACCAATGCTTTCTGGCGTTAAATTTGCACGATTTAATGATTTAAACAGTGTAAAAGAATTGGTTAATGATAAGACCTGCGCTATCATTTTTGAGACGATTCAAGGCGAAGGCGGAATATATCCAGCTACAAAAGAATTTATGGAAGGTGTTAAACAGATTTGTGATGAAAAAGGAATTTTGTTAATTCTTGATGAAATACAGTGCGGTATGGGCAGAAGTGGCTCTATGTTTGCATATCAGCAGTATGGTGTGGAGCCAGATATTCTTACATGTGCAAAGGCTTTAGGCTGTGGAATACCAATAGGAGCATTTCTTGCAAAAGAAGAAGTTGCAAAGGCATTTGTGCCTGGCGACCATGGCTCAACATATGGAGGAAATCCGCTTGCCTGTGCGGCAGCCGTTGAAGTGTTTAATCAATTTAATAAATTTAATGTCGTTGAAAATGTCAAGACCGTTGGAGCGTACCTTACAGAGCGCCTGAATCAGGTGGTTCATGACTATGAAATTGTGCGGGAACGCAGAGGAGTAGGATTGATACAAGGGATAGAGCTTACCATTAATCCAAAAGATGTCATTGCAAAATGTTTGAATAATGGATTGATATTATTTTCAGCAGGAACAAATGTGATACGTTTTGTTCCACCGCTTGTTATAACAACGGGTGACGTTGATGAAATGATAGAAAAACTTAGGAAGGTTCTTGATGAATTTATTTAAGAAGAAAAAAGCTATAAATTGTACAAGAAAAATCGCAGCAATAATAATAGGAATTGTGTTTTGTTTTTCTTTAATAGGCTGTGGCGAAAATGCAGATAAAACGGCTAAAAGCATACAGTTAGAAACACTTAAAAAAGTTACAGTGTGGTATACCAATGATAAATATACGCCCTATCTTGAGTATGTTGCTAATCAAGTAAATCAGGCAAATAAGTTGATTGAGATAAAACCACAGCTTATGGATTCTGAAAATTATTTAGAGAATATTTATAATAATAGTATTCATGGAAGTGATGCGCCAGATGTCTATATTATGTCTGCCGACCAGCTTGAAAAGGCAAATATGATGGGACTTGTGTTAAAAAATAACACGTATGCCTCCTACTATAATGAGAAAAATTTTAGCAAAGCAGCGATAGAAGCAGCGACATTTGACAATGAATTGTATGGATATCCAATGTCTTTTAATATTCCTTTTATGGTGTATAATAAAGATGTAGCACAAAAGGTTTCTACATTTGATGAATTATATCAATATTCTCTTAATTATAAGATGGATGATAAAAATGCAAATATTAAGCAAATTTTTGACTGGGATGTTTCCAATATGTTTATAAATTATTGTTTTTCTTGTGACAGTATTGATATTGGCAGTGAAACAGGGGATGATATATCATCATTAAGCGTTAATAAAGAGATATTAAAAAGGGCAATGGAACAGTATGTTAAACAAAAAGAGCAGTTTGGTATTGTGAGAGGTACCAATATTATTGATGATACTTCAACAAAATTTGCAGAGGGTACAATGGCGTATACAATTACAGATGTCAATCATTTAAAAGAAATTGCTTCTTCTTCTGTAAATTATGAAATTATCAAAGTACCAAAGCTTGCAGATGGTCTTGAAACTGCTTTAATGTCCGAAAATATGGATGTATTTGTAAGTCCCTATGCTGATGATATTGAAGTTGCAAAGGCTGTAGCCCACTGTTTAAGCTATGATTATGCTGATATTATGTTTGAAAAGTCTGGTCTTTTATGCGCAAAAAATAGTGTATCCAGCAATAAAAATGCAAAAGACAGAAATACAAAAGATGTTATATATCAGCTTTTTAATAATTCTAAATGTCAGGCACAATTTATGGGACAGACGTATTATTATTCAAGATATGAGATTATGATTCATAAAGTGTGGGACGGAGAAGATATAACAACAGCAGTGGACGCATTTGCCGCCGATTTTGTTCCTCAAAAGTAATTGAATGAAAAAAAGTGCTGATTGAATTACATGGCAAAAAAAAGCACATACTATATATAAGAGCGACAATTTGTCGTGATATGGAAATATATAGTAAAGTGTGGGAGGATTGAAGTGATAGGTTTTTTAATAGCCATGTTATCAGGTGCTTTGATGAGTATTCAAGGCGTGTTTAATACGAATGTTACAAAATCCAGCAGCATTTGGGTTGCTGCTGGATTTGTGCAAATAACAGCGTTTGTCACTTGCGTTATTATGTGGATTATAGATGGCAGACCAGAAATTGCTGGAATTTGGGGCGTAAATCCTAAAATTTCGCTGTTGGGCGGCGTGATAGGCGCCTTTATTACATTTACCGTCATTAAGTCCATGAGTTCATTAGGCGTTGCAAAGGCAGAGATAACCATTGTTGTCACTCAAATTGCAGTAGCTTATATTATTGAGTTGTTTGGCTTATTTGGAAGCAAAAAATCAGATTTTTCATGGATGAAGTTATTAGGAATTGCTGTTGCAATAGCAGGCGTAGTGATATTTAGCTTATGCGGCAATAAAGAGTAAATTATCATTTTATACGTCCCTTGTCATAAGAATAAATGATTGATATGATTATGAAAAAAGGGGTGTGATTAAAATGGAAGCAGCAAGACAAACACAATATTATACATTTGATAATAAAGTAAAAGCAGGTATATATAAAGATTTTGAAATTGATTTTTCTGAGATAAAGTTAGAATAAAGCAGAAGAAAACAAAATCAAAAAGGATAAAATAAAAGGGTTGTCATTGACAACCCTTTTGTAAAAAAATATTTGTTTATTTAATTTGTATCTCATCAACAGAAGTAATGATTCCTGTAGTAGGTACCCTGTATAATGATATTTTATCCTCATAATATTGGAAAAAAGTATATTGTGATGTACAATGAATACTAGCTATATTCCCAGATGCAATAAATTCAAGCTGTGTTCCATCTATATTAATGCGATATAGTCCCGGTTGTTCACCGCCTTCTAATTGAAAAAATATTTTAGAACCATATCGGTTATAATTAATAACCTTTGCATCAGTAGATGCAAATAGTTGTTCAAGTGTCTTTGTTGAGGTATTCAGTCTTACAAGAGAATAGTTTTTATCCAAATCAATATAATAGATATAATCTGTGGCAGCATCAACTAAATAAGAGCCTGCTGTATAAAATGGAGAGATTGAATTGGTGTTTAAATCCATTATGCTGATTCGATTGTTATTGTATGTATCTGAAAAATACATCTTTCCATTTAACAAACTAGCAGGATTGTATACTTTATCTGAAATTTTGGTTTCATCTGTTCCATCAATTTTTATCTTGTAAAAAGTCATTCCCTCCTCGTCTGTATAATGTTGATAATATAGGTAATTGCCATGTAGCGATGCAATACCAGATTTTGTTTGATATAGCATCTGCGCCTCTTCACCTTTTAGATTGGTGCGGTATACGCCAAATAATTGCGCGCGTGTTCCTGCTGCAATTGTTGTTCTTGAAAAATTATTGCGTACATAGTAAATATAATTGCCACATACATTGAGTGATGAAACCGTATCTGCATTTAAAGCCTGCGCTTTGGTACAATCAGAATCCATCACATATAAATGACCACTATCATAAGGATTTGAAAAATAAATTTTTCCATCATATTCACAAAATTTACCACCATTATTGAGGTTGCCAGCAGTATTACCTACAGAATTATCATTATTTAATTGGATTTTAGAGCTGAAATAATAATAGACTCCGCCACTGACAGCAGCTAAAATCAATACCATTATAATTGTAATTTTAATTGGTTTTTTCATTGTAATAACCTGCCTTTCTTTTAAGTCTTCAACTACTTTTATTATAATGCGTATGACCTTGAAAAGCAATGATAAATGCTTTTTGTATGATAAAAACATAAATTCGTTTGCATTATAAAACTTATTGCAAATTAGCTTGACAAATGAATAGTATTTATATAGACTGTAAAAATGTAAAGGGTTTGATTATACGAAATAAATAGGCATTGATTTGAACAGCACAGAAGTTTTAAAGGAACGCAAGAAATGAGGATTGATTATGAAATGTACTTATTGTGGATATGAAAATGAAGGAACGAGTGATTTTTGCAGTAATTGTGGAAAAAAGTTGCAGGAATCGGTTGATAGAGGACAAGGGAATTTTAATCAGACAGCAAGTCAGGCAAATTTTAATGCACAGTCGAATGGATATAATAATCAGCCGAATGGATACGGACAGCCAATGAATGGGTATAATAGTCAACCAAATGGATACGGACAGCCAACAAATGGATATAATAATCAGTCGAATGGATATGGACAGCCAACAAATGGGTATACCAATCAGCCGAATGGATATGGACAGCCGACAAATGGATATAGTAATCAGTCGAATGGATACGGACAGCCGACAAATGGGTATAATAATCAGTCCAATGGATATGGACAGCCATCAGCACAAAATCAGCCATGGGGCATGATGTTAGAAAAGGAATTTTATGAAAGATTTGCGTCAAAAGGCACAAAAGGATGGGCTGTAACAATGATTGTTCTTTGTTTTTTAAGTGCGGCAGTAGGGGCCATACAGATAGGTTTAAATGCACATGAACTTAGGCTTGCTATGATGTTTAGCAATGCAGCAACATTGTTGGTTATGATTTCAGTAATAGAAATTGTTTATTATATTTTAATGGGAATTTTGTTATTGGCGAAAAAAAAGTGGTTTTTAACATTGATTATAGCAATTGTTGAAGTGATAACAAGAGTAGCTGTAATCATGATTTCTGAAACATTTACTTATCAAGGTGTATTCTTTTTAGTCGTTGCAATTGTATGCACGATAATGTTAAAAAAAGTAAACGATGCATATAAAATATATAGAAATACAGGAAATGTGCCTGAAAGACCTATTTAATTTTATCAAGAAAGTCTCTCACCTCAATGCCATAAAGGCATAAGTGGGGGACTTCTTTGTTTTAGCAGGAGTACAAGACCTCATTGAAAAACTGCGATAGCAGCTAAGTGTTTTAAATAAGTATCAAAGCAGATTGTGAATATTTTTTAACAATGATTTATTATACTATTCTATATCAAAAGACTTGAAAGTTTTAAAAATAGAAGGTATAATGTTGCAAGTATTTGCTATATATGGAAACTATTTTAGAATAACGAAAAAGGAAGGTTTTTTATGAAAAAAATTTTTACCCAACGGCTTTTTTGCTATATGTTAGTGGCACTTCTTTTGACAATTACAGCTATTTTTATATTACAGACAGTTGTTAGTCAAAACAATAATGCAACACTTAGTCAAAATAAGCTAGAAGATGTCAAAGCAAAATTGACCAACAATGAATTAAACATTGAACAGCTCACCGAAAATCTTAGTCAAAACAATCTTGCTAAGACGAGAGCATTTGCAGATATGCTTGCTACAGACCCATCTATTTTTGGTGATATGAGTAGGCTAAATAAAATTAAAGACAGATTAATGGTTAATGAATTACATATTATTGATGAGAATGGGATTATTACAAGCAGTACAATTCCATCTTATATTGGATTTGATATGAAAAGTGGTGAACAGTCTAATGCTTTTATGGTGATTGTAAAAGACCCTTCCATTGAAATTGCACAAGAACCTCAGGTAAATGTGGCAGAGGGTATCGTTATGCAATATATTGGTGTAGCAAGAACCGATGCAAAAGGTCTTGTGCAGGTAGGCGTTCGTCCAGAAGTATTGGAAAAAACACTTGCAGGAACAGAACTTTCCGTTGTTTTAAAGGATATTGATTTTGGTGAAAATGGATATGTTTACGCCATTGATGCAAACAATGGACAGTTTTTGGCACATAGAAATTCAAGTTTAATTGGCACATCTGCTGTCGATGCAGGACTTCCGTCAACATTTACAGGAAAGGGAAAAGCAGTTGTTGATGGTGTCAAAGGATACTATGTGGCAGAAGAATATAAAGGTCAAATTATTGGTACATTTATGCCTTCAAATGAATATTATTCAGGACGTTTTAATCAGACTATTGTGGTATCGTTGAGTATGTTAATTATTTTTAGCGTATTATTATTGATGATTAATCGTATGGTAGACAGTAAAATTGTGCAGGGCATTAATCGTATTTCTAATTCAATGAGTGAAATTGCAGCAGGAAATTTTGAAATTACAGTAAATGAACAGGGAAATCCTGAATTTAAAATGCTTTCTGATAATATCAATAAGATGGTTGACGGCATTTGTCAAAATATTAAAGAAAATGAACAATTGATAGAAAAACAAAATCAGGATATGGAACAAAATCAGCGTTTAATTCAAAATGTAAAAGATGCCTGCATGGAATTAAATCAAGTATCCGGAGAAACCTTAGTCAATGCAGATAATATTTTTAATGGCACAGGAGAACAGGAAAAGGCAGTAGAAGACTTAAAACATACAATGAATCAATTAACAGAGGAGTTGAATCATAGTGTTAATGTTACAGTTGATGTTACAGCAGCAACAGGAAAGACTACAGACGAAATTTTGCAAACACAGTCTCGTATGGAACTGTTAAAAGATTCTATGCAAAAAATTAGTGATATGTCTAAGGCAATTGAGACTATTATTGGTGAAATTAATTCCATTGCACAACAGACGAATATGCTTTCCTTAAATGCTTCAATTGAGGCGGCGAGAGCTGGCGATATGGGTAAAGGATTTGCAGTTGTAGCAACACAGGTTGGAGAGCTTGCAGCTAGAAGCGCACAGGCAGCAAAAGAGACCAATGAGTTGATTATGAATTCAATCAAGGCAGTAGAGAGCGGACAACAAATTACTGACCAGACAGCTGAAGCCTTTGGTATTGTCGTGAAAAATATAGAAAAGACAGACCATGATATGGAAGAAATTGCTAATATGGTTCGAGAAAATGTCAATACGGTATCACATGCAGTTAGTCAAATTGCGCGTATTTCACATGTTGTTGAAGAAAATGTAGAGATTTCTCACAGTACAAAGCAAGTTTCTTCAAATATGGCGGATATTACAGGTAAACTTCTGGAAATGGTAGAATAATTTTTGCAAGAAAAAATCATCGAAGAATACTTTTGTAAAAAAACTTGTGAAAGGAGTAGTTTATGCTGGATTTAGGCGAGATAAGAAGTAAGATAGATGATATTGATAAACAGTTGATTGAATTGTTTGAGGAAAGAATGGAATTATGTGAAGAAGTTGCTCAATATAAGATAAAAACTGGTAAAAAAGTCCTTGATGAAGAACGAGAGAAGGCAAAACTGAAAGCTGTGCAGGCGATGGTTCAAAAGCCGTCTAATATACATGCCATAGATGACTTATTTTCACAGATAATGGCAAATTCAAGAAAGATGCAGTATCGGTTGTTGGAGGAGACAACACAGACGCTAAGAGAACCTTATGAAGCAATTGATGCGATAGATAAGGAAAACTGCACAGTTGTATATCAAGGGGTGCCAGGCGCCTACAGTTATATAGCCATGAAACGATTTTTTGGTAAGCAGGTCAATCATTTTGCGGTAGCAACATGGCGTGACGCGATGGAAGCAGTAAAAGAGGAAAAGGCAGATTATGCGGTTTTGCCTATTGAAAATTCGACAGCGGGTATTGTCGCAGATGTCTATGACCTTCTTCAAGAATATAATAATTATATTATAGCGGAGACTTATGTCAAAGTAGAACATGCACTTTTGGGACTTCCAGGAACGGATTTGGATAAGGTGACAACGGTGTATTCTCACCCACAGGGATTAATGCAGTGTGAGGGATTCCTTATGCATCACAAAAATTGGCAGCAGATTAGTCAATCTAATACAGCGGGAAGCGCTAAAAAGATATTGGAAGAAAAAGACCGAACTCATGTTGCAATTGCAAGTGTAGAAGCAGCAGAAGTTTATGGACTTGAAGTATTAAAAAATAAAATTAATGATTTTGATAATAATACAACACGGTTTGTTATTGTTACAAAAAATAGAAAATTTGTAAAAGACGCTCAAAAGATGAGTATTGTATTTGAAACTGCAAATAAAACAGGAACGCTTTATAATCTGTTAAGCCATATCATATATAATGGATTAAATATGAATAAAATAGAGTCCAGACCAATTGAGGGCAGAACATGGGAGTTTCGATTTTTTGTAGATTTTGAGGGCAATATAGACGATGCTTCTGTTATGAATGCACTTAGAGGCATAGAAGAAGAAGCTGTGTCAATAAAGTTGCTTGGAAATTATTAGATTGCAGTATTTTTTTCTGTTGAATTATTATAGAATAAATAAAGAAAAATGATTGAAAGTTGAAATTTTTAGTTTATTAGCTTTTCTTAAAAATTAGTTGCAGCATGGAGGTTAAATATGAAATTAATTGCAGAGGAATTATCAGGTTGTACATATCCTGGAAGAGGTATTATTATTGGAAAGTCAGAAGATGGCAAAAAGGCGGTCTGTGCTTATTTTATTATGGGTAGAAGCGAAAACAGCAGAAATAGAGTATTTGTTGAAGATGGGCAGGGTATTCGTACTCAAGCGTTTGACCCTTCAAAGCTTTCAGACCCAAGTCTTATTATCTATGCGCCAGTTCGCGTTTTGGGCAATAAGACAATTGTCACCAATGGAGACCAAACCGATACAATTTATGAGTTGATGAGTCAAGAATATACATTTGAACAGGCATTGCAGACAAGAGAATTTGAGCCAGATGCACCAAACTATACGCCTAGAATTTCTGGTATTATGAATATAGACAACGGCGCTTATTCTTATAAAATGTCTATATTAAAGAGCAATCAAGGCAATCCCCAAGCTTGCAATCGATATACATTTTCATACAGCAATCCAATAGACGGTGAAGGACATTATATTCATACATATATGGGAGATGGCAGTCCGCTTCCAAGTTTTGAGGGAGAACCTACATCAGTTGCTATATCAGGAGATATTCATACCTTTACAGAAACGATTTGGGAAAATTTAAATATGGATAACAAGGTTTCATTGTTCGTGCGATATATTGATATTGCTACAGGCAAGTATGAGACAGTGATTATAAATAAAAATAAATAATAATTTTATAAAAAATGAAATAATTTCAGATTATGATTGTATGATGGATATAAAGTTGTAGAGATAAATTTTTAAAAAGAAATGTACATATAAAAAGAAATGGAGATTAAAATGAAGGAATTTGAATTAAAGTATGGCTGTAATCCAAATCAAAAACCGTCGAGAATATTTATGGCAGATGGAAGTGAGCTTCCAATAGAAGTATTAAATGGAAAACCAGGATATATTAATTTTTTGGATGCGTTTAATGGCTACCAGCTTGTAAAGGAATTAAAACAGGCAACAGGATATCCTGCAGCGACTTCTTTTAAGCATGTGTCACCAGCAGGCGCGGCAGTGGGAAAAAAACTTTCTGAAGTAGAGAAAAAAATATATTGGGTAGATGAGTCTATTGGTGAACTTTCACCTTTAGCATGTGCGTATGCAAGAGCAAGAGGCGCTGATAGAATGTCGTCTTTTGGCGATTTTATATCACTTTCAGATGTGTGTGATGTAACGACGGCCAAGTTGATACAGCATGAAGTTTCAGATGGTATTATAGCGCCTGGTTATGATGCCAATGCACTGGAAATTTTAAAGTCTAAAAAGAAAGGCAATTATAATATTATTCAGATAAATCCAGAATATAAACCAGAGCCTATCGAGAAAAAACAGGTATATGGCGTTACATTTGAACAGGGCAGAAATGATTTTAAAATTGATGAGGAGCTTTTAAATCATATTGTAACAGAAAATAAAGAATTGACAGAACAGGCAAAAATTGATTTAATTATTGCGCTTATCACATTAAAATATACACAGTCAAATTCTGTATGTTATGCAAAAAATGGACAGGCTATTGGCATTGGTGCAGGTCAGCAGTCAAGAATACACTGTACAAGGCTTGCAGGACAAAAAGCAGACAACTGGTATTTGCGCCAAAATCCAAAGGTTTTAAATCTGCCATTTAAAGAGGGAATAGGAAGAGCAGACCGAGATAATGCCATTGATTTGTATATTGGTGACGAATATATGGATATTCTTGCAGACGGGCAATGGGAGCGTGTATTTACAGAGAAACCAGAAGTGTTTACAGCACAAGAAAAAAGAGAATGGCTTGATGGCAACACCAATGTCGCATTAGGTTCCGATGCCTTTTTCCCATTTGGAGATAATATTGAGAGAGCTTATAAAAGCGGTGTGAAATATATTGCTCAGCCAGGTGGTTCTATAAGAGATGATGATGTTATTGAGACTTGCAATAAACGTGGTATAACTATGTGCTTTACTCAAATGCGATTATTCCATCACTAAAAAATTGCGCAAAAAGATTTAAAGGGGCTGCTGCAAAATAGAAATTTCGTATTAAATATAATGATTGGCTAAGTAGATTATAATTATATTGGATACTGAAAAGTCTTTTTGCGGCAGCCCCTTTTTGCAATGCTTTGTAATTTATTGAATAACATCTTTTTGTTTTTTTAATTTTTCAAGAATTTCATAGGGGACAAATAGTTTTCCTGTTCCTGTGCCAAGCTCAATATGCGGTTTGTTTGCGCCATGATAGTCTGAACCGCCAGAAATTAAAAGATGGTAGCGGCTTGCAAGATTTTGCATCTGGATTTGGTTGCTCATGGAATAGGTTGAATACATAGCTTCTAACCCATCAATTCCACATTCACACAGATAATTCATTAGTTTTGTCATTTGTTCATTGCCAAGATGATATAATATAGGGTGAGCAAGAATAGCAACGCCACCTGCCATTTTAATAAGTTCTATGGCACGTTTTGGAAGCATTTTATCACGCTCAACAAAACAAGGCTTGCCATCGCCAATATAGCGGCTAAAAGCCTCATTTCGGTCATGCACATATCCTTTTTTTAGAAGATAGTCTGCAAAATGCGCTCTTGTGATAACCGAGTGAGCATACCATTCTAACATTTCATCATAAGAGACAGGAATACCAATTTCCTCCAATTTCTTACACATTTTGATATTTTTTTCTTCACGGCTTTTGCGCTGTGTGATAAGTTCATTGTTAAATGCTTCGTTTGTATGGTCGATAAATAAACCGACAATGTGTATTTCTTTTTTTTCAAAAAAGGTACTAAATTCAATACCTGAAATCAATTCAAAAGATTTGGTTTTGGCATATTCAAGGGCTTCTGTAATACCATCAATGGTATCATGGTCTGTAATTGCTATGGCAGCAAGTCCTATTTCAATCGCTTTGTCAATTAATTGTGATGGTGTAAGTGTTCCATCAGAATAAATTGAATGTACATGTAAATCAATACGTTTCATCCATAAAATCCTCCATTCCGAAGCGTAGCGTAGGAATTGCGCAATAGAAAAAACTGCTAAAGCAGTTGTGTAGGCGATTTCTATTGTCGCATCAAGCCCTATTTGTGATGCTTCGACACAAATAGGTAACAAACTTGTTTGTTTGTGAAAAAATAAGTGCATCAGCATTATTTTTCACACTATCCTTTCAGTAAAATATTTGTTATGCAAAATTAAATTTTTTTAAGCGTATCATTTTTATTGTAAAATTACAATAAAAATAATATAATAATTTATGAATTGAATGAATTGGAGGGAATGTGATGGAATTTTTTGAACCAGCAGATATTGTTGTTTATATACAGGGTAGGGGCATGGTATTAAAAGAAAAGTCACTTCTGGCGGTTGATATTATAAGTAAAAAAATAGTAGCATATGGCGATGAAGCTGAACGCATAGTTGGACATCAGACAGATAGTATTAACATTATATCTCCGCTACGTAGAGGTATAATTGTAGATTATTGTGCAGCCGTGCATTTGTTTCAACATTTTTTAATGAAAGCATGGGGAAAAAAGCTGTTGTTTAAAGTGCCAATTGCTATATGTGTTCCAAAAGGGCTTACAGAGGTTGAAAAGAAAGCGGTAGAAGATGTTATGTATCAAGTTGGTGCAAAAGAGATTTTTATTGCAGATATTCCCATAGAGCGATTGTTAAAAGAGTTGCCAGTTGCTAAGAACTGGCAAAAAATAAAAATTTTTATTGGAATTACAAAGAATGAACCTAAGCACTATATTGCAGAACAGCTTTCAGATATCCTAAACTATGCAAAGCAGGAAGGTATATCAGTTGAAGAAATAAAAGAGCTGTTTTAAAGATAGCAAGGATTTGAATTTTTAGTATTGGGTATCAAGCACTAAAATTCGTCGGTAGCAGTCATAGTCTTCATTGAGACCATCCTCCAAACATTCTTGTATCTGCATACGTTGGTTTTCGTCGGAGATGTCCCACTCTATATAGTGAGGGGAGCAAATAAGGTCATTTAATACATTTAAATCGCCATAACATTCTAAGACGCCACCATCACCACCACGATATGGCCATAAACTGTCTTTGACAATTTCTTGTGCATAAGAGTCAAAGGCGATTGTAAGACCAAAAAAGTTGGGCTGTTCCCATTCTTCATCACAAAATTCCAGTGTGTCTCCCCATACAAAAAGTGTTTGACAGCCTCCACCGCATAAGTATTCCCATTGGTCGCCGTTTGGTAAAGTAAAGCCTTGTGTTTCTAAATGTTTTTGAAGGTCATCAACAGTAGCTGGAACAAGGATTTCTGCTACGATGGAACCTTCCTTTTTTTTAGTGAGACGCAGTTTAGGATTGCCTAATTGAAACGTATCAAAAGTAATTTGGTGGCTGTGGGGATTAGCTTTCCAGCTTTCAATAGATTGCTGCTGTTGTTCGCTTAATGTCAATTCCTCAAAGTTGACAGGTTGACTACATGTAAAATCAATCGGTTTTTGTTCAACAAGCATAGGTGGAATAATTGTTTGACGTAGAGGGGTGGTAAGGCGTTTTAAAATCTCCTCTGTTTGAAATTGACCGCCCCAATATTCTAAAATATCCTCGTCCAAAGCCGCTTTGAATTTAGAAAAATCAGGATGGGTTGTATCTGAAAATCCATCCCATCCCAAAGTGACAGTGTCGCCAGGAATAAAGACAAAATTGCTGCCTTTTAGGGTATAAATTGCCGTTTCTAAAGATTGTCCCCAAAGGGAAAATGTTTGCATCTTTTCCCATGTAGCTCCTGTGCAAAGGGCAATTTTTTGTGTAAGCTCTTGTTTTTCTTTGGAAGAAAGAGCGTTATATTCCGTTCGATTAGGTATAATAAAGGATTCCATAAAAATAACCATACCTTTCTGTAATCTGTGAATCTTGATAAGATTAAAGTATAATTTTTTGTTTTAAGTTGTCAAGTTTTTAATATAATTATAAGGATTTTTTTACAAAAAAGTAAAAAAAATATAAAAAATATAAAAAAATAGTAAAAGAAGGATTTATTTTAAATTTAACAAAAATTTTTTTGTTGTAATTTTTCTCGATAAAGGTTAAAATAGAGTTAGTATGTTATAACTAGAATATTTTAGGCAGAATAAATTTTTTTAAAATTAGAATTAAGGAGCATTATTGAGCAGTATGAGAAAAAAGTCGCATGTTTCACTATCGCTTTATTTAATAAAAAATATTGATAATCAGTTGCTTTCAGATCATAAGAAAGCCTTTGTAATGGGAAGTATTCTTCCAGATTGTAAACCATCATTTGTTACAACGAAACATAATATGGAAGAAACGTTTGAGATGGTTACAGAATTTATATCAAAATTAACGGTTGATTCGGATGATTTTAAGAAGATATCAACATCGTATTGTCGTAAGCTTGGCGAAGTGACACATTATCTTGCAGATTATTTTACATTTCCACATAATGGTGAATTTGACGGAAATATGAAAGACCATTGTATGTATGAAAAATATTTAAAGTATGCGCTTAAAGATTATATACACAGTGAAGAACTTTATATTAACAGTCAAATTGCATCAACATTTAATACACCAGAAGAATTGTGCCAGTTTGTAATGTGGCTCCATGACAGTTATATCAATAGCCATGAATCTATGGACAGTAATAAGAATATGGGAAGTTACAAGTCGATTCATAGAGATTGCAAATATATTGTTACAATGACCCATATTGTTACATCAGGGATTCTCCACCTTATGGAAATTAATAGAAATTTGGAGGAAGGGTATATTGAGAGAGAAAAAATTAGTAATTGGAGGATTTTACAGACATTTCAAGGGAAATTTATATCAGATAAGATGTATAGCATGCCATTCCGAAAACAACGAAAGAATGGTCGTATATCAAGCTCTTTATGGTAATTATTCAATATATGTAATGCCTTATCATAAATTTATAGAAAAAGTTGACTCTGTTCAATATCCTGATATAAAACAACAGTATTGCTTTGAAGAAGTACAGTTTGAGGAGAGTCAATATATTGATAATTCTGATAATGATAGTCAACAGATATCAGAGAATATAGAAAAATATTCTGAGCAATCAGAAGTTCAAGCATATTCAAAAATTCAATCTAATATGGAAGAATCCGATACAGATGGCGTTGATTCACGCCTTCTTATGTTTCTTGATGCCAGAACATATGAAGAAAAGTTAAATGTTTTGTCCTATTTAAGAAACAGTCTTGATGATAAACTTATAGACGTAATAGCAGTATCACTTGATGTAGAAGTACCAGAAGGAAATATTGATGCCAGATATATGTCTCTTAGAAGATGTATAATGGCGCATGCAAAATACGAAGGAGCTAGGCTTCGTTAAATGATAAATAGAAAATAACTTGCGCAGTGTTGGTATGCGTTATTTTGCAAAATGTGGAAAAACCGGATGATGCATAGATCATCATTCGGTTTTTGAAGTTAAACATATAGAATAAAACTGTATTTATGTAAATATAGCCAGTTGGCTTATGTTTGCTGAAATAAAAATATAATAAGTAGCACAACATTGAAAGGAGAAATTGCTTATGGGGTTAGAAAAAAAGAGCTTTTCAAAAGTTACTACGGAGGTGGAAAAGCTGGCATTAAAATGTCAGGAAAACAGCAATATTGATAAAAGCCTGTATGACAAGTATGAAGTAAAAAGAGGGCTGAGAGATTTAAATGGTAAGGGAGTGCTTACAGGACTTACAGAAATTTCAGAGGTAAAGGCTTCTGAAGTAGATGAAAATGGCGTTTCCCATCCATGTGACGGAAAATTGTATTATCGTGGAATTGATGTTGAAGATATTATTACAGGAATTGCTAAAGATAAGCGTTTTGGGTTTGAGGAAGTTACATATTTATTGTTGTTTGGCGAGATGCCAGATAAAGAAGAACTCAACCAATTTACACAGATATTGGGTGAATATCGCTGTATTCCGCGCAACTTTGTAAGAGATGTTATTATGAAAAAACCAAGCTGTGATATTATGAATGCGTTGGCAAGAAGTGTCCTTATGCTGTATTCTTATGATACAAAAGCAGATGATGTAAGTATTCCAAATGTGGTGAGGCAATCTTTGCAGCTTATATCGGAATTTCCGTTGTTAGTGGTATATAGTTATCAGGCATATTTACATGCGCATAAAGGTGGAAGTTTTATTATACATGAGCCAGAACCAAAGTTGTCTACAGCAGAAAATATTTTATATTTGTTAAGACCAGACAGTAAATATACACCGCTTGAGGCGCAATTATTAGATATAGCATTAGTACTTCATGCAGAACATGGAGGAGGCAACAATTCAACATTTACAACCCATGTTGTCACTTCATCAGGAACGGACACATATTCAGCAGTAGTGTCTTCGCTTGGCTCATTAAAGGGACCAAAACATGGCGGCGCCAATTTGAAAGTGGTGCAAATGTTTGATAATATTAAAGAAAATGTACATAACTGGAATGATGATGACGAGCTTCGAGAATATTTGAAAAAAATGCTTCATAAACAGGCGTTTGACAATACAGGATTGGTTTATGGAATGGGTCATGCCGTGTATTCATTATCAGACCCAAGAGCAAGAGTATTTAAAAGTTTTGTTGAAAAGTTATCCATTGAGAAAGAAAAGCATGATGAATATCAGCTTATGGCAAATGTGGAAAGAATTGCAGCCGAGCTGATTGCCAGTGAGCGAAAGATATATAAAGGTGTAAGCGCCAATGTGGATTTTTATAGTGGATTTGTGTACAGCATGCTAGGGCTGCCTACTGAATTGTTTACGCCAATTTTTGCAATTGCGAGAATTTCAGGGTGGTGTGCGCATAGAATAGAAGAGTTGATTAACTGTGGAAAAATAATTCGACCAGCATATCGCAATGTGTGTGAAAGAAAAGATTATGTTCCATTAGACGAAAGATAACAAAGGATTTGTTGTTGTAGAAAGGCATGGTTATTTATATGAAAAAGTATAAAGCAGTGTTCTCCATTTTTATGGTTATAATGGCTGTTTGTATAATTACAGGATGCGGTGAAAAAGCAACGCTTACAGGCAAATGGAGCAGCGTTGATGGCGGCAGTACCATATATGAATTTAATGAAGATGGCACAGGTATTGAGAAAAAAGGCAATGAAATTTCTATGAATATTACATATACAACAAATGGCAATACCATTACAATTACTAAAGAAATTTTAGGGCAAAAGCAAAGTGAAGATTATATTTATGAGCTTGAATTAAAAAAGTTAAAGTTGACAAGAAATTCAAATACAGTAGAATTTGATAAACAATAAAAGATGTTGAATTTTATTTAGTAATAAGACATTGTAAAAATATAATGGAAAATTAAAATTTTAGAGGTTTTGACTGTGGATAAATATGAAGTGTTAAAAAAATATTATGGATATCACTCATTTAGAACAGGACAAGAAGTATTAATTGAAGGCATCCTTTGCGGAAGGGATGCCTTTGGTATTATGCCTACAGGAGCTGGGAAATCAATCTGTTATCAAGTTCCAGCTTTGATGATGTCTGGTATAACCATTGTAGTGTCGCCATTGATTTCATTGATGAAAGACCAAGTTCGAGCATTAAATGAAGCAGGGATACATGCTGCTTATATTAATAGTTCGTTGACAGAAAATCAGGTTGTCAAAGCACTTGCAAATGCTAAAAATGGACGATATAAAATTGTCTATGCGGCACCAGAGCGGCTACTTACGCCAAGATTTTTAGACTTTGCAATGAATGTTCCTATTTCAATGATTACAGTAGATGAGGCACATTGTATATCACAGTGGGGACAAGATTTTAGACCAAGTTATCGAAGTATTTTGGAATTGGTGGAACAACTGCCAAAAAGACCTGTTGTCAGCGCATTTACAGCGACGGCAACAGACGTTGTTCAGTCGGATATTATGAATATTTTACAATTGAGAAATCCTGTGCATATCGTGACGGGGTATGACAGAAAAAATCTGTATTTTGAAGTAGTGCAGAGCAATAAAAAAGATGGATTAATGATAGATTATATCAAAAGACATGAAGATGAGAGCGGAATAATCTATTGTTCAACAAGAAAAAATGTAGAAAAAGTATATGATATTCTTGTCCGTCAAGGAATCAGTGTCACAAAATATCATGCGGGATTAGATGGAGAGGTAAGAAAAAAGAATCAAGATGATTTTATATATGATGAAAAAAAGATTGTAGTAGCAACAAATGCGTTTGGGATGGGAATTGATAAGTCTAATGTTCGCTATGTTTTGCACTATAATATGCCTCAAAGTATGGAAAATTACTATCAGGAAGCAGGGCGTGCTGGACGAGATGGAGAAGCAGCAGAGTGTATCTTATTTTATTCGCCGCAAGATGTTGTGATTAATCGTTTTCTTATTGATAATCGAGAAGTGCGGGCTGATTTGACGCCACAAGAAGATGTAAGACTAAAAGAGCGAGACCATGAACGTTTAAAACAGATGGCTTTTTATGCTAAAGGAAAATACTGTCTTAGACGTAATATATTGTTTTATTTTGGAGAACAAGCGCCATATAAATGTAATAATTGCAGCAATTGTCTTTCTAGTCATGTTGTAAATATGGATTATGAAGATCAATATAGAACAAATGTATTTACAATTTATGAAGATAACAATAAAAGTAATTCTTATTTTTCCTATACACAAAAGAGTAATAAAAGTAATAAATCATCGAAATCAAAAGAGTTATCCATTCAAGTTCCACAAGGAGAAAAGAAAGTTTTATATGATGATTTAAGAAAACTTCGATTAAAACTTGCCAGAACAAAAGGCGTGCCGCCTTATATTATTTTTTCCGATAAAACATTAGCTGATATGTGTACAAAACTTCCGTCAAACAAAGCTGAGATGATGGAAGTTGTCGGTGTTGGAGAAAATAAGTATGATATGTATGGTGAAAAATTTTTAAAAGTGATAAAGCAATATAGTTAAAGATTGATGGATAAAATGGCAGCTCCCAATTAGGAAGCTGCCATATTAATACCATTGTATAAAAATAGATTTTTATCATCAAAAGCAATAGAAATTTTTTTAGTAAAGTTCTCAACGCCCGGCGCTTCCTCAATAATAAAACTAAAGCTATATTTTTTACAGACTGATATGGTATTGTAAAGACCAATTCCGCTGCCACCATCATTTGAATGAGAGGTGGCTTTATTCTTGCCTAATTTATGTATAATTTCAATGTTAAAAGGAACACCTGTATCATAGATATTCATAAAAAATATATTATCTTTTGAATCAATACAAAATAGTATTTTTTTATTTTCTTGATTTTTTGTTGCATAGATTGCATTTTCAATTAAATCAGCAATGATTGTATCTAATTCACGTTCGTTGATAAAATCCATCAGTTGATTGATATTAATATTAAATAAAGCCTGAAATTGAATTTGAAATAATACACAGCGTTGATATAGATAACTGATTAGTGAGTCAAGACGCATAAGGTTGGATTTTGGCAATTCATATAAATGCTGTTCGGTCTCTATCATAATGCCTTTGCGTTCTTTTGAAATTTTTTCCAATTCTTCTAATAAATTGGCTGCTTTAATTTTTAATTCAGATATATCTTTTAATTGAGAATTGTCCAGTGCAATGCTCATTTCCAATAATTCTTTAACAGATAGTACCATTGCAGGTATTAATTTATTATCTTTATGAATGATTTTTGAAAGATTATCATTATCTCGTTTTAAATTCATAATTTCTGTTTCCATTGCGGCAATTTGGTTTTTATGCACTGCGTTCCAGTAGGCTTTATTTAAATTATGTTTCCACCAAAGAACAATAATTAAACATAATACTATAGAGGCAAATACAAGGATAAAAAATAAAGTATTTGGTTCTGGAAAGGCATAGTAGAGGGTTGTAATTATTAGTGCAAATAAGCTGATAATTAATCCTGTATCATTACAAGTACGCTGACTTAAAAATGGCATACCGCTTTTAAAGCGTTTGATTTTAAAGGCGCCAATAGACATGGCAATTTGAGCAATACCTGTAAAAAATAATAATATTAATAATCTTATTAGTTGATTATAAATAATAAGAAATAAAGGATAATATAAAGGAATTATTAGTATTGTAGATAAAATATAACAAAAATAACTTAATGCAATAGAAATACATGTAATAGTTAAGCTTAATTTAGCTGAAAGATGTAATTTAAATTTAATATAAAAATAAATAGAAAAAATTAAAAATGGAATAAACATTGTTGAGCTATATTTTAATATAAAATAAGATAAAAAAGTAATTATACAAGAAAGCAATAATTGTATTTTTAATGAAATTGGGGTTTTAATTAATTTCTTAACAAAATAAAAACAACTGTTTGTAATAAAAAAACATTTTATTAATAAACTTAACATTCTTATCTCCTAAAACTAAGAAAAATCAACATAAATCAATCATAACAACAAATATTAATACATCCCAGCTTTTACTATGATAAGCCCAGAAAATTTAAAGGAGGGTTGTCATATGTCTTGGTCATGGGAAGAATGGTGGAGAGTTACCATAGATACATGGTTTAAATTACTTACTTCATTTTAAGTTAATATTTCAAATACATTTGTTTAAAAATATGAATTTTGAAAGGTCCTCCCTCCTTTTAAAATTCATATTTTAATTTATTGGCATAATAACATATAAATTCTGTTATTGTGGGACAGCCTTTTTCAGAACTGACCTTAGCGGTGTAATGTTTTAACAAATCTTCAATATCTGTTTTTTTCCAAGCGCGATGAACAGCATTTTGCATAGCTCGCTCAACACTTGAATCACTTTTTCCATAGATTTCGCCAATTTTATTGCACAAAAATAAAATGTTATCTTCATTATTGTACATGTAGATAGCATCTATTAAATACTTATAACCAACGGCTTTTGGACTAATTCCTATCGCATCAAGTTCAGAAGTAATCCAGCGTAACATTCGTTTTTCTTTTTGTTTTGGCGTTTCTATGTTTGTATTTTCTTTTGCAGTATTCTGTTTTGCAAATATCAAATTTTTCATCATAGTTATAAAACTTAAAACTTTCGTTTCAGAATAATGGTCTTGATGTTTTGACATAATAAAGTCTGCTCCAAGACTTCTTGCATAATCAAAAGTAATTTGACTGGAATTGTTCGTTGTTATTAAGATATATGGTTTTGTGGGCAGTTGCATTTCTTTTAAGCCTATTAATACATCTAATCCAGTTCCGCTGCCATAGTGCAATTCTAAATCTAAAATAATCACATCTGGCTGATAATCATGTATATCTTCAATAGCTTTTGAGGCACTATTTGTTAAACTTACAATAGATACTTCTTCAATTTCGTTTGCACATTGTACAAATCGGTCGCAAGCAGCAGTGTCGTCTTCAACAACTATAATTGATAAGTTTTTCATAGTTTTTATCCTTTTTTATTTTGATTTGATATAAGAAAAGTTTGCAAAGTATAACATTCGTTGCCTATTATATAACAAAAACCAACAATTTACAACAAAAAGCAACAACATATTTTAACGGAAATCTTTTTTAGTTCGGTTTATAATAGAGAAAAAAATCAAAAAACAAGATAGGATTGTACAAAAATAAAAAATATTTTGTATAAATCTAATAAAAACCAACAAAAAGGTTGAGGTTGATTTTGTTTAAAAAGAAAGAAGGGATTATTGTGAGTAAATTAGTTGATGAAGCAGTAAAAACATTAAGAATTGCTAATGATAAAATAGTGCAGTTATCGGTTGCATTTTGTAAAAATATAAAAACTGAACCATTTAACAAATTTTATCTTGTCTATGGGGGCAATATTAGAACAGTTAAATTACCATTGAGAATGGACAATAATGATATATAATTTGTTTCAAGTATTTGTTAAAATGTATCACCAATTTTTTTCATATCTTTAATAAATTAAAAAATAAGGAAATTCATTGTATTTTCTATAGGTTACCATAATTTTTTAATATTTTTGATATGGCGACCAATGTTATAACTGACAAATTATAACATATTTTATGTTAGAAATTGGCGCATATATATAAAATATAAGATGAATTTTATCTTAATTTAAATGATTGGAAAGGGGAATGATAGAGTAGAAAAACGATAATAAGAGAATATCACATTAAGAAAAATAGCAGAAAACGAGATATAATGTATTTTTAATTATTAGTGGGATGGTTATTTTAAGATTTTATTTTTGTAATATTAGTTAAGTGTTGTAATGATAAGAGGATTTGGCAAATATTAAAAAAGTAACAAACGATTTCAAATAAACTAAACGGCAAAGGAGAAAAATTATGATTAAAGTTTATTATTGTACGCAATGTAAAAGAGAAATTTATTCAACGCATTTATATAAGAATTGTAAAATTTGTGACGCATCATTATATAGATTGCCAGCTCTTTATGAGGATTTCACAGTACTGAACGAAGATGAAAGGATGGAGTATATTGAAAAGTGCATTGAGGAAATAAACATTAAAGAAGAAAAAAGAGCGCAAAAAAAGAAGAAACAGGAGGAGAACAGGAGACAAAAAGAGGGAAATTAAAAAATGTCACTATAAAGTATATTAAAAAATTTATTAACAGGGGGTTTATTATTAAGTAAAGATACTTTATTCAAATTTAGTTTTGATTATGATTTATTAGATTATTTAAAGAGTGAATGATGGCTGTAGTTGTTTCAAAGGCAATTACAGCCTTTCATTGGTTAGAGCAAATATGTATAAAAGGGCATGATGTATAATTAAAATGTATAAAACTAATTATCATATTGATACGTATATAATAATATAAGAAATTGTGTAAAAATATGGAGGAAATATGTATAAAAGGATATTATGTACCATTTTAATTTTTAATTTATTTTTATTAGCAGGTTGTGAAAAACAAAGTATTCATGATATTAATACAGAACCAGAGACAACATCTATTGTATCAACAGAAGCTACAATTACAAATAAAGTTCATGTTAATGAAGATGAGAACAATAATAAATATAATAGTATTATTAATGAAGTTGATAAAGTTGAATTGGGTGAAAGTGTATTCGTGAATTATAGTAAAACAACCGTTTTTACAGCATGTGTTAAAGATACTTTTATAACCGATAATATATATAATTGTTCAGAGATGATGAGTAGTGATAATGTAAATAATATATACAATTTTTATACAACATTTGAAAGTAGCCATATTTTAAATGAAGATGGAACATTAACTGTTGATAAATTTGGTAATGAGCGAGTATTTTTACTTGTGAAATTATTAATTAAAAATGAGATGGATAGAGAATATATATTTAATTCAATGAATTTTAAAATATTTGATATAAAATCAGATAAAAATAAACTTTTATCATATTGCTTACGAGCAGAAGGTTTTCGTTTTATAGATATTGGTGATGATTATCAAACACAAGTTAATCATCTAACACTACAGCCAGGAGAAGAAAAAGAGATAGTTATGGGAACGCCAATTTCTACGAAATTGGTAAAAGAGTATGACCGTTATAATGAAGGTGGAAGTACACGTTATGAAAATGTCGTTACTGGAGGAAATGCGTTAAATGATATCTATATGGTTTATTCTGAATCAACTCCATTTCCATCAGGAGCAAAAGTATTTAAGTTAAATGTTGAGAATAATGAGGTAGTAAAATAAATGTATATAATATTAAATTTGCTTATTAAAATTGAAAAAGTGAGATTATATATATAAATCAAATAATATTTAATTAAAAAATTAAAATGTATAAAACGAATTATCGTATTTGTACGTATTTAATAATATAAGAAATTGTGTAAAAATATGGAGGAAATATGTATAAAAGGATATTATGTACCATTTTAATTTTTAATTTATTTTTATTAGCAGGTTGTGAAAAACAAAGTATTCATGATATTAATACAGAACCAGAGACAACATCTATTGTATCAACAGAAGCTACAATTACAAATAAAGTTCATGTTAATGAAGATGAGAACAATAATAAATATAATAGTATTATTAATGAAGTTGATAAAGTTGAATTGGGTGAAAGTGTATTCGTGAATTATAGTAAAACAACCGTTTTTACAGCATGTGTTAAAGATACTTTTATAACCGATAATATATATAATTGTTCAGAGATGATGAGTAGTGATAATATAGATAATATATATAAATATTATACAACATTTGAAAATAACCATGTTTTAAATGAAGATGGAACAATAACTGTTGATAGGTTTGGTAACGAGCGTGTATTTTTACTGGTAAAGCTGTTAATTAAGAATGAAGCAGATAGAGAATTTATGTTTAATTCAATGGGGTTTAAAATATTTGATATAAAATCAGATGGAAATAAACTTTTATCATATTGTTTACGAGCAGAAGGGTTTCAATTTATAGATATTGGTGATGATTATCAAACACAAGTTAATCATCTAACACTACAGCCAGGAGAAGAAAAAGAGATAGTTATGGGAACGCCAATTTCTACGAAATTGGTAAAAGAGTATGACTATTATAATGAAGGTGAAAGTACACATTATGAGAATGTTATTACTGGAGGAAATGCGTTGAATGATATCTATATGGTTTATTCAGAAAGAGCAAATGCTTTTCCATCAGGAGCAAAAGTATTTAAGTTAAATGTTGAGAATAATGAAATAGTAAAATAAATGTATATAATATTAAATTTGCTTATTAAAATTGAAAAAGTGAGATTATATATATAAATCAAATAATATTTAATTAAAAAATTAAAATGTATAAAACGAATTATCGTATTTGTACGTATTTAATAATATAAGAAATTGTGTAAAAATATGGAGGAAATATGTATAAAAGGATATTATGTACCATTTTAATTTTTAATTTATTTTTATTAGCAGGTTGTGAAAAACAAAGTATTCATGATATTAATACAGAACCAGAGACAACATCTATTGTATCAACAGAAGCTACAATTACAAATAAAGTTCATGTTAATGAAGATGAGAACAATAATAAATATAATAGTATTATTAATGAAGTTGATAAAGTTGAATTGGGTGAAAGTGTATTCGTGAATTATAGTAAAACAACCGTTTTTACAGCATGTGTTAAAGATACTTTTATAACCGATAATATATATAATTGTTCAGAGATGATGAGTAGTGATAATGTAAATAATATATACAATTTTTATACAACATTTGAAAGTAGCCATATTTTAAATGAAGATGGAACATTAACTGTTGATAAATTTGGTAATGAGCGAGTATTTTTACTTGTGAAATTATTAATTAAAAATGAGATGGATAGAGAATATATATTTAATTCAATGAATTTTAAAATATTTGATATAAAATCAGATAAAAATAAACTTTTATCATATTGCTTACGAGCAGAAGGTTTTCGTTTTATAGATATTGGTGATGATTATCAAACACAAGTTAATCATCTAACACTACAGCCAGGAGAAGAAAAAGAGATAGTTATGGGAACGCCAATTTCTACGAAATTGGTAAAAGAGTATGACTATTATAATGAAGGTGAAAGTACACATTATGAGAATGTTATTACTGGAGGAAATGCGTTGAATGATATCTATATGGTTTATTCAGAAAGAGCAAATGATTTTCCAGCGGGAGCAAAAGTGTTTAAATTGAATGTTGAGAATAATGAGGTGGTAAAATAATATATTTTTTAATAGGGAGGACAAAATCGTGAAAAAAATGATTAAAATAGAATTAGAGCGAGCATTTAGCGGTACAGGTCTAAAACTTTCATTGATTATCGGCATGATTATAACGATAGAACATTATATTAGAAATGTAATTCCAATGGCAGTAGCTCCGCTTCAATTTTATGAATATAATAATGCAACAAGTCTGCCATTAAGTGTTTTTAATTGTTGGATAGGCGGAGGAGTTAATTTTGAAAATGAATTGTTTGTAAGAATTATTCCACTTTTGGCGGCAATTCCTTATGCAATTACATATTGTTCAGATATTCGTACTGGCATTGTAAAAAATTATTATATAAGAACAAAGAAAATACATTATTTGTTTTCAAAATATTTAGCCGTTTTTTTAACAGGTGGAACAGCTGTTACAGTGCCATTGTTAATTAATTTTTTAGCTACGGCAGCAGTCTTACCTTCTATTGTTTGGCCAATAGGTTCATTTCCTATTAATGCAAATGGTATGTGGTCGTCTATTTTTTATTCCAATCCTTATCTTTATATAATCATGTATTTTTGTCTGCAATTTATCTGTGGAGGATTGTTGGCGACGTTGGCATTGATTATTTCAAGCTGGATTAATAATATTTTTATGGCTCTTTTATCGCCATATATTATATGTGAATTTTTAAATGCCATTACACGTTTGGCAAAAACAGCATGGGGAAAGGGATTAGCGCCATACAGAATGTTTAGTATATGTCAGGTGGCTCCAAATCATGCAGTTTGTTATATTCTTTTTATGATTGTTATTTTATGTATGGGAGTACTTTTTTATTTTGTAAAGGGGGTTCATGATGAAACATTTTAAATATAAAAAGAGAATAGTTGTATGTTTGGTAACAGCAGTGCTTGTTGTGTTATTTATCATAGGATTTATTGATGTCAATTCACGATTTCCTCAGCCTCAGGAGGAATTGCATTCTATTAATGAATGGGTTTCATGGAATGATGATATTCAGATTAGGGCAAAAAGTATAGATTATTGCAGTACCAGTGAACTAACGCAAAAATATGGGGTAAACGGAGGGAATAATGACAATATTTTTTATGTTATAACAAAACTGGAGGTAAATAATACATCAGACAAAGACATCAATTTTGAACATATATTTGAAAAATTTAATCTTGTTATGTATCCTGTAGGATATGACAATCAGGGAATGATTTTTGCAGATTCACCAATAATTGCTGCAAATTCAACAGAGGAAAAAATTGGATGTTTTACAGTTTCTGAGGGCTTAATACGAAATGAAAGAAGAGAAGCAGCACTTCAAAATGATATTTATTTGTGTTTAAAAGCATATCCAGTAAGACAAGCCATTGTATTTAAGGGGGTTCAATGAAAAAAATAAAAGCCTTATTAAATATTAATGAAATTACGTTTTCTGTGGTAATACTGCTTCTTATAACCATCGCAATACCAACAGAGTTGATATTGCGATTGACATCGCCTTCTATCGTATTGATAAAAGGCGAGCCTTGTGTTTACGATGCATTTATCATTATTTCTTTATATTCCGTGTGGTTATATATTTTAGCATTTATTTTATTTTATATTCTTTACATAGAAAAATATCAATTAAATCCTGCATTAGTTCTTAGAAAAAGAACAATAAAAAAGGTTTGGAAAGATGTTCTTTCGGATTTATTAATAATGGATTTGCTGTTTTCTTTATATATAACAATAGTAACATTGATAGCAGGATTTTTGATGACAAGAATTATGTGCAATTGGGAAAAGCGTGAGAGCAAAGCTTACAGAATTGTAGGATATATGATAGAAAATCCACCAAATGTAGTATTGATAATAATAACATTTTTTATTATCGTGTTTACACTTATTTTTGTGGCAGGCAGTATGATGTTATATGTTTGGTGGATTACAAATTGGCAGTGGGCAGGTTTCGTAGCAGCTATAGTGATTATTAGTACAGAGAGTGCATTAAAGAACGGTTTTTTATGGGGAGTTTACCGATTGAGCAATATGGTATATATCAATGGAATAGATATAGGCTGGCAGATTGTTTATCCTATTGTTTTATGTGTAAGTATATATTTTTTAACAATATTAACAGTTCAAAGAAAGGATTTTTTGAAATAGCATGAAGATAATGTTCTTTCAGCTAAAATATGACTGTGTTCATGGCATATTGTATCAATGGAAAAAATTTGTATTGTTGGCAGTTGTTTATGCTGTACTTATAATTGATTTTATAATTCGCTGTTCAAATAAGGGGCTTATAGGTATATATTCAATAGGAGATATGGTATTGTGGCTTTTTAAAGGGACAAAAGAATTTGATATTGTTGTTAACAATATTTTAGACATACCAACAGCTTATATATTGCCTAATATTTTAATTGCATTTATTGTGGGGAATTATCCATTTAAAGATTTAAATGGTTTTGGAACAGCAGTTTTAGTGCGAACAAGAAAAAAGATGGTATGGTGGATAAGTAAATGTGTATGGTGCATGTTATCCATAGTAACAGCTTATGCAATATTAATAGCAGAGCTTTTTTTTGTTGGTATTGGTTCAAAAAATATTTCTTTTATTCCTACTATGCAGGTTTGTACGAAAATATTAGGTTTTGATAAGGTATTGATAGAACATTCTACAAATTTTAATGAGTTGGCAATATATATGTTGATAGGCGCAGTATTGACATCAATAGCAATTTCCATGCTTCAAGTAAGTTTATCACAAATCTTGTCACCAATAATTGGGTATATTTCGGTTGTAGCATTGTTGATTGCAGGCGTATTTTTTAGCTTTGAAGCAGTTGTCACAAATGGATTTATGACAGTAAGAAATGGAATGTATCTGTCAGGAGGTTATAATTATACGATGATTATATTTGTTGATATATTGATAATTATAGTTGCAATAACAGTGGGATTGATACATTTTGTTAAAACAGATATTTTTAATAAGAGTGAGTGGAGGATTTAGCGGTGAAAATTAAACTTACAAATGTTTCTAAGGTTATTAAAAAAGCGAGAGTATTAGACCATATTAATCTTGAGTTTGAGAGTGGGAAAGTGTATGGGCTTAAAGGTAAAAATGGTTCAGGAAAGACTATGCTTATGCGAGTTGTATGTGGATTAATTAGTGCTACGGAAGGAACAGTAGAAATTGATGGAAAAATTTTAGGTAAGGATATGTCATTTCCAGAAAGTGTGGGAATGCTTATAGAAAATCCTGCATTTATCAATAATTATACAGGTTTTAAAAATTTACAGGTTTTGGCATCCATTCAAAATCGAATTGGTGATAAAGAAATTCGAGAGGCACTTCTGCAAGTTGGTTTAGAACCAGATGATAAGCGAACTTTTCGCAAATATTCACTTGGCATGAAGCAAAAACTTGGAATTGCAGCAGCGTTTATGGAACAGCCTGATATTATTATATTGGATGAACCTATTAATGCTTTAGATGAAGCTGGGGCAAATCAGGTACATGAGATATTAAAGGAGCAAAAAGAGAGAGGTGCGCTGATTATTATTGCTTGTCATGATAAAGAAGAACTTGAAATGTTATCCGATGAGATTATAGAAATATATGAGGGGAAGATTGTGGCATAATATTTCAATAAAGGAAGCAATTTACATTATCAGGCAGTCTCTTGATTCTTAAATAAAAGATTAGCTTGTATGTTAAAAAAGATGTTGATATTTGATAAAGACGTATGGAAAAACATGCGTCTTTTTTGTATTTATAGATAAAATAATTTATCTAAAGTAAAATTTGTGTTGCATTATTATATAAATTGTTAGCTTTTTATGAGAATTTCGCAGTAATGAATGAAGATGAAAGGATAGGGTATATTGATAAAACAAAAAACATAATAATTAATTTGATTTATAATATAATAAAATATTGATATAATTAATATTTTGTGATATAATTTATATTATGATAAATATGTGATAAAAATCATTAAAACAAAAACCATATTTATGTTTTATAAATAAGTGGTGTATATTAAAGAGGTGATGAAGACAATAGAGGATTTTTGAAAAATGATATCTACTAAAAGATATATTTAATATACAATAAAGATAAACGATTCATTATTTTTTATGGATTGTTAATAAAACTTATTTTAAATAGATTGGGGGAAATACAAAAATGATAAAAAAAAGAATGATAAAATCAGCAGCTATTGCATTAATGGCATCAGCATTATTTGCAATGCCTACAATGGCAGAGTATTATGGATTTTCATTTAATGTGGAGGTTGCAGAAGATGCAGAAGATATAGCATATTCAGGAAATGCACGCAAAGATAATTATAATGATTATGCCTCTGTAGATTGTCAAAAAAGCAATATCTATTCAAAGGATGATTTTAGACTTTGTGTTGTTAAGCAATATGGTGATGATGATGAAGTTTCAGAGCAGATACGTGCTACAGCAAATACAGGAACATATTATTTGGATTATATAGAAGATGTATATTATGATAATATGTATAGATTGAGGGGAAGAACATATAACTGGTATGTGTCAGTTAGTGGTGAATGGGAGCCATAAATTGTTTTAATTTATAATTAAAATTTAATTGTAATAGAGCTGTGCATTAAACAAAACAATGATAAGATATGATTTATTTTTAATTAATAATAAATTGTATTTTATAAGGTTTAATAGAACAGCTCTGTTTTTATTTATAATGATTCATAGATAATTTTAGAAAGGGTGAAGTAGCTTTTAACAGATTATTTAACAAGAGCTTTTCATGACAGGGATATACTGATGAAAATAAAAAATGTTATAAAAAAAAGTTGTTTTTGTATAGTTTCTGCTGTTTTATTTACAGGCTGTTCAGTATTTCCTAATGGAACAATCAACAATGCAGAAGATACAAAAGAAGTTTTGATAGATGATTCAAATCATATTGAGATGCAGCTAAACAATCATATAAAAGTGGATGCAGATATTCATATAAGCAATGAAAAAGGCTGGAAGCAGTTTAAGACCATTCCTAGAGTTACGGATGAGAAAACGGCAAATGAACGAGCAGCTTTATTTGCACAAGGAAATGAAATTATAGATGTAAAGAAGATAGAAAAAACAGGAGCATATACATATACATACAGTAATGGAAGTAGGTTTAATGACAGCACACATTGTAATTATACTACAGAAGATGCAAGAAAAAGAAGTTATAACCGTTATATTGGTGAAAATTATGGTATGCCAGAAGATAATTTTCCGTTAAAAGAGTTAGAGGATTTTTCTTTAAATCAAGCAGTAAAACAAGTAAGAGAATTATGTGGACAGATGGGAATTGAACTTTCTGTTAATGAACCAGAAGTATTTGTATTGGATGCACAACATGCAACAGAATTTATTAAACAAGATAAATCACTTGAATACTACTTATCTTCTGAAGATAGAAGAAGATTAGGCACAGATGATATTGAAACTTATGGAGAAAAAATAACATGGAATAAGGAAGATGAAGTATATTATATGATTTTTCAGTTAGCTGTTAGAGGGTATCCATTTTCACAAAAAAATATAGGTACGGATTCTTATTATTCTAACGACCATCAATTGGAGGTGGTAGTTGGAAGAAATGAAATAAAGAGCTTTGCTCTTTCATTTGAATATGGTGATAAGGAGTGGAGTGATTTAGAAGGCGATATATGCAGTGCCTCGGATGCATTAAATGTTATTGCTTCTGCATATCAATATTCTTATGGTTTAAGCGAACAGCTTATAACCAATATAGAACTTGTTTATCTTCCAGTTTCTGCTATGCAAGAGCAAAAATTTTTAGCAAGACCATGCTGGCAGTTTACGGTAGAGTATGATAAAAGAGCAGAAAAAGATGGGGAAGCGTACTTTTATAAAGTTAAAACATTTTATGTTGTCGATGCAGTAAATAAGACGCTTTATAAATCCAGAGGTTAGAAAAGATAAGCTATTAAGCAAAAGCTGTTTCTAAAAATAAGTCACAGCATGGAGACTAAAATGATGAGAAGAAGTATAAAGTTATTTTTGGGAAATTTAAGATATGAGATGCTGCGTGTATTTAGTAGCTGGAAAATATATAGTTGTTTTTTTTTGTATATCATTTTGATTTTTACAGCTGTAAAAATGGATACGAATCTAGCGGTTCAAGCATATGGAGGACTTGATATTATTACAGGGTTAAGTAATCTTAATAAGCTTCTTGTTATTACAGCAGCTTTTCCAGTGGCAACGATTTATTATGATGATATTATAGATAATTATGCAAAACAAGTTGTTTTAAGGAGTAATAAATCTTCTTATATTTTATCAAAAATTGTAGTGTGTGCAATCATTTCGTTTTTAATTTCGTTTGCAGCATTATTAACATATTCAATCGTGGTTGCATTTAAAAGGGGAATTGGTATAGGTGTCGTATATCCGGGAAATGTTTTTTATGATTATGCTTATGGAAGAATGCCATTTATGGCGCTTTTTGCGAAAGCATTTTTATTTTCTATTGTATCCTCTGTATATGCTGTTTTAGGGCTTGCTCTGTCAGCAGTGATGACTGGAAAATTTGTAGCAGTAGCTGCTCCATTATTTATGAATATGTTAATGGAACAGATTGGCAATATTATGCCTAAGGAATTAAGACTGTTTAATATACAGGATGGAAATAGTGCATATGGATTGGGAACTTCTGGGACTTTGATTGTTTCTATAGTTGTTGTGGCAGGATATATTTTATTGGCAGGAATATTTTTTTCATACTATGTAAGAAAGAGGATAAAGGATGAAATCAATTAGAATATGTATACAAGATATACGTAAATGGAGGGATAATACTAGAATAAAAATGTGTTTTTTATTAGTAGTATTATTTGTTATATCTTATACAGCAGGTTTAAGAGTATTATCTTTAAAGATGAATATAGATATGACACCTTGGATATTTCCTTTTATGTTTACATGGAGGTATATGAAAATTGTATATATGATACCTGTTATATTTATATTTTGTGATGCACCTTTTGTAGATTCTAATCAAATGTATGTAATAATGAGAAGTACACGCAAGAGTTGGTGTATAGGACAAATTTTGTATATTTTTGCAGCTTCATTTATATATACTATATTGTTGCTTATCTCATCAATTATTGTAAATATAAGATATATGCAATTGGATACTAAGTGGGGAGAAGTATTAGGTACAGCTTCAACAACAAATATTCTACAGACAATAGGAGAAAATTATACAACAGTAAATGTATCAACAATTATAGTTCGGTATTATACACCATTGCAGGCTATGATATATACATTTTTATTAATGTGGTTGAGCATGACAATGATAGGATTATTAATATACATATTCAATGTTTTTACAAAGACAAGATTTGCAGGAAGTCTTATAGCTGCCTTTTTAATTCTTCTTACAGCAGTTGTAGATGGCAAGCCTTTTCTTACATGGTGGTCACCAATCAGCTGGAATTCACTTAATAATATAGATGTAGCTGGAATTACGAAATATCCTACTATAATTTATGTATTGTTAATGTATTTAATGATTATTGTTATTAGTATATTTTTAATTCTATTTATAGGTAAAAAACAAGAAATAATTGTACAGGAAGAACGATAATAAAAATAATAACAAAGACTGTTGCAAAACAAAGGACTTTTATAAAATATAGTATTTAATTTATATCTATATTTTGTAGAAGCAACTTATTTTGCAACAGTTTTTTTTATAAGCAATGATATAAAATATAATAAACAATTTAAACACAATTTAGTTTTTTTGATAATTTTTACGCTGAAATTATCAAAAAAATTTTTAGAAAAACAGACAATATTTTAATAAAAATAGGATAAATTATATTTTTATTAAATAAAATTCCATAATTTATCTGATAATTTTACTTATTATATTATAATTATCAAATAATCAGACTATATTTAAAAATTCCCTATTTACAACATTGGAAAATAAGCGTATAGTATTACTTAACAAAAATAAGTCAATTTAATAAAAATAATAACAAATCTAAGTTTTTTAATTATTTTCATTAAATAATAAGGAAAGGAAGATGTATTTATGGAAAAAGAAATGTACAATGGACAGTTTGGACTGTACAGTCCAACTTTTGAACATGATAACTGCGGTATTGGTGCAGTTGTAAGTATCAAAGGAGTAAAGACTCATCAAACCGTATCGGATGCGCTTAGTATTGTTGAAAATCTGGAGCATAGAGCAGGTAAAGATGCAGAAGGAAAAACAGGTGATGGTGTCGGGATATTGCTTCAAATTTCACATAAATTTTTTAAAAAAGCATTACAGCCTTTAGGAATTGATATTGGCAATGAGAGAGAGTATGGCGTTGGTATGTTCTTTTTTCCGCAAGATGAGCTGAAAAGAAATAGAGCAAAAAAAATGTTTGAAATCATTGTAGAAAAAGAAGGGCTTGAATTTTTAGGCTGGCGAGATGTTCCTACCGTTCCAGACGTTCTTGGAAAAAAGGCAGTTGATTGTATGCCATCAATTATGCAGGCGTTTGTAAAAAAGCCCACTCATGTAAAAAAAGGAATTGATTTTGATAGAAAATTATATGTGGCAAGGAGAGTGTTTGAGCAGACCAATGAAGATACGTTTGTGGTTTCCTTTTCAAGCAGAACCATTATTTATAAAGGAATGTTTCTAGTTGGACAGCTGCGAACATTTTTTAGAGACCTTGAAGATGTCGATTATGAGTCTGCCATTGCACTTGTACATAGTCGATTTTCTACCAATACCAATCCTAGCTGGGAGAGGGCGCATCCATATAGACTTTTGTGCCATAATGGCGAAATTAACACTATTAAGGGTAATGCAGACCGAATGTTATCAAGGGAGGAAACGATGGTTTCTGATTATCTTGAAGATGAGATGACAAAGATTATGCCCGTTGTCAATACGAGCGGTTCTGATTCTTCTATGCTGGACAATACCTTAGAGTTTCTTATGATGAATGGAATGCCGCTTCCTTTGGCGTTGATGATATGTATTCCTGAGCCATGGGCAAATGATAAGTCGATGTCACAGGAAAAGAAAGATTTTTATCAATATTATGCCACGATGATGGAACCTTGGGATGGTCCGGCTTCTATCCTTTTTACAGACGGTGATGTAATGGGAGCGGTGCTTGATAGAAATGGTCTTCGTCCATCACGTTATTATGTGACAAATGATGGCTATCTTATCCTTTCATCGGAAGTAGGTGTTTTGCCAATTGAGGAGAGCAGGATTTTGTCAAAAGATAGGCTTCGTCCCGGTAAAATGCTTCTTGTAGATACCGTAGAAGGGAAACTGATTGATGATGATAAATTAAAATCACAGTATGCGAGCAGTCAGCCATATGGTGAATGGCTTGACAATAATCTGGTACAGCTTCATGATTTAAAAATACCAAATAAAAAAGTGGAAACACATACAAAGGATGAGATAGCAAAACTTCAAAAGGCATTTGGGTATACCTATGAAGATTTTAAGACGTCCATATTGCCAATGGCATTAAACGGCTCCGAAGCTATTGGTGCTATGGGAATTGATACACCACTTGCAGTTTTGTCAAATAAGCATCAACCATTATTTAATTATTTTAAACAGCTTTTTGCACAAGTTACCAATCCGCCAATTGATTCAATCCGTGAAAAGATTGTAACAAGTACGGCTGTATATCTTGGTTCAGATGGAAATCTTCTTGAAGAAAAAGAAGAAAATTGTAAGGTACTTCGGATAAATGACCCGATTCTTACCAATACAGACCTTCTTAAAATTAAAAATATGAAGGTAGATGGCTTTAAAGTAGAGACTATTCCTATTATTTTTTATAAAAATACATCATTGGAAAAAGCAATTGATCATCTGTATGTGGAAGTTGACAGAGCATACAGGGAAGGAGCTAATATCATTATTCTTTCAGATAGGGGAGTTGATGAAAACCATGTTGCAATTCCTTCACTACTTGCAGTTTCAGCGCTTCAGCAATATTTGGTGCAGACGAAAAAAAGAACAAAGATGGCGGTGATACTAGAAAGCGGCGAGCCAAGAGATGTGCATCATTTTGCAACGCTTTTAGGATATGGCGCATCGGCTATCAATCCTTATCTTGCACAAGAAAGTATACAAGAATTGATTGATTTAAATATGTTAGACAAAGATTATTATGCCGCTGTTGATGATTACAATGCTGCAATACTTGGAGGTATTGTAAAAATTGCTGCAAAGATGGGGATATCAACTATTCAATCGTATCAGGGAGCGAAAATTTTTGAGGCTATTGGTATCAATTCCGATGTGATTAACAAGTATTTTACAGGAACCGTAAGCCGAATCGAGGGAATTGGTTTAAAAGATATTCAAGAAGATGTGGAGTCGCTTCACAATAAAGCATTTGACCCATTGGGATTGCCAACGGATACAACATTAGATAGTTTGGGCGCGCATAAACTAAGGAGTGGCAATGAAGAACATCTTTACAATCCTCAGACGATACATTTATTGCAGCTTGCAACAAGAACGGGCGATTATAATACATTTAAAGAATATACAAGTTATGTCAATAAAGAAATCAATGCCATGAATTTAAGAGGACTTATGGATATTAAGTTTCCAAAGAAAGGCATCAAACTGGAAGAAGTTGAAAGTGTTGATTCGATTGTCAAACGATTTAAGACGGGAGCAATGTCGTATGGTTCGATATCGAAAGAAGCCCATGAGACGATGGCAATTGCAATGAATATGCTGCATGGCAAGTCCAACAGTGGTGAAGGCGGCGAGGACGAGGAACGTCTAACAGTCGGAAAAGATGGATTAAATAAATGTTCTGCTATCAAGCAGGTAGCTTCCGGCAGATTTGGCGTAACATCAAGATATCTTGTCAGCGCTAAGGAAATTCAAATTAAGATGGCACAGGGAGCAAAGCCGGGAGAAGGCGGACATTTACCAGGTGGAAAGGTGTATCCATGGATTGCAAAAACAAGACTTTCAACACCAGGTGTATCGTTGATATCACCTCCGCCGCACCATGATATTTATTCGATTGAGGATTTGGCAGAATTGATATTTGATTTAAAAAATGCAAATAAAGATGCAAGAATTTCTGTAAAACTTGTTTCGGAGGGTGGCGTTGGCACAGTTGCATGTGGTGTTGCAAAGGCTGGAGCACAGGTGATTCTTATATCAGGATATGACGGAGGCACAGGAGCTGCGCCTAGAAGCTCTATTCATAATGCAGGGCTTCCTTGGGAACTTGGTCTTGCAGAGGTACATCAGACGCTTACAATGAATGGGCTTCGCAATAAAGTCATTATTGAAACGGACGGAAAGTTGATGAGCGGACGCGACGTAGCGATTGCAGCTATGCTTGGTGCGGAGGAATTTGGCTTTGCGACGGCTCCTTTGGTAACGATGGGCTGTGTGATGATGAGAGTGTGCAATTTAGATACATGTCCGGTTGGAATTGCTACACAAAATCCAGAGCTTAGAAAGAGGTTTGCAGGAAAGCCAGAGTATGTCGTGAATTTTATGCGGTTTATAGCAGAAGAACTCCGCGAATATATGGCAAAATTAGGAGTGAAGAGTGTTGATGAACTGGTTGGCAGAACGGACTTTTTACAGCAGATAAATATACCAGAAAGTGGACGTTCAGGGAAGGTTGATTTATCAAGAATTATTAATAATCCATATATCAAAGAGGCAGGAAAAATTTGTTACAATAAAAAGAATGTATATGATTTTGAACTTGAAAAGACGATTGATGAAAAAACGCTTATCAAAAAATTTGCCACAGCACTTGAAAATGGTGAGAAGAGAAGTGTTGTGATTGATGTAATCAATACGGACAGAGCGGTTGGCACTTTGCTTGGAGCAGAAATTACAAGAAGATTTGGCGAAACGCTTGATGAGGATACCTACACGGTAAAATGCAACGGTGCTGGAGGGCAGAGCTTTGGTGCATTTATTCCAAAAGGATTGACTTTGGAGCTGATTGGCGATAGCAATGATTATTTTGGCAAAGGGCTTTCTGGTGGAAAACTTGTAATTTATCCGCCAAAAAGTGCTGCTTATAAAGAAGATGAGAATATTATTATAGGAAATGTGGCATTGTACGGCGCGACAAGCGGAAAAGCATTTATCAACGGCGTTGCAGGAGAGCGCTTTTGCGTGCGAAATTCAGGTGCGACAGCAGTTGTTGAAGGCTGCGGAGATCATGGCTGTGAGTATATGACAGGAGGTCGTGTGGTGGTACTTGGAAGAACAGGAAAGAATTTTGCTGCTGGTATGAGCGGCGGTATTGCGTATGTGTTGGATGAAGATACAACTCTTTATAAAAGATTAAATAAGCAATTAGTATCTATGGTATCTGTGACAGAAAAATATGATGTTCTTGAGTTAAAATCGATTATTACAGAACATGTCGCATATACGAACTCTGAAAAAGGAAAACATATATTGGATAATTTTGCACAGTATTTGCCAAAATTTAAAAAAATTATACCACATGACTATGAAAATATGTTAAAGGCAATTGTTCAGATGGAAGAAAAAGGATTGAGCAGTGAGCAGGCGCAAATTGAAGCATTTTATGCAGTGACAAGGTAGGGAGGTTCAATATGGGAAAGCCAACAGGATTTTTAGAGTATGATAGAAAAGAGGCAACAGCTGTTTTGCCAAAAGAACGAATTACGCATTTTAATGAATTTCATATACCTTTGACGGAGGAAGAACAACGCTGTCAAGGAGGGCGCTGTATGGATTGCGGCGTACCATTTTGTCAATCTGGAATGACTATTAAAGGAATGACATCAGGGTGTCCGCTAAACAATTTGATTCCAGAGTGGAATGACCTTATTTATACAGGCAACTGGGAACAGGCTTATTATAGACTGCGCAAAACCAGTAATTTTCCAGAATTTACAAGCCGTGTATGTCCTGCTTTATGTGAGAAGGCATGTACTTGCGGACTGGACGGTGAACCTGTATGCACAAAAGAAAATGAAAAGGCTATTATTGAGCGTGCATATGAAAATGGGTGGGCAGCGCCAAGACCGCCAAAAGTGCGTACAGGAAAAAAGATTGCCGTCATTGGTTCTGGACCTGCCGGACTTGCCGTTGCAGACCAGTTAAACAGCAGAGGACATCAAGTTGTTGTATATGAGCGGGCAGACCGAATTGGTGGTTTACTGCGATACGGTATACCGAATATGAAACTGGAAAAATATATTATTGACCGAAAGCTTGATATAATGAAAGCAGAAGGAATCCAATTTATTACAAATACCGATGTAGGAACAACCGTTAAAGCAAAGGAATTGTTAAAAGATTACGATGCCATTGTATTGGCTTGCGGCGCTTCCAATCCAAGAGACATCAAGGCGGAGGGCAGAGATGCACAGGGTATTTATTTTGCAGTGGATTTTCTTGCTTCAACAACAAAAAGTCTTTTGGATTGCAATCTCAAAGAGGGTACATATATTTCTGCAAAAAATAAAAATGTTTTGGTTATTGGCGGAGGAGATACGGGCAATGACTGTGTTGGAACTTGTATTCGACATGGTTGTAAATCCGTTGTACAATTGGAGATGATGCCAAAAGCGCCTGATGAAAGAGCAGATACTAATCCATGGCCGCAGTGGCCGATTGTATGCAAAACAGATTATGGTCAGGAAGAGGCGATTGCAGTATTTGGGCAAGACCCAAGAATATATACAACGACGGTCAAAGAGTTTAAAAAGGATAAAAAAGGAAAGCTGTCTAGTGTGGTAACGATTCAGCTGGAGTCACAAATTGATGAAAAAACAGGCAGAAAGATGATGGTGCCTGTGGCTGGAACGGAAAAAGAATTGCCTTGCGAGATGGTGTTAATTGCCGCCGGATTTTTGGGAACACAAAAATATGTAACGGATTCGTTTGGTGTCGAGTTAAACGAGAGAACGAATGTTAAGACCAAAACAGACCATTTTGCAACGAATGTAAAAGGTATATTTGCAGCAGGAGACTGTCATACAGGTCAATCGTTAGTAGTAAAAGCAATAAGACAGGGGAGAGACTGTGCAAGAGAAGTTGACGAGTATTTAATGGGTTATACTAATGTATGATTTTTTATTCGATGAAATAAGATAGCAAAGTTTTTATGTAAAGTGGCGGCATAACATGTGATGTGCCGCTGCTTTGCGTTTTATGTGCAAACCTTAAACAATAAAGAAAATGACAGAGGAGTAATAAAATAATAAAAAATATAATAAAATGAACAGACCAGTAATTAATGTAAAAAATCATTTTATGTTGATTTTTAATAGATAATGTCGTATAATGTTGTATGCTTTTGTGTGACCGTTTATTACAAGAGCAACAGATAAGCACATTTGGAGGAACAACATGTTTACAGTAAGCATTTTGTTAGATTCAGTGGAGAAAGTACAAAGGTTTGTAAGTATAGTGAGTAAATATCCTTGTTCTTTTGATATTGAATTAGGGAATAGTTGTGTTGATGCAAAATCTTTAGTGGGACTGTTTAGTTTAGACATCAGTAAACCGCTGCATCTTACAATTCAGGATGATGGTGTGCAGCTTGAGGACATTCTTATAGATATTAGAGAATTTATGTAATCTTGGTATTTTAGGGATTGACAGATGCGATATCTTTGTTTACAATTAGTCTGTTCTGTAAAGTGTATACCACAATATGTAAAAAGCGGAAGTGTCGGAATGGCAGACGAGCAAGATTCAGGTTCTTGTGTGGGTTACCACGTGTGGGTTCAAGTCCCATCTTCCGCATTGGCAAAAAAAGGAAGTCTTTGATGGCTTCCTTTTTTACTATGTTTGTTTTACAGGAAGTCTATTAAAGTTTAAAAAAGCATTTTTGGATTCTTAATAGAAATCCGCTTGTTTCATGTGCAAAAATATGTTAGAGTATAAATATAATGTGCGTGAATGTGTAAGATTAATAATATTTATTGATTCACACAATAGTTGACAGGAGGAGATTGTTATATGTTTGGACAGCTTTTTGGAAAATATCTTGTAAAAGAAAAAATAATTAATGAGGCTGCTCTTGAAAGCATTTTAAGTGAACAGACCAAAATACGTGTAAAGCTTGGTATGATTGCAGTAGCGGATAAAATAATTACACAAGAACAAGCAGAAGAAATTAATAAGATTCAGTTAGAGAGAGATAAACGATTCGGTGATATAGCAATAGAACAAGGATATCTTACAGAATCACAGGTTAAGGATTTATTGAATGAGCAAGGCAGTCCTTATATGCAGTTTTTACAGGTTCTTGTTGAAAAAACAGATATAAAAGTGTCAAAGATAGATGAATATCTGGAAGGGTTCCAAAAAGAACAAGGATTTGATGACAAAGAAATGGAAGCCTTAAAAAGAGATGATGTTGATACATTGCTTCCAATTTTTGCATATGCTTCTAAGAAATATGTTACGGATATTGTGGGGTTGGTTATTCGTAATATTACACGTTTTGTGACAAATAATTATTATATTGGACATATACAGCCCATTGAAAGCCTTGAATATCGGTGTATGGTAACCCAGAGAAGTATAGGAGATGTTGACATATGTATTGGATTTGCAATGGCTGAGGAAAATCCTTCCTTTAATAAGATTGCAAATGGGTATATTGGTGAGAATTTAGATGGACGCAATTCCGATATTTATGATGCCGTTGGTGAATTTATTAACTGCATTAGCGGTTTGATGGCAACATTTCTTGCACACAATAATGTTAATGTTGATATAAAGCCACAAATATGTTATGAAAATCAGATAGCAAAAGGAGCGGCACATATTATACCAATATACATAGAAGGTTATGAATTAAAGCTGTATATAGCTGTAGACAGTGCTATAACAGTTGGTACAATGCCAATGATAAGCAAAAAGGGAGTGATTCTCTCAGAGGAAGTAAAAGAAAATTCAAAAGGACGTGTACTTGTTGTTGATGATTCTGGTATGTCACGCAAGATGCTTAAAAATATACTGGAAGATGAAGGATATAGTGTTGTTGCAGAAGCTTCAGATGGAGCTGAGGGTGTGCTTGCTTATAAGCAATGTAGTCCAGATTTAGTTACGCTTGATATTACGATGCCTAACATGGATGGCACACAGGCTTTAAGACAAATTATAGAATTTGATGAGCAAGCAAAAGTAATTATGATAACAGCAGCAGGACAGCAGCATAAGATTATTGAAGCACTTAAAGCGGGGGCTGAAAAGTTTGTGACGAAACCTTTTGAAAAAGAAGAAGTGTTAAAAGCTGTTCGAGAAACGATGGCAAAATAAAATATTGTAAAAATATTGTAAAAATATTGTAAAAAAATGTTGACAAATAACAAAGTTAATGGTAATATAATCGAGTGCTGAAAAGTACGAGATAAAGCAGTCGTGGCGGAATTGGCATACGCGCTAGACTAAGGATCTAGTCCATATTGCTTGGGTGCGGGTTCAAGTCCCGCCGACTGCACTTAAAAAGCTCTTGAGTATTCAAGAGCTTTTTTGCTTTTTATGCGCAGGGGTACGTAAGGTAATTTGCTATTTTGCGGCATGCATCTTGCGCGATAGGTAGGGGAAAATGATTCTTTCCTACTTAATTTGAAAAATATTTGTGTTGAAGTGTCACAAATAGGGTTTAATGTGGCAATAGAAGTCGCTTTTGCACCGTTTTAGCAGCTTTTTCTATTGCGTGATTTCTATGCTACGCTTCAGAAGGGGATTTTTATGGATATCAAGAAAGTATTGACAATTGCAGGCAGTGATTGTAGCGGTGGTGCTGGAATACAGGCAGACTTAAAAACAATTGCGGCACATAAATTATATGGAATGAGTGCGATAACATCATTGACCGCTCAAAATACAACAGGTGTTTATGGGATAAGTGATGTTGCCCCTGAATTTTTAGAAAAACAACTTGACTGTATTTTTGACGATATTGTTCCTGATGCGGTTAAGATTGGAATGGTATCAAATAAAGAACTGATAGAAGTGATTGCAACAAAGCTTCAGCAGTATCATGCAAAAAATATTGTTCTTGACCCTGTTATGGTATCAACAAGCGGCAGCAATCTGCTGCAGCAAGAAGCTGTGAAAGCACTTGTAGAAAACTTGATGCCTATTGCTGATATCATTACGCCTAATATACCAGAAGCTGAGGTGTTGTCAGGCAATGTAATACGTGAAAAAAAGGATGTGTTAGAAGCCGTTAAAATGATATCAGATACATTAAAAGAAGCATGTCAAAATGCAGAGGATGCTTTTGTATTAAGCAAAAAACGAGCTGTTTTGTTAAAAGGCGGACATCATGCCAATACTGCCGATGATATGCTTTATTATAATGGAAAGCATATATGGTTTCGAGGCGAAAAAATAAAAAATCCAAACACACATGGAACAGGCTGTACATTATCGTCTGCCATTGCATGTAATCTGGCGGTGGGATATACTATTGAGCAGGCAGTTGGAGCAGCTAAACAATATATATCGGGTGCGCTTCGGGCTGATTTAAATATAGGAAAAGGAAAAGGACCACTGAATCATATGTATAATGTTAATGTGGTAAGAGAACATGGATAGTTTTATATATAGTATTCACTCAACCATTCCTATTTTTTTAGTAATGATTGTAGGATGGATTATTAAAAAATGTCAAATTATTGATGATAACTTTGTAAGTAAAGCCAATAAATATGTCTTTCATGTTGCGCTTCCTGTTTTATTGTATAAAGATTTATCCAAAGCAGATTTTGTGTCACAGTTTGATATTACATTTGTTTTATTTTGTATCATTGTTACAACAATCATGTTTTTAGGTGTTTGGGGTCTAACCGAACTTTTTATGAAAGAGGATACAATGAAGGGAGCGTTTGTTCAGGCAAGCTGCCGAAGCAGTGCTGCTATCTTGGGCATTGCTTTTATACAAAATATGTATTCGGATGCAGGAATGGCGCCATTGATGATACTGGCTGCCGTTCCGTTGTTTAATATATTTTCTGTTGTGATACTTACTTTTAAAGCACATGAGGAAGGGTTTAATTATCCGATAGATAATACTTCTTATATAAATAAAAATAGTACAAATGCAGATAAAGCAAATATAAATAATAAATCAAACAATAATAAAAAAGCGATTTTGCAATCATGTATGAATATAGTAAGGAATCCAATTATTATAGGTATTTTTATAGGATTTATAGCATCACTGGCACATATAAAACTTCCTATTGTTTTTGACAAAGCGGTGGAAAGTATTGCACAGACGGCAACACCAATGGCTTTAATATGTATTGGAGCAGGATTTGAGGGAAGAAAGGCAATTAAAAAGATAAGACCAACGCTTATTGCTGCTTTTATAAAAATTATAGGATTGGCAGTGCTTTTTTTGCCTGTGGCTATATGGATGGGATTTAGAAATCAAGAACTTGTTGCTATACTTATTATGTTAGCATCCCCAACAACAGTAACAGCGTATATTATGGCTAAAAATATGTACAATGATGAAGTTCTTACGTCAAGCGTAGTTGTTGTCACAACATTTTTATCCAGTATAACGCTTACAGGCTGGATTTATATATTGAGAACTTTTAACTTGATATGATAGAAATCTTATGATATAATGCAACTTAGTTTTGAAATTTTATCATTATTAAAGGAGGAATTGTCGTGAAACATATTAAGACAATCAGTAATGGTGCATTAAAGGATACAATGAAGCATGGCGGTTGCGGCGAGTGTCAGACATCTTGTCAGTCAGCATGCAAGACGTCTTGTACAGTGGGCAATCAGAGCTGTGAGAATAAGAATAAATAATTTTATGAAGATATGGGGTGGAGTGTGAGAGCGTGCTTAAAGCGTATAGGCACGCTCTTATTCCTGCGAGCAACGAGCCAAGCGGACATGCTTGCATGTCTATTTGGCGACTGCCGCAAGGGTCAAATACTATAGCGTCCTTTGGACGCATTGCAGCTCTGCTACGGGGTATTTGATTTATGACAGCTAAAGGCAGCAAGAGCCTTCTATCACTTCACAGATGTTGAGAAAGGCATGGTCATTTATGGTACATCAGTTTAAAAATAATGGCTACAATATTGTTCTTGATACAAACAGCGGGGCTGTTCATGTAGTGGACGAGCTTGTGTATGATATTATAGCATTGTTTGAACAGTATTCACTTGATGAAATTTTAGATATGCTTGAAGAAAAGTATCACGAAGATGATATTAGCGAGGCATATTATGAGATTAGGGAGTTAAAGGATGCTGGTCAGCTATTTACAAAAGATATATATGAACCTTACATAAATTCATTTAAAGACAGACCCATTATTGTTAAGGCATTATGTCTTCATATTGCGCATGACTGCAATCTTGCCTGTAAGTATTGCTTTGCAGGAGAAGGGGAGTATCATGGCGACAGAGCACTTATGAGCTTTGAGGTTGGAAAAAAAGCACTTGATTTTTTAGTGGCTCATTCTGGTGCAAACAAAAATCTGGAAGTTGATTTTTTTGGCGGTGAGCCTACTATGAATTTTGATGTGGTAAAAAGAATTGTAGCATATGGACGAAGTATTGAAGAAGCAAATCGAAAAAAGTTTCGATTTACATTGACAACAAATGGTATACTTCTTGATGATGATATGATAGAATTTGCTAATAAAGAGATGAGCAATATTGTTCTCAGTATAGACGGACGTAAAGAAGTCAATGACAAGATGCGTCCTACAAGAAATAATCAAGGCAGTTCATATGATATTATTGTTCCAAAATTTAAAAAGGTGGCAGAAAGCAGAAATCAAAATAATTATTATGTGAGAGGAACATTTACGCATCATAATCTTGATTTTTGCGAGGATGTTCTTCATCTTGCCGATTTGGGGTTTGAACAGATATCCATAGAACCTGTTGTAGCGCCAAAAGAAATGGATTATGCCATCAAAGAAGAAGACTTGCCAACAATATGTGAACAGTATGATAAACTTGCGAAAGAATTGGCAAAAAGAAAAAAAGAAGGAAAAGGTTTTAATTTCTTTCATTTTATGATAGATTTAGATGGCGGACCTTGTGTTGCTAAAAGGTTATCGGGTTGTGGTTCTGGCTGTGAGTATTTGGCAGTTACGCCTTGGGGTGATTTTTATCCATGTCATCAGTTTGTCGGCAATAAAGATTTTTTAATGGGTAATGTCGATGAGGGAATTACAAGAACCGATATACAAACAATGTTTAAAGACAGCAATGTATATACAAAAGAACAATGTAAAAATTGTTTTGCAAAATTTTATTGCAGCGGCGGGTGTGCCGCAAACGCATACAACTTTGACGGCAATATTAATGATACGTATGATATTGGCTGTACTATGCAAAAGAAAAGAGTAGAGTGCGCTATTATGATTAAAGCGGCACTTGCAAATAACAGATGAATTATATAACAAAAAATGAAGGGAGTTTTTACTACAATGAAGTACAAAAAAGGTAAAATAATTACCTATTCATTGATTATTGTAGCATTGCTTGCAGTTATAACAGTAGCTGTGACAGTAGGTTTAGGCAATGGATATGGTAGTGCCAGCAATATCAATCTTGGTCTTGATTTAGCTGGCGGTGTAAGTATCACATATGAGATACAAGAAGACAATCCAACACAGCAAGATATAAGAGATACAATTGCTAAATTGGAAAAGCGTATTGAGGGAAAAAGTACAGAATCTCAAGTTTATGAGGCAGGCAGTAACAGAATTACGGTTGAAATTCCAGGTGTAACCGATGCCAATGCAATCTTAGAAGAATTAGGTACGCCAGGTTCCCTTGAATTTCTTGACAATACACAATATCAGGCTAAGACAAACGGAAATTCATATACGCCAATTCTTACAGGTTCAGATGTCAAAAGTGCGCAGGCTTACACCGATAATAATTCAACATCATCAACACCATATGGTGTGCAGTTGACATTTACAGACGAAGGCGCCACAAAATTTGAGACCGCAACACAGCAGAATTTAAATAGTACAATTTATATTGTATATGATAATAAAGTGGTTAGTGCACCAACAGTAAAGTCTGTTATTTCAGGCGGCGTTGCTTCTATTACAGATATGGAATCTTATGAAGCCGCAGACAACTTGGCAGTTTATATAAGAGTTGGTTCGATTCCACTTACTCTGAATGAAGTAAGTTCTAATATTGTCGGTGCGCAGTTGGGAAAAGATGCCATTAATACCAGCTTGATTGCTGCTATTATTGGTCTTGCCGCACTGTGTATCTTTATGATTGTTATTTACAGAATACCAGGCGTTGTAGCAACAATTGCTCTTTGGTTGTATTCTGTGCTTATACTGTTCTTGGTAAGTGTGTATGATTTAACACTCACACTTCCAGGTCTTGCTGGTATTATTCTTGGTATTGGTATGGCAGTGGATGCAAATGTTGTTATTTACTCACGTATCAGGGAAGAAATTGGAAGCGGCAAAAATGTAGAGGGAGCAATCCTTTCTGGTTACAGCAAGGCTACATCAGCAATTGTCGATGGAAATGTCACAACATTGATAGCTGCTGCTGTGTTATATATGTTTGGTACAGGTCCAATAAAGGGATTTGCAATGACACTTGCACTTGGTATTGTTGTTTCAATGTTTACAGCATTGGTCATAACAAAAGTGATTATGAAACTATTTTATAATTTTGGATTACAAGATGCAAAGTGGTATGGAAAGACCATTCACAATAAAAAAGTGGACATACTTGGCAAGCGCAATATGTTCTTTATTGCTTCCGTAGCAGTGATTATTGCAGGCTTTATAGGAATGGGTGTATTTAATTCAACAAGCGGTTATTCATTTAATTACAGTCTTGAATTTGTAGGTGGTACAACAGCTACTTATACATTCCAAGAAGAGCTTAGCCAAGAAAAGATTGAGGATGAAATTATCCCTCTGATTAAAGAGGCGACAGGCGTAGCCGAAGTACAGCAGCAAAAAGTAAAGGATTCAACAAAGGTTACTTTTAAGACGCCTGTTTTGAATCTTGAACAAAGAGAAGCAGCAGAAAAGGCTGTTTGCGAAAAGTTCCCAATTCAAGAGGGTACTGTTGTTGAATCGGATAGTATTGGCGCTGCTGTAAGCTCATCAATGAAACAGAGTGCGATTATATCGGTTATTATTGCTACAATATGTATGTTGATTTATATTTTTATCCGATTTAGAGATATTAAATTTGCTTTGGCGGCTGTTATTGCACTGCTGCATGATGTGTTGGTTGTACTTGCATTTTACGCATTTTCAAGAGTTCAGGTCGGTACGACATTTATTGCATGTATGTTGACAATTGTAGGTTATTCAATCAACAGTACAATTATTATATTTGATAGAATTAGAGAATTGTTAAAGGATGCCAACAAGAAAACAAATATTGCAGAATTAGTAAATAGTGCGATTAATCATACATTTACTAGAACAATGAATTCATCTCTTACAACATTTATTATGTTGCTTGCCTTATTTATATTAGGTGTGGCATCGGTTAAAGAATTTGCTCTTCCGCTTATGGTAGGTGTTGTTGTAGGTGCATATTCATCTGTATGTATAACAAGCGCTTTGTGGTACGTTTTTGGCGGAAAGAAAAGAGGCGTTACGACAGAAGCACAAAAGGAAAAGAAAATAGTTAATGCAGACGGTTCACAGGTATAGTTCGTTAATTAAAAATTTTCTGGTTTAAGGGGCTGTTGCAAAATGAGCAATTTTATAAGATGTGATATCATATCCATTTGTGGATTTCATATTTTGTATAAAAATTCATTTTGCAGCAGCTTTTATTGTTGTCAAATAAGTTTATAAAATATATTTATTATTGGTTGACAAAGGATGATTTGTAAATGTTGGAGGCTTATATATGAGCAATTGGAGAGTGTATTGCAAGAAAGCAGATTTTGTTGAAATTGGCAAAGAATATGGGGTAGACCAAGTTATTGCCAGAATAGCAAGGAATAGAAATATATGTACAAAAGAAGAGTTGGACACCTATTTTTCAGCTTCGTATCAATCCCTTCACAATCCAAGACAGATGAAGGATTTGGTAAAAGCAGTTGAGATTATTAACAAAAAAATAGAAGATGGTGTTAAAATTAGAGTAGTGGGCGATTATGACGTCGATGGGATATGTTCTACAACTATTCTTGTAAAGGCAATTAAAGCTTGTGGAGGAATGGTTGATTATAGTGTGCCGGACAGGGTAAATGATGGATATGGAATTAATATAGCCATTATTGACAAAGCGCTGCAAGATGGTATTGACACTATTGTTACTTGCGATAATGGAATTGCTGCGATTGAGCAGATTAATTATGCAAAGTCAAAGGGAATGACGATAGTGGTAACAGACCACCATGAAATTCCTTTTGATGAACATCATGGAGAAAAACATTATATGTATTCTAAAGCCGATGCCATTGTTGACCCTAAACAGGAAACTTGTGAATACCCCTTTAAAATGCTGTGTGGAGCAGGCATTGCTTATGAGATGATGCAAATTTTATATGAGTATAGAAGGTCGCAGAAATTAAAAGAACTTGAGGAGTATAAACAATTAGCGGCGATTGCCTCCATATGTGATTTGGTTGATTTGGTTGACGAGAACCGAATTCTTGTGCGATTCGGATTAGATACCATGAAAGATACAAGAAATAAAGGAATACGCGCATTGGCAGATATATGTGCCATTGATTTATCAGAAATTTCTTCTTATCATGTTGGTTTTGTGCTAGGACCTTGTTTAAATGCCAGCGGTCGCTTGGAAAAGGCAGATATTGCAATACGTTTATTGATGACAGAGGATGCAAATGAGGCAAAAGAGCTTGCACAGCATGTAAAGATGCTAAATGAAACACGAAAAGAGATGACAGAGGAAGAGACGCAAAAGGCAATTGACATGGTAAATAACAGCGATTTAAAAAATGATACAGTATTGCTGATATATTTGCCTTCATGCCATGAGAGCATTGCGGGGATTATTGCAGGAAGGGTAAAAGAACATTTCTATAAACCAACCTTTGTTATAACAAAGTCCGTTGAGGGCGTAAAAGGTTCTGGAAGGTCTATCGAAAAGTACAACATGTATGAAGAGATTAATAAATGTAAAAATCTGCTCACAAAATTTGGCGGGCATCCAATGGCGGCAGGCTTATCTTTTCCAGAGGAACATATAGAACTTTTAAGAAAAATGCTGAACCAAAATCAGACATTGACAGAAAATGATTTAATTCCTGTTCATTGGGTAGATGTTGCTATGCCATTATGGTATGTGACAATGGAATTGATTAATCAGTTTAAAAGATTAGAACCTTTTGGAACAGGCAATGAAAAGCCTTTATTTGCCGATTCTAATCTTCTTGTAAAAAGTGTGGATATTATTGGGAAAAACAAGAATGTTGCAAAATTTGTTTTGGAAGATGCCGATGGTCGAATGTTTGACGGCATTATGTTTAAGATAAGTGAAGAAAATTTGCCAATAAAAGGACAAATAATATCCATATTGTATTATCCGTCCATTAATGAGTATAATGGAAGAAAGAAAATCCAATTTGTTATTGAAGAAATAAAGGTGAAAGTTAAATAAAAAATAGAAAGGAATGGTTTAATTAAAAATGAAAAAATGGATAAAGAGAATCGTTATGGCAATGATTTGTGTAACAATGTTTGCCATAACAGCATGTCAGACAAACAGCACTGCAAACAATGATGGCACAACAAATCAGCCTACAACAGAGGGCAATGCGACAACAAATGCCACGCTTGACTATGTATCGCAACATGTTAAAGTGGCAGCTTTAAAAGGTCCAACAGCGATTGGTATGGTAAAATTGATGAAAGACAGCAAAGAGGGGCAGGCTGCCAATGATTATGAGTTTACGATTGCAGCCGCAGCCGATGAATTTACGTCCCTTTTAATTAAGGGAGATATTCAGCTTGCAGCCTTGCCATGCAATGCGGCGGCTACATTGTATAATAAGAGTGAGGGAAAGATTCAATTATTAGGTATTAATACGTTGGGCGTATTATATATTCTTGAAAATGGCAATACGATTCAATCTGTTGCCGATTTAAAAGGGAAAACGATTTATACGACAGGAAAAGGAACAACGCCAGAATATACATTGCGCCATCTTTTAAAGAGTGCAGGAATAGACCCTGATAACGATGTTGTAATCGAGTTTAAGTCAGAGGCAGCAGAGGTTGCACAGACCATGATGGCAGCAGGAAATGGCGCGGTGGCTATGCTTCCTCAGCCATATGTCACAACCCTGCAAAATAATAACGCCGATATAAGGATTGCCTTAGATGTGACAAAAGAATGGGAAGCCGTTACAAAAGATGGCAGTACTGTTGTAACAGGCGTTATTGCAGTGAATACAAAGTACTATGAGAATAATAAGCAGACTGTTGATAAATTTATGGAAGAGTATCAGTCGTCGGTTTCTTATGTCAATGCCGATGTTGAGGCAGCGGCAAATCTTGTAGAAGAATTTGATATTTTTAAGGCGGCTGTCGCAAAAAAAGCAATTCCTTACTGTAATATTACATTTATTACAGGAGAAGAGTGCAAAAATAAGGTATCAAAATATCTTACGGTATTATTTAATGAAAATGCAGCGGCAGTGGGCGGCAAAATGCCAGATGAAAAATTTTATATTCAATAAAAATTTTTATATTGAATATTAATGTATAATGCTGTTATATAGCAATTAGTCCCAGCATCCACAGTTGACCATAAGCATATGGTTGTCTTTTATTGCTAGATATTCAGAATCACCATGATATGCTCCGCCAATTTCAATAACAGCAGCATTTTCAAATTGTTCTATATAAGGTTTTTGTTTGGAAAAAGGAATGTTGTTTATCTGTGCAAAATTGTTTATTTCATTGGCGAGATAGTTCCAGTCTCGTTTAATGAATCGTAATTGTTTTGGAATAGCATAGCTTTTATAAAACGCACTTCCTTTTTCCAGATAGAATGTTCTTTCCATTTGTGGTATATCCCAAAAATCATTGTCCCATTCTTCGTCAAATGCTATACGAGAAAAAAGCGCTCGGACGTATGCTTGTGCAGGGTGATTTTGTATATATTCTTGTGGAAACTCAAAGGTATAAAGGTACATGCCTAATGCACAATAAAACCAATCATCATAGTGCGGTTTAATAGAAATCCATTCAATATTTTTTGCAACCGAGCAAAAGGCGTCGTAATTGGATACAATATCTTTTAAAGCAACTATATAATCCATAGGAATCCTCCATTCTGAAATATAATTTTTATATTATTTTTATGAAAATGATTTGTTTGTAAAAAATAAATATATAATAGCATATTTTAGTTTTTTATACAAAAAATAAGATAATCATAAAAAATAAATAGAAGTTTTTACATGCTCTATGGTAAAGCAAACGAAAGTTCTAAAAATGGATGCTAAAGTATTTGTATGTTTATTATACTTTAGCATCCATTTTTTTGGGAAAAGTATAAAAAATCCTTGAAATAAGTCAATATAATGGTATAATTATATGAAAAGTGTCCAATAAATTGGAAAATATGTTGCATAAAATGGAGATAAAAGCGATGCATTATTCGGCAACTGAAATGGCAAAAAAATTAGACATATCAAGGTCATATCTTTATTATTTAAAAAAGAATAACGTGGTGGAAATTCAAGAAAATGAACAAGGTCATCCCATTTGGAATGATGCTGTATATGAAAAATTATATCATTATATAAGAAAAAATCATATAAACAATAAAGTCCGTACACAAAAGCCACAATATAAAACCACAAAGATTAATAACAGACGATATCTGGGGAACAAATATAAATTGCTGCCTTTTATAACAAGAATTGTTGACAAAGAATGTACAGGAATTTCAACAGTAGCAGATATATTTGCCGGTACAGGGGCAGTGTCATCGGCATTTACAGATAAAAAGCTGATTACAAATGATATTATGTACAGCAATTATATTTGCCATTTGGCATGGTTTAGTCCAGAGCGTTATTCAAAAGAAAAAATAATTGATATGATTGTTGATTACAATAAAAAGAAAGTCCTTGAAGATAATTATATGAGCGAACATTTTGCAGATACTTATTTTTCGTTGGAGGATTGCAGAAGGATTGGTTACATTAGACAAGATATAGAAAACCAATACAACAAAGGCAGAATTAATCAAAGAGAACGTGCATTGCTGATTACTTCTTTGCTTTATGCGATGGATAAGATTGCAAATACATGCGGACATTATGATGCTTACAGACAGGGAACCACGTTTGAAAAACATTTAGAGCTGTATGTGCCAGTGCCAGATACGAATTTAAATGAAAATAATGTGTGTTATAATATGGACATTAATGACATTGCCTCTGCTATTGAGGCTGATTTAGTATATATTGACCCGCCTTATAATTCAAGGCAGTACTGTGATGCGTATCATTTATTAGAAAATGTGGCAAGATGGGAAAAGCCTGAAGTGTTTGGCGTGGCAAAAAAAATGGATAGAACGGCTCTAAAGAGTGCATATTGTACACAGAAAGCTGTAAAAGTATTTGAACAGTTGATTGATTCTATTCATGCAAAGTATATCTTATTGTCTTATAACAATATGGCAGAAAAGGGGAATGACCGTTCCAATGCGAAGATAAGCGATGAGGATATTATGAGAATCTTGAGTAAAAAAGGAACGGTTCAAGTATTTTCAGAGAATTATAAGACGTTTTCCACAGGCAAATCCGATATACAAGAAAATCAGGAACGTTTATTTTTATGTACCTGTAATACAGATAAAAAAACTATCATTCCGTCAGCATTAAATTATACAGGCGGAAAATATAAATTGCTGCCTCAGATATTGCCTTATTTTCCAAAAGATGCAGATAAGGTTGTTGATTTATTTTGCGGGGGATGCAATGTAGGAATTAATGTTGACTGCAATAAAGTGTTATTTAACGATTCTAATACACATCTGATTGGATTGTTTAATACGTTTCGGAAGTTATCAAAAAAAGAAATTTTAAAGTGGATGTTTGATGCCATTAATCATTATCAATTATCGTTAGTCAGTCAGTTTGGATATGAATATTATGGGTGTGATAGTTCGTCGGGCGTTGGTTCTTATAATAAAGCAGGATATAATAAATTGCGTGATGATTTTAATGCAAAAAATAAGATGGATAGCGAATATTATTTAATGCTGTATTTACTGATTGTGTACTCTTTTAATAATCAACTTCGGTTTAATCAAAAAGGGGAATTTAATCTTCCTGTGGGAAAACGTGATTTTAACAGTAAAATGCAGGAAAAGTTAGTTGCTTTTATTGACAGAATCAAAAGCAGTGACTATCAATTTACAAATCAAGATTTTCGGCAGATAGATGTGAACAGCTATTCAGAAAACAGCTTTTTTTATGCAGACCCGCCGTATTTGATTACATGTGCCAGTTATAATGAGCAGAATGGATGGACAAAAAAAGATGAAGAAGATTTGCTTGTATTTTTGGAACAATTGGATAAAAAAGGAATCCGATTTGCACTATCTAACGTGCTGGAAAGCAAGGGGAAAAAGAACGAGATATTAAGCAAGTGGATTTTAAAACATAAACAATTTAAAGTAATTCCATTAAATTATAATTATTCCAATTCCAATTATCATACAAAAGGGCGTAATGAAATTACAAAAGAAGTGTTGATTGTAAATTACAAAGTCGAAAATCCATAAAAAATATAATGAAAATTTAGTTTTTGGTGCAAAAGCGGTGCGGAAATGAGGGAACGATGGCGCATAATATCCATTTTAAAAGTTATTGTTGGTCTGTTGGGACAACAAGTTATCGAACTGATAATTTTAATATGAATATTGAAAGGCAGCTTGCTTTGATGAAAGAATTTAGAGAACTGCCCCAAAACTGCAATCAAGTATGGACAGGAAATAATGCGTTTCAAAAACAGTATTATGATTTTTTAAAATCAAAAAATTTTGTGACAGGCGATGCAAAAAGACCTGATAAAGATGCCAGAGAAAAAACATCAGGGCTTCGTGATATAGGGCTGATGGACGATGAGAGAAGGATTACACCAGCGGGCAATAAACTGCTTCAAATAGCGGCTTCGCACAATTATAAATCGGATAATTTATTAGAAATACCAAGTGATAGTTTTGTCTATTTTAAACAGTTATTAAAGACATGCAATGATGTAGACGGCAAAAAGGTAAGACCATTTTTGGTATTTTTGTATGTTGTAAATAAGTTGAACTATTTGACTTATGATGAATTTACCTACTTGCTGCCATTGTGTGTTGATAGGACAACGACCGATAAAATTATTGCATGTATTCTTGATTCGCGTAAAGGTAGCACCAATTATGAGCAAATTATTATATCGGTATTGTTCGATATGGATAATTATAAGGAGGCGCTGCATTTATTGCAGACACAGCCTTTGTCTGAAGAGTTAATTTGTGATATAGGCATCAACCGCAAAAGCTCAAAATATGATAAACCGTACTATCAACTATATTTGATTTTGTTAAAGATTGTATTTTATAAAGAAGAGGCTGCTCTGAAATTATATGAAGCGACAAAAAAATTGACAAACAGTAAAGTTGGCGGAAACTGGCGAAAATATTTTTTTAGCAGTCTTGTAAGAAGTGTTATTGTAAAAAAAGGGCGCAAGGTATTGCAGAATGTTCCAATATTAATGGCAGAAGATATGGAAACGTTTAATGATGAGTTTTTTAAGATAATGCACTTATTTAAGGCAAAAGCTACACTGTCCGATTACTTTGATTTAAATAGAAGATATTTTAAAATAACCGATATGGTTCTCTTTGAGGATAATAAAGTACAGCTTGATATGCTGCCGCGATGTTATATAGAAGATATTGCAGATAACTTGATTGAATTTGCTTTTTTAGAAAGTCCTTTACTGAATGAAGATGTCCCACTTGAAGCAATCGCAACTTGTTTTGAGATAAAGGAAGATGTACTTTATAAAAAATTAAGCTGGCTGTTTGGTATTGCTATTACTGATAAAACAGGGGCAAAAAAGGTTATTCAAGATGAGCGTTATGTACGATTGAATAAGCTTATTGACGAAAGATTTTCAACCAATACACTTATAAGTTTATTTACATACTTTGAAAATAGAGAAGATAATAGTATTAGAGCATTAGTGACTGATAATGCAGATATACCTACCATATTTGAGTATGTGTTAGGAATTGCATGGTATGTTATCAGCGGGCGCAAGGGAAAGGTTTTAGAGTATATGAATCTTTCGCTGGAAGCGGATTTGCTTCCTAAGACACATGCTGGCGGTGGGGAAGCAGATATTGTGTGGAAGTATGATAGACAGCAGGGTTATCCAGCACATACATTGCTTATCGAGGCAACGCTTGCCGATGGCAGTAATCAGCGCAGAATGGAAATGGAACCTGTCTCAAGGCATCTGGGTGAATATTGCTTAACAAATCCAGATAATGAGGCTTATTGTATATTTATTACAACCAATCTTAACAATAATGTAATTTCAGATTTTAGGGCAAGAAAATATATGGAATATTATAATCATTCAGGGACGGCATTTATTACAGGAATGAAAATACTACCATTACAGACATCTGAGTTGAAGGATATATTGCGGTTGGAAATTCGTTATCCACAGATATATCAATTATTGGACAGTGCGTATCATAGCGGTGGCGCGCCAAAAGAATGGTATGAAAAGTGTATTGTGAAAGGGATTTTGGAAATGTCATAATACTGATAAAATGTATAAAAATATTATGATGAAGAACAAATTATGTAAGAAAAATAAAATATGAAGGGCAAAATATATGATAAAAAAACATAATGTGATAAAGAAAATTTCTTGTATTTTAGCTGCAAGTATTATATGCAGCACATCGCTAATGTTGGGATATGGCTTTGAGCCTGTAGTAAATAGTGAGAGTAGCCAAAGTGAAACACAAGAATATATTGCTTTAGGAACATGAACATGTGAAAATGGGATTATAGTAGAATTAGCGGATAATATACTTACAATCAGCGGCAGTGGCATACCAGGAAAAGATGTGACAGAAGTTATTGCAAAAACGATATGTAAAAAAAGCGGTAAAATGTATTATTGGTGATGGAATTGTTCAAATACCAGATAGTATGTTTGAAAGTTGCAGTGGTTTGTCGGAAATAGATATTCCTGATAGTGTGACAAGTATAGGCAAATCTGCCTTTTTTAGAAACAGTGGATTGATAAATGTAGACATTCCCGATAGTGTGATAGATGTAGGTAGTCTTGCATTTTCAGATTGTACTCATTTAAAAAATATTAAATTATCAAATAATATGGTACAAATAAAACCACAACTGTTTGAAGGATGCTATAGTTTAAGTAATGTAACAATTCCAAATAGTGTGAAAAGTATAGGATATTGTGCATTTGAAAATTGTATTAGTTTAAATAATATAACAATCCCAAATAGTGTAACAAAAATAGAATTTGCTGCATTTTATAATTGTAGTAGTTTAAACAGTATAATCATACCGGATAGTGTAGAAAAAATAGAGTTTGCTGCATTTTATAATTGTAGTGGTTTAAGTAATATAACAATCCCAGACAGTGTGATAAGTATAGAACATTCTGCATTTTATAATTGCAGTAGTTTGAACAATATAATAATACCAAAAAATATTACAAATATAGAACAATATACATTTTATAATTGTAGTAGTTTAAATAACATAACCATTCCAGAAGGAGTAATAAGTATAGGAGATGTTGCATTTTATGGATGTGATAGTTTAAACAATATAATCATTCCAAAAAGCGTGGTCAATATAGGACAGAACATTTTTAACTATTGCAAAAATCTTAAAAATGTTACCAATAATTCTTCTATAAAATGTGAACTTGGTTCTATCAATATATATGGTAAAGGCAAATGGTATCTTGATAATACTGATACCATTGTCACTGAAATTTCCAACGGACAAACAGCAGTATATAGAAATCCTAATGAAGGTGGTACAGTTGGTGGTTTTAAGTATGGAGATATTAATTCAGATGGAATAATTGATGTATCAGATGGAGTGATTTTAAAAAAGCATCTTGCAGGTATGAAAGAATTGAATATTAATATGGAAACTAGCGATGTCAATGCTGATGGTGAAATTAATATACAAGATGCAATAATATTATTAAAACATCTTGCTGGTATAAATGTAATATTAGGAAAACAGTAAAAAAAATTAATATAAAATAATATGTTAATAAGGCTGATATTAGTGTGTCCGTTTTATTAATTAGATATGTATGGGCAGGAGCATAGATTTTCTCCTGCCATGCTTATATTTAGGCGGTTTGACATTTGGTACGCTGTTCATATTCCCGTTCCATTTCCTATATTTCTTCCTATGTTGGAATATTCATAATCCCAACATAAGTATTGTGATATGAAATTGTCATTCTCTCATTAACGGTTGAAACTCCAATTATGTTATGGGAATAGGAAACCGCAGGGGGAACAAAAATAATATTTTTAATTTTATAATTTCCATAAGAAGTAGGTATGTCAATTACTGTCAAGTTACTGATACCTAAATCTTTTTTGTTTTTTCCGAAGTAGCCCAAGATTTTTGCAGTTTTTTTTGCTAAGCGTTCACAGCAAGAATTATATGTATTCAACAATACGGCGTCTATCAATGTCATAGGTAGCCTAGCAAGAAATTGTAATACAAATACCTTATACCGCTTTAATTTCTTTGTTATTCTTTTATGAACTTGTACTGCATTTTCAGCAAAAGTTTTTTCTACATTATACTTATAATTAATGCTAATACCAGAAGTAAGGTTTGACATAGTTTCGTTTTTATCTTGCCGTATGCTGACAGGTATTCCTACTTTACACAGGTATGGATATTTTTGCAAAAACAGCGTTACAATATAACTATTGACGGAACAGCCAATTTGCTTTGCATCGTCTTTTATTTTTTGTGTTTCCCGAACAGACAAAGTTTCGTATTGTATATCAGATGAAACTGATTTCCAATATTTCTTGTGTAAATCATAATAATCCTGCCATGTAAAAAAATGGTTGTTCCATTTATGTTTACAATAGTGGGCATATAATTTTGCAATTACAGACAACCCTTCTTGCGACAAATTTCTTTTAAGTAAAGTAAGAGGTTTGTAGGTAAGAGAAATACCTGATAAAGCATTCATGATATCCTTGACAAAATAGATTATGGATTTACCATCGCCCACTAAATGATGAGCCATAATTATAATCTGTGTTTTATCCTCAGATGGTATGATAAAAACTCTAACTAATTCTCCTTTATCAATCTCGAACGGAATTTTTTCATTTTGATTCACAAGCTCTATCCAGTTCTCATTTTCATTTTTAATCTCTATTTTACAGTTTGATACAGGAATTTTTTCATAATATGCAAAACCATGTTCTAACACAATTTTTGACATCGTAGCCTCGTTTGCTTCAAATGCTTGTTTTATAGCGGTAGACAGCTTATGCGAACATACTTTTCCTGCTATTTCAACACATATCGTAATATAAACATTAGGCTCAAAGAGATTCGAGCGTTCCGTTACAATTTCATTCATTTTCTACCCTCATAGATATTTTCTGATACCATACAGCCAAACTTTCATGGTTAATTTCTGTGGTAATAGCTTTACATTTAAATGTTGGCATTTTACATAGAGTGAACAGATAGACATATCCCTGCCTTTTTTTGCATCCTTCAATGCCCTTTTAACCACTTTTTCGGGAGTGACAATTCCAGGAAAATGCACCTTTTTACCATCAATCTCTTTTGACAGCATTGCTGTGTCCACCCAGCTTGGGCAAACAGCCGTTACTGTAATTCCAGATGGCTTCAGCTCTGCGTTTAAAGCACGGGAGTAACTTCGTTCAAAAGCTTTTGTAGCAGCATACAAATTGATATATGGTACAGGTTGAAATGCAGAAGCAGAAGAAATATTCAATATCTTTGCTCCCTTTTCCATAAACGGAATGCAGATATTGATAAGCTTGGCAGGTGATTTACAATTTAGGTCAATCGTCTGATTGATTTCCGAAATAGAAAACTTTGCCGATGGAGCCATTTTTGCTATTCCTGCATTATTCACTAACCATAAGATAGATATGGTTTGTTCTTTTAATAAATCTGAAATAGATAATATATCTGTGTCCTCTGTTAAGTCTTTGCATATAGGAACGATTTTTTCCCCATATTCTTTTTTCAGAGCAAGAAGCCGTTGTTGATTTCTGCCAATAACCCATATTTCATCAAGCGTTTCTTTCATAAGTTCACAGACAAATATCTGTCCTATGCCTCCAGACGCACCTGTTATAATTGCTATTTTTTTCATAAAAATCCCCCATTCCGAAGCGTAGCATAGAAATTGCGCAATAGAAAAAACTGCTAAAGCAGTGGCGTAGGCGATTTCTATTGTCGCATCAAACCCTATTTGTGAAAAATAAGTGCATCAGCATTATTTTTCACACTAACTCCTTTATGCTTCATCTTTTAATAAAATACGGGCTAAATCTTTCTCAGAAATTAGTTCGTATTTCGTTGTGAATAACTTTCTAAGGGAATAAAGGTAAACAACGCCCCAGAAATAATCGGCTAATTTCATTGGCATACCATCCACAACACTTCCTTCTTTTTGTCCTTGAATAATTATCTTTTCAGTAATTTGATACAATTTTGATTGATAGATAGTTTCATCAGAAACAAATCCCTTTTTTTCAAGTGTCATCTGCGTATTCAACGCAACTTTGGCTGCATAAGTTTCATCCTGTATAAGATTAGTCATTATGCTTTGGGAGAGTTTGAGTATCTTTTTTTTGGCTGATATAGGTAAATGTGCAAGAATCTTCAACTCTTTAATATCTTCATTGTAATTTGTTAAAGTATATATTTCGTTGAATAATTCTTCTTTTGACTTGAAATATACATACAGAGTTCCTTGCCCTATACCAATATGTTTTGCTAAATCACTTATCTTTGTGCCAGCAAAACCATTCTTAGCAAAATAAAGCATGGAGTCATGCAATATTTTAGAACGAGCTTCTTCACGAATTTCTTGGCATCTTTCTGGAGACTTCGGCATTCTAGTCCTCCTTATTGAATGAATATTTGTTCATTGATTATTATAATAGCAAAAATACATTTTGTCAATCCATCTGGCTGAATGTTTACAAACATATTGCTTTTAACCATCATCTTTATATAAAACATCCCGAAAAGAAAAGCGACAGAGCTTTTACCCTCTGTCGCCATACTGCCTATGCGAAAATGATTTCCTTATTCACAGCCTTCATCGCACAAGCTTGTATGGTATTCATTCTTCCTACCCATTCTAAGGTGTTTTCAGCCTTTAGTTGTTCTGTATCTTGTGCGTGTTTTATGCGCCTTTTATGTTGCAAAGGCATAAGTAGGGACTTGTTTGTGTTAGTGGGGTATAAACTCCCACTGAAAAGCTGTGATAGCAGCTATAAGGTTATGAGCAAGTAGCGTAGCGGATTGCAAATATCCGCTTAATTTTTAATGCGTTTTTTTATTAACATACTCCGTCTTATATTTTGAATATATAATTTTTTGACTATTGTATAAGCTGTAATATCCTGAAAGCAAATATCCAATAGCAATACAGAGCATACAAAATTTGATGCTGTCGCCGCCAAACATTTCTATTGATAATATCAGTGAAGTGAGAGGACAATTGGTTACTCCACAAAATACAGTCACCATGCCGCAGGCAGCACATAGCCCAATTGGAAGACCAAAAACAGGACCTAAAAAGCTTCCAAGTGTTGCGCCGACAAATAATGTTGGGACAATCTCACCACCTTTAAATCCACCGCCAAGCGTAATAGCAGTAAATATTATTTTTAATAAAAAGGCATACCAGATACTTTGCGTTACAAAACTTTTTGCAATAATATCGGTTCCTGCACCAAGATAGTCCAAACTACCACATAGGAAACGCAGTATAATAACAAAAATGCCTGCTGCTGCTGCTCGTATATATTGGTTTTCTAAATATTTTGAATAGAGTGCATGGGCTTTGTGAAGTGTTATACATAAAATAATACTTGCAAGTGCAAAAAGTGCGGACATGAGTATCATTTTTGCGGCATTTCCTAAGGAAAAATTAGGCATGATGCCAATGTCAAAATGTGTTCCAGATATTCCAAATATAGAGGAAATACCACTTCCTATAAGTGCTGAAATGGTACATGGAACAAGTGCAGCATAGTACATAATGCCAACGCTGATAACCTCCATTGAAAAAATGGCAGCAGCGATAGGCGTACCAAAAAGAGCGCCAAAGCATGCACTCATACCACACATAATTAATATTCGAGTGTCTTTTTCATCAAAATCAAAAAATTTGGCAAGTTCATTGCCAATGGAACCGCCTATTTGAAGAGCAGCGCCTTCACGTCCAGCAGAGCCGCCGCACGCATGTGTCAACAGTGTTGAAATCATAATGAGAGGCGCCATTCTTCCAGGTACTTCTTCATTGGACTGAATAGCTGTTATAACTAAATTCGTGCCGCGATTTTTTGCGGCATGGGCAGTATGATAAATAGCGGTTATCAGTATTCCAGCTATTGGAAGAAGAAAGAGCATCCACCAATGAGTTTGACGAAATTCGGTGACATGTTCAAGAAGAATGTGAAAAATCGTGCCAATAAAACCGATTACCACACCTGCAAAACAGGAGCAGGCTACCCATTTAAAAAATGTAAATAGAGATAATTTTAATCGTTGTTTTGTAATACGATAATGGTCACTTTTAAAAATGGATTTCATGATTTCATAATGTACCTTTCAAATTTTTCGTTTAGTTCAATTTTTTCTGGCTCATATGACTGTTGTGATAAGCCTTTTCATGGGTGACATCTTTTGTAAGCCAACTTGGGGGTATATAAGAATTGGCTTCTTCAATGGAATCAAATTCCACTTCCGCAAAAATGGTTCCTTCAAATAGTCCGTCAAAAATATCTAGTTCAATCGTTTTTCCCGTTCCATCTGGTATTTCATATCGATGTTTTGTAATAATATTGCCATCTGCTTTTTTGATTAAATGTTCATATGATTCTTTGGTGAGTGGAAGATTATATTCTTCACGTGCCATCATTCCTCCACCTTTGTAAGTAAGCCAGTAAGTATCGTTATCTTTCCTGACACGCACGACAGGCTTTGTTGAAAGATAGCCCTGTTCGATAAGATGACATTTATATTTTGTCAAATCTGACGGAATATCAGAGACAAGAAATTTACGTTCGATTTCCATATTAAAATCTCCATTTCTGTGTTGCTTTTTATAAAGAATATATAGGCTCTTTTTGAATCATTGATTTTTTTAGAACATTACATTTTTTATAATGAGTATTTTTTTAGAATTTTTATGTCAAGCAACACACAGACACAAAAGAATGATTGTTTTATCATAAGGAAGAAAAAGAGACTGCCGTAGGACAGCCTCTTAAACGTTTCGCATCTACACGTACCAAAAATGTGAACATTACTTTTTTTTGTTTACGACTTCTTTTAGAGCCTTACCAGCCTTAAACTTAGGTGCCTTGCAAGCAGCAATATTGATTGCTTTACCAGTTTGAGGATTTTTACCAGTTCTTGCCGCCCTGTCGACAACTTCAAATGTACCAAAGCCAACAAGCTGTATTTTGTCACCCTTCTTTAACTGCTCAGAAACGGTTTCAGTAAAAGCTTTGAGTACTTTTTCTGTATCTTTTTTGGATAATTCACACTTTTCAGCCATTGCTGCAACTAATTCTGTCTTGTTCATAAAAAAACACCCTCCTTATATGAGTTGATAATTATAAGCTATATATACTACTTAATATTACATTTGTCAACAAAAAACGTCATTGAGAGTAAAAGAGTTGTAAACACACTTTTTTTATATTGTTATTGTAGACAATTCTTCCCACTGTTCATACAGTTTATCAAGTTCGTCTGATAAGCATACTTTTTCATTGTGCAGTTTTGTCAATTTTTCTGTGTTGCTAGAAATTTCAGGCTGTATATATTCTTTATCAATATCTTTTAGTCGTTCTTCTAATTCATTAATTTTTTCTTCTACATTTTTAAGTTTATTTTTTATTTTTTTCAATTTTGCTTGTTCTTCTTTTGATTGTTGCCATAATTCTTTAGAATTTTTGGATTTTTCAGAAATTTTTACTTCTTTTAAATGGTTAGACTCCATTGTCGATACGTTTTCTATTTTAGAATTTATATTTTTGGTATGATTGCTAAACGCTTTATTTGTTAGTATATCACGTTTATTTAAATAATAATCATAATTTCCTATATAATTTACAATGGTCTTATCCGTTAATTCAATAATCCTTGTTGCCGTTGTGTTGATAAAGTAGCGGTCATGTGATACATACAACACTGTCCCTGTATAATGGTTTAATGCATCCTCAAGAATTTCTTTTGATACCATATCAAGATGATTGGTTGGCTCATCAAGTATCAAAAAATTGGCGTTGGATAACATCAGCTTAGCAAGCGATAATCGACCTCGTTCGCCTCCGCTTAACTCACGGATATATCGAAATACGTCAAGACCCGTAAATAAAAAGGCAGCTAATGTATTACGAATTTTTGTGTGATTAAGGTCTGGATAGGCATCTTGGATTTCCTCAAATAATGTTTTTTCAAGGTCTAGCACATGATGTTCCTGGTCGTAATAACCAATTGATACTTTTGCTCCAAGCTGTATTTCACCACAATTAGCAGGAATAAGATGGTTAATAATTTTTAATAGTGTTGTCTTTCCTGTACCATTATTGCCAATAAGTGCAACGCGTTCGCCGCGCTTTATCTCAAAGCTGATATCGTTAAATAATATGTTATCGTCAAATGATTTGGATAAGTTTTTGACAGAAAGAACATCATTGCCGCTTATCACTTCTGGTTCCAATTGGATATTCATTTTGTTATTTACTTCAATTGGCTTTTCTACACGCTCTATTTTATTTAGCATTTTTTCGCGGCTCTCAGCACGTTTAATTGATTTTTCGCGGTTAAACTGTTTTAGTTTTGCAATAACTTCCTCTTGATGTTTGATATTTTGTTGTTGATTGAGATATTCTTTTAACTGCATATTGCGAAGTACCGCTTTTTTTGCAGCATAATCCGTATAATTGCCTGAAAAGCAAGTGACTTTAGAACAATCAATCTCAATAATTTTTGTTACAATTTTATCAAGAAAATAGCGGTCATGCGCAACGATAATAACACTGCCATTATAGGAAGCTAAATAGTTTTCCAGCCATGTAATGGATTCCATATCTAAATGGTTGGTCGGCTCGTCCAAAAGAATGATATCAGGGGAGGACAGAAGCAATTTACTTAACGCTACCCTTGTTTTTTGCCCGCCCGAAAGCGTATCAACTTTAAGTGTAAAATCTTCTTCCACAAATCCTAAGCCTTTTAGAACACCGACAACTTCACTGCGGTAAGAATAACCATTTATAAGTTCAAACTGATGTGTGAGCGTGGTATATTTGGTTAAGAGTGTTTCAAGTTCATCTCCCAAAAGATGATTCATCTGTTTTTCCATTTCTCGTATATCGGCTTCCATTTGAAGAATATCTTGTCTGGTATCAACTACTTCATCATAAATGGTTTTATGTGTCGATAAATTTTGTTGCTGGGCAAGATAGCCTAATGTTTTGCCTGAAGATATTGTTACATTGCCAGCATCGGATTCCAATTCGCCAACAATAATTTTTAATAAGGTTGATTTGCCAGCTCCATTGATGCCAATAATCGCTGCTTTTTCGTGTTCTTCTATATGAAATGTTGCATCGGAGACGATAGTATGGTCGCCAAATGCCTTTGTTATATGACTGCATGATAAAATCATTTTATCAAAATCCTTTCTTAATATATAAATTTGTTTTTGCAAGCAAATTTGTTGAACTAAAAAGTCCCATTTTTTTAACAATAGTCCTTATATAATACCAAGAAATTTCTAAAAAAGAAAGAGTTGTAATAATAATCTTGAAATAAGTGGAAAATAATTATATTATTGTAAGATAATTATCTTATTGTAAAATGATTATATAAAACCGCCATAAATAGAAAGGTGTATTTACAAGAATGACAGAAAATATAAAACTTGAAGAATTAAACCGCAAAGAGGCATTAAGATATTTAGGCTATTCGGGGGATACACTGGATAGTACAGTAAAACAATTGATGGATATATGCGAGGAGAAAGTTCTTGTATTAGCAAAGCCAAGATATATATATAAAGTTTGTCATATAATGACAACAGAATCAGAAATTAATGAAAATCATGGCATATCAATAGAAGGATGTAATCTTGTGCTTACGGGCAATTCTATTGAAAAACATTTAAAAGGCTGTGATATGGCAGTGCTTATGGCAGTGACATTATCAGATAGCATTGACCGATTAATTCGCGTTACACAGGTGGAAGATATGGCAAAAGCTGTGATTGTGGACAGTCTTGCCAGTGTAGCAATTGAGCAGGTTTGTGATAAAGTAGAGCATATTATAAGAAAGACTTATCCCAATAAATATCAAACCTTCCGATTTGGCATAGGATATGGCGATTTGCCTATTTTATTGCAGAAAGATTTTTTAAATGTGCTTGAGGCGCCTAAACGAATTGGATTAAATGTCAATGCATCTTGTATGCTTACGCCAACAAAATCGGTAACAGCGATTATTGGATTATCCGATAATCCGATAGAAAAGACAGCAAGAGGCTGTCAGACATGTAATATGAGAGAACAATGTAATATTAGACAGAAAGGTGGTCATTGTAATGGCTAAAGGTTTTAAGGCACTATTAGACAGAGAGTATGTTGTGTTAGATGGAGCGATGGGGACAATGCTTCAGGCAGCAGGCATGAAAATTGGAGAGATTCCTGAACTATTAAATATAGAAAATCCACAATTATTAATATCTATCCATGAAAAGTATTTGAATGCAGGTGCCGATATAATATATACCAATACATTTGGCGCCAATTCCTATAAGCTTTTGGATTGTGGATATAGTGTTGAAGAACTTGTGAGTGCTGGTGTTGAAAATGCAAAGAAGGCAGTCCAAAATGTAAAGCCAGAAGCACTTGTAGCTTTGGATATTGGACCGATAGGTCAATTGTTAGAACCGACAGGAACGTTGTGCTTTGAGGAAGCCTATGAGATGTATGCAGAAATTGTAGAAGCTGGAAGTAAAGCGGGAGCAGATGTTATTGTTTTTGAGACCATGACTGATTTGTTGGATATAAAATCAGCTGTTCTTGCAGCAAAAGAACATAGTAGTCTTCCTATTATGTGTACGATGACATTTGAGAGTACTATGCGAACATTTACAGGCTGTATGATTCCATCAATGGCTCTTACATTAAAAGGGCTTGATGTGGATGCGCTTGGTGTCAATTGTTCACTAGGACCAAAGGAACTAGAGCCTGTTATTGAGGAATTATCAAGGTGGACAGATAAACCAATTATTGTAAAACCAAATGCAGGGCTTCCGGACCCAAAGACAAATGAATATAATGTCACTGCTGTTCAGTTTGCAGAGTATATGAAAGATTTAAGAAAGTATGGAATTAAAATATTTGGTGGATGTTGCGGAACAAATCCAGAATTTATAGAAGAATTGTCAAATATGTTAAAAATAAATGGAAATAAGGTTATAAAGCAAAAGACAATTATTCCAGCAGCAGTTTGTTCAGCAACAAAAGCCGTTTCTGTAACAGAGCCAAGAATTATAGGAGAACGCATTAATCCGACAGGAAAGAAGTTATTTAAAGAAGCGTTGATAAAAGGAGATATTGACTATATTCTCAATCAGGCATTAGAACAAGTGCAGGCTGGTGCAGATATTCTTGATGTCAATGTTGGGCTTCCAGGAATTGATGAAAAAGAAATGATGGTTACGGTGGTGAAATCGCTCCAATCTATTGTTGACGTTCCATTGCAGATTGATTCAACCATTCCGGAAGTACTTGATGCGGCTCTTCGCATTTATAATGGAAAACCAATTGTCAATTCTGTCAATGGAGAGGAAGAATCGTTAAATACCATTCTTCCGCTTGTCAAAAAATATGGCGCCGCCGTTGTAGGATTGACTTTAGACAAAAATGGCATACCCAAAAAAGCAAAAGACCGATTTGCAATTGCTAAAAAAATAGTAGACAGGGCTGCCCAGTTTGGTATTCCAAGAGAAGATGTATATATTGACTGCTTGACACTCACTGCATCGGCAGAGCAGGAAGGTGTCGTTGAGACATTAAAAGCAGTAAATATGGTAAAGACCGAATTAGGACTAAAAACGGTGTTAGGTGTTTCTAACATCTCATTTGGGTTGCCGAATCGAGTTCTTGTCAATCATATTTTTCTTACAATGGCACTTGAAAATGGACTTGATTTGCCGATTATTAATCCAAATATTGAAGAAATGACAGGAGCAGTCCGAGCATTTAAACTCTTAAAAGGATACGATGAAAATTCGGTTGATTTTATTGCACATTATGCAGGAAAAACATTTTCAAAAATTGTGATGGATAGTCCAAAAGCGGCAGGAAATGTAAATACAGATGATACTGGCAATGCAGTGTTAAATAGTGCAGAAGGAATAAATTTAGAGGGAGAACAATTAAAGCTGTACAATGCCGTTCTTAGCGGTCTTAAAAAGGAAGGTGCGGATTATACAAAAAAACTGCTTGAACAAGTGGATTCAATGGAGGTTATCAATAAAGTACTTATTCCTGCATTGGATAAAATAGGGGATGATTTTGAAAAAGGAATCCTGTTTTTGCCGCAGCTTATTATGTCTGCTTCGGTGGCACAATCCGCTTTTGAGGTGATAAAAAATCATATGGCAAACAGCAATGCGGCTCCTGTTAGTAAGGGGAAAATTGTAATTGCGACAGTAAAGGGCGATGTGCATGATATTGGCAAAAATATTGTAAAGGTTTTGCTTGAAAATTATGGCTATGAAGTGATTGATTTAGGAAAGGATGTTCCATATCAAAAAGTGGTGGATGCTATTGTAGAACATGATGCAAAATTAGTTGGTCTATCAGCATTGATGACAACAACGCTTGTTTCCATGAAAGAGACGATTCAACTGATACATGACAATCATTTAGACTGTAAAATTATGGTTGGAGGAGCAGTACTAACTCCAGAGTATGCAAAAGAGATACATGCTGATTTCTACTCAAAAGATGCAAAAGAATCCGTTGATATTGCAAAAAAGGTGTTAGGATAGAAATTATTTCTATTTCGTGACATAATAATCTTGATAAAAGCTAAGCTATATGTTCTACTATGAATTAAATTATGATATAATACACAACGACTATGGGTGAATTGCTGTTTGACAAGGTTTTGACAATTATTTATCATCGAGGTATAATTGTGATAGCGATGAGGCTTAGCGAAAGGTGCGTATAGAATATGGACGAAAATAAAAAGATTTCTTCAGCAGTAATAAAAAGACTTCCAAGATATTACAGATATCTTGGTGAATTGATTGAGGGAGGCGTTCAAAGGATTTCTTCAAAAGAGTTAAGCATGAAAATGAAAGTGACTGCTTCACAGATAAGGCAGGACTTAAATAATTTTGGAGGTTTTGGACAGCAAGGTTATGGATATAATGTTCAGTATTTGTATGAGGAGATAGGAAAGATACTTGGCATTGACCGCACACATAATATGGTAATTATCGGAGCAGGCAACCTTGCTTCAGCTCTTGTTAATTCTGGTGATTTTGCAAAGAGAGGATTTTTGATTCAGGCAGTTTTTGATAATAATCCAACACTGGAAGGTTTGGGAATTGGTGATTTAAAGATAAAAATGATGAGTGAGTTTTCTAATTATATAAAAAATAATGATATTGAAATTGTTGTACTCACTGTGCCTCGACAGGTTGCAAAAGAAGTAGCGCATATGGTTGTCGATTGCGGTATTAAAGCCATATGGAATTTTGCACATACGGATTTGAACTTATCCGATGATGTTATTGTGGAGAATGTACATTTATCAGAAAGTCTAATGAGATTATCTTATACAATTGCAAGTAATGAAATTATAAATTAGGATGTGGTGGGCTTGTTGCGCCAAGCAAATGCTTACAAGATATTGTCAAGTTTCATGTTGAAATATGCTGCCTCTTGTATATTTGTTTAGGACGACAGCCCTTTTTTGGAGGGAATTATGGCAGAGATAACTTATGAAGTGTTAAAAGAAACTCTGGCTTATAAAACTGTTCCGATACTTACATTAAATCAACGTTGGTATCAATTAGTACCGGAAATCAGCAAGACGGATGAAATTCGTTATTGGGAAGGTCAGGTTAATGAATTATTAAAAAGGCAGGGGCAAGTTACAAATGACCTTGCAGATGTTAAAAAGATAAAGTCACAACTTATACAAGATGTGGTTGAAAATATGGAAGAAGACAGCAGCAGTAAACATAAAAAACGAATGAATAAAAATCAGAAGTTAATCCATGAAGCAAAAGAAAAAATATTAGAATTGGAAGATGAAGAAAAAGAGATTCCGAAAAGATTGGCGGAGGCAAATCATAAACTTTTAATTGAAACAGCAAAAATGTGTTTTGATAAGATTAATGAAAACAATAAGGATTTGGAAGTTCTTAACAAATGGATTGATGCTACCAGGGTAAAATTAAAAAGAAATCTGCTGATTAAGCAGGATAAAGAGGAAACAAATAATCAGTTATATGCAGGTATGCACCATATATTAGGCGCAGAAGTGATGGGAATATTGGATAAAATTAATGAACAGTAAATTTTTATTTTTATAAAGATACATAAAATTTTTATTGCACAATTCTGCGATACGCTTTGGAATAGGAAATTAAAATAAATTGGTAGGATTATTGTATAACATACAATATTATAATGATTTATTTGTATAAAATATTTGAAAATGGGGATTATAATGGAATATGTATTAAATTCGGAACAAATGAAACAAGTAGACGACTATTCTATACATCATATTGGGATTCCTTCTGTAGTGTTGATGGAACGTGCTGCATTGGCTGTTGCCGATGTGTTTTTGGATATGAAAAAGGGCAGTGTGCTGGTCGTGTGCGGCTCTGGCAATAATGGCGCAGATGGCTTGGCGGTTGGAAGGATTCTTTTTCAGCGTGGATTTGGTGTTAAAATTTTGCTTGTTTCTGATAAAGAAGGAACAAAAGAATATGCTATTCAAAAATCAATCATAGAAAATATGGGAATGTCACTTGTAAACAAAGTCGCTGATGCAACATATGATTATATTGTAGATGCTATATTTGGAATTGGACTGTCAAGGGAAATAACAGGGTATTATAAAGAAATTATTGATTCTATTAATTGCATTCATTCATATAAAATTGCAGTGGATGTTCCATCAGGGATTAATGCTTCAACAGGCGAAGTGATGGGTACTGCTGTAAAAGCAGATAAAACCGTTACCTTTGGTTATAACAAGATTGGTATGTTATGCGGCAAGGGCAAAAATTATTGTGGAACCATTATTGTAAAAGATATTGGATTTGTCTGTGATAATATATTGTCCAATATAGATACATTTTCTATCAATAAAAATGATGTCGGTTGGCTTCCAAAACATAAAATTGATTACGATAAAGGAAAATGTGGCAAAACTCTTATTATTGCAGGGTCAAAAGATATGTGCGGTGCTGCTTGTTTAAGTGCCAGAGCCGCTTTTCGGTCAGGGTGCGGCTTGGTTCGTGTCTTTACACATACAGATAACAGAACGCCTTTAATTGTGAAAGTGCCAGAGGTCATTGCAGATATTTATAGTAACTATACAGATGAAAATGCTGTGCATCTTAGAGAACTGATAGAATGGGCGGATTGTATTGTTGCAGGACCTGGATTGTCTACACAAGAAATATCCGTTAAAATCGTTTATGATATGATTGATTTTATGGCAAAAGCAACTTGGAATACCCCTAAAATGCTTATTTTGGATGCGGACGCACTCAATATAATCGCAGCACAAAATCAGCAATCGTCAAGCAAATCTTTTGAAATTCAACCATTGAATCCATCTTTGAAAAATCAACAACCGATTTATCCATTATTGATGAAACAACTAGAATATATAAAAGAACAAGGTAAGGTTCATATCATTATTACACCACATATTGGAGAGGCTTCAAGGCTTTTAAAAAGTGATATTTTACAAGTAAAAGAGCATCCTATTGAATCAGCAAAGAAGTTGTATGCAATGATGTGTGATGCTTGTGTATTAAAAGATGCTGCTACCATTACAACAGGGAGAAAAGGGACTTATATCAATACTTCTGGAAATTGTGGTATGGCGACAGCTGGCGCAGGTGATGTGCTGACAGGAATTATTGCAGGAATTGCCTGCTTATATAAGTATGAAGAAGTATCACCAGAATGGATTGCTGCAATGGCTGTTTATATACATGGCTGTGCAGGGGATATATGCAGGAAAGAAAAAGGCGTTAATGGGACTGTGGCATGGGATATAGCAGAAGCAGTTACAAAATTGTTGTAAATAAGTGCAATACAGCAAAACTAATGGTTAGATGGCTATAAATAAGTATAGCATAACCGAAACAAGTATAAAATTGTTGTAAATAATTGCGATAAAAAGAAAGGCTTAGTTAGTAGGATGAGGAAGTATTATAGGGTTTATGCAGATATCCGGTTAGATATCATATGTGATAATGTTGACCGATTAATGGCACTTACACCTTCTGGTACAAAGGCGTTAGCTGTGGTGAAGGCGGACGGATATGGACATGGTGATATAGCAGTGGCTAAGGCTGTCTATAATAAAGTATATGGCTATGCTGTTGCCACTTTAGATGAGGCAGTCAACTTAAGAGAAAATGGAATTGATAAGCCTATTTTAATTCTTGGTTTTGTCAATACCGATGAATATACAACGCTTGTAAAATATAATGTTGCGGCAACGATATTTGATTATGAAACAGCAAAAGAGCTTGATATGGTAGCAAAAGAATTAAACAAGACGGCAGTATGTCATATTAAAGTGGATACTGGAATGAGACGTATCGGGTTGGAACCCAACTTTGGTGGAGCTGCCATTATTAAAAAAATTGCAGCGCTTGAAAATATTAAGGCACAGGGGATTTTTACTCATTTTGCAACAGCTGATGAAAAAAATAAATATCAGACAAATAAACAGTTTGAAAAGTTTTCAAATTTTATTGAGTATTTACATGGGCAAGGCATTGATTTTGAGATTCAACATTGTGCAAATAGTGCTGCTGTAATTGATATGCCCCATACATATAAGGATATGGTTCGGCTTGGAATTGCAATGTATGGCATGTATCCATCCGATGAGGTTGAACAATCAAATGTTGATTTAAGACCTGCTCTGGAGTTAAAGAGTCATGTCACTATGGTAAAATGTGTAGAGGCTGGACAGAAAGTAAGTTATGGCGGCACATTTGAGACAACAAAACAGACGGTTCTTGCAACCGTTTCGGTGGGATATGGCGATGGCTATCCAAGAAGTTTATCATCAAAAGGTTATGTTTTGATACATGGAAAAAAAGCGCCTATTGTTGGAAGAGTGTGTATGGACCAATTAATGGTGGATGTCACCGAAATTGAGCATGTAAAACGCAATGATATTGTGACATTGATAGGAAAAGATGGAAATGAAGTTATCACTATTGAGGAGATTGCGAAACTTGCAGGAACATTTAACTATGAATTTGTATGCGATTTAAATAAAAGGATTCCAAGAAATTATTATATGAATGAAAAATATATAGGCAGTCATGACTATTTCCATGAAAAATGGGATGGTTTTAACTTAAAATAAATTTATTTGAATACACGCCGACAGTCTGGAAATACTAAAATCACAAGAGCGATTTTTGAGGGAGTGTGATTGGTGTGGTAGTAAAACGTGGAGATATATTTTATGCAGACTTAAGACCCGTTGTTGGTTCCGAACAAGGTGGAATAAGACCAGTACTTATTATACAGAACGATACAGGAAATAAACATAGTCCAACTGTTATATGTGCTGCAATTACAAGCAAAATGACAAAGGCAAAGCTTCCAACACATGTGGAAATTGATTCCATGCGATATGACTTAGTAAAAGATTCGGTCATTCTTTTGGAGCAGCTTCGCACGATTGACAAAACAAGATTAAAAGATAAAGTTTGTCATCTCGACAATGAAATTATTGACGAGGTAAACCATGCTTTACTGGTAAGTTTAGAGATGGGGAAATAGGATTTGACGATAAATATTAATATATGGTACAATAGTCACAGAGAAAACTTACAATATTTGCAAAGTAAATCAATTTATAAAATAAAAATTTTTTTAAATACTTAAAGGCAATGTACCAAAGTCAAGGATTTAGCATAGACTTTGGCACTTGCCTGTATAAAATTTTATAGTAAGGTAAGAAAGCGCATGGATAGCGCAGAAATGAGGATAATTATGAATGATGGTCACCCCACGACAAAAACAGAAGGAATGATATCAACTTTTTTTAAGAATCTTTCTAAAAAGGTAAGAAAAGAGGAAGATGTGACAGAGGAAGAAATTATAGATATGGTCAATGAAGGTCATGAACAAGGAGTTCTTGCCAAAAACGAAGCGGAGATGATTAATAATATTTTTGAGTTTGGCGATAAACAAGCCTCCGATGTTATGATACATAGAAAAAGTATAATTGCCTTGGATTGCAATACAACGATAAAAGAAGCTTTTGAATTTGTTATGAATGAAAATCATACAAGATATCCAGTATATGATGGCAATATAGATAATATACTAGGAATATTACATTTAAGAGACTTGATTAAAGTATATGTTGACGATAATAAAAGAAATTTAAATAAGACGTTAGCAGATATGCGCAATCAAGTTTTGTTTGATGCTTGTTTTATTCCAGAGACAAGAAAGTTAAGCGTATTATTTAAGGAGATGCAATCAAAAAAGATACATATGGCGCTTGTTGTTGATGAGTATGGACAAACGGCAGGTATCGTTACAATGGAAGATATCCTTGAGGAGATTGTGGGGGATATTCTTGATGAATATGATGATGAGGAGATATTGATTGTAAAACAATCGGATGATTCTTATATTCTTAAGGGAACAATGTTATTGGAAGATATTGAAGATATGTTTGATATTGTGTTTGAATGTGAAAATATTGATACCATTAATGGATTTCTTATTGATAAGATGGGAAGAATCCCTCAGGAAAATGAGGATTTTCAATGTATTTATAAAGGATATAACTTTAAGGTAGTTGAAGTAGATAATAGAATGATTACAAAGGTATCCATGACTTATGTTGGTATAGAAGAAAATACACAAGAAGAACGATAAAAATTTGCAGGCTAAGAAAGGAGCTTCATTAAAAAATGAGTAATTATGAAATTGAGACAAAATGTATTCAAAGCGGCTGGGAGCCTCAAAATGGCGAGCCAAGGATAATGCCTATTGTTCAAAGCACAACATTTAAGTATGGTTCTAGTGATGAGATGGGTGCATTGTTTGACCTTGAAAAAGAGGGATATTTTTATTCTAGGTTGGCAAATCCAACCAATGATTGGGTAGCTAAAAAAATATGCGATTTAGAGGGCGGATATGCTGCCATGCTCACAGGGTCTGGTCAGTCGGCAAACTTTTATGCAGTTTTTAACATATGTGAAGCAGGAGATCATTTTATCAGTACATCGGCAATTTATGGCGGCACGTTTAATTTGTTTGGCGTGACGATGAAAAAACTTGGTATTGAGGTGACATTTGTTGAGCCAGATGCTACAAAAGAAGAAATACAGGCGGCTTTTAGACCAAATACGAAATGTATTTTTGGAGAGACCATTGCCAATCCAGCATTGGTGGTGTTGGATATTGAAAAATTTGCAGATATAGCACATCAGAATGGAGTTCCGTTTATTGTTGACAATACATTTGCAACACCGATTAACTGTCGTCCTTTTGAATTTGGAGTAGACATTGTTACACATGCAACGACAAAGTATATGGATGGACATGCTATGACTGTTGGGGGATGTATTGTAGATAGCGGAAATTTTGACTGGACAAGGTATGCAGATAAGTTTCCAGGGTTGACAAAGCCTGATGAATCTTATCATGGTGTTGTCTATACAGAAAAATTTGGCAAGATGGCTTATATACAAAAGGCTACAGCACAACTTATGAGGGATTTAGGTTCAGTGCAGTCACCAATGAACGCATTTCTTATCAATATAGGTCTTGAGACATTGCATTTAAGGGTTCCAAGACATTGTGAGAATGCATTGAAAGTGGCTCAATTTTTAGAGAGCAATGAGCATGTCGCATGGGTGAATTATGCCGATTTGCCTAGCAATAAATATCATGAATTGCAGCAAAAGTATATGCCAAATGGAACATGTGGGGTAATTTCATTTGGATTAAAAGGGGATAGAAATACGGCAGTTGCATTTATGGATAATTTAAAAATGATATCAATCGTTACACATGTTGCAGATGCTAGAACGTGCGTTCTTCATCCGGCAAGTCATACACATAGGCAAATGTCTGACGAACAGCTTGTTGAGGCAGGTGTGCAGCCTGATTTGATTCGTTTATCTGTGGGTATAGAAAATGTAAATGATATTATATCCGATATCAAGCAGGCGATGGAAAAGGTCAAAGACTTTGCATAAATAAAAGCGCAGACGATGTTTATTATAGTTTGCATATATTGCAAATGGTAATAATCTTATGGGGGTATAAGTATGGCACAAGTTAGTACGAATATGATAAATAATGACATTGTTGAGGCAAGTTGTGTTATTGATGACAAGTATTCTATTATTATGGGGGATGAACGATTTTATGGAATGATAGGTAAAGAATTGCCCAATTCTTTATTGAATCTTCTTTATTTAGATGATAGGGAAATATTTTGCAATTTTATTTTGGACATGGAGATAAATAAGCCTGTTGTTGTTAGAGTAAAAGTAAAAAAAGGTACATATAGATGGATACTTGTACGAAAACTGAATATAGATTTAAAAAAAGAACATAAAGAAATCAATTTGATGTTCCATGATGTTGTTGCTCAGAACAACACATTTAAGATTTATTATGATAATACCAGAAAATATCGAGCATTTATGAATTATGTCCGAGATAAATTTTTTGAGTATGAATTTGGCGCCGATTTAATTACAATATATATGTATGTAAATGGACGATGTGAGATTTTTGAGAAAGATACTTTAGATGAGTGGGAAAAGCGTGTTGTAAGGCTTGGATTTATTGAGACAGCAGATATTGATATGTTTCATCGATTATGCAGCAATATTCGGGATGGTGTTGATGTATTTAGTATCAATGTGCATACGTCTTTGATGTCTAAGGGATTTAGAATGGATACACTCAATTTTCGTGGTGAGACCATCGTTGATGCTACAGGCAAAGTAATGGTTGCAGGACTAATTACGGAGATGAATGGGCGGTATGACTTAAAAAGTATTATGATTGGCAATGATGCAAATAAGGATTCTGCTACAGGGCTTCTCAATAAAAGAGCTGTGACTGATGATGTCCATGACATTATACAAAATGCAAATAGTACGAAAGAAGCAAAAAAATTATTTCTTATGATTATTGATATTGATAACTTTAAGTCTGTTAATGATACATATGGTCATCGTTTTGGTGATGAAGTTATTGCTGATTTTGCATCCGAATTAAGAAGAACAGTAGGGGAACGAGGGATTGCTGGAAGAATCGGCGGTGATGAATTTATGTGCCTGTTGACCGATTATAATACGATTGAGGAAGTTCGTGTATTTTTAACAGCAATCCGAAGTAAATTAAGGATTGAGCTTGCAAAGAAAAATCCAGAATATACATTTACAGTATCTATTGGGATTTCTGCTTATCCAGATAATGGCACAGATTATGATACATTGTTTAAATTGGCGGATGGCTGTCTTTATATTGCAAAAGAGAAAGGAAAAGACCGATTTATTATTTATACGCCAGAAATTCATGGCGATTTGATAAACAGTGATACAAAACTTAGAAATCTTCATATTAGCGCTAATTTTATGAAGCCTATAGATAAGTTGGATATGATTGCCGACTTGAATGATAAATTGTTGAAAGAGGGACGATGTGTACTTGACAAAGTGTTGGAAGATATTATGAATCGGATGGATATTCATGGTATTTTAGTGTTTGATAAAGAAAAAAATTGTGATAAAATTTTTGGACATTATAAAGTAACCAACATTGATGGGGAATTTCTTAAAGATGACAAATATATAGAATTATTTGACAGTCATGGCGTCAATGTGATTTTTAATACAGCAGCTATAGCAGGTGATTTTCCAAAGGCGTACACTGTTTTTTCAGAAGCGGATATATGTTCGACCTTGCAGATAAAGTTGTTGAAAGATGGCGAATTTCGAGGCGTTATCTGTTTTGATACTTTTGGAGAACATAAGAGAAAATGGAGCGAGACCGATATTTGTACAATGTACATGTTTGTAAGGATAATAGCAAATGTTTATTAAATCAAAAAAGAATTTGTTGTTAATAAGGATATTGATAATTGCAGTGTGGCTGTGTATATGGCAGGCTGTATGTGATTTAACAGGACTTGAGCTTATATTGGCAAGTCCTGTTAATGTGTTTATAGCATTAGGAAAATTAATTATTACAAGTGAGTTTTATAAGATTTTACTAAATAGTTTTATTCATATTACAGTGGGATTTTTAGCAGGCTGCATAATGGCGACTTTGTTGGGTGTTTTAGCTGGCAAATATCAAATGGTGCATGAATTTTTTATGCCGCCAGTTCATATGATGAAATCGCTGCCAGTTGCTTCATTTATTATTTTGCTGTTGATTTTATTTGGTTCTTCTAAAGTGTCAGCACTTATTTCATTTATTGTTGTGTTTCCTATGGTATACAGCAGCGTTGTGGCTGGAATGAGACAGACCGATAAAAAATTGCTTGAGATGGGGCAGGTATTTTCAATAGGATTTGTACGCACCATAAAATATATTTATTTGCCGCAGATATTATCGTATACTAGAAACAGTTTAAAGACTGCAATAGGTATGAGTTGGAAAGCAGGTGTTTCAGCGGAAGTTATTGGATTGGCGAAAAATTCGATTGGTGAGCAGTTCTATTATGCAAAACTTTATTTATTAACCGAACAATTATTTGCCTGGAGTATTGTTGTTGTCGGTGTGAGTTTATTGTGTGAAAATATATTTTTTTATTTATTAGAATGGATAGGAAATAGTGTATTTCAAGGTAAAATACAAGGAAAATTACAGACTGTAAATGGGTTTAATACAGAAAAAATAAATATGTTATCAATAGAAAATATTTGTAAGAAATATGATGATACCATCGTCTTAGAAGATGTTTCAGCCTTTTTTACAAAGGAAAAAATCAATTGTATTATGGGAAAATCAGGGATAGGAAAGACAACACTTCTTAAAATAATAATGAAATTGCTGCCATTTGATGGTGGGATAATATCAAAAACAGGCAAAATTGGCGTTGTATTTCAGGAAAACCGTTTGATTGACAAGATGAGCGCTATTGGCAATATTATGTTGGTTTTAGAGGATACCAGCAAGGAAAATGAAAAAAAAATACGAGCATTGTTGATGGCTATATTGCCAGAGGAATGTATGGATATGCCCGTTCAGAATCTTAGCGGTGGTCAAAAACGACGCGTGGCAATCGCGAGAGCGCTGCTTTGTGATTGTGATATTTGTCTCATGGATGAGCCATTTACAGGATTGGATAAGGAATCAAAGCAGCATGTTGTAAAATTTGTTAAAGAATATACAAAAAATAAAATAACTATTATAGTAACACATTCAGAAACAGAGGCAAAAGCCCTTGACAGTAGGATTTACGTATTGACAAGCAGCAATACAGTTGTTACAATACAGTGAGCATCATATGTTAGATGAAAGTCGTGTGAAAAATAAATTTTTCACACATAAGTTTAAAGAACAGTAAGCCGTTCTTTAAGCTTGCAGGTAAAGCAAGAATGGAGGATTAATATGAGACATGCCGTTTTTTCTATGTTGGTTGAAAACTCAGCTGGTGTGCTTAGCAGGGTAGCAGGATTATTTTCCAGAAGAGGATACAATATTGACAGTTTGACCGTAGGGGAGACAACAGACCCTAAACTATCAAGAATGACAGTGACCGTTACAGGTGATGATGATGTCTTAGAGCAGATTGAAAAACAGGTATCGAAGCTGATTGATGTAAAAGAGATTATAGAACTTCCAGCAGAGGCTTCAGTATGCAGAGAGCTTGTTCTTGTAAAAATTGAATGTGATGCACTGCGAAGACAGGAAGTAATAACGCTTAGCAATGTATTTCGAGCAAATATTGTCGATGTTGCGATGGAATCCATTATTGTTGAGCTTACAGGCGCTCAGAGCAAATTAAACGCATTTATTGATTTATTAGGCAGTTTTAAAATTACAGAGCTGGCAAGAACTGGTATAACAGGTCTTGCAAGAGGCGCTGCAAGTTTAAAATAAAAATAGGCTGTTTTGATAAGAATAGCCCAAAAATTATTATATTACTATTTGGAGGTATAAAAAAATGGCAGAAGCTAAGATTTATTATCAGCAGGATTGTAATTTGTCTTTATTAGATGGTAAGACCATTGCCATTATTGGTTACGGCAGTCAGGGACATGCGCATGCATTAAACCTTAAGGATTCAGGCTGTCATGTGATTATTGGTCTCTATGAAGGCTCAAAGTCATGGAAGAAAGCACAGGAGCAGGGATTTGAAGTGTTTACTGCTGCGGAGGCTGCAAAGAGAGCTGATATTATTATGATTCTTATCAATGATGAAAAACAGGCCAAGTTGTATAAAGAAGATATTGAACCAAACCTTGAAGCAGGCAATATGCTTATGTTTGCACATGGTTTCAATGTTCATTTTGGACTTATCAAGGCTCCTAAAGGTGTTGATGTTACAATGATTGCGCCAAAAGGACCTGGACATACAGTAAGAAGTGAGTATCAAGAAGGCAAAGGCGTTCCATGTCTTGTAGCTGTAGAGCAAGACGAGACAGGAAAAGCATTAGATATGGCATTAGCTTACGCATTAGGTATTGGCGGAGCAAGAGCAGGTGTACTTGAGACAACATTTAGAACAGAGACTGAAACCGACCTTTTTGGTGAGCAGGCTGTTCTTTGCGGTGGTGTATGCGCTCTTATGCAGGCAGGATTTGAGACCTTGTGTGAAGCAGGCTATGACCCAAGAAATGCTTATTTTGAGTGTATTCATGAGATGAAGTTGATTGTAGATTTAATTTATCAATCAGGTTTTGCCGGCATGAGATATTCTATTTCAAATACAGCAGAATACGGTGATTACATAACAGGACCAAAGCTTATCACAGAAGAGACGAAAAAGACGATGAAAAAGATTCTTTCAGACATTCAAGATGGTTCATTTGCTAAAGAATTCCTTTTAGATATGTCGGATGCAGGCGGACAAGTTCATTTTAAGGCGATGAGAAAGCTTGCTTCTGAACATTCATCAGAAAAAGTTGGCGAGGAAATTAGAAAGCTTTATAGCTGGAATGATGAGAAGGATAAATTAATTAATAATTAATTTTTAGTAAATATTTTATATTGATATAGCAAAAAGCAATTATAAGCCTATAAAGGTTTATAATTGCTTTTTTGCATTTTTTATGTAATCAATCTATTGTAAAGTTATTTTATCATTACTTATAACTCTTTTATTGCTTTTCCCTCATAAGCTGTGTAAGAAAGTGGATTTTTACGATACATAGCAGGAGAAATACCTAACTTTTTTGTAAATTGCCGTATAAAATAGGTATCATATTTAAAACCGCAGTTTTCAGCAATTTCATGAATTTTCATATTGGTATTGGATAAAAGTTCCTGAGAAATCTTTAATCGGTAATTTAAAAGATATTCCATGCAGGTACATAAAAATTGCGTTTTAAATTGTTTATTTAGAGATGTTCTATTTAAATTTACAAGGCTGCATAAAGTGCCAAGCGTAATATTTTCGGCATAGTGAGCATGGATATATTCAGCACAGATGGAAGCAGGATTGTGGCTTTCTGGCGTATCAAAAAGTTTTAATTTGCGCTGATCTGCATAAATATCAGAAATGCAGTTAATTAATTGGCGTAACATTCTTCTTATTCGGCAAGTCCAAAAACCATCACTTTGAGAAAATGTTTCTGCACCAATCATAAGCAACAATTCGTTGATATGAATATAGTTTTGAGGAGTAAGTGAAAAAATTCCCTGAAAATGGTCATGATGTTTTGTAAACATATAAAGATTAATACGGTCATATGTATATTGTGACTCAATTTCAACAGAATCATTAAGGTTGTCAAAACAAAGACAAGCTTTGATATACCATGGGTCAAAATGAAATGATTTAGCGCTTAAATTTTCAGAGTGGATTAATTCTATCGTATCATACTGTGACAGACAAAGTACACAGGGAGAATGAAGCAGGCGAATACAATGATTAATTTTTATAGTGGCATTTCCACAAGTGAGTAAAACGATAGAGCAGCGGTCTTTGACTGGCAGTGTTTCAAGTTTATCATAAAAAGTAAATTCAATTGGAATAAGGCGGTTTTTATGGCGGTCTTGTTGTGGCATGTAGGTGTCCTCTTTTCTTTTTTATTCCCGCAAGCAGCAAGCTAAACGGACATACTTGTGGTATGTTTGCCTGTTTGTTTGATTTTTGCAAGTAATCATAAAGTATGCTGTTGAATGGCTTAAATCGGGTTGTGATATATTTATTAATTGCAGAAAGTATATAAAAATCGTGCATATCTTTTATTGTTATCGATTTTAATAATTGATAGACTGTAAAAAGTATAGCAAATAGGAAAGGAGATGTATAGTATGATACGATTAATAAATTATGCAAAGCCTTATTTTGGCTATATAGTGATTACGATATTGGCAGGTATTGGATGCTCTGTTGCAAATGTATGGATTATTGATATTTTAAAGCAAGTAATTGATGAGTCTGTTAAAGGTACAATTGGTGTTATATTGCCAGAGCTTATTGTGAAAGCTATATTAATAATTATAATAGGAATGTTTGCCAATTATTTTGTTCGCTGTATGACTGGATTTTTTGGCGCAGGAATTTTAAGAGATTTACGGCGTGATTTAGTAAATCATATAATGAAGATGACACCAGATTTTATGGAAAAGAATAATTTTGGAGATATTGTTGAGAGAATGTCATCCGATATTGAAGGAATAGCAGCATATATGCAGAGTTATTTTAAAGATTGTCTATATGTGCCAATCATGGTTGTCGTATTTACAGTTTATCTGTTTTTATTAAATCCATTGCTTGCAGCAATATGTATTGGTTTATTATTTGTTCTAGTACCACTTAGTATTAAGCTTTTAAAACCAGTGAAAATGGCACAATCTGCTTATGTGAAAAAACTGGGATTGACCAATAACAATATCCAAGAAGCTTTTGATGGAGCAGAAGTCATTAAATCATACAATCTTCAAAAGAAAATGCAGGATAAGTATTACAAAGTTTTAAAAGAAACATTTGATATTTCAAATCGAAATGATTTATGGCAATACAATATTGAACCGCTTTCATGTCTAATCAGAGAAGCGCCAAGTGCGATTGCTTTATGTGTTGGAGGGTATTTGACTTTTAAAGGAACGGTGACATTAGGCATATTATTAGCGTTTATCAGTGGAATTGAAAAAATAAATGAACCGCTTGTCAATGCTTATCAGTTGGTTGTTAGAACACAGATAGCCATGATATCTATAAAGCGCGTATTTGAAATTATGGAAATGCCTATAGAAGATACAAAAAATAAATTGGAGAAAGTAGAAAAAGCGACAAAACAAGTATTTATATTTAAAGACGTATCATTTATATATTCAAAATCAAAGGAAAGTGAAAAACAAGTTTTAAATCATTTTAATTTAACAATTGAAAAAGGAAAAAGGATTGCTTTTGTAGGGCAGAGTGGGTGCGGAAAAAGTACGATTATTAAATTAATATGCAGACAATATGAAGTTTGCAATGGTGAAATTTTATTTTATGGAAACCAATTTTTAGATATTGCTCCAGAAGTTGTAAGAAATGATTTAGCGCTTATTTCACAGGACACAGTAATTTTTCCAATAAGTGTATGGGATAATATTCGTATTGGTAATCCGCAAGCCTGCAAAGAAGAAATAATTGAGGCTGCAAAGAAAGCAGGATGTGATGATTTTATTAAGAAATTGCCAAATCAATATGATACCTTGCTTGAAGAACGAGGAAGCAATTTATCAGGCGGTCAGAGACAGCGAATTTCCATTGCAAGGGCAATTTTAAAGGATGCACCAATTCTTTTATTAGACGAGCCAACTTCTGCTTTGGACAAAGAGACAGAAAGGTTTATAAATGAGACTTTAAAAATAATATCACAAAATAAAACGGTTATTACAGTGGCACATCGTCTTGCTACAATAGTAGATTATGATGAAATTATTGTTTTTGACGAGGGCAGGATTGTGGAATTTGGAACACATAAAGAGCTTATAAAAGCAAATGGAACATATTGCAAAATGTATCAAAATTATAGTATGTCAGAGGCGTAGAATGATGAAAGAATTAAAAAGGTATTTTTCATATATTGGAAAATATAAAGTTTCATATTGGAGTATTTTTATAATAACGCTTATTACATCCGTTCTATTAAATTTAATATATCCATATATGAATAAGCTGATTTTTAATGCGTTGGAATATCAAGATAACAATTTATTTATACAAGCAGAAGTGTTATGTATTGTATTGGTTGTGTTCAATTGTTTAGCGCCATATAGAAGATATTTTCAAATTAGAGTTGTGCGAAAAATTGTATTTAATATTAAGATAGAGCTTTTTAAAAAATTGATGAGAATGGATATGAATTATTATGAACATCATCACAGTGGAGAAGCGCTCAAAACATTAAATCAGGATGCCAATTCGCTTAAGGATTCTTATTTTTCACATATTTATTGGGTGTTTGGCAGATTTATAAATGGTGTGACATCCATTATTGCAATGATGGTGTATAATCCAATGTTAGCGTTGATTGCTGTTAGCTTTTGTTTGATGACTGTATATATTTCGATTAAGATGAATCAGCAAATTAAGAAGATGGATAAGGATATTCAAAATAAAATATCAAAACTTACAGCACGTTTAAGTGATATTTTATTGGGATTTACAACATTGAAAATGTTTCGTGGTTCATCAATTGTGTTGGATTTGTTTCAAAGTCAAAATAATCAGGCAACCAATGAAGAAAAACAAAAAAGTAGGAAATTGGCAGTTCTTGAAATGATGTCTTTTTTCTTAGGAATATTGGCAAGTTTTGGAACAATCGGTGTAGGTGCATTTTTGGTGACACGCGGCAAAATGGATTATGGAACTGTTATGGCAATTGTGTCATTACAGATGGGTGTTCGTTCAATGGTGCAAAGTTTTGGTTCGGCATGGACTACATTTTCGTCATCATTAGTAAAAGCAGGCAGAGTTTTTGATTTTCTTGAATTGGATTGCGAAGAATCTGATTTTGAAAAACCAGAAAGTCCATATATAATAGAACCGCAAAATAGCAACAAACCAATTGAAGTAATTAATTTAACATTTTCTTATAATAAAAAAATAGATGTTTTTAAACATTTTTTTATGGAGGTTAAGAATAATGAAAAGATTATAATTATGGGAGAATCTGGCTGTGGAAAAAGCACCTTGTTAAAGCTGTTTATGCGTTTTTATAGGCAAAATTTAGGTAAAATAAAGCTGTATGGATATGATATAAATAAATATTCACTTTGGCAGTTAAGACAGTTGATTACTTATATTCCTCAAAATAGTTATCTGTTTGAAGGCAGTATTCGTGAAAATATTGCTTTTGGATATTCTGGTACAGGGCAGGTAAGGGAAGAACAAATTATAAAGGCAGCAAAGTTCGCATATGCACATGAATTTATTGTGATGCTGCCGCAAGGCTATGACACATTTCTTGAAGCTGGAGGTAGTAATCTGTCAGGCGGGCAGCGTCAGCGTATTGCAATTGCAAGAGCATTTTTAAAGGATTCTCCTATTCTTTTGATGGACGAACCATCTTCTGCATTAGATGTTTGGAGTGAGCAAAAAATAAATGAGGCAATGCAAGAATGGACAAGACAAAAAGTAGTGATTATGGTTACGCATCGGTCGACTTCATTTGATGGATTTAACCGTGTAGTGAGATTGTAAAAAAGAGGTTTTAATTTTGAAAGAATGAGAGATTAATATAAATGAAGAAAGTATTTGTTACTATTATTTTAATTGTGATTATTGGTTTTTTATCTGTTTTAGTAATTGCACCAGTTGTAAATGATAATATAGCAAAGAAAACATCAGATAAACTTGTAAATTTGCCACTTCCCAATAATACTGAATTTATTGAGACTGTACATATGGCAGGAAAATTAGTTGGAAATGGCAACGGAATGCAATATTTTGGAGCTATTTTAATTAAAAGTGAACTTTCTTTGGAAGAATTAAAAGAATACTATTTAAAATTTGCAAAAGATGAATGGGAATGTGTGGTTGAAAGCCAAACAGATGCAGATATAAAAATCATAGAACATACAAAATTAACATTTAAGACGAATGTGGAGGGAGACAATTATTACATTGTTTATTTATGGGGAAATAATAATACCATTTTTCATGAATTTGATATAAGAGGTCATTGATTTTTGCAATGACCTCTGTAAAATTTAATATCATCAAGGAAGTTCCTCATTTCAATGCCGTAGGTATAAGTGGGGGACTTCCTTGTTTCAGTGGGAGTACAAGCTCCCACTGAAAAGCTGCGATAGCAGCTAGATGGTTTGAGCAAGTAGCGTAGCGGATTGCGAATATCTGCTTGACTTGATTTCCATAAGCATAAGTTGAATGCTATAGTGATATGGAAACGAAATAAAACCTATTTTTTTAATCGTTTTTTTCTACGTGCCTTACGGCGTTTTTTTTCTATTTTTACTTTATATACAAACAGTGCAACTACTAAAATTAAGAAAACAAAACCAACAATGATAAGAATAATAATAAATTTATTATTTGAATTGTCTGATGGTGTATTTGTATTCGCCTTTAATTCATCACTTGCCTTTTTGGATTCCAATGCAAGCCGTTCTTGTTCTTTGCTTCTGGATTCTTCCTCTGCTTTTTTTTGTTCTGCCTCTTTTATTTTGGCTTGTTCTTCATAAGTTACAATATTTTCAAGCATATCATTGCTTGTATCGTTGCCAACTGTTGTGCGGTATAATCCAAAGTCTGCACAGCTGTATTCGTATTCATCAGAGACATAAAACCAACACCATTGCTGGGACTCATGTTTTAGATAGGCATCTTTTGCAACTTCAACGGCTGTTCTGCCATTCATATTGCTTAATGGCTGCCTTAAGTCCATTGTAAGTTTATTTTCGCCATAAAGGTGAAGATACGTTTTTGGTGTATCCCAGACACCATATGAAGTGACAGAATCGGTACAAAATGATGTGTCGTTACTGTTGTTGACTGCTTCACATACAGTTTTGGCAAGAAGCATATGTCCGCCATGTCCATATTCACCATTTAAATCTTGTGTGACAACAACCATCGGTTTAAAACGACGCACTTGTGTTGTGATATAGTTTAATACATCATCATAAGAATAATAATTTAATGCGCCTTCAATACTTTCAGCATATTTATCCCAAAATTCACTGTTGACAGGGTAATGACGAACGCCACTTTCCCACAAACCATCCAGTTTTTCATGTTCATGGCGGCGGTCGCCGTCCCAATAATTTGTCATATAACAAACTTGTACATTTAAATTTTGTTGTCCAGCATAGGTTGCTAAGACGCCGCCTAAAAAGAGAATTTCATCATCAGCATGAGTAGAAAATACAAGGATATCGGCTTGTTCTTCACATGGTTTTGTCCAAAGCTGTACATCGGGAGGAAGCGTTCCTTTTGAGTAAGCGCTTATCTCACTGATTGCCATTGCGCTGTCAAGTGTGATGGTACAACTTGTAACATCTTCAGAAAAGGCAGCATATTCATGGAGAAAACCATATTCGCCTTTAATTTCTGTTTTGTCATTATAGGAAAGCGTCCAAGTCTGTACAGGGTCATTAAATTTAACATAAATGCCGCCCATTGCAGTCTCACTTGTAATAGTGATGGTATCTTGTGCTTCAAAAGATATCGTTGTGCTATGAGAATTGTCTTGTAATTTATCACAGTTTTTATTTGGTGAAGTGATAGTTATATCAAGTTGTTCAGCTTCCTGTGCAAATATAGTTTCGGAGTGAAAGTAAAGCGTTGTAATAAAAAAAATCAGCACGATAAAAATGGTTGTGATGAATGATTTTAGTTTCATGGATAAATCCTCCAAAAATGTTTGATACCATTATTCTAAGCAAAAAGAATAAAAAGTCAAGAGTATTCCAATTTTGCCCGTAAATAAAAGATAATGACAAAAATTGTTTGTATATTTAAAAAATATTTTTCAAAATTTTATTTTTATGTTGAAAAATATATGTTATAATAAAAAACAATCGCCAAGCAGTTATATATAAGGCGAATAACAATAATAATTTGATTTACAATATATGTGAGGTTACATATGGAATTTAAAAGAATTGATGAAACGAAATTTCAATGTTTGTTAAGAGAAGAAGACCTTGAGGATAACAACATTACATTAGATGATTTTTTTAGAAATGATACAAATAAAATACATGGATTGTTGGATATTGTTATCGAGGAGGCTGAAAAGAGTATAGGCGTTGTGCCAAGAGGAGGTATTATGTCTTTACAGTTATCACCACAGCCCAATCATGCACTGTTGCTTACAGTTTCATCTGGAGCAGAAGATTTTGGCGATATGTTAAAACAAGCAGGTGAGCAGATGACCAAAGCGTTTGCCAAACCACCTTACAATAAGTCTAATATAATAAAAAATAATCCATTGGAAGAGATGAATCCAGCAGCAAAAGCAAAACCATTTAAGCTTGCGTGCCATAAACAAGACAAGATAGACAGTTTTGCAGCAGATTGTTTTGGCAATCCTGTGGGAAACCAAAATGTAATTGCAAAATTTGAAAATCTTGAATATATGGAGTATTTTTGTAAGTGTATTAAAAAAACATGGGGCATTAAAAATTTTCTTTATAAGGATTGTTCTGATAATAGCGTCTATCTTATCTTAGAGAGAGGGCGATGTTCAGAGGCAAGATTTGAGCGATTCATGAATGAAATGATGGAATATTGTGTATTTATTCCATATACTTTGGAGAGAATTGGTTATATAAAGGAACATTTTGATTTATTGATAGCAGAAAATGCAGTAAATATGGTAAAAAAATACTGTGATTGTTGATTTAATTAGGATATTTTATAACTTTAAATAAATGTTATGTCTATTTTAAAGTCAATGATTTGTTCCAATACAATAAATAATTAAAAGCGGTGTATAAAAAGAGGCAAAAATAGATTGGAGTGTCAATATGTTAGAACTAAAGAATATTAGTTTTGAAGTTCATGGAGATTCGGCAACAAAAGAAATTTTAAAGAATATTAATATTACATTAGAAGATGGATTTGTGGCCGTTACAGGTCCAAATGGCGGTGGCAAATCAACACTGGCAAAGGTGATAGCGGGTATATTAAAACCAACATCTGGTAAGATAATACTGGATGGGGAGGACATTACAGATATGTCTATAACAGACAGAGCCAGAAAAGGAATTAGTTTTGCTTTTCAGCAGCCAGTACGATTTAAGGGGCTTACTGTAAAGGATTTAATTACAATGGCAAAAGGAGAAAAGCTTTCTATATCTGAAGTATGTTCCTATCTTTCAGAAGTTGGATTATGTGCCAAAGACTATATTAATCGAGAGGTAAATGCTTCATTGTCAGGCGGCGAGCTTAAACGAATAGAAATTGCTATGATTATGGCAAGAGGAACAAAACTGTCATTATTTGATGAACCAGAAGCAGGAATTGATTTATGGAGTTTTAATAATTTAATACGTGTGTTTGAGGCGATGAGAGAGAAGATTAACGGTTCTATCCTTATTATTTCTCATCAGGAGAGGATTCTTAATATTGCAGATAAAATTATCGTTATTGCCAATGGAGAAGTGACCGCACAAGGGGTAAAAGAAGAAGTGATGCCAACATTGTTGGCTTCTTCAGAAGCATGTTCAACGTTGATGGATAAATTGGCATAGTGAACCGAGCAGTTTTGATATAATATTATAAAAATTAAAGATTTAGTATAAGAGATTTGTGTAAAATGATTTTATAATACACAAGAATGGAGACAGCATGGATGAGTTACAAAAAAGCATGTTAGAAAAGATAGCCGATATTCATGAAGTTCCAGAAGGAGCTTATAATATACGTTCCAACGGCGGACTTGCAGGCAGGAATACAACGGCTAATATTGATATTGTGACAAAAGAAGATAAACCGGGAATTGATATTATCATTAAACCAAATACAAAAAATGAGAGTCTGCATATTCCAGTAATTCTTAGTGAGAGCGGTTTAAAGGATATGGTGTATAATGATTTTTATATTGGCGATAACGCTGATGTGACAATTGTTGCAGGCTGCGGTATACACAACTGTGGTGTTGATACATCAGAACATGATGGTATTCATACCTTTTTTGTCGGCAAGAATGCAAAGGTAAAATATATTGAAAAACATTATGGCGAGGGCGATGGAACAGGTGAAAATATCCTAAATCCAACAACTATTATCCATATTGATGAAGGCGGATATATGGAGATGGAGACAACACAGATTAAAGGTGTGGATTCAACAATAAGAGATACAAAGGCTGATTTAAAAGATGGTGCAAGTCTTGTTATCAAAGAAAAGATTATGACACATGGCAATCAAACAGCAGAGACGAATTTTGTGGTTGATTTAGATGGTGCAGACAGCAGTGCAAATGTTATATCACGCTCTGTTGCAAAAGGACAGTCTAAACAAATATTTAATTCTAGTATACGAGGTAATAATAAATGTTACGGACATACGGAATGTGATGCCATTCTTATGGATGATGGACATGTCAATGCAATACCATCATTGGAGGCAAATGATTTGGATGCAAGCCTTATCCATGAGGCTGCTATTGGAAAGATAGCAGGAGAGCAGCTTATAAAGTTGATGACGTTAGGTCTTACGGAACAAGAGGCAGAAGAACAGATTGTTAATGGATTTATGAAATAGTAACAAAACCAAATAGTGAAGTAAGATTATAGAAAGGTATTTATTGTGATAATATATTATTAGTGTGATAATATTGTTAATATAAATATTGTTATTTAAATAATATATTTTATTGCAATAGTATTATATTATGAGATATCCTGAATTTTTATATGAAAATAAAACGATAGGCTTTGTGGCACCTTCTTTTGGATGTGCCACAGAGCCTTATATAACATGTTTTAAAAGTGCCTGTAAAGAATTTGAGATGTTAAGTTACAAATTGGATTTAGGACCAAACGTTTATGAGGCGAAAGGCATTGGAATTAGTAATACTCCGCAAGCATGTGCAAAAGAATTAACGGATATGTATATCAGTAAAGATAATGATGGTTTAATATCTTGCGGCGGCGGCGAGTTGATGTGTGAAATTTTGCCTTATCTGGATTTTGAATTGATAAGAAATGCAAAACCTAAATGGTATTTAGGATATTCCGATAATACGAATTTTACATTTTTACATACAATACTCAATGATGTTGCTACAATATATGGTCCAAATGTGGGCGCATTTGGTATAAAACCATGGCATAAATCTATACAGGATTTATATCGATTGCTATATGGAGCTGGCATTGAGACAAACAATGGTATTAAGACTTTTCAAATGGAAGGATATAAGAGATGGGAAAAAGAGTCTTTGCGTTGCGAAGAAAATCCATTAGCACCAATAAATGATACAGAAGAAAGCGTGATTCAATGTTTTATAGGGGATAAACCTTGTGACAGTCAAAAGACAGTCCAGTTTACTGGAAGATTAATCGGGGGCTGTATGGATTGTCTTGTCAATTTGACAGGGACAAAGTTTGATAAGGTTGGTGAATTTCTTGAACGGTATAAGGGTGATGGTTTTATATGGTTTCTTGAAAGCTGTGATTTAAATGTATTTTCTATAAGGCGTGCTATGTGGCAGATGGATAATGCAGGCTGGTTTCGTTATGTAAAAGGTTTTATTATTGGACGTCCACTTGTTATGGGACAAAATATAATGGGATTGAATCAATATGATGCGGTGACAGGTATTGTTGGAAAATATCATGTACCTATTGTGATGGATATTGATATTGGACATATTGCGCCATCTATACCAATTATTTGTGGAAGTATGGGAACAGTTGGCGTAAAAGATGGGACATATTGCGTTACAATGAAGCTTTGTTAAAATATTTATTTGATGGAAATTATTGTATTCGCTTGTCTGTGTTGATGTGCAGATTGAATGATTTTATTTAAAAATAAAATTTAATCGCATCTAGTATAAAAAAATGATAAAATGATATTTACATAAAATAGATAGATGTTATACAATGACAAAGATAGTTTAAAAATTCTATTGTTTGTTTTATTTTTTAATATAGTAATTTTATACAAAAATAGAAAAAATTTAAAAGAGAGGAAGGATATAAAATATGGGAATGACAATGACGCAAAAAATTCTTGCAGCACATGCAGGGCTTGACGAGGTCAAAGCAGGTCAATTGATTGAGGCTGATTTAGACCTTGTACTTGGCAATGATATCACTTCACCTGTTGCTATCCATGAGATGGAAAAAATGACCGTTAAAACAGTTTTTGATAAGGATAAAATTGCATTGGTGCCAGACCATTTTGTACCTAATAAGGATATTAAATCCGCAGAACACTGTAAATGTGTTCGTGAGTTTGCAATGAAACATGATATTACGAATTATTTTGAAGTTGGACAGATGGGAATTGAACATGCGCTGCTGCCAGAACAAGGCTTAACCGTTGCAGGTGATGTTATTATTGGCGCTGATTCACATACATGTACATACGGCGCGCTTGGCGCATTTTCTACGGGCGTTGGTTCTACGGATATGGCGGCAGGCATGGCTACAGGGAAAGCGTGGTTTAAAGTGCCATCTGCAATTAAGTTTGTTCTTACAGGAAAATTAAATCAATGGGTCAGCGGTAAAGATGTTATTTTACATATTATTGGAATGATTGGCGTTGATGGCGCTTTGTATCAATCAATGGAATTTACAGGGGATGGTATAGCCAATCTTTCTATGGACGATCGATTTACAATTGCGAATATGGCGATTGAAGCGGGCGCAAAAAATGGTATATTTCCAGTAGATGATCTTGCAAGACAATATATGAAGGAACATTCTAAGCGTCCATTTAAAGAGTATGCCGCTGATGAAGATGCTGAGTATGACAGAGTGATAGAGATTGATTTATCAACAATAAAGCCAACGGTTTCCTTTCCACATCTTCCAGAAAATACGCATACGGTTGACAGTATAGAGGATATTGCAATTAATCAGGTTGTTATTGGTTCTTGTACTAATGGACGTCTTGATGATTTGAGATGTGCCGCAAAGATATTGGAAGGCAAAAAAGTTGCAAAGGGATTGCGTGTAATTGTAATTCCAGCTACACAAGCAATTTATTTAAAGGCTATTGAGGAAGGTCTTGTTCAAATATTTATCAATGCAGGTGCCGTTGTAAGCACTCCTACTTGTGGTCCGTGTCTTGGCGGATATATGGGCATTTTAGCAGAAGGAGAACGATGTGTATCAACGACAAACCGAAATTTTGTCGGCCGTATGGGACATGTCAACTCAGAGATTTATTTAGCAAGTCCGGCTGTGGCAGCAGCAAGTGCTGTGACAGGAAAAATAAGTCAGCCAGCCGATATTGGAATGTAACAAGTAATGAAATAAATTAAAAATAACATAGAAATGGAGAATGATATGAAAGCGGAAGGAAACGTTTTTAAATATGGTGATAATGTAGATACAGATGTAATTATTCCTGCGAGATATCTTAATTCATCAGACCCAAAAGAGTTGGCATTACATTGTATGGAAGATATTGATAAGGATTTTATTAAAAATGTTAAAAAAGGCGACATTATTGTTGCAAATAAAAATTTTGGCTGTGGTTCGTCAAGAGAACATGCGCCAATTGCCATTAAGGCGGCAGGTGTAAGCTGTGTGATTGCAGAGACATTTGCACGAATTTTTTATCGCAATGCAATTAATATTGGACTGCCAATTATTGAATGTCCTGAGGCAGCCAAAGCAATTGCAAATGGTGACAAGGTTTGTGTTGATTTTGACAGCGGCGTTATAACAGATATAACGACAGGAAAGTCATTTCAAGGTCAGGCATTTCCAGAGTTTATGCAAAAAATAATAAAAGCAGAGGGACTTGTAAACTATATTAATGAAAAGTAAGATTAGTGTGATTATTCCATTTTATAATGCTGTTTTTTATGCGGCACGTTGTCTTGATTCCATTATTGCACAGGATATAGGGATAGAAAATTTACAGGTGATATGTGTCGATGATGCCTCAACGGACGATACAGTGTCGATTTTAAAGGTATATCAAAAACGCTATCCAGATTCAATAGAAGTCATTGAAAGTCCTGTTAATAAAAGGCAAGGAGGCGCCAGAAATCTTGGAATAAAGGCGGCAAAGGCAGACTATATTACATTTGTTGATTCCGATGACTGGATAGAAAAAGATATGTACAGTAAAATGTATAACACAATATTGCAAAATCCCTGTGATTTTGTGTATTGTCGTCATATAAGAGATAATGGCAAAAGCGGAAATTTATATTTAAACAAAGATGAGAGAAGAACTGAAGAACAAGATGTTTATGTAAAAATAGAAGAAGAACAAGCAGGCGATTTTTTAGTATCGGACGTTGTTGGAAGCGGTGTGTGGGATAAGTTATTTAGAAAATCATTTTTTACAGAAAATGATATTGTATTTCCTGAAGGCATAGCTTATGAAGATATTTATTTTGCGGCATTGCTTTATATGTATGCAAGAACTTTATGTATTGTTAATGAAAAATTATATCATTATTTTGTCAATGAAGAATCGACCGTTTTAAAGAAAAATGCCAATTACCATTTGGATTTGCTGAAAGTCAATCAGTTGAAATGGAATAAATATAAACAGACAGGATTTTTTAATAAGTTTCCTGCTGCTGTGGAATATGATTTTATTAAGACTTTTTATTTAGCCGGAATGAAAATGTTGTTTTTGCGGTTTGATAAACCATCATATGAGCTGTTTTTACTGTTAAAAAAGGAAACAAAAAAAACGGTGCCAGTGTATAAGGATAATCCCTATTTAAAGGGGGCATTTTCAGAAATCTATAATATTATGTTGGATATGTTGGAAACAGAAATTGATGAAAAGGAATTTTATCAGATTGCAGAGGTAATGAAACAGTATATCAATGCAGGAAAGAAATGTGAAAAATAAATAATCAAATAAGGCAATTACCTTAATATGTAAATAGGACACTTTTGAATGATATGATACCTCTTAAGTAGACAAGGCAAATAACCAAAATCTACTTAGGAGGTTTTTTATATACAGAGATGTATAAAGTGATTTGCTGCTTTGTAGCACGTACCTCACGCGGCGAGTGGGAAAGATGGAACTTCCTTACCCAAAAGAAGATAACTATTTCTTATTTTTTAATTGGTGATTTATGACACAAATAAGGAAAATAAAAAAAATAAAAAAACTACTTTACAAATATATATATTGGTGATATTATTTTAATTGTAATAAAAATATCGCATAAAAAAGGAGGAAAAAAGTATGCACGATATTATTGAACATTATGGTAAGGTGGTTGTAGCCTTAGCGGCGGCATTGGCAGCAGTCTTATTGACGGTTGCCGTTGTAAAGATTGTCAACACAAAGACAACGTCGGCGGTTGATAACATTTCGTATGAACAGCAGATAACAGAAGTGTTAGGACAAGGTTCAGGTGAGCAAAATGGATAAATATAGAAGTCACTTGAATGAAAAAAGCAGATATGTAAAGGAGTGTGATAGAAAAAAAAGTACTGCAATGAGCAATAAGACGCAGAATGGAGAACAAATGATTGCAGGAAGATGATTTAAAAAGTTTTATTAATCAGCATAGGGAAGAGTTGTTTCAAGACCTTTCCGAAGAAATTAACAATAACAATATTACCGATATTGAGTGGGATGGTGAACATCTGTGGATAACTGATTTGACAAAAGGAAGTTATATATCACAGAAAAAATTAGAAAAGTCGTATATTGATAATTTATCGATTCGGCTTGCCAATATTATGATGACATCATTCAATCGGTCTAATCCAGTGTTGGAGGCAAACACTGAGACTCTTAGAATTTCTATATGGCATGAATCGCGCTGTGGCAACAAAAGTGTAGCGATAAGAAAGATACCCAGAAGTATTCGATTCTGCCACGAATCATTAATTGAGAGCAAATATGCTCCAGAAACCATTATTAATATATTAGAAAATTGTATTATAGCGCATATGAACTGTGTGATTGGAGGACAGCCGCACGCGGGAAAAACAGAGCTGTTAAAGTATCTGTCTACATTTATACCAGCCAATGAAAAGGTTGGCGTCTATGAAGATAATCAAGAAATTCATTACAGGACAATTAATCCTGGAAAAAAATGTGTAGAGTTTTTTGTTGACAGTAAATTTTCGTACTCCCAAGTGATACGAGCAGGTTTAAGACATAATATTGATTGGATGCTATTGTCTGAATCAAGAGGGGCAGAAGTTCTTGACCTGATGAATTCTCTGTCAACGGGCGCTTATTGTATGACGACGATGCATCTTGACAGCGTGCGGAGTATTCCCGACAGAATGTATAATATGCTAGGTGAAAGTAATGTCACAGACCGATTTGTAAACAGTATATATAAATATATTGACATAGGCGTGTTGGTCGAATGTGACAAATATGAGAGAAGAAAAATTAAAGAAGTTGCATTTTTTACAAGAGATAATGGCGTAAATCAATGTAGTGTACTATATGAAAATGGTGAATTTACTTCAAGGGAATTACCTAATTTAATACTTCAACGATTTAATAAATATGGGGTTATCAATCCTTATGACAGAATTGGAGGGATATGTGAAGATAAAAAGTTATAAAGATATCAAGGAATTAGCAAGGTATTGTGAAATAGAACAATATGCAAAAAATAATATAATTTATATTTTAATATTTATGACTCTTATGGTAGGCGTATGTATTACGTATAAAATGCGTTTTTTATATATAATGTTAGTAGTATTGTTAGGATTATTTTGTGTACCTGTTATTTTATTTCATATTTATTTGCAAAAAAAGGAGAATATCCGATTTAATGATGTGGATATTTATATTCATCAAATGTCTTATTCATTTCAGAGAAGCCCTAAAATTATTACAGCGTTAAAAGATGTCTCTAAAATTGTCAGTGGAAAAATGAAACAGACAGTTGATAAAGCAATTTATGAAATTGAGATTGATAAATCATCAGATATTTTTCAAAAAGCATTAGGTATCATTGAAAAAGAATATGATTGTCAGAGAGTCAAAACCTTACATCGCTTTTTAATCAGTATCGAAGAAAAAGGTGGCAGTTATAATCATTCCCTTGAAATTTTATTGATGGATTTTGATAAATGGGTAAAACGAATTTATAAATATCAGGAAGATATCAAACATATCAAAACAAATTCTGTTATTGGAATATTTATTAGCTGTGTATTAGCTTCGATATCTGTAATGATAAGTTCTATGCTCAGTGGAATTTCCGAGATAACAATGGATATTTCTGATAATGTAATATATCAATTTATATCCATGGCATTTGTTATGGGATGTCTTGTGTATTATACATATTTACAAGTGCGTCATTGCAAGAATTGGATTGATTCAAAAAGAGACGAAAAGAAAATGATGAAGGATTATATATTTGCTTTTGGTAAAAAGCCAGAAGCCGTCAAAAAATTTGGATGGATTGTTGGCGCAATAATAGCGTGTATATCGTTTGTTATTGCAATATGGTTCAATCTTTTTATAGGAATTATTGTGTTGATGGTTGCAATCTGTATTATAACAACACCAAAACTAAATAAAAAAAGTGCTTTATTGAGATTGCAGGAAGATATTTATATCGCGTTTTCCGAGTGGCTTCGCGATGTTGTTATCAATTTGGCAGAAGAACCATTACATGCAGCGATTGTAGAAACATATGATTCCTGTCCAGTGGTGATAAAACCCTCTTTAGAACAATTTATTTATGAATTGGAGGAATCACCTACGGATGTAAGACCTTATTACAATTTTCTTAGTGAGTATGAAATTCTTGATATATCATCTACAGTAAAAATGCTTTATTCAATATCAGAATTAGATTATGAAAGTATTGATACTACTATGAATACGTTGATTAAAAGAAATTATGAAATGATAGATAAACATGAGGAGGTAAAAAATCAGAATAGTATTAGTATGATGCAATTTGCAGAGTATATTCCAATGATTTTTGTCTCATTAAAAATATCTGCGGATATGCTTTTAGTGATAATGAATTATTTATAATGAATTTTAGAAATATTTAAAAATTTAAAAAATAATTATATATAAATAATATATATTTTATAATAGGCAATTGCGAAACATTATTTTTACAGATTTATAATAATAAAATAAAAAGTTTCGCAAATGCCTAACAGTATATATAAATGAGGAGTAAGCAGATTTATGATAACTATATATGGAGAGGTGGTAACAGCTTATTTGTTTCTTTATTCCATTATATTGATATTTGCAACAATCATAATGGCTGTTACTGTATAAAAAAGAAGATGAGAGTGGAGGGGTATGAAAAGTATAATAGAGCAGTATATAGATGTAGTAATTCAGATAATTGCTGAAATTACATTTTTTGTTTTTGTTGGGATAGGGGTCATTCATTATCAGGAAGTAATCAATCATTTATTTGACAAAATGATGTTTCGTTAAGTTTGAGAATCAGAGCGTGTAACAGATTAATAGTTAAGTTAAAAATAAGAGTAAAAAAATCTAGGAAAGGAAAAGTAAGTTGTCTTAAAATATGAAATCAATACTTGAAACTTCATTGTATCTTATTGTTATGGTGATTATTACCTTGATTTCTATTGATTTTATTACAATGAATATCAGTGTTTCAAAAGCAAATGAGAAAGAACAATATATTCAGCACATGATTGAAATTTATGGAAAGAGTGAAGAAAATCATCAGCTCAATAATGAAATAATAGATAAGGTAAAGGCAGAGCTTGGGGGAATAGATACATTGTTTGATTATGAATATATGGATAGTACACAAAATTATGATTATTATAAAATTTATCTTAAATATGGTATTCAATCAAACGTATTTAAAATCAAAAAGCTTCATACATTTTATGGAATTGTGCGTTTAGGTAAGGCGGATAGTGGAGGGATATAATGAGAACAATTATAAGTTGTGGTGGATTTGTGTTTATTATAGTAATTCTTATGTTGACACATACTGCGATTATCAGCAAAAATGTTCGAGATAATCAGGTAAATGACAGTCTTGAGTCCGCTACAGATTATGCACTTGAGTGTATGTTAGACCAATATCAATATATGACATATAAGTACGAAAACGAGGAGCAATATATTGAACAGTTATTACAATGTTTTTGTGAAGCATTAAATCGATTAATAACAACAGATGGAGATATTAATGTAACTGTTTTAACGGCAGATATAAAAACAGGAACATTTGACTTTGTAGTTGAGGAAATATATCAATATCAATTTGCAGGGCGGACAGGAAAATGTATCTGTGAACGTGCTGTTCGGTTGCAATCGTAATCAAAAAGGTTCAATTTCCCCACAACAAAGTTTATATGATAAAGTTATATATTAAGTTTGATATATGTTGGTTTGTTGTGGGGTGATTGATATTAATGAAAATGTAATATTTTGCTTTTGTTTTAAAATATAAATGCTTCAGAATGGGAGGAAATGTGAAAAAGCAAAAAAAAAGGATACAATTTAAAAATTTTTTATGTATTATAACTATCATTATAATGGCATCGCAATTGTGGCTAAATAAATTGCCTTTTATAAAACCTATTATTGCAAATGCAGAACAAATACCTGTTACAAAAGATGTTGTATTGTATAAAGAAGCGGATTTGTTTGATTATAATAGATGGGATTGGAACTTAGCCAATTATTATGATGCATGGTTTTATATTCAAGTAGAACAGTCAAAATATCCGTTAACATTAGCAGTGGATGATAATAATAATGTCTATCTTGCAGATAAAGAAAGCGGTGCAAAAAATCAAATGTGGCATCTTCATTATAATAGTGACTGCAATGCTTTTGTTATTGAAAATAAGGGCAATAATCGCATACTTTATCAAACAGGATTTGATGTGGGAGATAATATAAATTGTGAAGATTTGGACAATTCTAATATAGTAGAATCAAATGCAAATTGGAAAATAACTTCAAATAAAGACAATACATTTTGTATTGCAGCTATGAAAAATACAGATTTGGTTTTAGATGCCAAGAGCAGTGATTTGTCAGACCCAAAGGAAAATGCAAATATACGCTTATGGACAGATACAAAAACGAACAATCAAAAGTGGAATTTTATTCCCGTTGATTTATCGACATTCGATAAAGCACTTTTATATAAGCCATTTCAAGCATCTGATATAGGGGAAGCAAATTATAATAATGTCAATCTTACAACTCAAATTGTAAAAGATAAATTGTCAAGCGATGATGAAATTCCAGATTTTAATAGTCCTATATCAAATTTATTTTCATTTTTTTATAATAGCGACTATAATAAATATAGTGATACAGGCACTTATAATGGGCATGCAGATTATGGCGGATTAAAGCCATATGATGGAGTCGCTCTGAGAAATTATGGAATGCCATATATAATAAATAGCAATGGATGGTATGAGTTTGACAGTAGTAAATATTATGTTGTAAAGGATGACCGCCAAAAAAAGTTAATTCCATATAGCAGAAATATAAAAGAGAATATACAAAGAGTTGTATCAGATGGAAAAGAAAATGAAGGTTTTTTTCCTTTTAATGGACAGGGGATTACAGAGGCAAACTATGGTTTCGGCATGAGAACAAAACTTGATTTTACTTATGTAGATGATGGATATGTCAAGTATATTGACTTTTATGATGAAAACAATCCAATTAAATCACAGGCGATGGAGTTTAAATTTAGCGGTGATGATGATTTGTGGGTATTTGTTGATGGGAAATTAGTTTTGGATGTAGGCGGTATACATGGACGTATTGAAGGAAGTATTAATTTTGCTACAAAAAAATCATATGTGGATGGGATAGAACAAAACGATTTTCATTCATATTTTGATTCCTCAAAGCAAAATCATACATTACATATATTTTATTTGGAAAGATGTCCTTATGAAAGTAATTTAAAGATTACTTTTAATTTATTAATGGAACGTCAAGTTACATATCATTCAAATGATGGTACAGATAATATATTTAAACAAACATTTATTAATGAGCCACAGATTTATATAAAAGAAAATATGTTTAAAGAAAGAGAGGGATATTTATTTAAGGGATGGAATACACAAGCAGATGGAAAAGGAACTTTTAAAAAGCCTAATACAGCATTGCTTATTCAAAAAGATATGGAATATTTTGCACAGTGGGAAAAGAAGCAAGATATTGTATATACAATTGCGTTGGATGGCAATGGCGGCGTACTAAAAACAGTGGCAGACAATAATCAGGATATAGAAAAAAATAATAAAATATATGCAAATTATACGAAAAATAGTTATCATATATATACATATGATTCCTACATTGAAGTTCATAAAAATAATATAGTTGAAGGAACATATAAAGCAATAAGAGAAGGCTATACTTTTCAAGGATTTTATACACAAAAAATTGGAGGCAGACAGATTATATCATCTTTTGGAGAAATTCTTGTAGATGCAAATACTTTTGCAGAAGATACAATACTTTATGCACAATGGACGCCAAATACCAATACAAAATATATTGTTAATCATTGGATACAAGATTTAGGAAGTGATGCCAATTTATATAATTCCACCAATTATACATTAAAAGAGACGGAAGAATTGTCTGGTACAACAGAAGCGCTTGTGATACCTGAAATAAAAGATTACACAGGTTTTACATATGCTTATGGAGAGGGAACAAATCAAGAAGGAGTGTTTGCTCCAGAAAAGGTAATTATTCCAATATATGGTGATAAAACAACAGTGATTGATTATTATTATACAAGAAATTATTATAGAGTTGGCGGTTATTTGCCAGAAACAACATCCTATATGCCAGAAATAGTAAAAGGCAATGGGATTGAACTTACAAAAGGAAGCGGTCTATATCAGTATGAGGAAGAAGTGACGGTGAGTGCTGTTTGTAAACAGGGATATCATTGGAATGTTCATGATAAAACATATCCTTCAAGTTGGTATAGTATGCCAGATATGCCTGATGTAAATAAAGATAATCCAATAATGACCTTTACTATGCCTGCAAATGATGTCTATCTTAAAGTGGATGCAACCAATAATCGTTATAAAGTAATATTTGATGATAATGGAGGCTATTTTGGACCCAAAGAAATGGAACTTATTTATGATATTGATTCAATTTTACCTTACCCTCCGACAAGATTTGGTTTTGATTTTTTAAGGTGGACTATAGGCAACAAAAATTATTATGTCGGACAGCATGTGAAAAATTTAACATCAGTACAAAATGGACAGGTAATCATGACAGCACAGTGGAAACAAAAAAGATTTCAACTAATAAAAATTGCATCTTCTATGTATGGAAAGACGATGGTAAAAAGAACAATAGGTGATAATCAATGGTATCATTCAACTGGAAAATGGACGTTGATGAATTTTTATAATATACCAAAAGAACAATGTGTGCAAAGATGGAATATAAGTGATAAGGGGATTATTACAAGAGTTTGTTAAGTGGTGTTTGTTGGACTGAATGAAAAGGTGCAAAAGGTTGTATAGATTGTTTTTTTTAAACTATATGAATTTGATTGTAAATAAACGTATTTTTTTATATAATTAAATAGGGTGATACAAAAGGAGGAATTGTTAAGTAATCAAAAAACTATTCAAATGTGAGCAAGTATGCTTAAAGATACCTAAAATCCAAAGTATAGCTTGTGTTGGCTTCATAGCAGGCAAAGCTGCAAAAAGAAAAGCCCTTACCAGTTAGAATAGTCTGGTATAACAAAGATGTAGTAATGTAGCAGTCGTTATTAGCAATAATGGAGATTCAATGGCTTTACAAAGAGCCAATAATGAGAAAATACCTTCTTATCATCTTAGTGCAAAGAAATTTGGCAGTGAAAAAAAGTTGGCAAAGAAAATTCTTGATGTATTATCTCAATATAATATTGATATTATATTTTTAGCAGGCTATATGAGAATGTTAAATATAGTTATTCTTGAAAAATATCATAATAGAATCTTTAATATTCACCCAGCATTGCTGCCTAAATTTAGCGGCAAGAGTACTAGAAAGAGAACATGAATTTTTAGTAGAAGTAATGTCCAATATTGCTAATGGTAATATTATTTTAGGATAAAATTTTCATGTTTCTTTAAATAAGTTAAAAAAATAATTTTTATATAAAAAGAGTATGCCCTAATGATTTTTTAAAATCAATTTTAAGGACATACCTTTTTATTTTAGTAGGAAAGTTCAATTTATTAGCAAGTTCATTTTTTTGTTGCTTTTAATATTATTCTTTTGGTGTCACCTTCATCAATATGGATTCAATTCGAGATTTTGAAGCTCTCTCTACCATAAATTCAAGATTGTCAATAGAAAAACGATCTCCCTTTTTTGGAAAACGGTCTAATTTTTCAATAATATATCCGCCAATTGTATCATTATCTACAGATTCAAGAGAGGAATCAATTTCACTGTTAATATCATCAAGTTTATAAGAAGCAGCAATGCGATAGATATTTTCATCAATTTTTTCAAAAGCTTCCAGTTCATCAATATCATATTCATCGCGAATTTCGCCTACAATTTCTTCAAGTAAGTCTTCTGTAGTAATCATGCCAACACAAGAACCATATTCGTCAAGGACGATGGCAATACTATTTCTTTTGCGCTGCATTTCCCCAAATAATTCAGAAGTATTTTTATTTTCGTAAGTGAAAAATGCTTCACGCATAATGGTATGGATATTAAATGCTTGACCAGTAGGTGCAGTTATCATATCTTTAATGTTTAAGATACCAATTATGTTATCAGGATTTTCCTTATATACAGGAAATCTTGAATATTTTGTTTGTTTGTAAATGTCTACTACTTGAAGATAGTCTAAATTGACATCAATAAGGGTCATATCAATTCGAGGTATCATAACATCTTTGGCAGTGGAATCTCCAAAATCAAAGAGATTGTTAATAATTTCATTTTCCTGAACTTCTATAATACCCTCTTCTTGACTGACTTTTACAAGCGTTCGTAATTCGTCCTCTGTCATAGTTTGTTTATGTGAATTTTTGTTAATTCCAAACAATTTTAAAAACATACCTGAAAGATTATCAATAATATAAATAGCAGGCGTCAACACAATCATAAGTAAATAAATAATAGGTGCATAAAGTAAAGAAAATTTTTCAGAGTTTATAGAGGCAGCAGTCTTTGGTGAAATCTCACCAAATATAAGTAATAATAGGGTAAGAATACCTGTTGATATACCTGTTGCATAGTTTCCCCATAAGCTTATAACAAGTTCAGTAACTAATGTTGATGCACTCAGATTGACAATATTATTGCCAATTAATATTGCACTTAACATTTTACCAGAATCGCTGATTACCTTGTCAACCGTTTTTGCACGTTTGTTGCCCTCATCAATAAGATTTCGTATCTTAATTTTATTGACGGTAGTTAGTGCCGTTTCAGCAGACGAGAAGAAAGCTGATAAAATAATTAAAATAATAATGACTACAATTTGTATGATACTGTCCGTATCCAAAAAAAACCAACTCCTTTAAAAATATAATGTTATAAATATACAAAATAACATATAGGAAGTCAAGACGTCATACATTATGTATAGATTAAAATAATATAAAGTTGGGGGAGGATTTTATGGAAACAAAAGTGTTAAATGTATCAAAGGCGATTCTTATATCGTATATATTGTCAGCGATTGCATTAGTCGTGTTGGCATTTATTATGTATAAGTCTGGTCTTACAAAGTCACAGGTAGAAATAGGTGTGAAAGTGATTTATTTTATTTCAGCATTTATTGCTGGATTGGTGATTGCATTGAAAGAAAAAAGAAGACGACTGTTTTGGGGTATGGCTATGGGTGCTGCCTATATGGCAATTATTATTATTATTTCTTTAATTGTAAATAAAGGAAATATTGAAGATATAGTAAGCCTGTTGGTGAATATGGCAATATGTGTTGCTGGTGGGGGAATTGGTGCCTTAATACTAGCTGTTAAAAAATAAAAATAAAAAAAATAAAGGAAAGAGGAAAAAATTATAGAATTTAATATTTAGGTGTTAATTGGTGTACAGATGGATTGAAAGGAAGATTATGAATATACGACAACAGCAAGAGCAGCATGAACATCAATATCTTAGCTGCTATGCAAGTTTTAGTGATAAGTCAAAAGGCAGAGACAGACAGGAAACGCCATGTGATATGAGGACAATTTACCAGAGAGACCGAGACCGAATTATTCACTGTAAAGCATTTAGACGATTAAAACATAAGACACAAGTGTTTCTTGCGCCAACAGGAGACCATTATAGAACAAGACTTACACATACACTTGAAGTTTCTCAGATTGCAAGAAGTATTGCAAGAGCATTACGATTAAATGAAGATTTAACAGAGGCTATTGCACTTGCACATGATTTGGGGCATACTCCTTTTGGGCATGCTGGTGAGCGAACGCTTGATGAAGTATGCCCATTAGGTTTTATACATTCTATGCAAAGCATAAGGGTTGTGGAGGTTTTGGAAAAAGATGGAATGGGGCTTAATCTTACATGGGAGGTAAGAGATGGTATAAAAAACCATAGGACATCAGGCAATCCTTCTACATTAGAGGGGAAAGTTGTACGTTTATCGGACAAAATTGCTTATATTAACCATGATATTGATGATGCGATAAGAGCAAAAATATTTAGTGAGAAAGATATTCCTAAAGAATACACGGATATTCTTGGCGATTCAACAAAGACGAGGTTAAATACACTAATTAATGATATTGTGATAAATAGTTTAGGAAAAAATGACATTGTTATGTCTGATAAAGTGGGCAGTGCAATGAAAAATTTAAGGCAGTTTATGTTTCGTAGTTTGTACATGAATTGTACAGCAAAAATTGAAGAGCAAAAGGCATATAAACTTATTAAAGAATTATATGAATATTATATAAATAATATACAAGAACTTCCTTTGAATTATAAGAAGCTAATGAATGAAAAGGAGGAAATGCCAGAACGGGTAGTGTGTGATTATATTGCAGGTATGAGCGACCAGTATTGTGTTGCGAAGTTTGAAGAAATATTTGTGCCAAACTCATGGAAAGCATAGTGTTATAGGGTATGTTATTACAGGAGGAAAAGATGTATTCAAGAGAATTAATAGATGAAGTAATATCACGCAATGATATTGTAGATGTTATTTCACGGTATGTAAGTTTAAAAAAGAGCGGCAGCTCATATCAAGGTTTATGCCCATTTCACAGTGAAAAATCGCCATCGTTTTCTGTTTCACCGACAAGACAGCTCTATCATTGCTTTGGCTGTGGTGTTGGCGGAAATGTTATAACATTTGTGATGGAATATGAACATTGTTCTTTTCTTGATGCAGTAAATGTATTGGCAGAACGAGTGAATATGGAATTGCCAACCACAGGGTATAATCATGATGAAAAGATAGAACGTGATATTAAGGCAAAGCTGTTTGATATTAATAAAGCAGCAGCAATATTTTATTATAAACAGTTAAGACAAGAAAGCGGAAAGATTGGTATGTCTTATCTGGTAAAAAGGGGATTATCTTCTGAGACGATTGATAAGTTTGGACTAGGATATGCGCCGCAGAATGTATTATTGTATCGCTTTTTAAAAGATAAAGGTTATGATGATGATATTCTTAAAGAATCGGGTTTATTTACATATGAAAAAGGAATCCATGATAAATTTTGGAATCGAGTAATGTTTCCAATTATGGATTATAATAATCGAGTTATTGGTTTTGGTGCAAGAGTTATGGGTGATGCAAAGCCAAAGTATCTCAATTCGCCAGAGACAAAGTTGTTTGATAAAAGCCGTAATTTATATGGTTTGAATGTTGCGAAAAATTATGGTAAAAATAATCTTATTATATGTGAGGGCTATATGGATGTTATAGCACTCCATCAAGCAGGTTTTCATCAAGCAGTGGCATCGCTTGGGACATCATTGACATCAGGACAAGCAAGACTGTTAAAACGTTATTCCGATAATATTTTAATAACATATGACAGTGACGAGGCAGGAGTGAAGGCTGCTCTAAGAGCTATTCCAATACTCAAAGAAGTAGGATTATCCGTTAAGATAATTCATATGCAGCCTTATAAAGATCCTGATGAATTTATTAAAGCGTTAGGTGCAAAGGCATTTCAAGAAAGAATTGACAGTGCAGAAAATAGTTTTATGTATGAAATTGGCATAATTGAGAAAAGATATGACAGAGGGGACCCTGAAGCAGAAACAAATTTTGAGAGAGAAGCAGCGGCAAAGCTTGCACAGTTTCCTGAACGATTAGAGAGAGAAAATTATACAAAGGCTGTTGCGAATCAATATCATATTGATTATGCTGGTTTGATGGAATTGGTTGTCAATTATGGAAATAATGTGGGAATCCTGTCTAAAACTCAACCAAAGCCAACAACAGCACCAGTCAAAAAGAAAAGGGAAAGCGGAGTAAGACAAGCTGAAAAGATATTGCTCACATGGATGATGGATAGTAAAGAGGTCTTTCAGAAAGTAAGCGTATATATTAAACCATCTGATTTTATTGATACACTTCTTGAAGATGTGGCAGCAAAGTTGTACAAACAGTATGAAGAAGGACAAGTAAATCCCGCAACAATTATTAATACATACGAGACAGAGGAGGAACATAATGAAGTTGCAGCATTATTTTCAGAGGATTTAAATAATAATTTAAATCATTTTGAGCGTGAAAAAACGCTAAATGATATTGTTATAAAGGTTAAAAAAAATAGTATTGAGTATGCGTTAAATCATACGAATGATGCAAAAATGCTGCAAGAACTAATGAATCAGCAGATTCATATTAGTAATATTCATATCACTTTATAATCTATAAAAAATGTATTAGTAATATGTTGCAGCGATATTATATCGTGCAATTTTTAAGTATCGAATATATGTGAAAAGAAATGGAAGGATGGATTAGACCATGGCAAAAACAAAGGAAAATAAGGAAAGTAAGAGCAAGAATATGAAAGGCACAAGAAAGGAAAAAGTGTCCATGAAGGAAAATAACACAAATAGTACAAAGAAATCATCTAAAACAGTGCGAGAAGAAAAAGACATAAAAGATGAGATAGACTTAGAAGAAATGGAATTAGACAAAGAACAAGAAGCTCAAAAATTAGAAGAACAAAGGATGCAAGAACAAATTGCAAAGTTTGAAGAAAAATGTAAAGGGCTTTTGGCGTTGGCTAAGAAAAAGAAGAATGTGTTAGATTACCAAGAGATAATGGCTTATTTTCTGGATACAGACTTTGAAGCCGATAAGATGGAGAAAGTCTTTGAATTTTTGGAAGTCAATAATGTTGATGTTAAAATGTCCGAAGATGAAGTTGACGAGGACGACATTATATTGGATGCTGAAGAAATTAATATTGAAAAAATTGACCTTTCTGTTCCAGATGGTATTGGACTTGAGGACCCTGTTAGAATGTATCTAAAAGAGATTGGTAAAGTGCCGCTTTTATCAGCAGAGGAAGAAATTGAATTTGCAAAACAGATGGAGCAAGGCAATGAGATGGCAAAAAAGCGTCTTGCAGAAGCTAATTTAAGATTGGTGGTAAGTATTGCAAAGCGATATGTGGGCAGAGGTATGTTATTTCTTGATTTGATTCAAGAGGGGAATCTTGGACTGATTAAAGCAGTTGAAAAATTTGATTACAGAAAAGGTTATAAATTTAGCACGTATGCAACCTGGTGGATAAGACAAGCAATTACAAGAGCCATTGCAGACCAAGCAAGGACAATTAGGATTCCAGTTCATATGGTGGAGACCATTAATAAGCTGGTGCGTGTATCAAGACAGCTTCTTCAAGAGTTAGGAAGAGAGCCATCACCAGAAGAAATTGCAGAGGCTATGGATATTCCAGTAGAGAGAGTTCGCGAAATTCAAAAAATTTCTCAAGAGCCAGTGTCATTAGAAACGCCAATAGGTGAGGAGGAAGATAGTCACTTGGGTGATTTTATTCAAGATGACAATGTTCCAGTGCCTGCTGATGCGGCTGCATCAACGCTTCTTAAAGAACAGCTTGTTGAGGTACTCAGCACGCTTACAGAGAGAGAACAAAAGGTGTTAAGGCTACGTTTTGGCATGGATGATGGCAGGGCTAGAACACTAGAAGAGGTTGGAAAAGAATTTAATGTAACAAGAGAGCGTATCAGGCAGATAGAAGCAAAAGCGTTAAGAAAGTTAAGACACCCA
>CAJUBU010000008.1:131544-139974 GCA_910585095.1 uncultured Lachnospira sp.
CAAGTAGAAGCCGTAAATTGAAAGATTATCTTGATTGATAAGCAAAAAGTTATAAACAAATGGGAGAAATTGGTGAAAGATTATAAATTATCAGACCGCCTTTTGCTTGTTGCGGATTGGGTAAAACCAAAAAGCGTTGTGGCAGATATTGGTACAGACCATGCCTATTTGCCTATATATTTAGCATTGCAAAATATTTGCAGCAAAGCTATTGCCCTTGATGTAAGAAAGAAACCATTGGAGAGAGCAAAAGAACATATTGTTCAGTTTGGGGTATCCAATAAAGTTGAAATACGATTATCCGATGGAATGGACGCGCTTTTGCCAATGGAAGCCGATGTTGTGACAATATGCGGCATGGGTGGAAAATTAATGATGGATATATTGGAGAGAGGAAGAAAAAAAGTGGATAGTACAACACAGTTTCTTTTATCTCCGCAGTCTGAACTTCGATTATTTCGCATATTTTTGTATGAAAATGGAATACAGGTCATTCGTGAGAATATGATGAAAGAAGATAATCAGTATTATGTTCTTATGGATTGCAGATGGAATACCATTGAAAAAAAACAAAAGACAACAAATGTTCAATCATATTCTGATATAGAGGAAATGTATTTTCGTTATGGGGAATATCTTTTAAAGAATAAAAATAGTATTCTTAAAGAACGGCTAGAGCGTGAAAAAGCCATTTGTTTAGGTGTGTTAAAACAAGTGATGGAGGTTCATCATTTAAAGAATGTTGATGTAGCTAAAGCAGAACAAAGAATACAGCAACTTCACAGGGATATTAAAATTATGGATATGGCAATAGATAAATTTTGATAGAAAAGGGTGGTACAAAATGGGAAAAAGTTTGATACAAATTGTAAAGGATGCACAAAATGATTATTTGGGAAGAATTATCCTGGTAAAGATAAATGGCAAACTTTCGGAGATAAGTGATATTGAAATAACCAATGAAGAAATAGAGTTTGTCACTACGGATACATCACTTGGGAATGAAGTGTATAAAAGAAGCGTATTGTTTATGATGCTAAAAGCAATCCATGACATTGATGTAGACAATAAAATTTGTAATGTCAAGGTAGAGTACTCCATAAGCAAAGGATTATATTGTGTGATTGATGGGGATGTCACAGTCAATTATGATTTTCTTGAAAAAGTAAAAAAACGTATGAAAGAAATTGTTGTTGCAGATATGCCAATCACAAAAACATCTATGAGGACATCAGAAGCCATTAAGCTGTTTGAACAACATCATATGAAGGATAAGACAAAGTTATTTAAATATCGTCGAAGTTCTAATATTAATATTTACAATTTAGATGGTTACATGGATTACTGTTACGGCTATATGGCGTATTCAACAGGTATATTAACCGTTTATGATTTATTTGTATATGATAGTGGGTTTGTATTGCAGCTTCCTGTAAAAAAAGCGCCAGAAAGCGTGCCAGAATTTGCGCCGCCTGCCAAGTTATTTAATGTATTAAAAGAGACGACAGAATGGGCAAATATGCTTGATTTACATACTGTAGGCTCGTTAAATGAACATATCTGCAAAGGGGATATGGGACTGCTTATGCTTGCAAATGAGGCATTGCAGGAACAAAAGATTTATGAGATTGTTCAAAAGATTGAGTCAAGACATGATGTGAAATTTATTATGATAGCAGGACCTTCTTCTTCAGGAAAAACTACATTTTCACATCGATTATCTATTCAGCTTATGGCAAAAGGTTACAAACCACATCCAATTGCAGTGGATGACTATTTTGTTGAACGAGAAGAAACGCCTCTTGACGAAGATGGCAATTACAATTTTGAAGATTTACATGCCATTGATATTGAGTTGTTTAACCGCCAGATGAATATGCTGCTTGCTGGAGAAGAGGTTGATATGCCAACCTTTAATTTTAAGACAGGAAAGAAAGAATATAATGGTAAGAGGCTTCAACTGGGAGAAGATGATATTCTTGTTATTGAAGGTATCCATTGTTTGAATGATGAGCTGTCTTACGCATTGCCAATAGAAAGCAAATTTAAAATTTACATCAGTGCGTTGACACAATTAAATATTGATGAACATAATCGTGTTGCTACTACAGATGGACGATTAATACGTCGTATGGTCAGGGATTTCAGGACACGTGGCGCATCTGCAAAAAGGACGCTTTCTATGTGGGATTCGGTAAGGCGCGGTGAGGAGAACAATATCTTTCCATATCAAGAGCAGGCAGATGTGATGTTTAATTCTTCACTTGCTTACGAAATTTCTGTATTAAAGCCATATATTGAACCATTATTGTTTTCAATAGGAGAAGGTGAGCCTGAATATCAGGAGGCAAAGAGATTATTAAAATTTTTGGATTATTTTTTGCCATGTCAGACAGAGTTTATACCAGTCAATTCCATATTAAGGGAATTTGTCGGCGGCGGATGTTTTAAGGTGTGAAGTATTTTATAAATTAAAGGTATAATTAATTTCATCTTATCAGAAAAGTTGCCTGTTGCTACACCGTTGTATTTGTTTTATGCTGTTAAAATATAAAGGATTTAACATGTGATAAAACAGCTTGCTGTATAGCTATTATTGTGTTATATTGTCGATGTGGGAAACCATAGAGCCATAGGCGGCTTTATCCTCTTTTTTAGGAGGGTAAAAAGACCCTCCAGACGAAAGAAAGGAGGGCGATATGATGATTACATATTCAGAGCTTATTCAGACTGGTATTTTCATTGTAGCCCTTGTAAGCTTGTGTTATACAATCTTTAAGGGAAAAAAGTAGCCGCCAACTATCACCAGTAATTGACGGCTGCCCTCATATGAATATATGAGGTAGTAGTTTCATTATTTTGAGGGTAGAGCCGCTTTATGGCTTTCCCTGTTTGTATGTTTACTATATCATATAAAATAGAAAGATTCAATAAAAAGTTAAAATAATTTGTTAAAAGAAAAAATATTTTTAAAATTATATATATATTTAATATATAAAAATTCAGACAAGGATATTGACATTTTATATAAGGCACATGTATAATTGCTTGCAAAGCAATTTTTGTTTGCAAAGCAATTTTTTGCAAGGCAGTTTTTGACTGGAAGGTCAATAATTTTCCATTTTATCTGCAATATTTATGTAATTATTTTGTTATATTTATTATATTAAATAGCGTGGCGAAACGCCTATATGTTGATTGCAGGTTATAGAAAGGCATGGTTAAGTATTATGAGTATGTATTATAAAAGCACCAGAGATGACAGTGTAAAAGTGACAGCTTCACAGGCAATTTTAAAAGGACTTGCATCAGATGGCGGTCTATTTGTGCCAAGTGAAATCCCAATGCTTGATAAAAGTTTAGAAGAATTGGCAGCAATGTCTTATAAAGAAGTTGCCTATGAGGTTATGAAGTTATGGTTTGATGACTTTACAGAGGAAGAGTTAAAGAATTGTATTGAAAAGGCATACGATGCAAAGTTTGATACAACCGAGATTGCACCGTTAGTAAAAGCGGATAATGCGTTTTACCTTGAGCTTTTTCATGGACAGACAATTGCATTTAAGGATATGGCTCTTTCTATTTTACCACATCTTCTTACTACATCAGCTAAAAAGAATCATATTGACAATGAGATTGTTATTTTGACAGCGACATCAGGTGATACAGGCAAGGCGGCTCTTGCTGGATTTGCTGATGTCAAAGGAACAAAAATCATTGTATTTTATCCAAAAAATGGGGTAAGTCCAATACAGGAAAAACAGATGATTACTCAAAAGGGTGATAATACATACGTTGTGGGAATAAAGGGGAATTTTGATGCCGCTCAGACGGGCGTTAAAAATATATTTAGCGATAAAGAACTTGAAAAACAGATGAATAAGGCTGGTTTTCAATTTTCTTCAGCAAATTCTATTAATATTGGACGTCTTGTACCACAGATTGTCTATTATGTATATGCGTATTCAAGATTGCTGGCAGATGGTACGATAAAAGCAGGTGAGAAGATAAATGTCGTTGTTCCAACAGGTAATTTTGGTAATATTCTTGCTTCATTTTATGCAAAAAATATGGGACTTCCTATTGCAAAGTTTATATGTGCATCCAATGAAAATAAAGTGCTTTATGATTTCTTTGAGACAGGAGAATATGACAGAAACAGAGAATTTGTCCTTACAACGTCACCATCTATGGATATTCTTATCTCAAGCAATTTGGAGCGGTTAATATATAGGATAGCGGGTAATAGTGCCGTTAAAAATACAGAATTGATGAATGCTTTAAAAGAAAGTGGAAAATATACGATTACAAGTAAGATGAAAGCGCAGCTCGTTGATTTTTATGGAAATTATGCCACAGAAGAAGAAGTTGCTGGCACTATTAAAAAATTGTATGAAAATGAAAAGTATATTATTGATACACATACGGCAGTTGCGGCTACAGTTTATGAAAAGTATAAGGCACAGACAAAAGATGAGACAAAAACAGTGATTGCTTCAACAGCAAGTCCGTATAAGTTTACAAGAAGCGTTATGAATGATATTGATTCAACATATGAGACAATGGGTGATTTTGAACTTGTTGACGAGTTGTGCCGATTATCTGGCGTGAAAGTGCCACAGGCGATTGAAGAGATAAGAACAGCTCCAGTGCTTCATGATACGATATGCGAAACGAATGAGATGGGTGCGGTTGTTCAAAAAATACTTGGTATTTAAACAATGAGGTACAGCCATTAAAAAGCTGTTTAATTAAATGTATTAAGACATTAGAGTTATGATAAAGAAGAAAGATAAACAAATTCCTATTTCGTTGATAAATATGTCTAATATCTATTTGCAGCAGCAAAATTTTATGCAGTTTTTGAATGGTTATGCAGATGGATATTGTTTGGTTGATGCCTCTGATATTACAGGGACAGATTGTTATTGTGATGATTTAGCACTAAAGCAGCTTACAAAAATGTTAGCTGACATTTCAGTATATGGTATTCATTATATTGATGGCGGAAATTATCATTATCTAAGCAAAATTTTTACGGATAAATTAAATCAAACGTTTGATTTGGTTGTATTTGACCACCATCATGATATGCAGCCACCGCTATTTGGACAGATTCTTTCCTGCGGAGGCTGGATTAAAGAAGTGCGGGACAATAATACTTTTTTAAATCAAGTTATTATTATTGGTGTGCAGGATGAATTGATTACAGAAGATATTAGAACACAATATACACAGGTTCAATTTATCACAGAAAATGAGATTATTGCTCTTTTTGGAAATATATCAAATGATATCAATAAAGATAGTGTATTATCCGATGAAAAAAATTTGCTGTTTAATGAAAAAGTAGTACAGTATATTTTTGATAAAATTTGTATACAGTATCCTGTTTATATTTCAATTGACAAGGATGTTTTATCAAAAGAACAGTATAAAACAAATTGGGACCAGGGTATTTTAAGTACAGAATGTTTAAAACGTTTATTGTCTCTTATGGCAGAGCATTTCAGAGTACTTGGAATGGATATCTGCGGCGAGATGGATGCAGCTATGCAGGAGCAGTATGGCTATGAGTGGAATGAAGTAAATGGTCAATTTAATATTGATTTATTGACATCACTTGTTTTGTCAGAATAAAAGTAATCGGATTTTTTAGATAGAAATTTAAATAGAAATAGTTTATAAACAGATAAATAGAACAGATAAATAGTTTTTGATAAAAAAGATTAAAGGTGGATTTTATAATGTATGATTATTTGGTTGTGGGAGCTGGTTTATATGGAGCAGTGTTTGCTCATGAAGCGGCTACAAGTGGCAAATCGGTTCTTGTTATTGATAAGAGAAATCATATAGCTGGCAATGTATATACAGAAAAAATACAGGGGATTCATGTGCATAAATATGGAGCGCATATATTTCATACAAATGATAAAGAAGTATGGGATTATGTTACAAAATTTGCTACATTTAATCGATTTACCAATTCTCCAGTAGCTAACTATAAAGGTGAATTATATTCATTACCGTTTAATATGTATACATTTAATAAAATGTGGGGCGTCGTGACACCACAAGAAGCAATGGATATTATTGAGGCACAAAAGAAAGAAGCAGGTATAACAGAGCCGAAGAATTTAGAGGAACAAGCTATTTCATTGGTGGGTAAGGATATTTATGAAAAACTGATAAAAGGTTATACAAAAAAGCAATGGGGGAGACCATGCAATCAGCTTCCATCATTTATTATTAAGCGTTTGCCAGTGCGTTTTACATTTGATAACAATTATTTTAACGCATCTTTTCAGGGGATTCCAATCGGTGGATATACAAAGATGGTAGAAAATATGTTAGATGGCATTGAAGTGCGTTTAGGCGTGGATTATCTTCAAAACAAAGAGCAATATCATTCAATTGCTTCTAAGATAGTATATACAGGTGCTATTGATGCTTATTTTGATTATAAGTTAGGTGCGTTGGAGTATCGTTCCGTAAAGTTTGATACGGAAATTTTGGATATGCCAAATTTTCAGGGGAATGCAGCTGTAAATTATACCGATGAAGAAACATTGTGGACAAGAATTATTGAGCATAAGTGGTTTGAGTTTGGCAAAGATGAACAGGGAAATGAGCTTCCAAAAACAGTTATCAGCAAAGAATATAGCTCAGAATGGAAACAAGGCGATGAACCATATTATCCTGTCAATGATGAAAAAAACAGCAAATTATATCTGGAGTATAAAAGGTTAGCAGATAAGGAAAGTCATGTCCTTTTTGGCGGAAGATTAGGCGAATATAAGTATTATGATATGGATGCAGTTATTGCTTCTGCTTTAAAGGTTTGTAGAACGTGCGGCTTTTAATTTTATTAGAGAAAAATTAGACTTGTCTGTTATATAAAAAAATGTTTTTTAACGGCGTGTGGCTCAGTTTGGTAGAGCGCACCGTTCGGGACGGTGAGGTCGCGTGTTCAAATCACGTCGCGCCGATTGATACTATTTTTATTTTTGCAAGCAATGAGTCAAGCGGATATACTTGTGGTATGTTTGGATATGATTGTCTGCAAAACATAGAAAGGGCAAAATATTTTTATGAGACCGAAAAATCTTCATACATCAGGGGAATTTGCAAGAATGGCTCAAATTTCTTTGAGGACAGTCCGATATTATGATAAACAAAATATTTTAAAGCCATCTTATGTAAGTGAAAGTGGAGCCAGATTTTATTCTGGCTCCGATTTTGTACGTCTTCAGCAAATTTTATTATTAAAATATCTTGGCTTTTCTTTAGATGAAATAAAAGAAATGACCATTGATGATTCCGATCGAAATATGATGAGAAGTTCGATGGATATGCAACTTAAATTGGTAAGAGACCGAATTGAACAATTGCAGATGGTAGAGCAGGCGATTGTGGACACATCAAAAGCATTGGATGGTAATCAAACAATTGACTGGCAGCAGCTTCTTGATATTATTCATCTTACAAATATGGAAAATAGTATGTCAAGCCAATATAAAGATGCAACCAATATCAATGCAAGGATTCATTTGCATAAGTTGTATTCGATCAATCAGGAAAGTTGGTTTTCTTGGATTTATAATCAATGTGAAATAAAGGACCATATGAATATTTTGGAAGTTGGCTGTGGCAATGGTGCTATGTGGATAGAAAATAAAAAAAGAATCCCATCAAATATCAATATTGTTTTATCAGACTGTTCAGAGGGGATGTTAAGAGATGCAAGACGTGAAATAGGACTAGAAGATACTCGATTTCATTATGTGGCAAATTCTTGTGAAAATCTTGAGATGGAAGACCATTTATTTGATCTAGTTATTGCCAATCATATGTTGTTTTATTGTGATGATATCAACAAGGCAATTGCAGAAATTGCACGTGTGTTAAAAGTTGGTGGCAAATTGATTGCAAGCACATATGGAGCAAAGCATATGAGAGAAATCAGTATGTTGGTAAAAGAATTTGATGATAGAATTGTTCTTGCTGCCAACAAGCTGTATGAACATTTTGGCTTGAGCAATGGAGAGGAGATTCTTCAATGTTCGTTTGAAAAGATAGAAAAGAAGATGTATGACGATGGACTTTGTGTGACAAAAGCAAATCCACTTATTGAATATATTATGTCTTGTCATGGAAATCAAAACCAATATATTTTAAATCGATATAAAGAATTTAAACAATTTGTGGAAAAAAAGGTAAAAAAAGGATTTTTTATTACAAAAGATGCCGGAATTTTCCTTTGTACTAAAAAAAGTACTTGATGGTGACGTTACGTCACCTTTTATTATAAATATAACATCACTTTATAAAGTGACTTTTTAAGATTTTTAACGATGAGATTTGTGTCTGTGCGCTGTTTGTCACAAACTCGTAAGAACATTTTATTCCCGCGAGCAATGAGCCAAGTGC
>CAJUBU010000009.1 GCA_910585095.1 uncultured Lachnospira sp.
AGTTCAAGAAGAAGAGCAACAATCATAAAAAGGAGAGTTTACCATGAAGAAAAGATTTTCAATCAGTGACATGACAGTCAAAGCGAAGATTACAATGTTTAGTATCATGATGATGGTTTTAATGATTCTTATTTCAGGTGTTGGAATATGGTCTGCAACGACTATTAATAAAGCTAGAAGCAAGCGTTATGATAATTATGCTATGGGACAGTATTATTTAAGCAACGCATATAGCAATTTTGCAGATATCAAAGTGCGTTTGCGTAATATCTTATATATGTATGCAGATGACCCAGTAGCATTACAGTCCGAAATTAATGATGTACAGACATATAAACAGACTGTAAAAGAAAACTTAGGTAAGTTTGAGGAACGATTAAATAATTTTGATTCTACGATTCGCAGTAATTATGAGAGTGTTGATTCTGATATGAATACCTATATCGAGTTTGGAGAAGGATTGATTCAAATGGTTCGGAATGGCAGAGTTGAACAGGCTATGACAGAACTTTCAACAACAGGTATTACAACAGCTTCAAAAGTTGAGACAGAATTGTTAAAATTGATAGAGAATATGGCAAAAGCTTCCGATGAAAACAATCAGAAAGTAGAATTTAATCTTACAGCAACGATGGTAATTTTAGCTATTGTTTCAGCATTAGCATTAATTATTACATTAGCATACAGTTTGATTCTTATTAAGGCAATTACAGGACCTGTTAAGAAGTTGGCTATAGCAGCAAAGAAGATGGCAGTAGGTGATGTTGATGTTGATTGTAAAAAGATACATAATGATGATATTGGAAGTCTGATGGATAACTTTAGCGATATGGCAAATGCTATTAAAGAACAGGCACGAGTAGCTGATGTTATTGCAAAAGGAGATTTTACGATTGAAGTTACACCACGAAGTGATAAGGATATTCTTGGAAAAGCTCTTTATCGATTGGTTGCAGATGAAAATGCTACATTAAATAGCATAAAAGAGGCAGGTGCGCAGATAACTGTAGGTTCAGAGCAGGTGGCAAATGCCAGTCAGGCATTGGCACAAGGCTCAACCGAACAGGCAAGTGCTTTGGAGCAGGTAACAGCTTCTATGGACGAGGTTACACAACGTACAAAGGATAATGCGACAAAGGCTGGAGAGGCTAATACATTAGTAAGCAACATTAAAGAGATGGCAACATCTGGAAATGACCAGATGAAGTCAATGATACAGGCAATGGATAGTATTAATGAATCATCAGAAACCATTTCTAAGATTATTAAGACCATTGATGATATTGCATTCCAGACCAATATCTTGGCATTAAATGCAGCAGTTGAGGCAGCTAGAGCAGGCGTACATGGCAAAGGATTTGCCGTTGTAGCAGAGGAAGTAAGAAATCTTGCAGCAAAGAGTGCATCGGCAGCAAGTGAGACGGCGGAGATGATAGAAGATTCTATCCGAAAGATTGCAAATGGAACAAAGCTGGCAGAGGAAACAGGAAAATCATTGGATGAAATCGTTGCTTCTATTGAGGAGATTGTAGGATTAATTAATAATATAGCAATCTCATCAAATGACCAGTCAACAGCAATCTCACAGATAGACCAAGCAATTTCACAGGTATCAACGGTAGTACAGACCAATGCAGCTACAAGCGAACAATGTGCGGCGGCAAGTGAACAGCTTTCAAATCAGGCTGTTACACTGAAACATTTAATTGAACAATATAAGTTGGCATCAGCATCAACACATAATACATATGCTGATAATTTTGATACAACATCATCATACAGCAATAATGAGCCTGTTATATCATTAGATGGTGATTTTGGTAAGTATTAATTGTATTAAAAAAGCTGTATAAAAAAGGACTGTTATAAAATAAGCAAATTATATAAGATATAATAAATATGGTAAGTAAATAGATTGTTAATATCTTGTATTAGAAAGTTTATTTTATGACAGTCTTTTTTGTCGCATTAAAATGGATAATTATTGTATAGTTGAATCATTATGAAAGATTAAAAAGTAAAATTTTCAATTGAATATGAAAGTTAAATATAAAAAAATGACTTTTTTGTATACCATTATACATAAATATATGATATAATGTGCTATAGTATTTGACATTATATAACTGTAAGGGTATAATTGGCTGGTACATACAAAAAATGCAAAGGGGTGATAGGATTGGCGGGACAAATTTATAACATGATTCAAAAAATTGTTACAGAGAGGTCAAGGGGAAACCAAATTATTGCGAACAGTGTAAGAACAAAAATTATTCTTAAAGGAATCGCAATTGATAAATATACACCAACATCTCCTGATGATTTTGCTGTTATGCAAAAATTGCGCGAAGTAGCAAAAGAATATGGTTTGATAATTTAGTCTATTAAAATAGTAATGAAAAGGTGGGATAATATTGGCAATTAAAACAATTTCCATTAAGGGAACAGACAGTAAAGATATGGCTTTACAAGCAAAAGAGGCGTTGAAAGAGTTTGAAACAAAATTTTTATTATTTTTTGCTTCAAGCTTTTATAACGATTCTAATCCAGCAGCAGAATTAAGTGCAGTATTTCCAGATAGTAAGGTTATAGGTTCAACTGCGCATAGCGAGTATTGTAATTCTACATATACAAGTCGTTCTGTTAGCATTATGGCTATGGATAAAGATAGTGTTGAAGATATATGTGTTAAAGTAGTAGAGGATATTGGTGAAGAAATCAATATCAATGAAACAGTCAAAGACATGGAAACTTATTTTGGTGGCAGTGAGGAAATTTTTAATAATTTTGATAAATATGTTGGAATTATTCTTTTTGAATCAAGTGCTAAAGCAGAAGAAATTTTTATGGACCGTTTAGGTGATGCTACAAACATATTGTTTGTGGGAGGTTCATCTTCAGCAGCAGAAAACAATATCTCCAGAGTATATGCCGATGATAAAGTATATGAGAAAGCGGCAGTTTTAGCTATATTAAAGACGGTAAAAGGGTATGATGTACTTAAAACACAAAGTGCAAGTGTTCTGTCTGATAGAAAGTTATTGGTAACAAAATCAAATTTGCGTGATAGAATTTTATATGAATTTGATAATAGACCTTGTGGAGAAGTGTATGCAGAAGTACTTGGTGTTTCAGTAGATAAAATCAAAGATTATTTTGTATCCAACCCTTTAGGTATTGTAATTGGTGATGAAATTTTTGTACGTACCTTTGACCAAATTAAAGATGGTGGAATTACTCTCCACTGTGGACTCCCAGAAGGAGCAGAAATTAATGTGTTAAAAATTGGTGATATTGTGGCTGATACAAAACAGGCTTTAGATAATGTAATTACTTATAAGCCAGCAGGAGTCATTAATTTTAATTGTTTATATCGCACTTTTGAAATGTTAAATAAAGAGTTGACACAACCTTATTGTGCGTTATTTGGAAGATATCCTAGTATTGGACTTTCTACAGGCGGTGAGGCCTTTTTAGGACATATTAATGAAACTTCTACAGTGTTGATTATTAAATAATAAAAAAAAATGGGGCTGTCGCATAAAAGACGAAATATATAAGAAGTTGTATTATATTTTACAATATCTTGTGTTTGATTTCCTTCATGTGACAGTCCTTTTGACGTAACATTTATGTAACACTAGAGGGGATAGACTACACCCATGAAATGTTTAGAAACAGTGCAGGAAATAGTAAAATTGCTGTTTTATGGGACCAGACTTTTAAATCGAACACTGTGAAAGATGTAAATGTATTGCCAAATTCTGTGCCATATGGAGAGTTGTTTTTTAAAGAGGATATTGACCGAATTTTATCGGATATTGACAAGGGAGTAGAACCACAAGAACAATATCCAGACATTGAAAAAACCGGACATGGCACATATGTGGCGAGTGTTGCAATAGGGGCAGCGCCAGATGCTGAATTAGCAATTATACGATTAAAACCTGCTAAACAGTATTTAAGAGACTTTTTTTTAATCAATGATTCAGCAGAAGCATTTGAAGAGTCGGATATTATGATTGGCGTGAAGTATTTGTTAGAATATTCAAGAAGTGTTGGAAAGCCTATGGTCATACTTTTAGGACTTGGAACAGGGAGCGGTCCGCGTACAGGAGCCACACCGCTTGGAAATGTATTAAATACTGTAGCTACAATGAGTAATATTGTTGTTGTCACAGCGATGGGAAATGAGGCAAATACAAGAGGGCATGTGGAAGGAGTTGCAGAATCCGAAACCAATCCTTATACGATTGAGTTAAATGTGGGCAATTCAGAAAAGGGATTTGTATTAGAAATATGGGCAAATACGCTGGATGTACTGTCTGTTTCTATCGTTTCGCCATCGGGTGAATCGAATCCTCGAATCCCTGCAAAAGAAGGAGAGACAACCAAACTCAATTTTATTTTGGAAAAATCTCAAGTTGAGATTAATTATCAGGTGGTAGAATCCATTTCAGGATATGAATTGATATTTATTAAATTTATAAGACCAGCAAGCGGCATATGGAAAATTAATGTATATAGTTTAACCAATATTCTTGGCAGTTTTAACGCGTGGCTTCCTATCAAAGCTTATTTGTCAGGTGATACGTATATGCTGCGTTCTATACCAGATACAACACTTACAGAAATATCAGCAGACAGCAGAGTAATCAGTGTTGGTTCATATAATCATGTGACAGGAGCAGTGGACATTGATTCAGGAAGAGGATATGCAGCATTAGGGTGGGTAAAACCAGAATTGGTTGCCCCGGGAATTAATGTATATGGTGCAAAATCAGGCGGAGGCTATACTTATAGAAGCGGCACCAGTGCGGCAGCAGCAATTGTTGCTGGCGCTGCAGCGTTGTTGCTGTGTTGGGGTGTATATTATGAAAATGAGATACTGCTCGGAAATAATGAGGTCAAATATATATTGATAAGAGGTGCTGTCCGAAGAGATACATTGGCAACGGATACATTTGAAGAATATCCAAACCCTGTATTGGGCTATGGAAAAATGAATTTATTTAATTCATTTATACAATTAAGAGTAACATGATTGAATATAAGAATAATTTATAAAGTGTACAATACTTTTTATAAGTTGTTATGAAAGGAGCAGCAAAAATATATGAGTACTACAAAATATAAAGCACTCGCATTGGATTTAGATGGAACGTTGATGGATAGCAATAAGAGGTTGTCAGAAGCAAATAAACAAGCAATATGGGCGGCAATTGATGCAAAAATTGCAATTATTCTTGCTTCAGGAAGACCATTGTTTGGCGTACAGCCAGTAGCAGAGCTGTTAGAATTAGAAAAAAGAGGCGGATTTATACTGGCTTACAATGGCGGCAATATATGGGATTGTAAAGCACATAAACTTGTTTATAAAAAAGAGATACCATCCAATTGTATAACCAATATATGTGAAGTTGCAAACGAATTTGATGTTGCTCCTTTGACTTATTATGGGGATAAAATTATATCAGAGAAGGCTCATGATGAATATGTTATAAAAGAAGCTTTTTGTAATAATGCAGAAGTTATGCAGATTGACGATATTCCAGCGTTTGTAGATTATCCAGTAGCGAAACTTTTAATTGTGGGTGAACATAAGAAATTATTACCTGCAAGAGATAAACTCCTTAATCTTAACGGAAATGAATTGGATATATTTTTTTCTGAAGATTATTTTCTGGAGATTGTGCCAAAAAATATTAGAAAGGATGTTTCTATTGATACATTATTACTGCATTTGGGCATAAGACAATCAGAGTTGATTGCATGTGGTGATGGATTAAATGACATATCGATGATACAGTATGCAGGACTTGGTGTCGCTATGAAAAATGCCTATCCAGATGTTAAAGAAATTGCAGATTATATTGCACCTTCCAACGATGAAAATGGAGTAGCAGAAGTGATAAAAAAATTTATTTTACAGAAATAAAAAATGCAGATATAAGCAAATAGCAAATCGGATTGTAAATATCAATATTTGTTTCATTTAAAAATAAGGACTGTCGCATTAAGAAAATCAAATACAAGATATAAAATATAATATTAAATAATATCTTGTATATTTAATCTTTTTGTGACAGTCCTTATTTTATATTTAAAATCGTTTTAAGTTTAATTGGTTATAGGTGTGTTGTTCGTCGAATCTTCTAAATTTTCAAGTTCTTGAATAACCTCATCTACATTAAATATTTCATCATTTTGTGTTTTTTGAATCAATTTAATTGCCATATTAACAGAATCATAATCTGGACGACATGCCCAGCCTGAACCGCCGTATACTTGTAATGGTTTTATATAATCGATTTCTCTTGCTTCTGGTGTAAATGTCAATGAGTAAGATTGAACATTCCAAGGGGTCGAGTCTGAAAGTTGGTCTTTAATTAATTGTTGTATGGATTCGGTTGGCATGTTCGTATACATCATATCTGAAACGGCTTCTAAAATAGCAGAATAATTTGTTAAAATTGCTGGTGAAGTCGCTTTTGCTATCATAGCAGATATGGCTGCCTGTTGATTTTTACCACGTCGTAAATCTCCTTCTGCTACGAATGCTTCACGTTCTCTTACAAAAGCTAATGCTTTAGCTCCATCACATTCATTGGCACCCTTGACAAAATGATAACGTTCAGGGGCAGCATTGGTGCCATTAACAAAGTCTACATCAGAAAAGATAGTAATACCACCTAGTGCATCAATAATATTGACACAACCATCAAAATTAACTTTGAAAAAGTAATCAATATCAACACCAAAAAGATTTGATAAAGCTTCCATTGAATATTTTGTACCTGCATTACCAGCATGAGTAAGTTTATCAAGTCCTGTAATCATCTTGCCAGAAGAATCTGGTCTGCTAATATTAATATAGTAATCTCTTGGTGTAGAAATTAACATAACTTGTCTTGTTTCTGGATTTATAACGGCTAAGATATTGACATCACTTCGACCTGTATCGCTGATAGTGCCATAGTCGTCATTGCCAGAAATATACATGACAAAGCAATCCCCTTTTTGCTTAACTTCACCCTTTTCAACAGCGACTTTTGTTGTAATTGTAATCGTGTCTAATATACGTGTTTTGCTATCAAAATTTTCATTTTCTTCCAAAAGTGTTTTATACATATTGGAATTAATTGCAATCAATTGAATTTCACTATTTTCATATAATGCGGCAGTAATTTGTTCCCAACTATCATATGTTTTTACATTTAATGAAGTATTATTTTCAGTGTTAATGTTATCAATTGCTTTTACAGGAAGGTTTCCATCATATTGGCTGTTGTATCCATAAGTATAATTTAATGTGTCTGCAATAGAAGAAGCAGTATCTTCTTTGAGAACAACAAGATGTATGGAGTCCGTTTTTGTAATGTTGGAGGTAATTCCCTGCAAAGTCCAGTTGACTTTAGAACCTACAAGATATCCAAATACAAGCAATATGGAAACTAATATTGATAAAAATTTACCAATGCCACGAGATTTTGTAAATTGAGAAGTAAAATTGTATAGTAACAATAATATAATAACAATAATAAACATTGCTAGATATTTTAATGGAAAAATATTTAATTTTATAATTTCATAAGTGAAAAGTATTGAAATTATAAGTTCAACTATAACGAATAAAATTCCAATTAGTGAAGAGATACCACGTTTTTTGCGTTTCAGTTGCTTTTTATTGAGTTTAGAACTGCTTTTGAAAATATATTTCATATCTCTATTGGTTCTAGAAAAAAAACCAGACATATTAAATCCTCATTTCTGTATTGTAAATTTAAGTTTATTCTCGTGAGTAACGAGTTCATTTGTAAATTGTTCCAGCTAAAGATTTGCTTTGGCTATTATAACATGCTTATATAAATGGCACAAGTAAAACATTTATATCAAGTATATGCAATATAACAGGAATTTACATAATATTTTTAAATTGTTTTATTTTTGTTTTGAAAGAGTTTATCATTTTTTAAAGATATTTATTCTATTTACGTAGTGATTATGATAATGGTTAAAAAATTATTCGTTAAATGAATCGTTAAAGAAAACTTCTTAATATAAAAACATAAAAATGTCATTAAAATCCTATGATAGCTTAACATTATTAAGTGAATTGATAAATATAAAAGAGTATGTATATAAATTTTATTAAGATTATTAAAAAAATGCTTATTTATTTAAAGTAAAAAGATAAAATACTTGTGTTTAGAAAGTTTACACTTTATAATATTGGAAGCAAGAGATGTCATGTTTTGCGAGGCACCTTTATGTTAAGATAAATAGTATATTTCGCAGGTCATCTTTATGTTGATAAAATCGCTATGGCGTATAAAAAGAAAGGGTAAAATCATTATGGGTTATGTTGATGAAGTATTAGAATTGGTTTCTAAGAAAAATGAGGGTCAACCTGAATTTTTACAGGCAGTTAATGAAGTTTTGGAGTCTTTAAGACCAGTTGTTGAGGCAAATGAAGACCTTTACAGAAAAAATGCAATTCTTGAGAGAATTACAGAGCCTGACAGAGTTCTTATGTTTCGTGTGCCTTGGGTAGATGACAAGGGACAAGTACAGGTAAACAGAGGTTATCGTGTACAGTTTAACAATGCTATTGGACCATACAAGGGTGGTTTAAGATTACATCCATCTGTAAATTTAGGAATTATTAAATTCTTAGGATTTGAGCAGATTTTCAAAAATTCTCTTACAAGCCTTCCAATTGGCGGTGGTAAGGGCGGTTCAGACTTTGATCCAAAGGGTAAGTCTGATAGAGAGATTATGGCGTTTTGTCAGAGTTTTATGACAGAGCTTTGCAAATATATTGGAGCTGATGTGGATGTTCCTGCTGGAGATATTGGCACAGGCGCAAGAGAAATTGGTTTTATGTTCGGTCAATATAAGAGAATCAAAGGTATGTTTGAGGGTGTTCTTACAGGAAAAGGTCTTACATATGGCGGTTCGCTTGCAAGAACAGAGGCAACAGGCTATGGACTTCTCTATATTACAGAAGAACTTATGAAATGTCATGGCGAATCAATGGAAGGTAAAACCGTTGTTGTATCAGGTGCTGGTAATGTTGCTATTTATGCTACTCAGAAAGCACAGCAGATGGGTGCAAAGGTTGTTACTTGTTCTGATTCAACAGGCTGGATTTATGACCCAGAAGGAATTGATGTTGAACTCTTAAAGGAAGTAAAAGAAGTAAAGAGAGCAAGATTGACAGAGTATGCTGCTGCAAGAAAGAGTGCCGAGTACCATGAAGGTCGCGGCGTATGGCAGATTAAGTGTGATATTGCGCTTCCATGTGCTACACAAAATGAACTTCTTATTGACGATGCAAAGCAGTTGGTAGCAAATGGCTGTAAGGCTGTATGTGAAGGTGCAAATATGCCTACAACATTAGATGCAACAAAGTATCTTCAGGATAATGGCGTATTATTTATATGTGGTAAGGCTGCAAATGCAGGCGGTGTTGCTACATCAGCGCTTGAGATGAGCCAAAACAGCGAAAGACTTAGCTGGACATTTGAAGAAGTTGATTCTAAGTTACAAAACATTATGGTAAATATTTATCATAACATTGATGAAGCTGCTAAGAAATATGGCATGGAAGGCAATTATGTTGCTGGTTCTAACATTGCCGGTTTTGAGAAGGTTGTTGAAGCTATGCTTGCACAGGGCGTTTGCTAATAAATAGCTGCAATTTGCGGTAAAGTTTAAGAAAATTTTTAAAAATAGACTGCTGCAAAATAAAGGTTTTATTTGAGGAATGAATGGGATAGGTTATCCATGATTCTTTGCTAAAATACTTTATTTTGCGGCAGTTTTTTTGTAGTATGGGATAATTGTAATTTTTTGTATTGTTAATTTCTTTTCATATCCGATAAAAACATCTTGAACATATTTTTTATATAACTTATAGTAAAACCATTAGAAATTGGCATAGAAATGAGGTTTATAAATGATTAAAATAGCTTTATGTGATGATGAGCAGCAATGTATAAAGATATTAGAAAAAAATATTATAAAATATTTAAAAGATAGAACTATAATATATGAACTGCACACATATAATTCTGGAACAAAATTGTTGAAATTACAAGATGATATTTTGAATTATGATGTAATTTTTTTAGATATTAATATGGAAGATGTCGATGGAATAGAAACTGCAAAAAAAATACGCCAATACAGTGAAGAAGTACAAATTGTATTTGTGACAGCTTTTATTGACTATTCACTAGAGGGGTATAAAGTAAATGCTGTGCGTTATTTGTTAAAAGATGATGTCAATTTTTGTCAGCAGGTAAATGAATGTATGGACGAAATTATTGCTCGAATTAATTATACGGTTGTAAAAAAAGAATTTTCCTTTGTTGGCGGTGTAGTAGAATTATCCCTTGATAATATTGTCTATATAGAAAGCTGTGCGCATAAACTTCAATTTTATGTTATTGGATGTGAGAAGAAAGAATATTCTATGTACTCAAAATTAGGAATGATGGAAGAATTACTTAAAGAGTATCATTTTATAAGGATTCATCAAAGTTATTTAGTCAATTATAAATATATTGAATCTATGAGTGAAAACAGTGTTTATTTGTCTGTGTGGAATAAAGAGCTGATGATTTCAAGAGAACGTTATGCAAATGCTAGAAAAATGTATATTTTATTGCGAGGTAATTTGTAATGTTATATCACATTTATCATTTTTTGATTGCAGCTATTGAAATGTTTTGCTGTATGGTATTTTTTGACATATTTTGGGAGAATAAAGAGCATAGGCATAGCGGGAAAAAAGCATGTATTGTTTTTTGTTTATCTTGTGTAGGGTATATATGTAATATTTTTTTATCATCATTTTATCTTATTAGAAATGTTATTGTAATAATAACAATTATAATTGTATTTAAAATATATTATAAATATAATTTTAAAAGAATAGTAATTTTATCATTATCTTATCAAGGGATGGCTATTACAACAAATATTGTTGCATATGTTATGATTTATACACTATCAAAAGATGATGGACTTATCGAAAATTATATTATACAAAATGTGTTGTTAATAGTGTTTAGCAAAATTCTTTTATTTTTATGTATTATAATTATAAAAAATATATCAAAACAAAATAAAACTGCACTTTTATCAAAAACAGAGTGGATACGATTCTTTCTTTTTCAAATTGTTTTAGTAGTATTGTTTGCAGTTCTTTTTTCTTTAATACGTTATACAGATAATCAAAAATTAGCAAATAGCTTTTTTATTACAGCAATATGTATAACGGGATTCAATTTAATGGTATTTTATATGATGAAAAGAGATGAGAGAAAACGTCAAAATATTTTAAGTCAGATGCAAATTCAAAATGAAATAGAAAAATATAATGCCATTTCAGAAAGTTATAAAAATCAGCAAAAAAAGGTACATGAATTTAAAAATCAGATCATGTGTATTCGTTCATTGCTTAATGATGGAGAGTATGAAGCAGCCCTTCAATATCTTAATAAAATAAATAAAACTGCCGTACAGCAAGTGCATCGGATTAACACGAATCATGTTATTGTCAATGCTATTATTAATACGAAATATCAAGAGGCTTGTAATAAAAATATTGTTGTTGTTTTTAAAGGAAATGATTTATCTGACATACGATTAAAAAATGAAGATATAGTAATTATTTTATCCAATCTTTTAAATAATGCAATAGAAGCATGTGAACAATGTAAAAAAAGTAGGAAAATAAAAATAAATATAAAACAAAATAAAAAAGAGTTGATTATTTCCGTAAAAAATACATATGAGCAAACATTATTGATTGAAAATGGAGAATATAAGACAACAAAAGAAAAAGATGGACATGGAATTGGAATAAAAAATGTTATTCAAACAGTTGAAAAATATCATGGTGAATATGCGATTTACCATGATGATAATGAATTTCAATTTTCAATTATTATACCAATATAAAAATTTTTCTGTTAAAATTTGAAAATCTTTTTATTTATTATCTACTAAATTTGTAAAAATCCTGCTAAATTTGCAAAAGCTCTTGTCTTTATTTTTGACCTTGTTATGATGAAATTGACAATAAAAATAAAGACAAGGAGGTTGTGATAATGTTCTATGAAATTAGAAAAATTATTTCCAAAAAAGGATTGATTTTATGGGGATTTTTTCTTTTATTAAGTTCGCTGATAATACCAATGTATCATACTTATACTTATCGCAAAACAAATGCCCAATATTATCAAAATATGGAAACATTGCATCAAGAAATATGGAATGATTATAAAGGAAAAGGAAGTATTGGGAGAATTTCAAGAAAACTTGAAAAAGAAGGAATAACAGGGAAAAGTGCTTTAGATGATTATATGTATTATCTCTGTAAAAAAAGTGCCAGAGAAACAGGAAAATCAACACGTTATTATTTTGATTTTAATATGGAAAATCATTCTCTTTTAGGACTTGAAAAAGCGTTAAATGAAATAAAGGATACAGAAAGCTACACATATCAAAACACATTAAGAGAAAAAAATATGATGGAAAGCTGTAATCTTGAATATATCAATACAGATTTTTGGAATCGGTATGATGCGTATGAAACGGCAATTGTTGTTATTATTTTTTTATTTATGATATTTATTTTAGCAGGAATTTATACAAAAGAGCGTTTGGATAATATGAATTATATTCTATGTACAGCAAAAGTTCGTAAGTTTCGCATTATAGCAGATAAATGGTTGGCAGGAGGCTTGTTTGGAATAGGAAGTATTATTATTGCTAATGTGAATTTAATGATTGCCTTTATTTTTTATGGAGGAAATGGAGGTTACAATGCAGATATTGTTAATCTTGGGGTTGGATTCGTATATAGTCCATATAATATTGCCATTTGGCAATATATGCTGTTAAAAATAGTATTTCAAAGTATTGGAATTGTATTTATCGTTGTGTTTGTAGAGTATTTATCCTTGCGGTCTGAATATCGGTATCCCATTGTCTTATATGGCAGCTTATTATTTTTTCCACAGTTTGTCAGCTATCTTGTAATATTGAATAGAGAATCTTTTAAAATAGTTGATATATTCTATGATTGGTCGCTTTTGGCAGCAGTTCATCCAGAACATGCTTTTTATAAATATCATACGTTTAATATTGTTGGCATACCTGTGGATTATAATGTGGTCTATATTTTAGTGATGATAAGTCTTATTGTGTTTATAGGAATTTTAACTGTAAGAAAATATCATCAATATATTGCAAATATCTATTTGACTAGGGGGAGAAGATAAATATGAAAATAAAGTTTGATAATATAAATGTAAGTTATGGAAAATTAAAAGCATTGCAAGAATTTACATATGAATTTACAGATGGAGTATATGGACTAATTGGAGAAAATGGCGCGGGAAAAACGACATTGATGAATGTAATGGCAGGTATATTTTGTCCAGATGGTGGAGAGATTTTTTTAAATGATAATCCAATAAAAGCCGATGTAAAGGAATATTTAAAAGAAATAGGGTATCTTCCGCAAGTTAATCCAATATATCCTAATTTTACAGTATATGAATATATGAAATATGTGAGTTATTTAAAATGTATAAAATCAAAAAATGAGAAAGAAATAAATCATCTGTTGGAATTAGTTCATCTTGAAGATAAGAAAAATGCAAAATGTAAAATGCTTTCAGGCGGTATGAAAAGGCGGTTGGGTATTGCTCAGGCGTTGATTGGGAATCCACAGTTTTTAATATTGGATGAGCCAACAGCAGGAGTTGATGTGATGGAGCGTGTAAAGTTTAGAAATATTATCGCAAGTCTTGGAAAAGACCGTACCATTTTATTTTCAACACATATGATTAGTGATGTTGAACGAATTGCAAATCAAATTATTTTTTTGAGTAAAGGAAAAATTGTGTGCAGTGGTGAGATAAATGAACTTATAAAACGGATTGAGGGAAATGTTTGGGAGGCAGAAGTGAAACAGTTGGATTATGAGAAAATTGTCAGCATATGTGGGGAAAAGAGAGTTACGAATGTCAATGTACAAAAGTATGTTTTTAAAGTGCGCTATGTGTATTATGAGCCAATTGTTGACAATGCAAAATCGGTGTATCCATCTGTTGAAGAAGTCTATGCAGATATTATGAGCGAGTAAGATAAAAAACTAGAAATTTTACGCTATGCTTTGAAATGGAGGATTGAAATGTATTATGAATTGAAAAAAAGTATTAAAAAGCCTCACATTATTTTTTTAGTACTATTTTTTGTAATATGGGGATTGATATTGCCCAGTTTTTTAACTTGGCAATATTGGCATGTTAATTTAAATGCTGGTTATGAAAAAAAGAGTGATGTTGTTTGTCATATTGAAGACTTAGGATTTAATAGTATGCAGGATAACTCCCAAATGGTAAAGTTACAGCAAGAAGAATATGCTTATTTAACAGAGAGTGAAATTCCATCATTTTTAGTAGAATTTTTTTATGAATCAGCATTCAATAAAATATCGATAACGAATATTGCACAAGCTTATTATACATATGGAATATCACAGATGCCAATAAGAAAATTATTAGACAGCGGCAAACCGCGTTCATTGAGAAAAGTGCAAAAAATGATGGAAGAAAATCAGAGCAATATTTATAAAAAACAATTAGAAATGCTTAAATCGGTGGGAAAACCACAAATTGAATATACAACATTTATCCAATATTACGAAACATTTACAAGTATTTCAATGATTGTTGTTATTACTTTTTTATTATTGATTTTTAGCAATACAGGCTCACAGGAATATACGTCAAAAATGAATTTAATTTTGTATAGTTCGCCTATTAATAAAAGAAAAATTTTTGTCAATAAAATAACTTTGATTATAATATTTGGCAGTGTTGCTACATTTTTGCTGGATTTATGCCATTTTGTGATTTTTTTTGTCGCTGGATATGGTGAAAATTTAGATATAAAATTAAATAGCATGTCTTTGGATTTTGTCTATTGTCCTTATAATATCAATGTGTTTCAGTATTTTATATTAAAGTTTATTTTTCAGCAAATAACAATCATTGTCGTTGCAGCAGCTCTTGTTTTTTTTTCAATGAGATGGAAATCTTCAATTATAACGATTGCCATAGTGGGAATTGCCACGGTTGGCGGATATTCACTGGCACTTATGGAACTTGATAGAACAGTCTTTGTGCGATATTCGTTGGGAGCTGGTATGAGTCCAAGCTTTATTTTTAAAGATTATTATGCTTTAGGAATTGGAGATTGTGTTATTTTATATCCAATTTTGTATATTAGCTGGCTTTTTATTCTCTTTTTTCTTTGTGTATGGCGATTATTTGCACTTGCAAAAGGCAAAAAAAGCAGTGTTTAAATGGGTCTAATTGCTTTATAATTTTTAAATTTATTTAATAATTGTCTGGCGTTGTATAAATGGTAATTCTGTGTTAAAATAAAGCACATTGTTAAGTAGCAATTATTAAGGATTAACAAAACATAGAGATGTGACGTACTCCCACTACTTAAGAAGTGAGGGCTTCTTGCTCAAGGATACTAACGTATCCAGTATCAACGAGCTAACCCCGTTTGCTCAACGGTTCTCATGAATGACGTTCAATTCGTATCTTGGATATTTTACGCACAGAAGGAGCTTGGTTTTCGCATATGATTGATATATCCAGTTATCAATGTACTAATCATTGTGTTTCGTATAACAGAGATTTAGGAAAATTGCAAGAAGGACGCAATTTATCTGTCCACCTAAGAGGTGGGAGACTTCTTGCTGAAAAAAGTTAAATGGAGGGTATATGCCATATATATTTGATGGAATTCGCTATATGAGTGATGATGAACTAAAGATAGAAATTGCATTGTTGAAAAAAATTAATTTTACCAATGTTGCAAAGTCGGTAGGCAACAGAGCATTAGGCACAGTGGCGGACATCACGAATTCATTGATAAAATCATTTTCTAAGGATTCCAGTTGGGATTATAAGGCGCTTGAAGTGGCAGATATGGTAAAAAAAGAGGTTGATTTGCTCAAAAATATGTCAAGACCACTGTTAATGTTGGAATTAAAACGTCAGATAGCAGTAAAATGCGGTGTGTCTTCCGACGAAGCAGAACTCGTCAGTGATAAATATTTATCGGTTTTGATGTGTAAGGAAGCTGCAAAATTGTATAATATTGAAAAATATTCAACAATTGCTTATAAAATTGAACAAATACGCATACAATATAATACAGATTTTTACAATTCGCTTCATTCTAAGATGATAAATCAGGATAAAGAGCAGATTCAGGTTTGGGATAAAAAAATACAGCAGCGATTGGATGCCATATCCATTGAGGACAAGCGTGAATTACAAAGCAAGTTATTTCCAAAAGAATTTTCAGGCAGAGGGATTGGCAGAATTTTAAGAACAGAACGGGGAACAAAATATTTGTCAATGGCAGTGCCTATTATAGGGTTAGAAGGATTTGATTACATATCAGCATATGTAGGGGCGGCAATTCACTCTATTATGAGTTTTACAAAGATATCACAATCTGTTATAGCGCAGATTATATGGAGAGCAGCTTCGCTGTATCCTATTAATTTTGCTGTTGATATTCATATGCTGCCATCTTATATACCTAGTGAAGAAAAGGGTCAGTCTGATACAATGGAGATTCAGTTTAGACAATTATTGAAAAAGCGTGTAGCGCTTGAAAAAGAAATTGCAAAATTAAAAGATATAACAGATAAAAATGAGGAGCAAATTAATGTAATTAATGAAAAATTATCTGTGAGTAATAAAGAATTAGAAGAATTGCAGGAAAAATATCAAAAATTAGAGAAACAAAAGACAGAATATATCAATGGCAAACATACAGAATATGACACAAAAAGATATTATTCTGAGGTGAATGAAACAAACAGACAAATAACAAATGATGAGGCTTCTATATCAAAACAGGAACGAAAACTTTATGAATTAAGAAAAAAACAGGAAGAATTAATAAAAGAATTGCAAGCAAAGAAAGCCGATTTAGTAGATATAAGAGTTCAGACTGATACAGAGCTTGTCACACTTTCAAAGAAAATAAAAGATGCATGGAATAAAATATTTACAAAATTTACATTTGCAGATGATATATATGGACAAGTATCCATTACATTTATGCGTGATGATAGATTAAAGCTTGAAGAAATGTTATATGAAATTATGTTAAATGGAGAAATTGATGCATATGACAGTAAGGCGGGAATTGTGTTGTGTCTTGTGACAAATAATGTGGTTGCTCAAATTTGCCATGAGGGGAATCATATAACTTCCATTGAAAGGCATGTGTAAGTGTATGAGTATGATTAATAAAGAATATGAGAAAGCAATTTTATATATCAATGCAATCCCACAGTTTATGAAAGATACAGGCGTTGATAGAGGACGAATATTGCTGAAATTATTAGGAAATCCTCAAAATAAATTGAAAATCATACATGTAGCTGGAACAAATGGAAAAGGTTCTGTGTGTGCTTATATGGAGGCTGTATTAAGAGAAAATGGATATTCTACAGGACTTTTTACATCGCCACATCTTTTTGATGAGAGAGAACGTATAAGGATATGTGGAGAATGGATTGATAAAGAATCCTTTGTTCGATGTTTTAAAAAGGTTAAGGCAGCAGATGAATTAATGGGTGGTAATGCACTTGCTTATTTTGATTATTTCTTTGGTATTGCCATGTTAATTTACAGTGAGCTTCAATTAGATTACTGTGTGATAGAGACAGGATTAGGCGGACGGCTTGATATAACCAATGCAGTTGAAAAACCAGTTCTTAGCGTGATAACAACAATCAGTCTTGAGCATACGAAGATACTTGGTGATAATATTACAGCAATTGCAAAGGAGAAAGCTGGTATAATAAAAAAAGATGTACCTGTTGTAGTTATAGGGGATATTTTAGATAATCCAATGCAGTCCACATATCAATTTAATGATGAAGCATGTGCTGTATTTGACAAAATAGCAGCCAAGATAGGGACAAAATTTATTATATTTTATAATAAAGATTGTACAAATATTAAAATTGGCAGAAATCATATTGATTTTTCCATCTCTAATGAGTATTATAGAAATGATTGCGTTACAATAAAGACCATTGCCAGATATCAAGTAAATAATTGTGGACTAGCTCTTACAGCGCTTGGTGTATTAGGCGTTCAATTGGAAGATACAAGGACAAGAAAAGCGCTTTCTAATACACAGTGGTTTGGAAGAATGGAGCTTGTTGGCGATGATATATATATTGACGGGGCGCATAATCCAGAAGGAATAAAAAGTCTTATTGAAACGGTAAAATATATAGATAAGCAATATAAATTTTTTTTATTTTCTGTTGTCAATGATAAAGATTATACAGAGATGATAAAACAGTTGTGCAGTTCTAAATTGATAGACGAATATATTATAACAGGTATAAATAGTAAAAGAAGGCTTGATATTGGTTTAATTGGACAAGCGTTTTATGAAAATGGATGTATGGCAACCATGATAGAGGATGTAAAGAGTGCTTTTCAATATGCTATTGATAGAACAAGGGCGATGGATGGCGTACTTATATGCAGTGGTTCACTCTATCTTGTTGGAGAGATAAAAAAGGAAATAAATTTATTGACAACTTAGAAAGGCATGGTTATTTTTATGATTGATTTTGATGAGGAAATTAAGAAATTCAAACCGAATTTAGAAGTCGACGAGGCAGAAGAAGCTATATATAAAAGTGAAAATGCACCAGATGTTGCAGATTTAATTAATAAGTTAGTAAATGGTGCGGCAAATGAGGATTTGTTTTAAAGTACATTAACTTTTGATAGATACAGCTATTTTTACGGATTGGAATGGAGAAATAGAATTAATATGAGATGTTTCAAATGTGATACTGCGTTTGATGTTGGTGTGAAATGCCCAAATTGCGGAAGTGATATGTCAATACTAAAATGGGTGAGAACGATATCAGATAAATATTATAATATTGGTTTGGACAAGGCAAAAGTTCGAGATTTAACAGGAGCTGTGGAAAGTCTTAAGTTAAGTTTAGCGGTTGATAAAAATAATATACAAGCAAGAAACCTTCTAGGCTTAGTGTATTGTGAGATGGGCGACATTGTAGAGGCATTGACACAGTGGGTTGTCAGTAAGAATATTCAGCCTACAGCAAATGTTGCGGAGTCGTATATCAAACAAGTTCAATCCAATCAAAATAAATTTGAGATGGTTACTTCAACAATTAAAAAGTATAATTTGTCTTTGCGGTATGTGATGGAGGGGAATTATGATATGGCTGAAATACAGCTAAAAAAAGTTCTTTCTCAAAATTCAAAGCTGATTAAAGCACAACAGTTACTTGCTTTGTTGTATATTCGAGAAAGCAATTACTCAAAGGCAAAAAAATTACTTAATGCTATATTGAGTGTAGACCATAATAATACATTAGCGCTTCGCTATTTAAAAGAAATTAATGGAGAACTTCCAACAAAAAAGAAAGAAACTACACATAAGAAAAAAGTTGTTGTGGAAAGTAAGCCATTAAATGGAAATGAGGCGATTATTCCACGTTCTTCGTATAAAGAACCTAGTAATGGTGCCATTACAGTGATTAATATTTTAGTTGGTATTGCTATTGGTGCTGCTCTTATATGGTTTTTAATCCTTCCTTCGAGAAATCAAGGTATTATGGAAGAAAAGAATCGAGAGATTCGAGAATTAAGTGAACAATTATCAAGTGGAAATGTAGAATTAAATTCGTTAGAATCACAGTTAAAAGCTGTAACAAGCGAGCGGGATTCACTTCAGGAAAGGTTAGATCAAATTGGAGGAACGGACGGAAATAATAGACTTTTAACGGCTGTGATCGATTCAGCCAATTATTATATTGCAAATCAAAAAACAGAAGCGGCTGAGGCCATTGCGGATATTGATGTCAGCTCACTTCCTACAGAGGGGGCGAAGGCGTTGTATAATACGCTATCAGAAGAAACGATGATAAATGCAGCTACAGATCTGTATAATCAAGGAATGACAGCATATTACAGAAATGATTTTGAAAAGGCAATCGACTTTTACACACGTTCATTTAAGTGTGATAAGACAAAAGTGGATGCTATATATTATATGGCAAAATCGTATGTGGCTTTAGCGGACATAGAAAATGCAAAGCAATATTATAATCAAATTATAAATGATTTTAATACAAGCAGATATGTAACAGAAGCACAAGATTATGTTAATTCACATTAATATTTTTTCTGCTGGCAATAAGTGAAGTATGATACTTATGCAAAGCAAATAAATAGATACTTTATTTAAAATATCAAATATAATGGACACAAGAAAAATTTTATAATTACGAAAAGACAAACCTGATAGGCGTATTTTGCCTATCAGGTTTTATAATGCGAATAAATGATTCAATGGAAAATTGTGCGAAAAATAAATTTTTCACACACAAGTTTGGATTTTTGTCAAAACTTGCAGATTAAATAAAAATGGAGGATTAATATGAAACAGGGATTAACAAAGACAGACGAAAGAATACAAAAAGATTTAGGAAACGAAAATACAGATTATACAGAGGAAATTATACACACAGATTATATTTATATGGTGTCAAATCATATGCTTGTAATAAGTATGAATGCAGAGTTAGACCATCACCTTGCCGATGAGATGAGAGAGGTAATCGACCATGCGATTGATGAGAGGGGGGTTAAAAATATTATATTTGATTTCTCTAAAATTGGATTTATGGACAGTGCAGGAATTGGTTTAATTATGGGAAGATATAAACGATTAGTCAATAAAGGTGGAATTTATGTCTCAGGAGTGAATGATTCTATTGCACGTATACTTATGATTTCAGGTTTGCATAAACTGGTAACAAGAACAAGTGATATTAATCAGGCAGTATATATGATAAACAATTCTAATTGAAGTATTATTGATATAATGAAAGTTAAAGCTGTCATTAGTATGGTGAAAGGAAAAAACTGCCTTTCTCAATAAGTTGCGGCATGGAGGTTAATAATGAAAAATAATGAAAAATATGACAAGTATGATAATTTAAAAGATAATGATACACATGATAATACAATGGAATTAATTATTGATTCAAAATCAGAAAATGAAAGCTTTGCTCGAGTAGTAGTGGCATCTTTTGTGGCAAGGCTTGACCCTACATTGGAAGAAATAGCAGATATTAAGACTGCAGTGTCGGAGGCTGTAACCAACTGTATTATACATGGATATGAAGGGAAAAAAGGAAAAATATATATTAAGTGTACTTTAGATGGCAATATATTAACATTATTGGTAAATGATGAAGGAGTGGGCATTGAAGATATACATAAAGCAATGGAACCTATGTATACAACAAAACCACAGTTGGAGCGTTCTGGAATGGGATTTTCGTTTATGGAGGCATTTATGGATGAGTTAGTTGTTTCATCAGAAATCAATAAGGGAACCACAATAACAATGAAAAAATTGATAGGTGTCAAAGATATATGATTAATGTTAGAGAATTGATTATAAAGGCGCACGAGGGTGATAAAAAAGCCAGAGAACAGCTTATTGTCAATAATATGGGGCTTATATGGAGCATTGTAAAACGATTTGCAGGCAGAGGGTACGAACAGGAAGACTTGTTTCAAATAGGCAGTATAGGACTTATTAAGGCTGTTGATAAATTTGATGTGAGCTATGATGTACAATTCTCGACGTATGCTGTTCCTATGATTGCAGGAGAAATTAAACGATTTCTTCGTGATGATGGAATGGTTAAAGTAAGTCGTAGTGTTAAAGAAACCGCATATAAAGCGTATCTTGCGCGGGAACAATATATTGCTAAAAATGCAAAAGAGCCAACGTTAAGTGAGATTGCCGAAAATATAGGAATTTCTAAAGAAGAACTGGCGAGCGCTATGGAAGCGACAGGGGAAGTCGAGTCGCTTCACAAAGTGATTTATCACGGTGAAGACAGCGAAATTTCATTAATGGATAAATTGCCAGATACAAGAGATGATTTAGAGGCTGTCAATAATAAAATCATGTTAGAAAATATGTTTGCAAAATTAGATGGAAAAGAAAGACAAATTATTTATCTTCGGTATTATCAGGAAAAAACGCAGACACAGATAGCACAAATGCTTGGCATATCTCAAGTGCAAGTATCACGTATGGAAAAAAGAATATTAAAAAAAATGAATCAAAGTAAAAATGCGTAAATAATGTATATTTACGCATTTTTTGTTTAATATAAAGGATAACACGAAACTTATTTTTTTGCCAATATACGTTTTGAAATAATGAGTTTTGTAAATATCTATGAAAAAATAACAATATGGAGGCTGTAGTATGAAAGAAACCTTATATATTCAGATACAAAAGAGTGTTCATATTGATAAGCCAACATTGTATGTCGGTGATATAGGAGAATTATTTTGTCAGAATAAAACAATAGAAAATGAGATAAGTCATATTGCATTAAAGAATCTAAAAGATAAAAAAGGGATAAGAATTTGTATGAATGCTATTGATGTTGTCAAAGAAATTCAGTCAAAATATCCAGATGTTGATGTAAACAGCATTGGCGAACCTGAATTTATTGTTGAGTATGCAGTGCATAAGCCAAGATCAAGAGTACTTGAATTTGCTATTGTTTTTTTTGTGGCTGCATTTACATTTCTGGGGAGTATATATGCAATAATGGCATATAACAATGATGTGGGAACGGTTGAGATATTTGAAAATGTATATCAATTTTTAGGATTAAATAATTATGCCGATAACAATGTGTTAGAGATAGCTTATGGTATTGGTTTAGCATTGGGAATTATTGTTTTTTATAATCATTTTGGCAGCTTTAAGATAACAAAAGACCCAACGCCTATACAGGTAGAAATGGATAAATATCAAAAAGATATTGATGATACATTGATTGACAGAACCGATGCATCGAAATAAATGATTCCTATTGTGTAATTTTTGCATTGTGCTTTGAAATAAAAAATTACTATATTTAGAAAGTGGTGGTAGATTGAGTGTAAGTGATGTTTTTATGCTTTTGTTGTTAGGTATATGGGGGTTGGCGGCTGGAGCATTAACCGCAGCAGGTTTGTTTGCTGTCATTAACAGTATTGCAATGATAAACAGAGCGGCAGATGTTACAAAGACAAGAAAGCATTTATTGTTATATGAAGATTGTATTGTGGTAGGTGCAATTTTAGGAAATAGTATGTCATTTATGGAGTTTCAAATTCATGTCTCAGAGTTTATTGGATTAATTATTGTTGTGATATTTGGAATTATAGCAGGAATGTTTATAGGATTATTTGTTGTAAGTCTTGCAGAAACATTAAAAGTAATGCCTATACTATTTAGAAGATTTAAGATAGGTTCAGGTGTAGGTATAATTGTTCTTATGATAGGTTTAGGAAAAGCAGTAGGACATATTATATACTACTTATTTTTATATTAGAATATTAGTATATATTAAAATGTTAATATAGGGAGGATATTATGGCTAATGAAGCAAAAAGAAATAAACAATATAATGATTATGTTGAGAAAGTAACACCCAAGAATAATTGTCCATTAAATTGCGCCAAAGCATTTATAACAGGAGGTGCAATATGTACAGTAGGGCAGATAATTAGTGCTATATTAAAAAATACTGGAATGGAAAAAGATGAAGTTGCACTTTGGGTTACTGTATCTTTGGTGTTTGCAAGTATTGTCTTGACAGGATTTAATATATATCCGCTTATCACAACATGGGGAGGTGCTGGAAGTCTAGTGCCAATTACAGGATTTGCAAACAGTGTTGCAGCGCCTGCAATTGAATATAGGACAGAAGGTGAAGTTTTTGGTAAGGGCTGCAAGATATTTACGATTGCAGGACCTGTTATCTTATATGGTATTGTTGTCAGTTGGGCAGCAGGATTAATTTATTTTATCCTTACACGAATATAGTATATTTAAAATGTTATTTGTATCAGTCAAGCGGATATTCGCAATCCGTTACGCTACTTGTTTAAACCACCTAGTTGCTATCACAGCTTTTCAGTGGGGGCTTGTAATCCCACTGAAACAAGCAAGTCCCGCCATTTATATTTACAGCATTGAAGTGGGGGACTTCCTTGATGAGGTTAAAATATAATTTATGAAAATAGTGTAAAATTGGCTTGCAGATTAAAAAGAAATGGGGGTTATTATGGTTGGAAAGCAAAGTGTAAAATTTGATAAAGGAATATATATTGAAGCTACTGCAACGGTTGTAAGTGAAAAAGAAAAAGAAGGACCACTTGGCAAGTTATTTGATGTGGTGGTTGAGGACCCTATGGCTGGTCAGGAAAACTGGGAAAAGGCAGAAAGCAGACTTCAAGAGATTGCAGTAGACAAGCTTTTTATGAAATCTTCTTATAAAAAGGAAGATGTACGATATATATTTGCTGGTGATTTATTGGGACAGTTAATCGCAACTTCTTTTGGATTAAAAAGATATGAGATACCTATATTTGGTCTTTATGGAGCTTGTTCAACATTTGCGGAGGGTTTATCATTGGCGGCAATTACTGTTAGCAGTGGTGCAGCAGATAACGTTATTGCTCTTGCCTCAAGTCATTTTGCTAGTGCAGAAAAACAATTCCGTTTTCCGCTGGAATATGGCAATCAAAGACCACAGTCTTCAACTTGGACAGTGACAGGGTGTGGAGCGGCAATGGTGACAAAAAACAAAACTCCTGTTCGGATATCGGGTATAACAACAGGAAAAATTGTTGATTATGGCGTGAAGGATTCTATGAATATGGGGGCTTGTATGGCGCCTGCTGCCGCCGATTTAATAGAGACCAATCTCAAAGATTTTGGAGTTGATGTCAATTATTATGATAAAATTATCACAGGAGATTTAGGAAGTGTAGGACGAACCATTTTAATTGATTTGTTGGCAGAAAAAGGAATACGCATACAAAATAATTTTATGGATTGTGGAATTGAAATTTATGATTCCGAAAGTCAAGATACAAAAGCAGGAGGCAGTGGTTGTGGCTGTTCGGCAGTAACATTTGGTTCCTATATTATGAATCAATTGACAACAGGCAAGTGGAATAGAATATTGTTTATTCCTACAGGAGCATTGCTCTCAACCGTTAGTTATAACGAAGGGGAGAGTGTACCTGGTGTGGCACATGGAGTTGTTATAGAAAGGAGTTAATGGTGGAATTTGTTAAAGCATTTATTGTGGGTGGTATTATATGCGCCCTTGTTCAGATATTGATGGAAAAAACAAAATTGATGCCAGGAAGAATTATGGTTTTATTGGTTTCTTCAGGCGTTGTATTAGGTGCTATTGGCTTATATCAGCCATTGGTAGATTTTGCAGGTGCAGGTGCAAGTGTTCCCTTGTTGGGATTTGGAAATGTACTGTGGAAGGGTATTAAAGAATCCGTAGATCAGTATGGACTTATTGGCATTTTTCGGGGAGGATTTAATTCTTGTGCTGTAGGTGTTTCGGCGGCATTGGTATTTAGTTATATTGCATCATTGATATTTAAACCGCGCATGAAGAAAAAGTAATGAAATTTTTATAGTCGAGCGGATATTTGCATGCAGTTTGCTTTAGCATTGAAGTGGGGGACTTCCTTGATGAGGTTAAAATGGAGTTGTCTTTAAGCCTTAAAATTGTTTGGCTTAGAAACAACTCCATTTGATTTATATAAGATTTCTAGTTAATATAATTTTGTAGTCATATTATTAGTCTTCATTTTGTTTTGTGGTCGTTGGATTAGCAATAGTTGTGGCATTGGAAGATTTCGTTGTTGGGGTCGTGTTTGTTGTATCTGTTGGCGTTGTTGTATTAGCTTGTGTTGTTGGATTGGCATTGCCTGAACCAGTTGATATTTTATGTTCCGTACATACTTTTGAAAGTTCTTCCTCCGTTATTGCATACTCTTGGTCCCATGTAGTGTAAGGAGATTGTTCATCCGCAGAACCTTTCACAATAGACGCTTTTTTAATAAGTACCTTTTCTACTGTATGTGGACAATACGTACTTGCAATTTCACCAGAATCTTCACACAATGTAACTTTTACATGAACATCACAAGTTTCGGTTGGTACATTATCTCTTGAAAAATATTCTGTTTTAAGTTGATTTCCTCTTGGATCACTATCACATAATCCCGCTACAGCGCGTTTACCAGACTGCGCACAAACTTCCATTGATATAATATCATCAGGTCTATTAAAAGCCCCTGTTTCTAATCCATCATGAATCTGCTCCATAATTTCTCGCCACATTCTACTGTGATTGATGGCACTTGATAACATCTTTGAATTATCATCATATCCAAGCCAAATTGCACCAGTATAATATGGTGTGTAACCACAAAACCATTTGTCCGTTTCTGTTTGGGTGGTACCTGTTTTGCCAGCTGTTGGCTGATTGCTTAGCCTTGCAGCAGTACCAGTACCACTTGAGGTAACGGATTGAAGTGCATCGGTAAGAAGCCAAGCAGTTGATTTTTTTAAGACTTCATGTGTTTCTGGAGTTGTATTATCAAGTATAACGTTTCCTTCATTATCCTCTACAGTTGTATAATAAATTGGTTTTATATAAGTGCCTTCGTTTGCAATCGTAGCATACGCTGCACAGATATCAATATTTTTTACACCAAGTGTAAGTCCTCCAAGTGCCATTGATTGAACAACGTCATGGTTTCCATTGATTGCTTCTTTTGGCGAAACAATAGTTGATAAGCCGAATTTTGTCAAATAATTAAAACCAACCTGTGGTGTAATTAATGTAAGTACTTTTACAGCAGGAACATTTTGTGAAATTTTTAGAGCTTCTCTTACGGATAAAAGACCTCTATATTCACCTGCTGTATAATTCTTTACGAGGTGTGAATCCTCTCCAGTGTAATAATATGGTGCATCGTCAAGCGTTGATGCCAAAGTAATTGCTCCAACATCAAGAGCAGGACCATAAGCGCCGATAGGTTTCATAGAAGAACCAGGTTGTCTTGCACTATCTGTAGCTCTGTTAAATGTTCGACTGCCAGACTTATCACCTCTTCCGCCAACAAGAACTTTTACTTCTCCAGTATGTTGGTCTATCAAGGAGAATGCCATTTGAGGCTGTATTGTAAAATTAGAGCTTTCCTGAACAACAGTGCCGCCATTTGCAAGACAAGATTCTTTATATTCATCAATATGAGCCTGTGCTTCCTCCTCACTTCTAAAAGTCAGTGTAAAATCAGAACCTCGAATATTTTTAAAATAGTCTAATAATCCATAATGAGAATAAAAATTAACGGAAGTGTCGGTTTCTTTTACAGCCAGAGAGTATGTTGAAATCGAACATTCTGTTGATTGTGGATAATATCCGGGGTCATTAATAACATTGTCTGCGATTTCTTGCATCCACATGTCTTGTGTTGAGTTAATTTTTAGACCGCCTCTATAAATAAGGTTGGTAGCTTGGGCTTCTGTATACCCTTTTTGTTCCATTAAATCTTTAATAATTTGATCAATCAGTGTATCAACAAAATAAGAATAGATATTGTTTGTAACGTTGACTTCTTGCCCTTCTATTCTTCCATAAACGTCATCCGCTAAAGCTTCCTGATATTCTTCTTCAGAGATATATCCTTGGTCACACATATTTTTAAGGACTTTTGTTTGACGCTGCCTGTTATTTTCAGGGTATCTTACAGGATTGAGATTAGATGGAGTCTGTGTAATGGAAGCAATGACAGCACATTCACTGATAGACAACTCAGAAACATCTTTGCCAAAATATCCATTAGCAGCAGCTTGAACACCATAATAACCATTGCCTAAATTGATGGTATTCAAATAGTTTTCCATAATGGCATCTTTATCCATAACTGTCTCTAGTTTTATAGCAAGATATTGTTCTTGGAGTTTTCGTTTTATTTTTTCAATATTAGATTCATTAAAAGCATTAAAATAATTATTTTTTAATAATTGCTGAGTAAGCGTGCTGCCGCCTTCAGACAGTCGACCTGTCTGTAGTACCTTTATACCTGCTCGAAATATACCTTTTAAATCAATGCCATTATGCTCATAAAAACGTTCATCTTCGATGGCGACAAATGCGTGTTGAAGTATAAGCGGGATATTTTCAATATCAACGGATATACGATTAGAGCCAGATGTAGCAAGGGCTTGAATTTCATTGCCTTGATTGTCATATATCTTTGAGGCAAAGCCATCTGGCGATACATCAATTGTATTGATATCTGGCGCACTGGAAATAATTCCTGAAACGGCACCAAACGCAAGACATGAACCCCCAACAATAACAGCAATCGCTAATATAAATACGATTTTAATGCTGGCAACGCTGAACTTACTTCCCACTTTTTTACTTGTTGAATTGAGTAATTTTTTCTTGTGTTTTATACCTCTTTTTCCATAATTCATATAATAAATCCTTCCTTTTGGGTAACATAAAAACAGACAATAATATGAAATAATTTATTTTTCACATTATTATACTATAATTTCTATGTCATAAGATGCTAAAAGTTTGCAAAGCAAACTTTTATAGCTCGGCTTTTGCCGAAATTATTATACCATGTTTTTTTATCTTTGACAAATAAATAATAAAATGTCAAAATGTTATATAGTAAATAAATCGGTCTTTAATTTAATCAAACAAGTAGCAAAGCAGATTGTAGATATCTTTTGACATTTGTCGATTATGCAAAAATGGGAATTTTCATCGTATGATTTCTATATTACGTTTAGAAATGGAGAATTGATATGAATATTGTCTATAAAATGGGGACAGGAGAAATTATTGAAAAAAAATCAAGATTTATTGCACATGTTTTTCATATAAAAGATGAAGATGAAGCAATAACATATATTAATGAAATGAAAAAAAAATATTGGGATGCAAGACATAACTGTTATGCGTATGTGTTGAGTGCAAACAATGAAATTCAAAAGTGTAGTGATGATGGAGAACCGAGTGGTACAGCTGGCAAACCAATAATGGAAGTAATTATAAATAAAATGCTTACGAACTGTTTAATTGTAGTGACAAGATATTTTGGTGGAACATTATTGGGAACAGGTGGATTAATTCGAGCATATCAGGCTGCAGCGAATATAGGAGTTGATAATTCTTTGATAGTACCAGTAAAAGAAGGTATAAAAGGAAAGATGACGGTTGATTATAGTACAATTGGAAAGCTTCAATATTTATGTGCTGAGAGAGAGGCTGTTATATATTCAACAGAATTTGGTGAAAATGTAAATATATGTATAATTGTTGAAAAACATACATACGATAGTTTTATAAAGCAAATAGCCGATACATTTGCAGGAAGATTCTCATTTCATGATTTAGAAAATATCCTATATATTAATTCTAAAACCGGAGTGGAGATATTGTAAAAAATATATAAATTGCTAAAAAAATTCATTAAATTTTTGTTTTATTCCTAAAATTTATATTATAAAGAGTGATAATTCTATTCATAAAGTTATGAATAAAAAATTAACAGTAGTAAATAAGCACAAAATCATTTGTAAAGTTGAAAAAAATCCATTGAAAGTGGAGTAAAAACACAAAAAAATTACAAAAATAGACAATAAAACACAAAAAAATCTTATAAAATTAATAATATTTACCAATATATAAAATATTTAAATAGTAAAATCACTTCTTTAATAGTTGAAAAATGAACAAATTGTAAACAGCCTAAATATAGGAAAATACTGGATTATAAAAAAATACAAAAAAAAAACAAAAATTATTAAAATATATCTTGTTAAAATAGTACAAAAATGATATTATATGTTTGTCTAAAATATGACTGTGGCATAGCCAAGTCAAATTATTAAGGAGGGTTTAGAGGTTTATGAAAAAGACAGTTAAGAAACTTGCAGCTGTAGGTCTTACACTTACATCTGTAATGAGTCTTGTAGCATGTGGTAACAATAATAATGATCCTGGTAGCGATAATGGCGATGGAAATAATGGTTCAAAGGAAGTTACAAAGCCTACTGATGAAATTGAAATCATGGTTGATAACACTGTTGTAACAGAAGCAAACGGTGGTGAGGCTTTCTATAAGTATCTTCAAGAGTTGACAGGATTAAAGCTTAAGTTTATCCGTCCTGACCACAATGGTTATTATGATGCTGTAGCAAGTGCTTTTGCCAGTGATGCACAGCCAGATGTTGTACTTCTTTCTTCAGATTATTATGCTCTTTATGCATCAAACGGTTTCCTTTGGAATATGACTGATGCATGGGAAAATTCAGAATTAAAGAAGTCAGGCAGACTTATTGCCACAGCTGATAACATTTTTAATTCTTTGAAGGTTAATGGTGAAGATGGAACAAAAGCTATGTATGGATTCTCTCCATATCGTGGTAATGGCTGCTGTACATTTATTAAGCAATCATGGCTTGAGGCATCAGACATTGATTTAACAAAAGTACAGGGTGTAACAATGGATTGGAATACATACTATGGATACTTAAAGCAAATGGCTGCTGATAAGGGACATTATGTAATTTCAGCTCCAGACTTTATTTCAATGGAAGCTCCATATACAAACTATTTGCCAGAGTTCTATCAGAAGGCAGAGTTTACATTCTATCAGAATGCATCAGGACAGTTTGTAGATGGTTTCTCAGAGAAAGCTATGCAGGATGCTCTTCAGAGACTTCAGGATGGTGTTAAGGATGGTGTACTTGATAAGGCTTCTCTTGGTCAGAAGACTTCAGATGCACGTAATAAATTCTTCTCAACAGATGCTTCTTCAGAGTCTGGTGTATTCACATACTGGGCTGGTACATGGGCTAACACATTAAAGCAGAATCTTGATTCTAAGAGTATGGACAGCAGATTGATTGCTATTAATCCTATTAAGGAGCTTGGTACTTATGTAGAAAGACTTGCTCCAGCTTGGTGTATTACAAACGATGCTAAGAATCCAGAAGGTATCTTTAAGTATTTCATTGAGACAATGCTTGATGGTGGAGATATTCAGACAGCTTGGGAGTACGGCGCTAAGGGTACACACTGGGATGATAAGGCTGAGTCTGTAACAATTGCTAAGAAGGAAGATGATGTTAAGACATATAAAGATGGTGAATTCCACTTCCTTCCATCTCCAGAAAAGCCAGATACATGGATGAGTAAGAACCATATTGACCCAATTCTTGCATTAGCTAAGTTTAAGACTACTGACCCAGGTCAGGATAAGATGACTCAGATAGCTCTTGAAAATGGTGAGTGGTTTGCTACTGTTTCTAAGGTTGCAACTCCTCTTCCAATGACAGAAGTTCTTGGTCTTAATATCACAGATATTAACACAGCTAGACAAGAAGTTATTTCAAAGGTTACACTTGGTGAGTGGACAGTTGAAGAAGGCATGAATCAGTATAAATCAAAAGTTGGTAAAAATGTTGAAGAATGCCTTAAGTCACTGAATTCACAGAAATAATTAAAACAGAATAATTGGCAGTTTTGCTGCCATATAGCAAGAATCCACTTCCGGGTGGTTAGAGCCTGGATGGATTCTTGTTTTTAGCTTACTTAAATGTAGATGTGTCAAAGACATATTGTCAATTTTGCAGTGCAAATATTGATAGGTGTCGTAAAGTGACACCTGTCAGCATACTAGATGTAGGCTTAGAATTACTATAATAATTTAGAAAGAAGGTATGAAGATGCAATGTAAGTCTTGTAATACAGAATTACCAAAAGGTGCTAAAGTATGTCCTAAGTGCGGTGAGATGGTTGATGACAAACATTCAGGAAATCTTAAGGTAATTGCTGTTATAGGTCTGGTAATTGCTCTGGTGGGCGGTTTATTGCCATTTGTACAAAATACAGACGAAATCACCGATGCCTACAGTTTCATGAGTATTGATATGCCAGTTCTGTGGTATATTCAAATTGTTGTTATTGTTGCGGCGATTCTGTTGCTTGTTGCCAGACGCGATATGTTGTCTATTATTCCAACTGCAATTTCAGCTATCATCTTTATTGTAGCATTTGTTGCTATGGATTTTAGACTTTATTCTAGCAGAAATTCGTATGATGTATTTAAGTTGACTGATTTATTATCAAAGCCAGGATATACGATAGGCGTAGGAACCTATATATTTGTACTTGGTATTATCGTTGCGATTGCGGGATGTTTTATTGATATTATGAAGTACTTTAAGAAGGACCTTGGTGTTGATAAGAGATTTCTTTCAAATTCTATTAATCAAAGTATATGGAAGAAGATGTATTATTACAGAGGCTTCTATCTTATGTTTTTGCCAGTTCTTATAATGGTATTGTTATTTAATTACTGGCCAATGCTTGGTTGTCGTTACGCTTTTACAAAGTACGTAATTAAGGGACCTTATTATGCTGGTCTGTATCACTTTAATCAGATGTTTACCAACGATATTTATTTTTGGCAGGCATTTAAGAATACCTTGATTCTTTCTATCATTAAATTGATATTAAATACAGGTGCGGCTGTTATTATCTCACTTCTTTTGAATGAGATTGTTTCACTTGGCTTTAAGAAGGCAGTACAGACAATTGTATATTTACCTCACTTTATGTCATGGGTTGTTGTTGCTTCTGTATTTAAGATGATTCTTGACCCAAACCCAACAGGTGTTGTAAATAGTATTTTGTTGGATTGGCATCTTGTTGATGAACCAATATTCTTCCTAGGTTCAGAACAATATTGGCGTGGTACATTTTATGTTATGAATGTATGGAAAGATACTGGTTGGGGAACTATTTTGTTCTTAGCTACATTGTCTGGTATTAGTCCAGACCTTTATGAAGCTGCTCAAATTGATGGCGCTAACAGGTGGAAGAGATTGATATACATAACACTTCCTGCATTAGCAAATACAATTATTACAGTGTTTATTCTTAACCTTGCTAAGGTTATGAACCTTTTTGAATCTGTATTTGTAACTATGAATAATGCGGTATTGAATGTTGCACAGGTATTGCAGACATATATTTACAACAAGACATTTAGTAGTGGTAACTCTGATTATGGTTACTCTACAGCCGTTGGTTTGTTTAAATCGTTCGTTGGTATGATTCTTGTATTAGGCTGTAACTATGCAAGTAAGAAAGTACGCGGACGTGGAATTGTGTAAGGAGGGATAGATAATGAGTGATAATACAGTAGTAGTTGCTAAGAAAAAGAAGAAAATCAAAATCTTCCCGATTGTTAATGCTGTTTTGTTTATATTAATATCGTTGGCAATTATGCTTCCAATTTGGAAAGTAATTGTAGACTCCTTTGATGCACGTTCAGCATATAGTTTTAAATGGTTGCCATCAGAATTTACTTGGGGTGGTTATAACGCTATTATCTCGCGTAGTGCTTTATACAAACCATTTTATATTTCTTGTATAACAACAGTTATTGGTACATTTGTCGGATTATTGCTTGTAACACTTGGTGGTTATGTATTAATTCAATGGGAAATGCCGGGAAGAAACTTCTTTGCATATATGTTGCTTTTCACAATGATTTTTGACGGTGGTATGATTCCTAAATACCTCGTTATGAAAAATTTGAATTTGATTAATACGATATGGGCGGTTATTTTGCCAATGGCAATTAATGTCTATAATTTGGTATTGATGCGGAACTTCTTTGAAGGTATCCCCGAGTCCTTATTTGAAGCCGCGCAGATTGATGGTTGTTCACCGATGGGTATATTCTTTAAGATTGTGCTTCCATTGTCAAAGGCAGCTCTTGCTTCTATTGGTTTGATGTTTGCCGTACAGTTCTGGAATGACTATACAAACTTTAAAATTTATATCAATAAGAATGATTTGTGGAACTTCCAAATTCGTCTTCGTGCTATGGTTATGGAATCGGATATTCCTAATGATGATACGGTTGACCCAAATACAATTTCTTCAGCAGCGGTTATTGTTGCAATTTTACCATTTGCAATTATTTATCCATTCTGCCAAAAATACTTTGTTCAAGGTGTTAACGTAGGTGCTGTTAAGGAATAATAATAAATACTTATGATTTAAAACTGGTTCGATTTATTCGGACCAGTTTTTTATTTTATATGTAAAAATTTTATTTTAAGGTATTATTTATGTAGAAAAAAGCTTTATGGTAAGGTATACTAAGCTTAAAAGGCAAAAAGTTGCAAATAAAGTGGTTTTATAAAGATTGCAAAGCTATGGTTTTCAAGATTTATTACAAATATTATAAGGAGGATGGATACATATGGATAATTTGGTAGATGCAATATATTTAGAAAATGTCGATATGGTTAAAAATATTCTTGAACATGAGCCGTCAAAAATAGATGATGTGGATGAGCATGGTGTGCTTATGGCATTGCTTGCCGCTAAGACGGGGAATTTAAAGCTTGTGCGATATATTGTAGAATATTCGCGTGCAAGTATGGACATATATGATAATGAACATAAGAATATATTACATTATGGAGCAATGTCAGGAAATGTTGAAGTGTGTAAATATTTAGTTGAACGAGTAGGAATATCGCCTTTGATAGGTGATATTAATCTATCTACACCAATTGATATTGCAGCAGACAATAAGTATTTTAGCTTGTTAGAATATTTTGAGCAGGAGATTGGTGCAAAATATAAAGATTTATACAGAAATCCTATAAGAACTGGTATGTATCCAGACCCTTCTATTATTCGAGTAGAAGACACATATTATATGGTTAATTCATCTTTTATTTATTTTCCATGTATTCCTATTTCTATGTCAAAAGATTTAGTACATTGGAAGATTATTGGCCATGCTATCATTAATCCGCAATGGGCGAGATTGGATAATCTTGAGGGTGGAAGAGGTTATTGGGCGCCTGATATTTCTTATTATGGAGGAAAGTTTTATATTACAGCAACATATCGCTTAAATGATGATGGAACAGTTTATAGAAAGCAAATTATTGTATCTTCAGAAACGCCAGAAGGACCATATAGTGAGCCTGCTATTATTGATGAGGACGGTATTGACCCATCGTTGTTTACAGATGATGATGGAAAGAGATATATGCTCTTAAATCGAGGTGCAAGAATTTTACCTCTTAATAAAGAAGCTACCAAACAAATTGGCGAGGCAAAACTTTTGTATTATGGAGATAATAAGCGTGCGCCAGAAGGACCCCATTTATTAAAAAAAGATGGTTATTATTATCTATTTGAGGCAGAGGGCGGCACAGGACCAGGACACCGAATTACAGTATCAAGAAGTAAAGAATTGATGGGAAGATATGAACCTTGTCCTTACAATCCAATTATGAGACAAATGGATGAGGGAGCTATTATACAGCGATGCGGTCATGGAAAACCAGTGCAGACACAAAATGGACAATGGTACATTGTTTATTTATGCGGACGAAAAATAGGGGAAGGATATAGTATATTGGGAAGAGAAACAGCACTTGACCCAATTACATGGACAGCAGATGGCTGGCCAATTATCAATAATCTTGATGGACCAAGCACTTTACAGATAAAACCAGATTTGCCTGAAACGATATGGGAAGAAAGTGATTTTGATGATTTTAAAGAGCAATGGTTAGGCAACAATTGGGTATTTCCAAGACCTCCAGAGATGGACGGCATTATATTAAAAAATTCATATGTATGTATAAAGGGAAGTAAGGAAGATTTAAGTTCGATGCATGCACGCAATATTTTGTTGAGAAGACAGGCTGATTTTAAATTTTCATGTGTATGCAAGATGAAAATGCCAGATATTTATCCCGGTCAAGATATGGGCATAACATGCTATTATGATGAAAATACATTTGTTAAATTTGGTATATTTGCAACAACAGAGGAACAGCCAAGACTTCTTATTAAAGTGATGGAATATGTGGATGGATACATAGAAGGAAAAGAAATAGAAGTTGATTGCAGTAAAAAGTATATCTATCTAAAAGTGAATGTCAATTATCTTACCCGAGCATTTTATTTTAGTTATGATGGTGAAGAATATCAACATGTAGACACATTGACAAATGTATATTATCTATGTGATGAGGGACTCAAGAAAGGCAAGCGTTTTACAGGTGCAATGGTTGGAATGTATGTGTATGATGGTGGATTTACTTTAGATTATATCAATAAGAATGGTGGCACAGCACCAGATATAATATATGGAGAGTTTGATTATTTTGATTACAGGAGGGATATATGATAAGCAGAAATAAAGAATTAGAAAAAAAATTGATGGATTTACTGGAAAAAGCAGTTCAAGATGCAAACAATAAGGATTGTGCTATGATTGTAAATGCAGTGATTGCATTATATAAGGCAACAGGTGAAAAAGAATATGCAGATAAAGCACAGCAAATGCTTGATAAATATGCTATAAATGCAGCTCAATTGACAAAAGATGATGGAATTGATAAATATTTGTGGGGAAATGCGTTTTATAATATCGGTGATTATAGCGATGATTCAAAGTATGGCGACAAAGCAGTAGAGCTTGCTGCTTGCTTTGATAAACAGCAGCGAAATAAAATAGGATACTTTTCAAGTAATAGCGATGAAGAAATTATATTGAATGATTTTTACTGTACACAGCCATTTTATATGAATTATGATACAAGAAATGGAGGAAAAGAGCATTATAACGACATTATTGCACAATATAATGCAGTTAGTGGTGTGTTCTTTGATAGCTGTGAAAATTCTTCTGATGAGTATATCAGACCATATGATTTATTAATGAAAAATTCAGATAAAATCATAAAGAAAATGGAGTCGAATAAGGGTTTATATGAGAATCTTGTATATTATGCCGCTTCTCTGATTGATACAATGGAGCTGATGGCACAGCCATTATATGAAATTTATCGAAGATTGCAAGAATATTATAAAGTGGCAGTAAAATTATTGCTTCTGTCAAAAGAGCAGGAAAATGGACAAGATGAGGCTGTATATGCGATGTTATCTTATGTAATATTAAAAGGATGCCGAATGAAAGCATTGCTTACTGAAAAATATGAGAACGAGGCAGTGAAATTATTGGAAAACATTTTTCATTCTATCAATACACAAGACCAAACGTTTGAGGCAACATATGTGGCAACGGCTGCATTTGGATATAGTGAATGGATAAGAAACAGAGAATATCAGGATTATGGAATAAATAAAGGTGGTGTATTATGGAGTTAGTATTAGTGACAAAGACAAGCAGAAGTGTTGTTGTAGAATTAACCGATTCAGGAAAATATTATACAAAAAATTTATATGATATTTATGTGAATGATAAAAAGTATATGGAAAGTAATAAGGTGGTTACTTCTATATATGATTTAAAACCAGATACGGACTATAAAATTGAGGTCAAATATAATGGAGAAGAAGTAAACACAATAAATGTTCGTACCGATTATGAGTTTGTAACTTTAAATGTGCATGAATTTGGCGCATATGGTGATGGTGTGCATGATGATACTAACGCAATTCAATGTGCTATTATGTCTTGTCCGCCATATTCAAGAGTACTTGTGCCAGCAGGTGAATATAAAATTTCAAGTATCTTTTTAAAGAGTAATTTAACATTAGAATTAGCAAAGGATGCCATTCTTTCAGCGTATACGGAAAGGGAGAAATTTCCAATACTTCCAGGTGTGATAGAATCTTATGACGAAAAAGAAGAGTATAATTTAGGTTCTTGGGAAGGAAATCCTTTGGATACATTTTCTGCTATTGTGTGTGGTATCAATGTTGAAAATGTTGTTATTACAGGACAGGGAACAATAGAAGGAAATACCAGTTTTGAAAACTGGTGGAAAGATTGCAAAATAAGAAATATTGCATGGCGACCAAGATTATTTTTTATTAATCATTGCAGTAATGTGACAATGCACGGAATTACGGTTCAAAATTCACCGTCTTGGACGATTCATCCATATTTTAGCGACCATTTAAAATTTATTGATGTTACGATTAAAAATCCAGCAAATTCACATAATACAGATGGTTTAGATCCAGAGAGCTGTACGGATGTGCTTGTACTTGGAACTTATATTTCTGTTGGTGATGATTGTATTGCTATCAAATCAGGAAAAATCTATATGGCTGAAAGGTATCAAGTGCCAACATCTAATATGACTGTCAGACAATGCTGTATGAGAGATGGGCATGGTGCTGTGACTGTGGGAAGTGAAATTGCAGCAGGCGTTAAAGATGTTCATATTAAAGATTGCCTGTTTATGAATACAGATAGAGGCTTGAGAGTAAAGACGAGAAGAGGAAGAGGAAAATTATCGGTTTTAGATGATATCTCATTTGAAGATATTGATATGGATAATGTGATGACGCCTTTTGTTGTCAATAGTTTTTATTTTTGTGACCCTGATGGAAAGACAGAATATGTAAGTACGAAAAAAGCACTTCCTGTTGATGATAGGACGCCTTCTATTAAAAGTCTTACATTTAAAAATATAAAAGCAACGAACTGTCATGTAGCGGGAACTTATATATGCGGTTTACCTGAAAGTAAAATTGAGCAATTAACTTTTGAAAATATTGATTTTTCATATGCAGACGATGCCAAATCAGGTGTGGCAGCAATGATGCTTGGCTGTGAAGAAGGCTGTAAACAGGGAATGGTTGTAAGCAATATCAACAAACTAATATTAAAAAATGTTCATGTAGTGGGTTGTGAAGGTGAAGCTATTGTTGCGGATAATGTAGACAAGATTATAAAATAAGGAATAGACAATGAATTTACATGCACCAAAAGGAGTAGATGTAGAAAACTGGTTTATAGAATGTTATAAAAGACATCAAAAGCATCCGCTTATTATTTTATTACGCTTATACAAAGGAAATTATCACAAATTTTTTGCGGCAGTGTTTTTCTTTTTTGTAAAACATTGTCCAGTGTGGGTTTTACCGATTGTTACAGCCAATATTATCAATGATGTGACAACAGGAAATCCTAATACATATAATGATACATTGATACAGTCGCTGATTATGGTAGGATTAATACTATTAAATATTCCAATGAATTATATGTATACAAGATATAAATCATTGGCAACGCGATATGCAGAAACTGGACTTAGAAGAGCATTAGTAAAAAAACTTCAGCAGTTGTCCATCTCATATCATACAGAAACACAATCAGGGCGGTTACAATCAAAAATTATAAGAGATGTGGAAGCGGTTGAAACATTATCGACACAAATGTTGATAAGCACGTTAAATATTGCACTCAATGTTGCTATTGCGCTTACAGTAACCATATCAAAAAGTTTGATGGTATTTGTGTTTTTTCTTTTGACAACACCTGTTGCTGCAATTACGATGGTTTTCTTTAGAAATATTATGAAAAAAAGAAATTACGAGTTTCGACATGAGATGGAAGAAACTTCAGCGCAAGTAATGGAAATGGTTGAGATGATACCTGTTACAAGAGCGCATGCACTCGAAGAAAAAGAAATCAATAAAATGAATGCACAGCTTTTTACGGTGGCAGAAAAAGGTTACAAATTAGATGTGATTCAGTCCGTATTTGGTTCTGTTGGCTGGGCAGTGTTTCAGGTGTTTCAGATTGTATGTCTTGCATTTACAGGGATTCTTGCATTAAAAGGCAATATTTTAGCGGGCGATATTACATTGTATCAGAGTTATTTTGCAACGATAGTCAATCAGGTTTCGGCATTTATTACATTAGTTCCTACCATTGCAAAAGGTATTGAATCGGTTAATTCTATTGGAGAGGTTTTACTTTCTGATGATATTGAAAAAAATGATGGAAAGAAAGAACTTCATGCGATAACAGGAGAGTTTGATTTTAAAAACGTTAAATTTCAATACCATAACACAAACATTGATGTTTTAAAAAATTTGAATCTTCATGTAAAGGCAGGGGAAACAATTGCTTTAGTAGGAGAGTCTGGCTCTGGCAAAACAACAATATTAAATCTTGCTATTGGTTTTAATATTGCCACACAAGGAAATGTCCTTATTGATGGAAATGATATGAAGGAAATCAATTTGAGAAGTTATAGAAAATACTTGGCGGTTGTGCCTCAAACTTCTATTTTATTTTCAGGGACATTAAGAGAAAATATTACATATGGTGTGGAAAATGCAACAGAAGAAATGATATGGGATGTTGTAAAGGCTGCCAATTTGATGGATTTAGTTGAGAGTCTGCCAAAAGGTTTGGATACGGATGTGGGAGAACACGGCGGAAAGCTGTCAGGTGGTCAAAGGCAGAGAGTATCTATAGCAAGAGCATTGATAAGAAATCCAAAAGTGATTATATTGGATGAAGCAACATCAGCGCTTGACAGCATATCCGAAAAATTGATTCAAGAAGCGGTTAATAATTTAACGAAGAATAGAACAACCTTTATTGTAGCACATCGTTTATCTACCATTCGCGATGCGGATAAAATTGCTGTAATCAATGACGGAAAATGTGTAGAATATGGAACTTTTGATGAATTGATGGCATTGAAAGGTGAATTTTATAAAATGAAAAATATTCAAGGTTAATATGAAAAGGGGCTGTTATAAAATAAATCTCTATGTAAGGTAACAAATATCATATAGGATATAGGTATTTACCTTGTAGAAGGATTCATTTTACAACAGCCTCAATTGCATTCGTTTAAAATAGATTGTTTTACTGCTTATTCCAAATTCTAAGAGTTGAGATAAGCTTTTCTTTTGTGTCTGCATCAAGCTTTTGAACAATCTGCATAATTTCATTGTCAAGAGCAGTATTTTGATAGTTCTTGTCAACGCTGCCAGCAAGATAGTCCAAAGAAACTCCAGTTAATTCAGCATAATATGAAAGCATACGTAATGTCATTAAATTACGTCCGTTTTCAACATTGCTAATGTAACCTGGTGTAACATCGAGAGCTTTTGCGACATCCTCTTGTGTTAAACCATGAGATATTCTCAATTTTTTTACTTTTGCGCCTAAATCGCTTTCCATGCTGTATATCCCTCCAATCAAAAATGTATAATGTCAAAAAATATTATATACCATTATCGAAAAAAATAAAAGCCTTAAATAGTTATTTTTTATGATAATCATTCAGTTATATAATTGCTCAAAGCGAAAATAGGCTTGTATATTTATTTTTTATTTGCCCTGTAACGCAATGTAGAGTCCAGAATTTTTTTGCGTATTCGTAAGCTTGATGGTGTCACTTCAAGAAGTTCATCCGTATCAATATAATCAAGAGCTTGTTCAAGACTTAAAATTTTTGGCGGTATTAGGCGCAATGCTTCATCAGCACTTGAAGAACGTGTATTTGTAAGATGTTTTGTCTTGCATACATTAACTTCAATATCTTCTGTTCGAGGACTCTCGCCAACAATCATACCACTGTATACTTTTTCACCAGGACCAACAAACAGTGTACCTCTGTCTTGAGCGTTAAAAAGCCCATAGGTTACAGTCTCGCCATCTTCATAGGCGATAAGAGAACCTGTCTTTCGATAAGAAATATCACCCTTATAAGGTTCATATCCTTCAAATGATGTGTTAATAATGCCATTTCCTTTTGTATCGGTAAGAAATTCGCCTCTGTATCCAATTAATCCGCGTGAAGGTATAGAGAATTGCAAACGAGTGTAACCACCGTTAATAGGGGTCATACCAAGCAATTCGCCTTTTCGTTGACTGAGCTTTTGTATAACAGAACCTGTAAATTCATCAGGAACATCAATATAGGCAAGTTCGATAGGTTCTAGTTTGTGACCTCGTTCATCATAATGGTAGAGGACTTCTGCTTTGCTTACAGCAAATTCATAGCCTTCACGTCTCATATTTTCGATAAGAACAGAAAGATGAAGTTCGCCTCGTCCAGATACTTTAAAGGAATTTTCACTGTTTGTATTTTCTTCAACACGGAGACTGACATCCGTGTTCAGTTCTCTAAAAAGACGGTCGCGAATATGTCTGCTCGTGACATATTTTCCTTCTTTTCCAGCTAATGGACTGTCGTTAACCATAAAATCCATTGATAATGTAGGTTCTGAAATCTTTTGAAAAGGAATCGCTACAGGATTTTCTAAAGAGCATAAAGTGTCTCCGATATGGATATCGGAAATACCAGAAACAGCCACAATATCGCCAATCGTAGCCTCATTTATTTCAGTTTTATTAAGACCATGAAAGGTGTAAAGTTTTGTGACGCGAACACGTTTATGGACAGAAGAATCATGATGATTGACAATCATTACATCTTGATTGACCTTAATATGACCATTTTCAATTTTTCCGATGCCAATTCGACCAACAAACTCATTGTAATCAATGGTTGATATCAGCATTTGTGTATCAGCTTCAGGGTTTCCCTTTGGAGCAGGAATATTATTAATAATGCACTCAAAAAGAGGCTGCATATCTTTGCGTTCATCATCAAGATTTGCAATAGCATAGCCTGATTTAGCCGATGCATATATAAATGGACAGTCAAGTTGCTTATCGTTGGCTTCCAAATCAATAAACAATTCTAAAATTTCATCAATAACTTCACTAGACCTTGCTTCTGGTCGGTCAATTTTATTGATACATACAATAACCGATAAATCCAATTCCAGTGCCTTTTGAAGAACAAATTTTGTCTGCGGCATAACACCTTCAAATGCATCTACAACAAGAATAACACCATCTACCATCTTGAGAACACGCTCAACTTCGCCACCAAAATCAGCATGTCCTGGTGTGTCAATAATATTAATTTTTGTATTTTTATAAGTGATAGCTGTATTTTTAGAAAGAATCGTGATGCCACGTTCTCTTTCTATATCGTTTGAGTCCATCACTCGCTCAGCGACTTCTTGGTTTTCCCTAAATGTTCCGCTCTGTTTTAACAATTCATCGACAAGGGTTGTTTTTCCGTGATCGACGTGAGCAATAATAGCAATATTACGAATATCGTCGCGTTTAGTAATCATTAAGAATCCTCCATTTTTACGAAACCTGTGAGTTTCAAGAACAATTTACTGTTTTATGTGCAAGTATAAACTTGTTGCAAGTTTATGCTTGTTTAAACTTTATTTCTGCACAAGTAACGCATTTATATATTTTAATAAAACTATTTTGCAAAGCAATTAGCTTTATTTGATGAAATTATTTTGCGAAGCAAATAGTTTCATTTGTAACTCTAATATTCTAGCATAAGAAGTGAAAAATACAAGTAAAATTTATATTGTTTGAATGTTATTTTAAAATATTTTGAGGAATTTTACGTATATAGATATGAAATAAAATAAAAATATTTGTTTGTGATATATAAAATTAATTTTTAATAATAAAACACTAATTTATAAATATATTCCATTTTTATTAAAAATATATAAAAATTAAAAAGTCTTTATTAAATATCCAATTTGGACACAAAAAAGTCATAAATAAATTTTATTATTTTTGTCATAAACAGCAATGTACTAGCATATAAATACTTAAGAACATTAAAAAGCACGAAGGTCAGTTTAGAACTGGCAAAGAAGGGAGAAATACAAAATGCTTGATAAGGTTATTGAAAACAATAGGGTAACAATTATTGGAGAGGTGGTATCAGAGTTTACATTTAGTCATGAGGTATTTGGCGAAGGATTTTATCTTGTAGATGTTTCCGTTAACAGACTAAGTGATTCGGTTGATATTATTCCATTAATGATTAGTGAGAGACTTGTTGATATTACGAAGGATTACAGAGGAATGAAAATAGAAGTTTCAGGACAGTTCAGGTCTTATAACAGACATGTAGGAGAAAAGAACAAGCTGATACTTTCTATATTTGTAAGAGAGATTGAATTTATAGAGGAAGATGAGATTCCAGAGGAACAATCAAAGTCCAATCAAATTTTTCTTGATGGTTATGTATGTAAACCTCCTGTGTATAGAAAAACTCCTCTTGGCAGAGAAATAGCAGATATATTGATTGCAGTAAACCGCCCATATGGCAAGTCGGATTACATACCATGTATCGCTTGGGGAAGAAATGCGCGCTATGCTGCAAGTATAGAGGTTGGCGGACATCTTCAGGTTCAGGGACGTGTTCAGAGCCGTGAATATACAAAGCGTATTGACGAAGAACAGGTTGAAAAGAGAGTTGCCTATGAAGTATCAGTCAGCAAGATTGATGTAATAGAAGATGAGGATTAAATTCATTTATTATAGAGTTGACATTAAAATGCTCTAGTGATATATTTATATATAATTTATAAGTTATAGATTTATGTAGAGGTTGCGTTGTTAATCAGTATCATAGTGGATGTTACGGAGACAGATGAAGCTATGAGAAAGGTAGCAGTGCCGAAGTGAGTGTTTCCGAAAACATTTTGCTGGGCGTAAGGTTAATAGCCTTGCGACTGTCATCGTAAGATGGAGAGCTACGAAACATTTTTGCAATGCTTAGGCTGTCCATATATGGTCAGCTTTTTTTGCTTTATAGGACATCAAGCAGTAACTTAAAACATTTTTAGAATATTTATAGCTGTGGTATGCAGCAGAAAGAAGGATAAGATGGCGATTTTTACTGGAGCAGGAGTAGCTATTATCACACCAATGAAAGCCGATGGTCAGATTCATTATGAAAAGATGGGGGAATTGTTGGACTATCAGATTAATCATTCCACTGATGCGATTATTGTATGCGGAACAACAGGAGAAGCCTCAACAATGACTCATGAGGAGCATATTGAGACGATACAGTTTACCGTCGATTATGTAAATAAAAGAGTGCCAGTTGTTGCAGGAACAGGATCGAATTGTACACAGACAGCTATTTATTTGTCACAGGAGGCACAAAAAGCAGGGGCGGATGCTTGCCTTGTTGTTACACCATATTATAATAAGGCTACACAGAGCGGACTTATAGCACATTATACACAGATAGCAAAATCTGTTGATTTGCCTATTATTATGTATAATGTACCTTCAAGAACAGGGTGCAATATTTTGCCTGAAACAGCGGCGCGACTAGGAAAAGAAGTTGATAATATTGTTGGCATAAAAGCGGCAACAGGAAATATGGCACAGGAAGTAAAGACAATGATGTTAGCAGAAGGGCATCTTGATATGTATTCTGGCGAGGACGGATTGATTGTGCCGCTTATGTCAATTGGCGCAAAAGGTGTTATATCTGTACTTTCTAATGTAGCGCCACAACAGACGCATGATATCTGTGCAAAATTTATGGCGGGAGATATCGAAGGCAGTGCAAAAATGCAGTTTGAGGCTTTAAATCTTGTAGATGCGCTGTTTTGTGAAGTGAATCCAATTCCAGTAAAACATGCCCTAAATTTGATGGGAATGGAAGTAGGACCACTTAGAATGCCTCTTTCACCAATGGAAGCACCAAATTTGGAACGATTAAAAAATGCGATGATAGAATATGGAATTGATATTAAATAATATTGTTAAAATAAAAATAATTTTATAAATAAAAATATTATAAATATCAATAAGGCAATAAGGATAAAAGGATAAGCAGGCAGTTATTGAAATTAGCTCGAATTTTTGTGACCTGCAGAATAGGAGTAAACGTTGATAAATATAATTATGCATGGCTGTAATGGTCATATGGGAAAAGTAATAACCGATTTAGTTGCAAAAGAGGAAGATTGTCAAATTGTTGCAGGAATTGACCCTTATGATGATGGACATAATGTGTATCCTGTATTTCCATCCATTGATAAGTGCGATGTAAAGGCTGATGTTGTGATAGATTTTGCTGCTGCCATTGCAGTTGATGGCTTGCTTCAATACTGTGTTGACAGACAAATTCCTGTGGTTGTATGTACAACAGGATTAAGCAAAGAACAGGTTGATAAAGTGCGCGATGCGGCTTGTAAAGTGGCTGTATTAAAGTCTGCCAATATGTCGCTTGGAATTAATACATTATTTAAGCTGCTTAAAGAGGCAACAAAAGTATTAGCGCCAGCAGGATTTGATATTGAAATTGTTGAAAAACATCATAACCAAAAGCTGGATGCGCCAAGCGGAACGGCTCTTGCTTTGGCAGATTCCATAAAAGAAGTATTGGGTGATGAATATTTTTATCAATATGACCGAAGTAGTGTAAGGCAAAAGAGAGATAAAAAAGAGATAGGAATTAGTGCTGTTCGCGGTGGCACGATTGTTGGTGTGCATGATGTTATCTTTGCGGGAGAAGATGAAGTGATTGAATTTACACACACGGCATACTCAAAGTCTGTATTTGCTAAAGGTGCAATTGAGGCGGCTAAATTTCTTGCTGGAAAGCCAGCAGGAATGTATGATATGAGCGATGTGATTGATTGAATTTATAAAAAGTAAGTTTAACCTTATCAAATATCCTTTGATATATGGAAAATTTAATGAAAGTTGTGAGAAAATCTCTTGTAATTAATGAAAATCACAGTATAATGAGACATATAATGTTACATAATAGAACAAAAGAGAGAAAAAATCGTGAGGTGATAGTTGTGTTAATGAGGTTTTCAATATCCAATTTTATGTCATTTGGTTATAAGACCGATGAAAAAGGAGAGATTATTCCTACCGAATATCATCTTTATGCAGGGCGTTCAGAACAGCATAAAGAACGAGTGATAGAGTATAAGGGACGAAAGGTGTTGAAATTTTCTTCTATATATGGAGCAAATGCATCGGGTAAAACAAATTTAATTAAAGCAATAGATGCAGGAAAAGAGATTGTCTTAAATACAATGGAATCTGCTGCATATCAAGATAAATTTTGCAGGAGTAATGAATCGAATGCAAGCAACCCAACTTTATTTGAATATGAGTTTACAATAGAGAACAAATGTTTTGCATATGGATTTACAGTTAATGTGAAAAATAATGTCGTTCTTTCAGAATGGCTTTACGAAATGAAGGCAGAGGAAGAACATGTTATTTTTGAAAGATTAGTAGAAGATAATCAGTATTATTTTGATGAAAATATGTTTCATCAAAAAGAAAATAGAGAACAATTTGAATTTTTTATAAAAGATGCAAATCGTATTCATACTACATTATTGTTATATGAAATAAAAAGACGAGAAATGGAAGATGAATTTGAAGTTTTTAATAAAATATTTAATTGGTTTAAATATAAATTAATTGTTATTTATCCTGAAACCAAATTAGGCAAAAGTTATTTATTATTTGAAAATGATAATAAAAAATTAGTGAATGTCTTAAAATATTTAGATACAGGCATAACAGAGTACAACATGCGTATTATGAATGAGGCAGCTTTTAAAGAGTATTTTTTTAATGAGAAAGTAGCAGAACGATTTTTACAAAAGCCAGATGTTGATAATACTACAAATGTAAAATCGATTCTTAATTTTGAAGATACCTTATTTGAATTGGATTATGATGAGACAGGTGTTAAAAAAATTGCAAAATTAATGTTTCAGCATGGCATGGATGAAAGTAAGTATGAATATGGAGAAGAGTCTGATGGAACAAAAAGGCTTATTGAGTTGTTACATGTGATTTTAAATGACGATAAAGATAAGGTGTTTATAATAGATGAATTAGACCGCAGTCTTCATCCGCAAATGACAATTAAATTTGTAGAGACCTTTCTTAATCTATCAGAAAACAAAACGACACAATTAATTATTACTACACATGAATCAAATTTAATGGATTTAAATATTTTACGGAGAGATGAGATATGGTTTGCTGAAAAAGAAAAGGATAATAGCACCAATTTATATACTTTAGAAAAATTTAAAATTCGATATGATAAGGTTGTTGCTAAAGATTATCTTGCTGGCAGATATGGTGCTGTTCCTGTATTTAAAGATTTTGAGTATGTATGGGGGAAAGAATAAGCTTGTTTAGTTCAAATGGGGCGTATTGATGAAAATGGAAATCCAATCCCAGAAAATAAATGGGAAAAAAATTGTAAATGGGATAACTTTGATGCCCAAATAGACCAAGTGTGTGTTATTTTTGATAGAGATTACAGAAAGCTTGAAGATAAATTAAACGAAATTTTTAAGTTATGCAATCAACATGGAATTAAAATAGTAATGTCTAATCCCAATTTTGAATTATGGCTGTTAATGCACTTTCCAAATATAAAACAATATGAATCGCAAAAACTTCTTAAAAATGAGAAAAATTTGAAACATCACTTGTTTAAGGAGGCATCTATTAATAAAAAATATCTTGAAATATTGGTTTCAAAAAATGCAGGCGGCTATTCAAAAGGATGCAAATTAGAATTTAAAAAGTTTTTGCCTTTTATAGATATTGCAATTGAACAGGCAAAATTATATTGTGAAGATTCACAAAAGTTGGTAGACGAGTTAGGCACTTGTGTAGGAAAGTTAATAGAGGAAATGAGAGCCTAAATATAGAGAGTATTTAATATTATTTTTACAATATAGCTGTATTTATATAATAATAATTCACCTGTTCACATATAGAAAAACCACAATTTTTATAAAGTTGAAACGCGGCGGGATTGGTGCTGGAAACATGTAGGATTAATGGGCGTTTTTTGTATGACGACTTAAAATAATCCTGTATTAAATTTGTTATAAGATAAGTGCCAACTTTTTTGCCGCGTTTGTCACTATCTACATATACGCTTGATATACAGGTATAAGATTGGAAATATTCTAATTCGCATACGGCTATAGGCGAAGAAAGATTCTTATAAAACAACATATAACAGCTTTTATCGGAACTAAAATAAGCTCGGTAGTCGTCTTTTATGTTATTTGGTTGTTTTGTGTCTTTAGAAAGTAGTTTTAAATTTTGACCTTCTAAAACATTGATATCGTTTAATATCATTAAATAGTCGCATGAATGTAATGAAAGATGATGTTTTTTAGCTTTTTTGTCATTAACAGTACATATAAATTGTATCGAAACATCAGTATTATTTTTTTTATTAAATTGTTTGGACATATCCTCTATAACAATATAAAGTTTTGATAATAAATTAGAAAATATTTTTTGATGTCGGTAATTTGGGTGAACCATTGCAGTGATTTCAACATAACATGTTTGTTGTTCATCAGTAACCGATAAATCAGGTGTAATACACGAAATAAAACCAATGAGTGTTGTATCAAAATATGCGGCAATATAGGTTATATAAGAAGTATCGTCTTCATCAAAATAAGCTTCATAATGATTGCAGGATTTACTTAACTGATTAAAATCAAACGGTTTACAATAATTTGTATATTTCATGGGAAACTCCAAATTTGGTTGCGGTATTTATGGCAATAATGTATAATAGCCACCATAAAGCTAAAATTATTTTATATGAAATAATTTTAAATAGCAATATAAAAATAAATTGCGGTACGGAGGTAATATGAGCAAAACAGCAATATTAACAGATAGTAACAGTGGAATTACACAGTTAATGGGCAAGGAATTAGGCGTTTCTGTTTTACCAATGCCTTTTTTTATTAATGGTATACAGTTTTATGAAGATATTGATTTAACACAGGAAGAATTTTATCAAAGATTGAAAGAGGATGCAGATATATCAACATCACAGCCATCGATTGGAGAAATGCAGGAGCGATTCGACCAATTATTAAAGGAATATGATGAGATTGTTTTTATACCAATGTCTAGTGGATTAAGCAGTACATGTCAGACTGCAACCATGTTGTCAGAGGATTATAATGGCAAGGTTTGTGTGGTAAATAATCAGCGTATTTCTGTAACACAAAGACAATCTGTTTTGGATGCAAAAGCTTTGGCAGAAAAAGGGTGCAATGCAAAGGAAATTAAAGATATTCTTGAACGAGATAAATTTCAATCAAGTATCTATATCACATTAGATACATTAAAATATTTGAAAAAAGGCGGTAGAATTACGCCAGCGGCAGCAGCGATTGGAACGATGTTAAAATTAAATCCTGTTTTGCAGATTCAAGGGGAAAAGCTCGATGCATTTGCAAAGACAAGAGGAAAAGCATCCGCCAAAAAGATTATGTTAAAAGCGATGGAAGATGATTTGAATAATCGATTTAACGAAGCCTATAAAGAAAATAGGGTGCATATGTCTGTAGCATATTCAGGCAATCCAGAAGAGGCAAAAGAGTGGGCAGCAATGGTCAAAGAACAATATCCACAGTTGGATTTTAATATAGACCCATTGTCGTTAAGCGTAGCTTGCCATATTGGACATGGCGCGCTTGCTATTGCATGTTCTGTTTATTTGCCAGAATTGTAATAAAATAATGATAGCAATATGGTATTAATAAGCTGGTAGTGACGTACTCCCACCACGCAAGAAGTGGGAGACTTCTTGTTGAAAAAGGTTAAATAATTAAAAAATATAATAAAATAGTAGTATAAAAGTTCGTTATGCAAACATTTGATTTGTAAAACGAACTTTTATATAATATTATGTAAATAAGATTGCCAAAAGTATGTTTAGGAGGTGAAATATATATGTTGTCAAGACAGGAAATAAGACAGGAAGATAAATGGCGTATTGAGGATATATATGCTAATGATACACTATGGGAAGAAGATTATAAAAAATTTTTGAGTGAGTGTGAAAAACCTTGTCAATATAAAGGGAGTATTTGTGCGAGTGCAGACAATTTAGCTTTTGTTTTAGATGAGCAGGATAAGGCGGATTTTTTGGCAGAAAAAATTTATGTCTACGCATTTATGAGATATTATGAAGATACAACAAATGTTTTATACCAGTCAATGTCTGATAAGGCACAGATGGCAGTCACTAAATTGGCAGAAAAATATTCCTTTGTAGAGCCTGAGATTTTGGCAATAGATGATGTTATTATAAGGCAATATCTTAGTGAGGAGGCAGTAAAACCATACAGACAATATATAGAGGATATATTGGCAGGTAAACAGCATATATTGTCAGACAAAGAAGAAAAATTACTTGCTGCGGTTCAGAGAATGGCAGACGCGCCAAGTAAAATATTTTCAAAGTTTAATAATGCAGATATTCATTTTGGATATATTACAGATGAAAAGGGTGAAGAAATAGAATTGACACATGGCAGATATAGCGCGTTTATGGAAAGCCGTGACAGGCAAGTGCGCAAGTCGGCGTTTGAGGCTTTATATAAACCATATAGCAGTCATATTCACACGCTTGCAGAAATGTATTATAGTGATGTAAAGAGAGCCATTTTTTATGCTAATGCAAGAAATTATACAAGTACATTAGAAATGTATTTAACACAATCGTTTATCCCTGTTCGCGTGTATGATAATCTTTTGCTAACAGTCAATGATAATCTTGATAAAATGTATGATTATGTAGCATTAAGGAAACATGAGCTTGGTGTAGATGAACTACATTTTTATGATATTTATGCTCCGATGGTTTCAGACTATACAATGAAAGTAGATTACAAGCAGGCAAAAGAAATTGTTATACAAGCTTTGCAGCCACTTGGCGAAGCTTATGTTGCAATCGTTCGTGAAGGGTTTGACAATGGTTGGGTTGATGTATATGAAAATGCTGGTAAGCGTAATGGAGCTTTTTCTTGGGGAGTATATGGGACACATCCATATGTATTTTTAAATTATAATGATACATTGAATGATGTATTTACAGTTATTCATGAGATGGGGCATGCTATGCACACGTATTATTCTAATCAATCACAGCCCCATATGTATTCAGGATATAAGATATTTGTGGCAGAAGTGGCTTCAACATGCAATGAGACCCTTCTTATTCACTATTTATTAAAACATTGTAGTGATGAAAAACAGCGTAAATATTTGATAAATCGCTATTTAGAGCAGTTTAAAGGAACGCTTTACAGACAGACGATGTTTGCTGAATTTGAAAAGAATGCTCACAGTATGGCGGAACAAGGCGAAGTGCTTTGTGCGGATAATTTATGCAGCTTGTATAAAGATTTAAATGTAAAATATTTTGGTTCTAATATTGTTATTGATAAAGAAATTACATATGAATGGGCAAGGATTCCGCATTTTTATACGCCATTTTATGTCTATCAGTATGCTACTGGTTTTTCGGCTGCCATTTCCATTGCGACAAGAATTTTAGATGGAGACAAAAAAACATTGTCAGGTTATATGAAATTTTTAAGCAGTGGAGGCAGTATGCATCCGATTGATTTGCTAAAACTTTGTGGTGTTGATATGGAACAACCACAAGTAGTTAAAGAGGCGTTACATGTATTTGGAAAATATTTAGGTATGTTTAATCAACCCAAATAATATTGATTAAATAGCAAAGTGAATTGCGAATATCCATTTGATATATAAGAATAATGAAAATTTAAAAACACTTTTATTATAAAAATAGGAGGAATACCAATGTTAAAAAAATATAATGTTGTAAAAAAGATGTCAGCTATATTTATGTCTGTTCTTTTGTGTAGTACATCAGTAGTGACAGGATATGCGGATAAAAGCATTGAAAACAGCAGCGTTAATGAAATAACAGGAGATGCAGCACAAACAGATGAAAGTGGATATATTATATCTGGAAAATGGGAATGTGAAAATGGAATCACTGTTGAACTGGCAAATTATGTGCTTACGATTAGCGGAAATGGTGTGCCAGGAGACGATGTAAGAAAAGTAATTGCTAAAACAATATGTAAAAATAATAAATACAAAACAAAATGTATTGTTGAAAATGGAATAACAGAAATACCAGGAAATGGGAGTGATAGTGGTTTATTTTACAACTGTGCTGGTTTAAGTAATATAGAAATACCAAATAGTGTGACAAGTATAGGAAGTTATGTATTTTCTGGTTGTGAAAGTTTAAATAGTATAGAAATTCCAGATAGTGTGACAAGCATAGGCAGTTATGCGTTTTCTGGCTGTAAAAGTTTAAGCAGCATAAAAATTCCAGATGGTGTGACAATCATAGAAGATGGTGTATTTTTTGAGTGTAGGAGTTTGAGAAATGTAGAATTTTCAAATGATGTAATAAGTATAGGCGATAATGCTTTTAGAGATTGTAAAATTTTAAGCAGTATACCACTTCAAAATATACAGCTAGGAAATAGTATGACAAGTATAGGAAATAGTGCATTTGAAAATTGCATTGGTTTAAGTCGTATCTATATTCCTGATAATGTGACAAGCATAGGAGATGATGCATTTAAGGATTGTACCAATTTAAATTATATCTCTATTTCAGAAGATTTAATAAATATAGGAAATAGTGTATTTGAGAATTGCAGCAGTTTAAATTATATAGAATTTCCAGATAGTGTAATAAGTATGGGGGATAGAGTATTTTTTAACTGTAAAAGATTAGGTGATATAAGACTTTCGCACAATATAAAAAGTATAGGAGATGAAGTTTTTTCTGGTTGTAAAGTTTTATATGAAATAGAACTTCCAAACGGTATAACAAGTATAGGGTATAGAGCATTTAATGATTGCAGCAGCTTAAAAAGTATAGAAATTCCAGATAGTGTAACAAGTATGGGAAGCCATGTATTTTTTGGATGCAGTGGATTAAAAAGTATAAAACTTTCAAGTAATATAACCAATATAACAGCTAGTGCATTTTGTGGTTGTAAAAGTTTAAATAGTATAGAAATTCCAAGTAGTGTGACAAGTATAGGATGCAGCGCCTTTGATGGTTGTTCTAATTTAAAAAGTGTAGAATTTCCAAATAGTAGCGTAACAAGCATTGAAAGTTATGCTTTTTCTTCTTGTAGAAGCTTAAGCAGTATAAAAATACCAAACGGAGTGACAAGTATAGAAGATGGTACGTTTTCAGATTGCAGTGAGCTAAGCAGCATAGAACTTTCAACAAATCTAACCAATATAGAAATGTATTCATTTCAAAATTGCAGCAGTTTAAGCAGTGTAGAAATACCAAATGGTGTGACAAGTATAGGAACAGGCGCATTTTTAGGATGCAGTAGCTTAATTAGCATAAATATACCAAATGGTGTGACAAGTATAGAAAGTTGGGTATTTAAAAATTGTAGATTAAATAGCATAGAAATACCAAGCAGTGTGATAAATATAGAATATAGTGCATTTGAAGGTTGTGGCAGCCTAAGAAAAGTTACAAATAATTCTGCTGTTTATTGTCCGCTTGTCACATGGCAAGGTCGTGAGGGTAAATGGTATCTTGAAAATACAGATATTGTTGTTACTCAAGTTGCTGGTGGTGAAACAGCAGTGTATAAAGGTGATAAAGATGATTATTCTTTTGATGCGGATGGCTATATCATATCTGGAAAATGGGAGTGTGAAAATGGAATCACGATTGAACTAATGGACAATATACTTGTGATTCGTGGTAATGGCGTGCCGGGAGACGATGTGCAAATAGCTCTTAAAAAAACGATATGCCAAAAAAGTGGGGCAGATGTTAAATGTATTATTGAAAATGGCGTAACAAGGATATCTCAGGATATGTTTAAGGATTGTGTAGGTTTAAGTGATATAGAAATATCGGATAGTGTAACAAATATAGACAGCTCATCATTTGCAAACTGTACAGGATTAAGCAATATAAAGATACCAGACAGTGTAAAAATAATAGATCATTTTTCTTTTTCTAATTGCAGTAATTTAAGCAATATAGAAATTCCAAATAGTGTGACAAGTATAGGAATTTATGCGTTCTATAATTGCAAAAATTTAAATAGCATAGAACTTCCAAGTGGATTGACAAATATAGGAGAACATTCACTTGAAAATTGCAATAATTTAATGAAAATTACAAATCAATCTGCAATTAATTTTAATCTTGAATCTCACGTTAAATGTACAATAAAAGAAAATGGTGAGTGGTATCTCGAAAATACAGATACAGTACCTACTCAAATTGCTAATGGGCAAACTGTTATATATAAAAAAATAGGTGATGTCAATTCAGATGGCTCAATCAATGTACAAGATGGTGTCCTTTTTAAAAAATGGCTTTCAGGTATTACAGAAATTAGCTTTGATAAAAAGATGGCTGATGTCAATGCTGATGATGATATCAATGCTAGTGATATAATCATATTATTGAAATATCTTGCAGGTATGAATGTGACATTAAAAAAATAATGGTTTTATAAGTAGTGTAGACCAATTATAAATATAAATTAAATAAGTAATAAACAATGGGGGCAGATTTTCTGCCCTCATTTTAACAAATTTGCTTTTTATTTCTGCATATGTACTTGTTGTGCCTTTTCAAGACAAGAGTTAATTCCATTTAACAGTACACTTGTTGTATATTTCACATCCGATGAGTAGCGGATATTGTCTGTTGAGCCATTTTCACATACATTTTTGGCAAGCTCATTAAAATTATCGGAAAGCATTGGATACATGGTTGTTACAGCCTCTGAGAGATTGAGCATTTCAATATCGTTAATATTATTGGCATCCAATGTAACTTTTATATCAAGCTGGTTTCCGTCAAGCATAATGGACGAAGTATAAACACCAGGCGTATATATATGGTCAGAGGTTGTGTTTTGTGCTTTTGGTATGTCTGTATTTGATTCTTGTGCCTTATTACCTTGAAATCCCATAAAAACAGCAATAGAAATAATTAACAATAAGATAATAACTGCTGCTATCAGGACAATTTTAGGGATAACAATAATTTTTGTCTTTGAACTCATATGCAAATCTCCTTTTTTTTGCTACTATATATTTATGCGTTTGATATATAGAATATTCATTGCAGGAGGATATATGGGATTAAAAATTATAGCAGGCGGTTCAGGGGTTGGAAAATCGACATTTGCATATCAAAAAATTATTGAGAAGTCGATTCAAAATCCAGAACGAAATTATATTATTGTAGTGCCTGAACAATATACAATGGCAACACAAAAAAAATTGGTGTATATGCATCCCAATAAAGGCATTTTAAATATTGACGTCGTCAGTTTTGAGCGTCTTGCCTATAAGGTATTTGAGGAAGTTGGCGGACAAAATCGTCCTGTATTGGATGATACAGGAAAAAATTTAATTGTAAGAAAAGTGTTGGAAGAACATAAAAAAAATCTGCATTATTTTGGAAGCAGTATTAATAAAACAGGTTTTGTATCGGAGTTAAAGTCGGTTATATCCGAGCTTCTTCAATATAATATCAGCGTTGATAATATTGGAGAAATTGCAGTAAAATCAGCAAATAATCAGCTTTTAACTGCAAAATTGCAGGATTTAAATATCATATATGGTTCGTTTATGGACTATTTATCAGATAATTATATTACAGCAGAAGAAATATTAGATGTATTGTGTCAAGTGATTGGTAAATCGTCTATTATTAAAAAAAGTGAAATTGTATTTGATGGATTTACTGGATTTACACCAATACAATATAATCTTATGCTGCTGTTATTACAGTTATGCCATCAAATTACAGTGACAGTGACAATTGATGCAAAAGAAAAAATTAATGTCATGGAGGGAATGCACAATCTTTTTTTTATGAGCAAGGAAATGGTGCAAAAATTATATCGTCTTTGTGACGAGGGACATATTGATATTTTGGAGCCTGTTCTTATGAATAAAGATAGTAATCCTCGTTTTCAAAATAAAAGGATAGCATTTCTTGAAAAAAATTTGTTTCGATATAATAAAATGTTTTATCAAAATAAAGATGACCGCGATGCAATTCATATTTATGAGGCATTGACACCAAAAGAAGAAGTCCAGTTTGCAGTGAGTGAACTATTAAAATTGACACGGTTTCATGGATACAGGTATAAAGATATTGCGATTGTTTCCGGTGAAATTGAATTGTATGGTCTGTTGGCTGGAAATATATGTAAACAAAATAATATTCCAGTGTTTGTCGATAATAAAAAGACGGTTGCCGATAATCCTTTAGTAGAATTTTTAAGGGGAGCATTGGAAGCTATTGAAAAAAATTATAGTTATGAAAGTATGCTGCGCTATTTAAGAACAGGTATGACTGGAATTGCAAGAGAAGATGTCGATTTGATTGACAATTATTGTGTTGCGACAGGTGTGCGCGCAACAATGTGGCGCAAAAAATGGACGCGAAAAGGAAGGCAGAGGGAAGGTTTCCCGCTTGAATATTTAAATGAACTGCGTGTACAGATTATGGCGCCTTTTGTGAAATTGGAAAAAAAGTTGAAAAAGAAAGAGGCATTTGTTGAAGATTATGTTCGGGCAGTCTATGAATTTTTAGTTGACACAAAAGCACAGGAGAAAATTAATGATTTTGCCAATTTGCCAAATACAGGTGATGAATATCATCAAATATATGCAAAAATCATTGAATTGTTTGATAAGATAGTGGAACTGTTGGGCAAACAAAAATTAAGTCTTAGTGAGTTTAATCGAATTATTGATTCGGGCATTGCTGAAATTAAAGTAGGATTGATTCCACCTACAGCAGACTGTGTTGTTGTCGGTGATATTGAACGAACACGATTAGAAGAAATTAAGGTATTATTTTTTCTTGGCGTGAACGAGGGCATTATTCCTAAAAAAAATGAAAGTAAGGGGGTATTGTCTGAGGCAGATAGAGATTATCTTGAAGAAATGAAAGTAGAATTGTCGGATAGTTCCAGAAGAAAAGCATTTGTACAAAAGTTTTATCTGTATCTTGTCCTTACTAAGCCATCCGATAAAATTTATATTACTTTTTCATCAAAAGGAACCGATGGGAAAGGTGCATTGCCGTCGTATTTACTACAAAGTATTCGTCAAATGTTTCCTGATGTGCCTATGGACACATCAAAAGAATTGATTTCACAGTTTAAATACATAAAAATACCAAAAAGTGATTTGGTTTATAGCCCTGATGCGTATATTCAAATGTTGGGAGAAAGTCTTGCGCTAAAGCTTTATAATGAACGGCTTTCGGGCAGTATATCGGCTTTTGAACAGTATTCATCCTGTCAGTTTGCCTATTTTCTCTGTCATGGGTTAGGATTGTATGGGAGAGATGAATATACCTTTGAAAGCAGTGATTTTGGAACCATTATGCACAGTGTTATCGAAAATGTATGCAGACGCGTGGAACAAGATGGAAAACAGCTTCAAAATCTCAGTGATGAGGCAAGATTTGGTTATGTACAAGATATATTAGCTCAAATTAGCGATGAATATTCCGATACCATTTTAAAAGACAGCGGAAGAAATAAGTTTATATTAAAAAGAATGGCAAAGCTAGCAGATAGGACACTTTGGGCAATAGGAAAGCAAATTGACAGCGGAAAATTTGTGCCAGATGAATTTGAATTTTCGTTTATGATGGATGAACAAGAAATTGCATTAGATGGTGGTCATGCAAAAATGTGTATTACAGGCAAGATTGATAGGGTTGATATCTATGAAGATGATAAAAATGTTTATGTGAGAGTAATTGATTATAAGACGGGAAATTCTGATTTTAATTTAGCGCAAGTTTATTATAGCTTGAAGATGCAGCTTGTTACATATTTGAGAGCAGCAATGCTGATGGAACAAAAGCGACACCCTGAAAAAAATATTATTCCTGCAGGTGTGTTTTATTATAATGTTAAAAATCCGATTATAGCGTTTGACAATCAAAGCGAAGAACAGTTAAATCAAGAGATTCTTGAAGAATTAATGTTAAAAGGAGCAATTAACAAAGAATATAATCTTCCAAAGCTTATGGATTCAAGCGATACAAGCAAGTCTACTGTAGTGCCTGTAAATTTTGATAAGGACGGCAATGTTAAAGAAAAAGAAAATACATTATCAACAGAATCATTTGATAAATTACAGCATTATGTTTCAGTCAGCCAGACAGATATTGGAAAAGATATATTAGAGGGAAATAATCATATTAATCCTTATAAAGATGGTATGTATACATCATGTGATTACTGTCCGTATAATGAAGTGTGTGGATTTTCTCCAAGCTTGGGCGGTAAAGGATTTCGCAAATTTGCCAATTTAAAACCCGAAGAAATTTGGGATAAAATTGATGAAAAATTAAATCAAGAAAAGAATGAGGAGGCAGATTCAGATGGCAAATCAATGGACAGATAGGCAAAAAGACGCTATTTATTTAAACGGTCAAAATATACTGGTATCAGCGGCGGCAGGTTCAGGAAAAACGGCAGTTTTAGTGCAGCGAATTTTAGAAAAAATAACGTCTAAAGAACATCCCGTTGATGCGGACAGGCTTGTTATTGTTACGTTTACAAGAGCTGCTGCCGCTGAGATGAAACAGCGTTTAAGAAGTGCATTGGAAAAATTATGCGAAGAAAATCCAGATAATGAATTGTTAATACGGCAGCAGACACTTATCAATAATGCACAGATTACAACGATTGATAGTTTTTGTTTGAATATTGTAAGAAATTATTTTGTTGATGTTGACATTGATCCTGGCTTTCGCACAGCTGATGAGGGAGAGTTAAAACTGTTGGAACATGATGTGCTTATGACACTTATGGAAGAATATTACACAAAGGAAGATGAGGATTTTCAAAATCTTATCGATGCATATGCGACAGGAAAAGATGACCGAAAAGTCATGGAGATTATAAGCAATATTTATCATTTTGCACGTAGTTGTCCATGGGAGGAAGAATGGTACAATCGTTGCGAGAAAATGTATAATATAAAAGACAAGGAAGATTTTGAAAATCATTTATGTATTGTCAGTTTGTGGGACGATATAAAACAACAGCTAAAAGATTACAGTTCTCGATATTCTAAAATGGAAGCAATTTGTCAAAGCGAGGAGGGACCACTTACTTATCTTGATTGTATTGAGAGTGAACATCAAGATATTAGAGAACTATTGCGTGTAAAAACATTTGATGAGTTTTTAGAGAAGATTCATCAGATTCATTTTGAACGATTGCCAAGAGCAAAAAAGAATGTGGATGAGGAGAAAAAAGATTATGTAAAAACATGCAGAGACCGTTATAAAACGTATATTACAAAGACGATTGCAGGAAAAATATTGTCGGAAAGTTATGATACAATGTATGACAATATTGTAAAAAATGCGCCTTATGCACGTAAGATGTTAGAGTTGGCAAAGGTGTTTTCCGTTTCTATGCAGAAGGAAAAAAGAGAGCGAAATATTATTGATTTTAATGATATGGAGCATATGGCATTAAATATTTTGGTTAAAATAGAAGATGGAAAAAAGGTATATACACAAGTAGCAGATACATTGGCACAATATTATGAGGAGATATTAATTGATGAGTATCAAGACAGTAATATGCTTCAAGAAGAAATATTGACAGCCGTTTCCAGACAGCGGTTAAGTGATAAATTCGATAACATTTATATGGTTGGTGATGTAAAACAAAGTATTTATAAATTTAGAATGGCATGCCCAGAGTTATTTATGGATAAATATAATTATTATAAAGAAGTGGAAAGTGTAAAAGAAAGCAGTTTAGAGGAAAAAGGGATAAAAATAGAATTGCAAGCCAATTTCAGAAGCAGAAGCAATGTGCTTTACACGGCAAACGATGTATTTAAAAGGCTTATGCACATGGATTACTGTGGTATCGAATATGATGAAAATGCACAGTTAAATCAAGGCATGGAATATCCTCCTAGTCCAGAACAAATTGTTGTTGGAAATAGAATGTATCAAGCCGCTGGTTTTGATAAAAAACCAGAAACAGAAGTATTAGTTGTTGCTAAAAATGAAGATGAGCGGGAGAGTAGCATATTGGAAGCAGCACGTGTGTGCAATATGATTAAAGAACTTGTTCACCCAGCAGACAGAACAGTTCATGTAGTGTATGATAAAACCATAACAGTGGGATACCGCCCTATTCGTTATAGTGATATTGTTATTTTATCAAAGACGATAACAGGCGTTGCAGATACATTTGTTGATATTCTTATGAGTCAAGGGATACCTGCATACTGTGATACATCAGAAGGGTATTTTAATGTAAGAGAAGTTAAATTGATATTAAGTATGCTTACAGTGATAGACAATCCTTTACAGGATATTCCGATGGCAGCAGTATTGTTGTCTTATTTTGGAAGAATGGATACCAAAGAATTGTCAGAAATAAGAGCAGCGGATAAAAGAGTAAAATTATATAATCAGTTAAAGGAAAGCACCAATCAAAAAGCAAAAGCGTTTTTAGAACTGCTTTGTCAATATAGAGAAAAGTCAGAATATATGTCAGTTTATGATTTAATTTGGGACGTGATGTATAATACAGGATATTATGATTATGTAGGAACCATGCCAGCAGGAAAAAGGCGCCAAGCAAATCTTGATATTTTGATGGAAAAAGCAAGAGCATATGAAAGTACAAGTTATCAGGGACTTTTTAATTTTTTAAGATATATTGAGCGATTAAAAAAGTATAATGTGGAATTGGGCGAGGCATCGCTTCTTGGAAGTAATGATAATGTTGTGCGTATTATGAGCATTCATAAAAGTAAAGGTTTGGAATTTCCAGTTGTTATCCTTACTGGTATGGGAAAAAAATTAAATCATGCCGATGCATTGGGCAATGTGATTGTTCATCAGAAATTGGGAATTGGAGCCGATTTGGTTGATTTAGAAAAAAGAACCATGCAGCCAACGCTTATTAAAAATGCCATTTCAAAAAGTATTATCAAAGAGGATATCAGTGAGACAATGCGTGTTTTATATGTCGCTATGACAAGGGCAAGAGAAAAATTGTTTATCACAGGGACTGTCAGCAATCTGGATACGGCATTGCTAAAGTGGCAAAGAAAGGCAGAATCTATCCGCGAAACAAATCGGTTTACCTATGCTGATGTTGCAGAATGCGGCACTATGCTTGATATGATTATGCCTGTTTTATATTTAAAGGAAGACAATGAGGGGAAATTTATACTGTGTAATGAAAACGCCTATTTGTGCAGTGAAGAAACACAGACTGAAAAAGAAGATATTAAGTTTGATGAGTTGTCTTCTGATAAGAGCAAAACAAATGAAGATTTTGAGATTCTTCCTCCTTATCCTTACAAACTAGATTCTGAGACAAGGACAAAAATTACCGTTTCAGAATTAAAAAAAATGCAGTATGATGCAGATATTGATGAGAGAATGGCAATGGATATACATCTGTTAGAAGCAATGGAAGCTGATGCAGAGGAAGAATTGATTATTCCAAAGTTTTTAGAGGATACATCAAAACAGCAAGTTGCCGCAAATAGAGGCGTTGCCTATCACCGAATAATGGAATGTATTGATTTTGGAAACAGGGATATTGAGGCACAGCTTGATTTTTTGCTAGAACAAGAATTTATTGACAAGGAACAAAAACAATGTATTCGAGCTGCTGATATTAAACGATTTTGTGATTCTAAACTAGGAAAAAGGGTTGCTAAAGCAGATATGGAAAAAAGACTGTGGAGGGAGCAACCATTTGTTTTTTTGATGAACGATGGTCCTGATATGCTTATTCAAGGGGTTATTGATTTATATTTTGTTGAAGATGGAGCAATAACTGTAATTGATTATAAGACAGACCGTGTTGCAAAGGGAAAAGAAGGCGTTGATGAACTGATAAATCGATATACAATTCAATTAGATTATTATAGTAAAGCATTACATCAGTTGACAGGACTTCCAGTAAAAGAACAAATTATTTATTCTTTTTGTTTAGGTCAGGAAATAGTTGTACAAAATTTAAGTGGTTGAAGTTGGCAGCGTATTGAGATATAATAGTCTCGGCGAAAGCTGAGTCATAAAAGTTTGCTACGCAAACTTCCGGCTTTTCACTATATATAAATTTATGATATAATAAGTTTAATAATATAGGCGCGTTTGCGCTAAACTGGCAGATGGAGCAAGAATGGAGGAATAGTTAATGATAAGAACATACAGTGTGAAATTTAAGAGTAAAAGCAAGTTGTTAGATACACAAGAAAAGATAGAAGACGTAAAAAAGTCAATTTTTGAACATACAAACGCAACGGATGTTGTAATAAAAGATGAAGGGCAGATTGTTACTATTGAGGCTGATGATGAACAATTTTCAGAAGTGATGAATGGCGTTGTCAATGTATTTAGAAGAATTGATGATAAATCTGAAGTAAGTTATAAGTTTGAACTGAATAAAGTACAATAGTGCAGCGTATTAGATTGGTAGAGGCTGTCGCAAATGAAGTGATTTTACAAAATGTGGTGGAGTATTGCTTGACGTTGTTTTTGTATAGATATTCATTTTGCAACAGCCTTGTGCTAACAAAAATTAGAAATAAAAATTATTGGCTGTATCTTTTGATTGCAGCATAAAGATTTATATGGAGGTTCTAGCAGTGAGTGCAGATACAATGGAGTTTTTCCCATTTCCTGAAGGAAGAATGATGAAAGAGGAGATTAACAAACGCAGAACATTTGCGATTATCTCCCATCCAGATGCAGGTAAAACAACGCTTACAGAAAAGTTTTTACTATATGGCAAAGCAATTAACCTTGCGGGTTCAGTTAAGGGTAAGAAAACGGCAAAACATGCTGTTTCAGACTGGATGGAGATAGAAAAAGAGAGAGGTATCTCAGTAACATCATCCGTATTACAATTTAATTATGATGGTTATTGTATCAATATATTGGATACGCCAGGACATGAGGATTTCTCAGAGGATACATATCGAACGCTGATGGCAGCAGATTCAGCAGTTATGGTAATCGATGCATCAAAAGGTGTGGAAAAGCAGACCATTAAATTATTTAAGGTCTGTGTGATGAGGCATATCCCAATTTTTACATTTATCAATAAGATGGATAGAGAAGCCAACGACCCATTTGAACTGTTAGATGATATTGAAAACGTGCTTGGAATCAGCACATGTCCAATGAATTGGCCAATAGGATGCGGAAAAGAATTTAAAGGCGTCTATGATCGAGGCAAAAAAGAAGTATCATTGTTTCAGGCAGCAATGAACGGTCAACGTGAAGTTGCTGTACAGACTGTCTCTATTTCAGATAATGCACTTCTATCGAAAATAGGACAAGATTTTTATGAAAAATTAAAGGATGATATTGAATTGTTAGACGGGGCAAGTGCCGAGTATGATTTAGATACAATACAGGCGGGCAATCTTACACCTGTATTTTTTGGTTCAGCGCTTACCAATTTTGGTGTTGAGACATTTTTACAGCATTTTTTAAGTATGACAACAGCCCCATTGCCTAGAAATTCAAGTATTGGTTTAATTGACCCTGTTGAGGCGGAATTTTCGGCATTTGTCTTTAAAATACAGGCAAATATGAATAAAGCACACCGAGATAGAATTGCGTTTATGCGCATTTGTTCTGGACAGTTTATAGCTGGAATGGAGGCAAATCATGTACAGGGCGGAAAAAAGATACGTCTTTCACAGCCGCAGCAAATGATGGCACAGGAAAGACATATTGTAAAAGAAGCTTATGCAGGCGATATTATTGGTGTGTTTGACCCTGGTATTTTTTCGATAGGCGATACGATATGTTTATCCGATAAGAAATTTCAATATGAGGGTATACCAACATTTGCACCAGAGCATTTTGCTAGAGTAAGACAAGTCGATACCATGAAAAGAAAACAATTTGTGAAAGGTATCAGTCAGATTGCACAAGAGGGCGCCATTCAGATATTTCAGGAATTTAATTCTGGCATGGAGGAAATTATTGTTGGCGTTGTTGGTGTGCTTCAATTTGAAGTGCTGGAATATCGGTTAAAAAATGAGTATAATGTAGAAATTAAACTTGAAAAACTGCCATATGAGTATATTCGCTGGATTGAAGACGCAGCACATGTTGATATGAATAAGATTGTTGGAACGTCTGATATGAAAAAGATAAAAGACTTAAAAGATAATCCTCTTTTATTGTTTGTAAACAGTTGGAGTGTTAATATGGTACTGGAGAGAAATGAGGGGCTAAAACTCTCAGAGTTTGGAAGAAATAACTAGACGACATGATTAATGGAGGGGTACTGTGGAAAGATGGAAAAAGGTAATAATAAGTTTACTTCTCATATTGGTGATGACTTTTTCAGGAATCGTACTAAACACATTTGTTTTTAATCCAGAGTATGTAAAAGCCGATGAAATTATAGGGAAAGGTGAAGTGAATGCAGATGTCACAGGGCTAAGAATTAGGACAAGCACATCCACTTCCGATAGCAGTAATATTATAACTGTAGTTAATGGCGGTTTTGGGTTTGATATATACGATAAAGTATATACAAGCGATACATATTATTGGTATAAAATTGGTTTCGATTATGATGGTTCATATACATATGGATATATAAGCGGTGAATTTGTCCATGAAGTCATCGTATATGAGGATGACACCGATTTTGAAGAATATTTAGAGAAACAGCAATTTCCTGAATCGTATAAAGAGGGATTGCGAAATCTTCATGCGCGTTATCCAAAGTGGGTATTTGTGGCAGACCATATTGGAAAAGATTGGAATGAAGTTGTTGAAAATGAAAATGCTATTGGCAGAAGCTTAATTCACGAGTCTTCTATCAGTTCATGGAAATCCATTGAAGAAGGGTGTTATGATTGGGATTCCGACAGATGGATAGTATTTGACAGTGGTGGTTGGGTTCAAGCTTCAAGCGAGTTGGTTCAATATGCACTGGATGCAAGAAATTTCTTGAATGAGACCAATATTTTTATGTTTGAGCGTTTGTCTTATAATTCTAATTTACATACGCAAAGTGGAATTTCTAACGTTATTCGTGGCACATTTATGTCGGATTCAGGACATGATTTGTCTTATAATGGAACCCGTTATACCTATGCGTCAGGATTGTTAAAGGCAGGACAAGAGTCTGGCGTAAGCCCATATCATTTGGCTTCAAGAATTATACAAGAGCAGGGAAGTTCAGGATATGGAGGAAGTATATCAGGTACCATATCAGGATATGAGGGGTATTACAATTATTATAATCAGGGAGCTTTTGCCGCTAATGGTCAAGGTGCAGTTGTTAATGGTTTGATTTATGCAAAGCGATACGATGAAGAGACGCTTCGTCCATGGAATAGCAGAATGTTATCAATTATTGGCGGCGCTAAGATTATTGGGAAAAATTATATTAATCGCGGACAAGATACCATTTATTATGAAAAATTTGATATGGTATCGCCATATTGGCATCAATATATGACAAATATATTAGCGGCAAGAAGCGAGTCTGTATCAGCATCAAGGGCATATTCTGATGAAATTAAAGAAAATACAGCACTGGTGTTTACGATACCCGTATATGAAAATATGCCAGAATCTGCCTGCTTGATACCAGAAGGTGATGGAAGTCCGAATAATCTTCTTAAAAATTTAGAGATAGAAGGTTATACATTAACACCTTCTTTCAGTAAGTATACAACAGAATATACATTAGTTGTTGAAAATGATGTTGATACAATTCAAATTTGGGCGGATGCATTGGGTGATGTAGATAGCATTGAAGGTTTAGGACAAAAGGATTTAGCAGTTGGTGACAATGTGTTTGATATTGATGTCAATGCAGGAAATGGCACAACAAGAACCTATACCATTACAGTTGCAAGAAAGGAAAAGGACAATCCACCAAGTCCGTCAAAGCCAATATCATTTACTTCAGACTATACTTTTGACAAAGACGCTCATACTGTAAGTGGAATTGCTTTGGGAAGTACGATTCAAGATGTTGTTGAGGCTGTACATATTGAAGGAGATGCTGTCCTAAAGGTATATGATAAAAATGATATTGAAAAAACATCAGGTATAATTGGCACAGGTGATGTTCTTAAAATTGTTTCAGATGATGGGATATTTGACCAATTTACAGCTATTTTATATGGTGATGTCAATGGCGATGGTGAGATTGATTTGTTGGATATGGCTGAATTAAAAAGTAGTATGTTAGGTTGGATTGATTTATCGGATATTTATCTGAAAGCGGCAGATGTTAATCGAAAAGATGGGGTAGATTTGATAGATATGGCAGTAATTAAGTGGCATATACTTGGTATGGAAGCAATTGTTCAGTAAATTGGCGTATGTGTGATGTTTTATTTGTTGACATAAAAAGATTTATAAAATGAATATTTAATATTTTAGTTTAGAAAGCAGCGTAGAAATGATTATTAAAATAAAAAAAAAGCATAATTTTAATGTATATATAATAGGTTTATTTATTTGGTTTTTAATGTTATCAAACACGAAAGTATATGCAGCAGGGACTGCTAACATTTCAGTTAGTTCAGTAAGTGGAAATGTTGGAGAACAGGTAACAGTTAATGTTGATGTTTCTTCAGATAGTACTATTATTGTAACAAAAGTATATATTTCTTATGACGCTGATATGCTTGAAGCAGTTGATGGTGGTGATAGTAGAGGTGGCGGAACAATTGTATGGCTTAATTCTGATACTTATCAATCTCAAACAGTAAAACTTACTTTTAAAATATTAAAAGCTGGTACTTCTTCAGTGAATGTTTCATCAGGTTCACAGTTGGTTGATACAGATAGAGAATATATGGAGATTACAAGAGGTTCAGGTACAGTCACAGGAAATGCACCTGCAAATTATTCGGATGACAATAGTCTTTCATCACTTGAGATAAGTCCAGGAAGATTAAGTCCAGCATTTTCACCAGATGTCACTTCTTATACAGCAACGATTGATTCTGATACACAAAGGCTTACAGTGAGCGCCAATCCAAGAGATTCTAAGGCGTCTGTCTCTGTTACAGGAACAAGAATGGATTATGGCGATAATACAACAACGATTACAGTAACAGCAGAAAATGGTTCAACAAAGTCTTATGTTATAAAAACATATCGTCCTGAACCAAACAATAATACAACAACGAAAACAGATGAAAATAATACAACACAAACTGATAATTCACCTCAAGTAGATACAGATACGAATGCTATTACAGTTGATGGGGTAAAATATGAGGTTGACAATGATTTTACGATGCATAATCTTCCAGATGGATTTACAGAAACGACGATATCATATAATGATAAAGAGATAAATGCAGCAAAAGGGTTTGGAGATAAAGTAACATTAATGTACTTAGAAGCGGCGACAGCAGATGGAAAGTCCGGATTTTATGTCTATGATACTGTAAGACGATCATTTGCACCATATGTGGAGGTGTCACAGCCAAGAAATCGAATTTGTTTTCTTCCAATTACAGACGATATGGAGATTCCATCAGGATATAAAATCACGAAAGTTCAAATATCAGGACAGGATACACAAATATTAATAGGAAACAGTAAAGAATATTATTTAATCTATGGGACGGATCAAGATGGCAATGTTGGATGGTATTGTTATGATAATAAATTTGGTACGATACAACGATTTTTTGCTCTGCCTGATACGGTGCAGACGTATATAAAGCCCGATGTAACAGCAAATGCAGCACTGCAAAATGATTCGGGCAATCGTGTTCGGGAAGTGATTGCAATTGTGGCGGTTGTGTTAGCATTAGCATCCATTGCAGCCTGTGCTTATATTGTGATAAATAATATGAAAAGGGTTGAAAAAATGAAAAGGGCTATGGCTGAAACATTAAATTTAGATAATCAAGACCCTTTTTATGAGGTAGAATCAGACAGAATAGATGAGGAACCTTCACAGGTCGATTTATATGATATAGACGAAGAATAAATTTTTAAAAGGATAACTTTATTTTTGCGTCATAAACAATAATGCCAAACATAATTTACTATAGTAAGGTAATTTACCACAAAATAGTAGATTGTGTTTGGCATTGTTCGTTTGAGCAAGAATGGAGAGTTATGAATAATCAAAAAATTGAACAGCTTTTAACAGTTAGTATGAATGTTACAGACAGTGAAAGGAGAAGTTCACCAGATTTGGAGGTTGGTGTAAGTTCGTCAGGTGAACTATGGGAAATAATTGTAAAATATAGTTCGTTATCAGGCGATTTTTACTCGGATATTACAACATCATTTCCAAATATACAAGTATATGAATTATTGGGACAGTATGCCATTTTAATTACACCAAAATCGTACATTAATGAAATTGCTAATAAAAAATATATTGAATTCATTGAAAAACCGAAGTTGATTCAATTTGAGATTCAGGAAGAAAAAAGCGCTAGTTGTATTTCTGCTTTACAGCAAGGATTTGATAATCCCAATAAGTTATATGGCACAGGTACTATTGTTGCTGTTATTGACACAGGTATTGATGCGGCGAACAGTGAATTTCTTGATGCACAAGGAAAAACGAGGATTATATCAGCATGGGACCAAGATAAAGATGAGTATTATACAAGTGATGATATTAATCGTATGATAGAACAAGGAACTGCCAATATGGATTTTGTGGGGCATGGAACACAGGTAGCAGCGATTGCCTGCGGCAATTCAGGCGTTGCGTCAAAAGCTTCTATTATTGTAGTAAAAATGGGAAATAACACGAAATCGAATAATAGTCAAGCAATTCATTCCTTTCCACGAACAACACAGTTGATGAGAGCAATTGATTATTGTATCAGGCAAGCAGGTATGCTTAATATGCCTATTGCCATTAATATCAGTTTTGGCAACAATTATGGTTCACATAGGGGAGATTCCATTCTTGAAACGTATATTAATTCGGTGTGTGATATGTGGAAGTGCTGTATTTGTATTGGCAGTGGAAATGAAGGGTTAGGAATTATCCATCATGCAGGCATTCTGCAAAATGGCAAAGAAGAATTGGTAGAATTAGCTGTCGGCAATTATGAGACATCGGTGGGAATACAGATATGGAAAGATTATTGGGAGGATTTTCAGGTTGAAATTATTGCACCAACAGGACAGAACTTAGGCAGAATCAGTGGGTTTAGCCGTATAAATCGAATGCAGATTAACAATAATTTAGTTTTGTCGTACTATGGAGAACCTTCGCCATATAGCATGAAACAAGAAATTTATATTAATATATTATCGGAGAATGGTTATATTACAGCAGGCATTTGGAAATTGCGGCTGATTCCATTTAGGTTAATTAATGGGTATTACAATATTTGGCTAACCAATGAAAATGTGGTAAATTCAGGAACAGGGTTTGTTATACCAGACAGTTATGCAACGTTTACTATACCATCCACCGTGTCCAATGCAATAACGGTAGGTGCATATGATTCCTATCGGTATTCCTATGCGCCTTTTTCAGGCAGAGGCTGGGAAGGAATGCAGGGCAGCACATCATTATTTAAACCAGATATTGTGGCTCCAGGTGTGGAGGTTAATCTAGGTGCGGGTACCTATGCGACAGGAACATCGTTTGCGACACCATTTGCTACAGGAGCGGCAGCGCTTTTGATGGAATGGGGGATTGTAAAAGGAAATGACGATTATCTTTGGGGGCAGAAGGTAAAAGCGTATCTTATCAACAGTGCAAAACAGCTTCCAGGTTTTGGCAATGGTCACAATCCGCTTACAGGGTGGGGGACATTGTGTGTAAAAATATGATTTTAGAAAATTAAAAACGTATATCATGTAAATAAATGTTGATTTATCCTTTTAATTGGATATAATTTAATTATAAAAACATTAATTATAAAAAAAGTTACAATAGGGAGGCTGATATGAAACTTTTAAAATTAACTGTGGAAGGCTTACCACATTTTAATGGTATATTTGATATCGATTTTATAGCATGGCAAAGAGTTGATGAAAATGATAAAGAACAACTTTATAATATTTTTTCAAAAATTTATATCAATCAAGTCATTGCATTTGTTGGTATTAATGCTTCAGGAAAGACCACTATATTAAAAGTACTTTCATTTGTTATGAATATGTTAAAAAATGAATCGATAAATAATAGTCAATCAAAAGAAGTTTTAAATGATTTAGAAAATAATCAGAAAGTGACCATTACATCGTATTTTTATGATAATGATTTTGTAAATAAATTACAGACTATTATTGGAAAAGAAAGAAATCCTGTAGACAATAGTGAAAAATTTATTATTGTAGATGAAAGTTTATGGTCAAAAAAAATTAGCAAAATAAAAACAAAAAAGAGTATATTTGAGTTTAAAAGTTCTGATTTAAAACAAAAAAGAAATCAAGACGAGCAATATTTAATGAATGATATTAGTATTATAGTTGCTATCAATAAAAAAAATAATATGCCTTTTTTTGTCAGTGATATGTTGGAATGGACAGACCACAATATGATAAATATTTTAGGACAATTTCCAAAAGAACTTTTAATGTTTTTAGACCCTAGTATAGAATATCTCCAATGTTATATGGAAAAGAAAAAATTTGATATTCGATTGAAATTTTATGGAAAAAAGGAAGTGATTATAAATAATCCAGATATGCTTGAAAATTATCTTTCATCAGGAACAATAAAGGGATTAGGGGTATTTATGAATGCTTGGTTTGTATTTGTTGCTAGTGGATATTTAATTATTGATGAGATAGAAAACCATTTTAATAGAGAAATTGTTGCTACATTGATTCGATTTTTTATGGATTCAAAAGTAAATAAAAATGGAGCAACACTTATATTTTCAACGCATTATTCAGAATTATTAGATGAGTTTGACAGGAATGATAGTATTTATATTGTTAGAAATAAAAGTGGAATCACTGCACAAAATTTGTCTACTATTTTAAGTAGAAATGATATTAAAAAGAGTGAAGCCTATAATAGTAATTATCTAGAAGGCACGGTTCCTGTATATGAAGCATATATAGCATTAAAAAAGGTTCTAATAAAGGTAGAATAAGGGAGACTTTTGCATGAAATATATCGCATGTATTTGTGAGGGTGGTGCTGAAAGGGCTATATTGGATTTGTTACTCGATAATCATCAATTAAAATTTGAACGCGAAGATTTAATTGAGGAAGAAGTATTAAGATGCAGAAGTGCGAAAGAATTTGAAAATAAATATTTAAGAAAAAGTTATGAAGAAAAAATTACGATTTATAGAATTTTAGATTCGCGCAGTGAAAAATTTAATTTGAGCAAAGCATATGATAATAAAGTCGATGTTAAAAATGTAATCACTGCTCCAGAAATTGAGATGCTTATTATTTATAGTGAAAATAAGTATAAAGAATATAAAAATGAAGAACGAAAAAATCATAATTTAAAGCCTAGCATTTATTGCAAAACAAAACTAAAATATAAAGATGTCAAAAACTATGAATTTATAAAAAAATATTTTTCAGATATACAGAACTTAATAAATGTGTTGACAACATATCATAGTAAATCAAAAAGTTTTAAAGATGAAATGTCTATATGGGACTTGCTAAAATAAATATTATAAAAAATGTATTTATAATTACAATTTGAGACTAATAGAATAAAAAGCGCTCTGTGTAAAAATATGATTTTTGGGAATACTATTTGTTGCATAAAAATGGTAAGTATGCTATATATTTATATAATTGTCTATGACAACAAAAGAAGTATTTAATGATTGCAATAGTTGTTCGTATATTTAAATCAGTTAAAAACGGATTTATAAGGCACTATTGTCCACAAAAATCAAAATGAATTGTAAGGTAGAAGATTGAAATTTTCAATCATAGGATTTGTGTTTACGCGCTGCTTATCACAAATCTATTTATATGAAAAAAGCAGTGCAGAAATGAGGAAAAAAATGAATATTACAAGTAATAATTATGAAGAAGAAGTAACAAAAAGCGATAAGCCTGTCTTATTAGATTTTTGGTCTGAAGGGTGTATGCCATGCAAAATGTTTGCATCAGTATTAGAACAGTTTGAAAAAGAACATCCAGAGATTAAAGTTGGAAAGATAAATGTCAATGATGAGATGAGTCTTGCACAAAAATATAATATTGAGTTTGTTCCAACGATTGTATTTATTAAAGATGGACAGGTCGTTTCAACAGAAGTTGGATTTCGCGAGAAAGGACAATTAGAGGACTTGTGTAAGTAAAAAAGGCATCGAAAGAATGCGGATTCTTTGTGTAAAAATAGCAGAGAGATGAGGAATTATATGGCGACAAAGTTTTATGCTGTCCGTGTTGGAAAGGTTCCAGGAATATATACATCTTGGGATGATTGCAAAGCAGTTGTGCATGGCTATCCAGCGGCAGAATATAAAAGTTTTGGCAGTATGCAGGAAGCACAAAAATATATTAATTATAATAAAAATAGAGAAACAATATATAAGAATAGTGCATATGCGTATGTGGATGGTTCCTATAATCCATCAACAAATACGTATGGATATGGCGGCTTTATAAAATATGCTTCTAAAATAGAGAAATTTAGCGGCAGCGGCAATGATAAAGAAATGGCATTAATGAGAAATGTTGCAGGAGAAATTTTAGGAAGTATGGAAGCAATAAAAAGGGCAGTTGAATTAAAACTGCCCTCCATTGATATTTATTATGATTATATGGGAATTGAAAAGTGGGCAATAGGAGAATGGAAACGCAATAAAAAAGGAACAATAGCCTACTATGATTACATACAGTCTGTAAAAGAAAAGATTGTGATAAATTTTATAAAGGTAAAAGGTCATTCAGGTGTTGAAGGAAATGAGGAGGCAGACAAACTGGCAAAATTGGCAGTAGGAATTAATGAATAACTTTGTGTCTGTGTGCTGCTTGACACAAAGTAAAAAAATAATATTTGAAAAATTTTATTTTTTAATAAAGCAGCACAGAAATGAGGATTATAATGGAATTTACAATATTACATTGGTTTGCAAGTCTGCACAATGCAGTACTAAGTCCAATTATGTATGGATTTACTATGCTTGGCGAAGCTGGAATATTATGGATTATCTTAGCGTTATTAGGACTTACTATACTTCCTAAAAAATATCGCAAAGTTGCGCTTACAATGACCATTGCACTAATATTGTCTGTGATTATGTGCAATGGTGTTATGAAAAATTTGTTTCATAGGGTTCGACCGTTTATACAAGATCCAACACTTGTAGAGACCGAATTGTTTGGTATATTTTCAACCATTCATGACTGGTCGTTTCCATCAGGACATACATCAGCATCATTTGCGGCAGCGTTGGCATGTTTTATGTGGTACAAAAAAGAAGGAATAACAATGGTTGTTATAGCTGCTATGGTATCTTTATCCCGATTATATCTTACGGTTCATTTTCCTACAGATGTATTGGTAAGCCTTATTCTTGGCAGTTTATATGGAATTTTATCTTATTACATAGTAAAGTTATTAATAAAGAAATTTCCAAAAGTAAAGGAAGTATTTGAAGATGGAAAATCATATAAAGTTCTTTTTTCAAAGTCATAAATGTTTTTCAAAAAAATAAGATTAAATAAATACTTTAATAAGCAGTTTGGTTTTGTAGGTGATAAGTCAAATGTTTGCTTGACATTGGCAGTTTTTGATTTAATTCACTCAAGAATTTGCGCCGAAGCGTCACAATTTTCTTAGTATAAAACGCTTCAGAATGAGAGGAACTATGTTTGATGTTATTGTAGACGCGTTAATGGACAGTATAAAATTGCTGCCCTTTTTATTTTTAGCTTATCTGGTAATGGAATATTTAGAGCATAGCACAACCGATAAGACGAAAAAAATAATTAAAAATTCGGGAAAGGCAGGTCCAATTGTAGGCGCTGTTTTGGGTGCGTTTCCGCAATGTGGTTTCTCGGCTGCTGCATCGAATCTGTATGCAGGCAGAGTGATTACATTGGGTACGTTAATTGCTATTTATTTATCAACATCCGACGAGATGCTTCCAGTATTGTTATCAGAAAATGTATCCATTAAAATTATACTTGAATTAATTGTAGTTAAGATAGTAATTGGTATGGTAGCGGGATTGCTGCTAGATTTATTTGCAAAAAAAGACAAGGGTAATATAGCGATTTCTGAAAAAATTGGCAATATATGCGACCATGCACACTGTCATTGTGACAAAAGTATACTAAAATCATCACTGAAGCATACTATTGTGATATTTGGGTATATTCTAGTGATAACATTGGTTTTAAATAGTATTATCTTTTTTATTGGAGAGGAGACATTAGCAAATTTAATATTAAACCGACCGATTATAGGACCTATTATTGCATCGTTTGTTGGATTGATTCCCAATTGTGCATCGAGCGTTGTAATTACAAAATTGTATGTAGAAGGCTTAATGTCAGCAGGCACAGTGCTTGCAGGACTGTTATCCGGTGCGGGAGTTGGTCTTTTAGTACTGTTTAAGGAAAATAGAAAAATAAAAGAAAATATAAAGATAGTAGGGCTTTTATATGTCATAGGAGTGTTGAGTGGAATTGTAATTGATTTTATATAATCACTTTAATAAAACGGCTTTACAAAAGATGGATACAATAGTATTATATAAGTATTAAAAATAGGAGGTTGATTTATTGGATATTAAGACAATTGATGATGCATGTTTTTTGCAGTATGGGCGTGTTATTACAGATGTTGATGTAAGTGAACTGATGGATAAGATGCAAAATACACCACTTCCTGATGATGTAATATATATTCCATCCGATAATGATTTGGAAAGTACGAAAGTTTGTCGTATTTTTTCAGACAGTGTCTATGGACAGATGCCTATACAGATTGGCTATTGTAATGGACATAATGCAAAGCTTAATGCGCTGGAGTATCATAGAAGTTCTGAAATTAATATAGCAGTTACTGATATGATACTGATATTAGGCAGACAGCAGGATATCACAAAAGATTATACATATGATACCAGTCTTGCAGAGGCATTTATGGTCCCAAAAGGAACGGTTCTTGAAGTGTATGCAACAACATTGCATTATGCGCCTTGTGGAGTTGATGGACAAGGATTTCGATGTGTTGTGGTGTTGCCAAAAGGAACAAACTATGACAGGAAGCCACAAACTGCAACGAGGGAAGATAAGTTGTTAGCTGCAACAAACAAGTGGCTTATCGCACACGAGGAAGCAAATATAGAAGGTGCTTTTAATGGGCTGATAGGTGAGAATTTGTCCGTATAAAACAAATTATGTGCAATGGAGAGCTGCGCATCCATATCAAAATGAATAGGAATTAAAAAATAGTCGCAGCATGGAGGAAAAAATGAATAATATGCCAGAAATGAAGATTGGAATTGTTGCGGTGAGCCGTGATTGTTTTCCAGAAAGTTTGTCTGTCACAAGAAGACAGAATCTTGTTAAGGCTTATACACAAAAGTATGACGCTTCTGAAATTTATGAGTGTCCAGTTTGTATTGTGGAGAGTGAAATTCATATGATGCAGGCTCTTGAGGATATCAAGAGAGCTGGTTGTAATGCGCTGTGTGTATATTTAGGAAACTTTGGTCCAGAAATATCAGAGACAATGCTTGCAAAATACTTTGATGGTCCAAAGATGTTTGTAGCAGCAGCAGAAGAAACTTCTGAAAATGGTGGATTGATTCAAGGACGTGGCGATGCCTATTGTGGTATGTTAAATGCAAGCTATAATCTGAAGTTGAGAAATGTCAATGCGTACATACCAGATTATCCTGTTGGCACAGCAGAAGAATGTGCAGATATGATACATGAATTTCTACCAATAGCAAAGGCAGTATATGCGTTACAAAACTTAAAGATAATCAGTTTTGGTCCAAGACCAACCAACTTCCTTGCCTGCAACGCTCCAATTAAACAGCTTTTTAATTTAGGCGTTGAAATTGAGGAAAATTCAGAATTGGATTTATTTGAATCCTTTAATAAGCATGCAAACGATGAGAGAATCCCAAGTGTTGTTGAAGATATGGCAAAAGAGCTTGGCAATGGCAATAAAAAGCCTGAGATTTTAAATAAACTTGCACAGTATGAGCTTACGCTTCTTGATTGGATTGAAGCACATCGAGGTTCAAGAAAATATGTTGCTGTCGCTGGCAAGTGTTGGCCTGCATTCCAGACACAGTTTGGCTGTGTTCCTTGTTATGTCAATTCAAGATTGACACAGATGGGTATACCTGTCTCATGTGAAGTTGATATTTATGGTGCATTAAGTGAATTTATAGGAACGGTAATAAGCAATGATACAGTTACACTTCTTGATATTAACAATTCCGTTCCAGCTGATATATATAATAATGATATTGCTGGCAAGTTTGAGTATACACAAAAAGATACATTTATGGGCTTTCACTGCGGCAATACGGCTTCAAGCAAGTTGTCGTTCTGTGAGATGAAAAACCAGATGATTATGGCAAGAAGTCTTCCAGAAGAAGTTACAAATGGTACGCTTGAAGGTGATATTATTCCAGGCGATATTACATTTTTCAGACTTCAAAGTACAGCCGACGGCGAGCTGAGAGCATATATTGCACATGGCGAGGTTCTTCCAGTTCCAACAAGGTCGTTTGGTGCCATTGGTATATTTGCAATTCCTGAAATGGGACGATTCTACAGACATTGGCTGATTGAAAAGAATTTTCCACATCATGGTGCAGTTGCTTTTGGTCATTTTGGCAAAGCCTTGTTTGACTTATTTAAGTATATCGGTGTTGAGGAGATTGGATTTAACCAGCCAGCAGGTATGCTTTATAAGACAGAGAATCCATTTTCATAAAAATAGGAGGATTTTATGTATTACATAGGTGTTGATTTGGGAACTTCCGCTGTGAAGCTTATTCTTATGGATAGCAGCGGAGCCGTTGTCAATACGGTTTCTAAAGAATATCCTTTGTCGTTTCCACAGCCAGGCTGGTCGGAACAAAATCCGCAGGACTGGTATGAAAAGAGCGTTGAGGGTATTAACGAGCTGACAGAAGGTTTTGATAAATCACAAATAAAAGGCATAAGTTTTGGCGGACAGATGCATGGACTCGTTATTTTGGATAAGGACGACCAAATTATTCGTCCAGCGATATTGTGGAATGACGGTCGAACAACAAAAGAATGTGAATATCTTAACAATGTAATCGGCAAAGCTACATTGACAAAATATACTGCTAATATAGCATTTGCAGGATTTACAGCCCCTAAGATTTTGTGGGTAAAGGAGAATGAACCTGAAAATTTTGCAAAGATAAGTAAGATTATGCTGCCAAAGGATTTCCTTGCTTACAAGCTTTCAGGCGTTCATTGTACAGATGTTTCCGATGCATCTGGAATGCTTTTGTTTGATGTAAAAAACAGACAATGGTCAAAGGAAATGATGGAGATATGCGGTATCCAGGAAGATATGCTTGCACAAGTATATGAAAGCTATGAATGCGTGGGAACACTTCTAAAAGAGCAGGCAGAAAAGCTTGGCTTGTCTGAAGATGTAAAAGTGATTGCAGGCGCTGGAGATAATGCGGCGGCAGCGGTTGGAACAGGAACCGTCGGCAATGGCATGTGTAATATTTCACTTGGCACAAGCGGCACGATATTTATATCAAGCGATACGTTTGGCGTTGATGAAAATAATGCGCTGCATTCATTTGACCATGCAGATGGAAGCTATCATTTGATGGGGTGTATGCTCTCTGCTGCTTCCTGCAACAAATGGTGGATGGATGAAATTATTGGAACAAAAGATTACAGTGCCGAGCAGGAAGGTATTACCGATGACAAGCTTGGAAACAATAATGTATTTTATCTTCCATATCTTATGGGAGAGCGTTCACCGCATAATGACCCACTTGCAAGAGCAGCATTTTGGGGAATGTCGATGGATACAACAAGACAAGATATGACACAGGCAGTCTTGGAGGGCGTAGCATTTGCTATCCGAGATTCTTATGAGGTCGCCAAAAGTCTTGGAATACATATTGATAAGACAAAATTGTGCGGTGGCGGTGCAAAAAGTCCATTATGGCGTAAAATTATTGCAAATGTGCTTGGTATTAATGTTGAAATCTTAGAGACAGAGGAAGGACCAGCATTAGGCGCCGCAATGCTTGCTGGTGTAGGTGCAAAAGAATTTGACAGTGTTGTGGCAGCAGCTGAAAAAATGGTTAAAGTAAAAGAAGTCATTAAGCCAGATGCACAGATTACAGCACGTTATGAAGAAAAATATCAGAAATTTAAAAAGTTGTATCCAGCATTGAAAAAAATGTACAGTGAGTCAAATACCCCGTAGCAAGTTATGGGGCATGAAGCTTGTACTGCGCAGCAGAGCTTGATATAGTATCAGCTTGCTGTGGAATATTGAATTAAAATTATTGTGTCTGTGCGTTGTTGGCACAATATAAGTATAAAATAGTTTTTGGTGATAAACAGCGCAGAATAGGAGTAAATCATGAAATTTTTTATTGATACAGCAAATGTAGAGGATATTCGCAAAGCAAATGATATGGGTGTTATATGTGGCGTTACAACCAACCCATCATTGATAGCAAAAGAGGGACGAGACTTTAATGAAGTTATAAAAGAAATCACATCAATAGTAGATGGACCTATCAGTGGCGAAGTAAAAGCAACAACAACTGATGCAGAGGGAATGATTGCAGAGGGAAGAGAGATTGCAAAGATTCATAAAAATATGGTTGTTAAGATTCCTATGACTGTTGAGGGATTAAAGGCAACAAAAGTACTTTCTTCAGAGGGTATTCCAGTTAATGTGACACTTATCTTTTCAGCAAATCAGGCACTTCTTGCTGCAAAGGCAGGTGCAGCTTATGTTTCACCATTTTTGGGAAGACTTGATGATATATCACAGCCAGGTATTGGTCTTATAAGAGATATTGTTACTATATTTAAAAACTATGATATCAAGACAGAGATTATATGTGCAAGCGTTCGTAATACAGTACACGTTACAGAGTGTGCACTTGCAGGCGGCGATATCGCAACAGTGCCATATAAGGTAATTGAGCAGATGGTTCATCATCCACTTACAGACCAAGGCATTGATAAATTCCAGAAAGATTACATTGCTGTATTTGGAAAGTAAAAATTCCTTAAAAAGGACGTTACATAGTATTAGCGCAACATTGGTCATATTGTGACGTCCTTTGACATACATCATGGAAGGATAAATATGAAAAATGCAAAGATAACCACTACTGATGTAAAAAAAATAAACAGAAATAGGATATTGCAATATATATATTCCAACGAACATGCGTCCAGACAAAATATTGCCGATAAACTTCAATTATCATTGCCAACAGTTCACCAAAATTTAAGATTGCTTGAAAGTGAAAATTTAATTTTGCTGGAGGGAAGTTATAAGTCAACAGGTGGAAGAAAAGCACAAGTTATATCTATCAATCCCAGTGCAAGGTTTACGATTGCAGTAAATATAACAGATACTAGTTATAAAGTTTCATTAATTAACCTTCGTTCCCAGATTGTATGCAGTAGAATTTATATGGAGTTGTGTACACAGCAAGATTATGTAAAGCATATTATAGAAGCAATTAAAGATATTATTAATCTTAGTGGAATTTCCATTTGTGAGAAGGATATTTTAGGGGTTGGGGTAACCATTCCTGGAATTGTGGACGAAGTCAATGCAGTGGCAGTCAATGCACCTACTATGGGAGTAAAAAATTATTCCTTAAAAGAACTTGCCGAAAATATTAAGTATCCATGTCGTATTATGAATGATGCCAGAGCAGCAGCATATGCACAGCATTGGCTGAGTGGAGAAGCATTTAAGAAATCACAAAATAGTAAAGATTCCAGCATTATGTATTTAATGTTAAATGATGGGGTTGGAGGAGCAATTGTCTCAGACAATAAAATTATTGCAGGAAAACATAACCGTATGGGCGAATTTGGACATATGGTAATTCGACCAAATGGAAGAAAATGCTTTTGTGGGCAAAATGGGTGTTTTGAATGTTATGTTTCTGCAAGAAGGTTATCAAAAGATTTGAATATATCATTAAATAGTTTTTTTTCTCAAGCAAAACATAATCAAGAATATAGATATATTCTTGATGAATATATTACAAATTTGGCAATAGGAGTAAATAATCTTTATATTATATATGACAGTGATGTTGTTATAGGTGGTCATGTGGCAGGATATCTTGGCGAGTATAAGGAAATATTGACACAAAAATTAATAGATAAGTGTTCCTTTGAGACAGACGGTTCTTATATGAGATTGACTTCATGTAGTAAAGAGCAAGAACAAATGGGAGCAGCACTGACATATATAGCGGATTTCATATTTGAATAAATGATTTGTTTTGATTTGTTAGATTGGAGAAAATTATTGTGATAATTTCAAATAATAAAAAATTCAATTTAAAAGCAAATATACAACACTGTGTTATAAGTTTGATTATGGCATGGTGTTGTGTTTGTTTTGTTCAGACAATAGTTACCTCAAAACAGGTAGACAACCCTATAGGCAGTTTGTTAAGCGTAAGTTATTCATTGAATACACTGGTTTTTATAGGAATTGTTTTTATAGTGGCAGCATCATTTTTGGCATTGTTGATTGTAACCAACAGTAAGATAATGGAGGCGGCTCTTGTTTTTATCACCACATTTCCCTATGCTGTTGTATGTGCTGCTTTTCAGAAAGAAATTATATTTTGTTTATTTCTTGTAATTTTTATGTTATATGAGTTATCCTATGTATTTCGCTGTATAATGGAAGCTCAAAAAAATATAGGACGATATTTTAATAAGAAATTGGCAATGATTGTGATTATAATACTAGCCATAGCTTTTGTTTTATTTACAGGCGGATTTACCGTGTATCGATATTTAACGTATTCTGTCCCTAATTTTGACGGCGGTTTGTTTTCGCAAATGTTTTATTATATGAAAAATCATTTTACAATGGAAACAACCTGTGAACGCGATATGCTAGTATCGCATATGAAAATTCACACATCGCCTGTTTATTGGCTGCTGCTGCCTTTTTATTTACTTTATCCGGGAACAGCAATATTGCAGGTTCTTCAGGCGATTGTTATAGCGCTAGGCGTTATACCATTAGTTTTGATTGGCAAAAATCATCATATGAAGCCTATACAGCTTACGTTATTGTCCGCAGTCTATTTCTTTTATCCTGTTATGAGTGCAGGTTGTTCTTATGATATACATGAAAATATGTTTCTTCCAGTAGCAATCTTGTGTTTGATTTTAGCATTTGAAAAAGATTCGCTTTGGGGAATTATCATTTCAACTGTTTTTGTGCTTAGTATTAAAGAAGATGCCGCCGTATATGCAGCATTTGTTGCTCTCTATATGATTTTTGCAAAAAAAATGTATAAAAAAGGAACCATAGTATTGATGGTATCTGTCGTATACTTTTTTGGAGCAGTTTATTATATTAATCATTTTGGAATGGGAACGTCATCAGACCGATTTAATAATGTGATTGCATCTAGCGATGGGAATGTGCTTGGCATTATTAAAACCGTTCTTGTAAATCCTGCTTATGTGTTTGGGCAAATGTTTTGTGAAAAAAAATTACAATATTTTATTACAGTGATGGCTCCTTTGCTGTTTATTCCAATATGGCCAGGTAAGTGGCAAAAGGTGATATTGTTAGGTCCTTTATTTTTATTTAATCTTATGCCAGATTATGAGTATTTTAGCAATATAGGATTTCAATATACGTTTGGAAGTGCAACATTACTTTTATATAGTGCTTTTATTACTATAGAAGACATAAATAAATCGCCTAAAACGAAATTACTTGCTATGATGGTGATGTCGTCGGTTCTGTTTTTTATGTCAACAATGTGGGGCAAGCTTTATTATATGAGGACATATAATAAAGAATACAATCAAGTGACTTATCAGAAAATGGATGAAGCATTAGCATTGATACCAGATGATGCCAGCGTTACAGCAAGTACTTTTTTGTGTGCAAAATTATCTTCCAGAGATGTTTTGCATGAGATTTATTATACCAATAAGATTGATGAATATATCGCACTGGATTTAAGAGGAGCGCCACGGGATTATGATGTTAATGATTATTTGAATAATGAGGCGTTTGAGACTATTTATTATGATGAGGTGTGTATAGCCGTATTTAGAAGAAAAAATTGACAAGTATAAGTCATACAATTATAATGTTGGCAAAAGAAGTATGAAAGGCATGGTTATTAGTGTGAAAAATAAATTTTTCACACCACAATTTGTGTCTGCGCGTTGCTTGACACAAAGTTGTAAAAACAAAATGTTTTATTTTGTTTTTTGCGCAAGAAAGCAGCGCAGAAATGAGGATTTTTATGAGAGAATGGGAAAATAATATAAGAAAAGTAGAGCCATATATACCAGGAGAACAGCCAAAATCAGTGGGGGTTATTAAGCTGAATACGAATGAAAATCCATATCCGCCTTCACCAAAAGCCGAGTTGGCAGCAAGGGATTTTAATTTTGACCGATTAAAACTCTATCCGGACCCAAATGCTTTTGAGTTGGTGCATGGATTGGCAAAATATTATGGGGTTTCGGATAATCAAGTTTTTGTAGGCGTTGGCTCCGATGATGTTCTTTCGATTTGTTTTTTGACATTTTTTAATTCAGATAAACCTATTTTATTCCCTGATATATCTTATTCATTTTATCCTGTATGGGCAAATATGTATCAGATACCATACTGTGAAATTCCTGTAGACAAGGGTTTTCATATTATTGCAAGCGATTATTACAGAGAAAATGGCGGTATTATTTTTCCAAATCCAAATGCTCCTACATCATTATATATGGAATTGGATGAAGTAGAAAATATTGTTAAAAATAATCAAAAATCCATTGTTATTGTCGACGAGGCATACATAGATTTTGGGGGGAAGTCTGCTATATCTTTAATTGATAAGTATGAAAACTTATTAGTTGTGCAAACCTATTCAAAATCCCGTTCAATGGCTGGTATGCGAATCGGTTATGCCATTGGCAGTCAAAGACTAATTCAGGCAATGCAGGCAGTGAAATTTTCGATTAATTCGTATACAATGAATGTAACGTCATTGGTATATGGTTCAGCAGTTCTTGAAGATGAAGATTATTTTAAGGAGTGTGTTGAAAAGATTATTGCTACACGTGAGCGAACAAAGCGAGAGCTTGCAACATTAGGTTTTACCTTTTTAGATTCAAAAACAAATTTTATTTTTGCACAGCATAAAGTAATTCATGCAGATGCCTTGTTTGAAGAATTGAAAAAGAAAAATATATATGTTCGCTATTTTAATAAGCCAAAGATTGATAATTATCTTCGTATAACGATAGGAACAGATGAACAGATGAATAAGTTGTTTACAGCTCTCAAAGAGATTATAAATGAGGATTAAAAATGTATGGTACCATTTTCACAGCGAAATTTTCAAAAAGAATTGGAGCAATTACTTGAACAATTGACAAAAGAGGGGCGTGTGCCTTCTCTTTTGCTTCATAGCTGCTGTGCGCCTTGCAGCAGTTATGTAATAGAATATTTGTCAAGATATTTTAATATCGTTGTTTTTTATTATAATCCCAATATATCCATAAATGAAGAATATAAAAAAAGAGTAGAAGAACAACAGCGTTTTATTTATGAATTTCCAGCAGTTCATAAAGTGAATTTTATTCAGGGTGATTATGAGCCTGATTTATTTTTTGATAAAGTAAAGGGATATGAGGATTGCATGGAAGGCGGAGAGCGCTGCTTTATCTGTTATCGAATGAGGCTTGAAAAAACTGCTCGTTTGGCAAAGCAGATGAATATGGATTATTTTACAACAACGCTTACAATAAGTCCATTGAAAAATAGTCATAAACTTAATGAAATAGGATTAACATTGGAAAGAGAATATGGAGTTTCTTATCTTTTGTCGGATTTTAAAAAGAAAGAAGGGTATAAAAGGTCTATACAGCTTTCAGGTTTATATCATTTATATAGACAAGATTATTGCGGCTGTACATTTTCCTATGAACAGCGGCGGCGAGAAAAATGTTCAAATCTAGTTTGATGATGAAAATAGATAGACTATGAACATTGGAGGATGAAAAAATGGATAAAAAACGAAAGCGGAGGCATAGCAAAAAAAGTAAATGTAATATATTCAAAAAATTTTTTTTGATATTGATTGTAATTATTGTTGTAATGGTTATAGCTATAATTGGTGTTGTGCATTTTATTATTCCTATTTTTGTAATCCCAGAAAAAAAAGAACCAGAAGTTATCAATAAGTCAACATTAGAAAAAATTATTAATGTAAGTGACTTATCCACTTTTGAAGCTGTATATAATGGAATTGCAAAGGTTATGAATGAAAATGAGCCAGATAAGGTTGATTATTATGTTTCATATGAAGCAACAGTAAAAGCAGGGATTAATTTTAAAAATGTTAAAATAATTGATATTGATAGTGATAAAAAGATAATTACAGTCAAAATTCCTGAAGTTAAAATTAATGATATCAATGTGGATATTACTTCATTGGATTATATATTTGAAAATGAAAAGGCAAATATATCTACTGTCTCAGAAGAAGCGTATAAAAAGTGTATAGAAGATGTGACTATTGAAAGTAATAAAGAAAATAAAATTTATGAGCTTGCTGAACAAAATGCAAAAAATATTATTGAGGCATTGATAAGTCCATTTGTTGAACAGTTTGATAATGAATATAATATCAAATATGAATAAACTAAGGAGTAGTTGGGAATGAAGAGAGTAATTCATTTAATTCTTATTATAATAATATGTTTTTCTTGTATGGCATGTTCAAAAGCAAACGATGCTAATAATGATGCTAATAATTACTCTAATAATGAAATTGCTCCACAGGAATCTCAGATGAAGACTATTTGTGAATTGGCAACAATGGATTGCTACTATCATAATGTTGCAAAATATTCTGAAGATGATGCGTCGGGTGTCTTATGGTGGAAAAAAGACAGAAAATTTTGGATTGAATATGCAGGTATTGTTACAATTGGGATTGATGTAACATTAGTGAAAATGAGTGTTAGCGGAGAAAATGTTACAATTATAATTCCGCCAGCAAAGGTATTGGGCTGTAAAGTTGATGAAAAAACATTAACAGAGGATTCCTTTATTGTAGCAAAAGATTCTGCAAAAGTTGAGGCGAAACATCAAATAGAAGCATTTAAGCAAGCACAGGCAAAAATGCAGGAAGAAGCAAGCAAAGATGCGGTTTTGCTTGCAAGCGCTCAACAGCGAGCGCAGAAGTTATTAGAAGATTATATAAATAATATTGGCAATTATATTGGAAAAAACTACCATATTGAATGGATTTATCTTGAAGGAGCAAAAGAACTTTATAATATAAGCACACAAGCCTCAGAATAGATAATAGTAAGCATATGAAAAGACAAAAAAATTGATATTTTATTTTAATTATGGTAGAATAATACATTATTATAAGTAATGTAGGAGGGTTTGCGTATATGGCAAAGAAAAAATTGGCAAAGACAATCGTATGTTTGGGTGCATTGGGAGTTGCCTCAAAAGTAGCTTACAGTAAATATAAGACAGCAAAAGAAACCTATGCTCAAGAGGAAGCGGACAGTGTTGGCGAGGAAGTAAAAAAATATAATGCTTTATTTGAAAAAAAAGTAATTGAAGTTGAGGATGAAGAATTTACTGGCTGTGAGATTAAGACAGTTTCTTCAAGTATTGTTGTCGATTTAGGGCTTGCTGCCTTTGAAAAAGATGTATATATTAACTTTACAAGCACTGCAAGCAGTTTGACAATTATTCTTCCAGAAGGTGTCAATGCTGCCTGTGATATAACAAGAACAGCAAGCGGTATGCGCAATCTTGTTGAGAATGTTGAAGAGGAAGGTATACACACCGTTTATATTATAGGAAAGGCAGTTTGCAGTAATATCGAAATAGTCCCTGTTAATTTTTATGTAGATGATGAAGATGACTTTGAAGATATTGCAGATGATGAAGATTTTGAAGTTGTGGTTGACAATACAGTAACGCCTAAAGTAGATAAAACGGTTGTCTGTGAAGAAAATGATGATTTTGATGTGACCGTAGCCGTTGAAAAAGACGATGATGATGATGACGACGATAGTGATAATAATGAAGATAATAATAGTGATAACAATGATGATATAGCTATAACAGTAGAGCCTTATGGTGCAGAGGAGCTTGAAGTACAAGAATTAGATAGTTTAGACGATTAAAAAAGTTAAGAGCTGCCAACTTGATGAAAAGAAATTTTCAACGAGGTTAGGGCAGCTTTTTTATGTAAATAAAAGATTAAAAATTAAAATTTTGTTTTTTGTGCAATAAAGCAGTGTAGAAATGAGAATTTTATAAATGTAAGAAATTTTTTTGTGAAGAAATTGATAAAAAGTCATAAGGGAGAAAAATCGTGATACAATATAATGATTCGTATTTTGAAGGTGAGACAAGAGAAGGCTTTTATATTGAGTCTAAAATGAAAAGAGCTTGGGCGGCACAGATAGAAGTTCTTGAAGAAATCAAGCGGATTTGTGTTTTGCATCATATACCATTTTTTGCTGATTGGGGGACATTGCTTGGGGCAGTAAGGCATCATGGTTTTATCCCATGGGATGATGATTTAGATATTGGTATGCTACGGGGAGATTATCAAAAATTTTTGGAAGTTGCTCCGTCTGAATTAGCGCAATATTTTGAGTTAAAAAGTGTTTATAATGATGTAAGCCATGACAATGTAAAAGCGAGAGTGATATCTGGAAGAAGTATGAATTTTGATGAGGCGTATCTTAAACGATTTCATTATTGTCCTTATGTAGTTGGAGTAGATATTTTTCCAATTGATTATATTCCAAGAGAACGAAAAAAATCCGAATATCAAAATCAAATAATTAACTTAATTATGACAACCACTGCAAGTATTCCTGAAAATCCGCCCTATGATAATTCGGTTATCAATATTATTCATAAGCTTGAAGAATTGTCTGGATTTAAAATAAATAAAAAAAATCGACTGATTCATGAATTAAAAAAAATGGTTGACGAGGTTAGTGCATTATATACAGACAATGATGGCGATGAGGTATGCTCTATGATTGATTTTGCAATGGGGTGGGATTATCATGCAAAAAAAGAATGGTATAAAAGCGCAATAGAAATGCCTTTTGAACATATCACCATTCCTGTGCCTGTTGGATTTGACGGTATATTAAGAATTAAGTATTCTGATGATTATATGACACCTATACGTGTTGACAGCTCGCATGATTATCCATTTTATAAAAAACAAGAGGTAGAGTTAGCAAAAGTGATAGAGGCTGAATTTCATATTCAATTAAAAGAAGGAGAATTAGATAATTTAATAAACGAAAAAATATTTCTTTACAATAAAGATAGATAAGTATATACTATCCATGTGAAAAAATAAAATGAGCAGAGTAGAATGATGTGCGTTAAGTGCCTGATGAACAGGGAGTTGACATTGGGACGAAAAGTTTTCTTGCGGTGCATTGTTCGCATCCCGCTGCTACATAATCTGTCTTACAAGTGTTATATTGTGTTTTTTTGTGCATTTGATTTGTGAACTATTTATGTAGGGCTATTGCTCATATAAATAGGTCAAGCAAATAACAATAAATATGTTTTATAAATAACATTATATTTGTTTGTTTTGCCTTAAATATCACAAAATAAATATACACAAGAAAGGCATGGTTATTTTATGAAAAAATTTATTTTACTGTTTACGTCTTCTGCCAAAGAATTTAAAAATTTAAATTCTGTTATTACTGCTGCGCTTTTAGTGGCAGTTCACACCATTTTAGCAATGGTTGTCTCTGTTCAAGTGACAACATCCCTAAGAATTTCCATATCATTTATTACCAATGTAGTGACAGGCTGTTTATTTGGACCTGTTATAGGATTTGTCTGCGGCGGAATAGGTGATATTGTTCAGTTTATTTTAAAACCAGTAGGTGATTATTTTCCGGGTTGGACATTAAATGCTGCAATGGCAGGGATGATTTATGGAATATTTTTTTATAATAAATTTCCTGATAAGGTAAATACAAAGAAAATATCTTCAAAAAGATGGTCAAAAAAAGATAAAGAACATATCAATACAAATGATTTAGAAGAAGATAAAGCAAAAAAAGAACCATTTGACAGGGTTCTTGATATTTTTAGCTTTGTTTTGCCAAGTATAGGATTGTTATGTCTTTGCTTTGCTCCAATGGCAACCGTTATCGACAAAAACAGCGGCAGTGTGATTGCACAGGGAAATGGATTGGATTATATGATGTCTGGTTTGACAGATAATAGTAAAAATGTTACAATTATAGCAATCATATTAACCGTGTTAATGATTTCTTTGATGGTGTTGTCCATTTTTCATTTTAATATTATATCGCTCATTCTTTCAGTGGCATGTACATTTGCTGCTGTGCTTGCTATTTACACCGATAAAAAAACAACGGTAGGCAATTGGGGTTTTTATTGTGTTGTTGGATTAATGATAGTATTTGTTATTGTAAAAATGATAATGCTTCAAAGAAAACATGCCGTTGATATGAGTTATTTTATTCGAGTGACAATATGTCTTACATTTGATACAATTCTTGTAAACATTTTAATGGGAACATATTGGGCATCAATTATGTATGGAAAAGGATTTATGTTTTATTTTACCGTAAGATTGGCTAAAAATTTAATACAGCTTCCAATTAATATTGTATTATCATATTATATTCTTAGTGTTGTTAAAGGATTGCGTTTGCGCTCGTCAAAAGGATAATATTTATTTTTGCAGCCACTAGGCAGGTTATGGTTTGCCTGCTTGGTAGTTGGCAAAGAACATACTTATAAAAAATAGTGTAGAAATGAGGAAAATATGAAAAAAATAATGATTGCTTCAGATATTCATGGTTCAGCATATTTTTGCAAAAAATTAATAGAACGATTTTTTTCAGAAGAGGCTGATTTACTTCTTTTATTGGGTGATATTTTGTATCATGGACCACGCAATGACCTTCCAAGAGAATATGCACCAAAGGAAGTTATTGCGATGTTAAATCCGATAAGAAACAAAATTGTCTGTGTTCAGGGTAATTGTGATACTGAAGTAGACCAGATGGTGCTTAATTTTAATATATTATGTCAACAAGCACATATATATGCAAATGACAGACATCTTGTATTGGTGCATGGACATAAGTTAGATGAAAAAAATATGCCTGCTTTAGCAGAGGGAGATTATCTTGTATGTGGGCATACACATGTGCCAAAATATGAGATAAAAGAAGGATATACCTACATTAATCCAGGTTCTGTTTCTATACCAAAAGAAAGTAGCTGTCCAAGTTATATAATGCTGACGGATAAATTTTATTGGAAAGATATGGAAGGTAATGTTTATAATGAACTTAATTAAAATATAAGGTTATTTTTTACAGCATATATATACCAATTCATTCGTATAAATATAATAATTTTTAATAGTTTTTTAATTGCATTTCATATGTGGATAGTTCATTATTATCTAAATATATTTCATAGAGTTTAAGAAGGGGATATTATGGATAAATTTAGAGAAAAACTTACTAAATTTGCACAGGGAAGATATGGAGTAGACCACTTTTCAAAATTATTGATGTTTATATCTATTATATTACTTATTGTAACTTTGTTTTGGCGTAGCACCTTATTATATAGTTTAGCATTAGTATTCTTATTTTATTCTTACTTTAGAATTCTGTCTAAAAATATATCAAAACGATATAGTGAAAATCAAGCATACTTAAATATACGTTATAAATTTTTAGGACGCTTTAATCAATTTAAAGCACGATGCAAAGACCAAAAAACGCACAAAATTTTTAAATGTCCAAGTTGCAGACAAAAAATAAGGGTGCCAAGAGGCAAAGGAAAAATTGAAATAAAGTGTCCTAAGTGTCGTTTGTCTTTTATAAAAAAGACATAAGGAACAATAATGTCTTAACAATAAGTTTATAACAAATATTATTTGTTTTATAAGCTTGTAAGAGTTGCTTGCAACTCTTTTTTAGATTTATATAGAGATTATATTTTATTGACAAGTTTGTTTTAAAAACTTGTAAGAGTTGTTTGCAACTCTTTTTTTAAAATTCCTCTGGCATTTTCCAATTTTGTGCTTGAATACGATATTCCGTGCTATTATTATGGTAAATGGATGCCAAATTTTGATATTCGTCATTTCCTGTAATTTTATATTGTTTAGCCATTTGTTCAGATAAAATGGCATAACAGTCTGCTAGTCGGTTTAGAGGGACATCATTTTCCGAATGGATATCAAGTATGCTTGAAGTTTCGCTTTCGGCGTTAATAAACCATAAGATAGCTTCCTCATAATCACAGGCTTCAAAGTAATATTCACCAATTTCTATACAAATTTCAGAACAGGCTTCACATGCAATATTTTTTAAGGCGTACTTAAAAAAATTGTTGGTATCCTTTGTGATACGGCACATTTTTGCAAGAACGCAGTTGACTGCTAACATGCAGTCTTTATCAGTATATTCCGTCATATATTGTAAAAATAAGGGCTTATATTGAACAAGGTCTTCGTCAGTTGCCGTCATATACATTTCTTTACAAAACATTAAAACAACATATTTTTTTAATGTTTCACCACCTTCAAGAATCGTTGCAAAGATTGAAAAATCCCTTTTTGTATGCAGTGTTTCAGGCATATGTAAAATTTCAATATCACTGTCGTAAATAACAGGTTCTAACAGTACTGTTTCATGAATAGGAGAAATCCAAGTAAATGTTCGTAGTCTTTTAAATAATTTTGGACGCAGTTCTTTTTTGCAGTTATAATATAGATTTATATTATCGATATTTACATATTTCATCTGTACCATATCAATCTCAGGCAAAAGTGCTTCTTTTAGCTGTAAAAAAGCGAGACGGTTGTCATCGTCAAGAACCTCATCAGCATCCGCACTAAAAATATATTGGCAGTTACATAGACTAAACGCATAATTTCTTGCATCGGAAAAATCATTTATCCATTGATAATCATAAATTTTATTAGTATATTTTAAAGCGATATTTTTTGTATTATCCGTAGAACCTGTATCTACAATAATTATTTCATCAAACAATCCTGAATAAGAGTCAAGACAGCGAGATAATATTTTTTCTTCATTTTTAACAATCATACATAAAGATATGGTAATCATAAATTCTCCTTTTATAATTAAAATATTATGGTTATTATAACATAATTTCAATTTGGATTAAAAATTCAAATTCTCTGTTTTGCCCATATTTTCAAGGCTTTCTGACTTGGATTATAGTCAAGAATTTACTTGTAAAACAGTACATAACTGTTATTCATAATATATCATTTTGTGTATCAGATACTTCAATAACAGGTGATTGTCAAATTATAAAATTCTTTACCCCATATATCAAATGGCAAAATGTAAAAATAACAATCGGAATAATTGCTATTCCATTTTTTCTGTCAATGGCAAAGAATAAAAATGCCAAACAGGGCGGAATAGTCAGTCCTAAAATAATAGGTGTATTTACTATGCCAATATAGTAAATTATCCAACTGATAAAATATAATGCGCAGCAACCTGCCGAAATAATTACAGGAGGAGTCACACACAATTTTTTTGTTTTTCTGTTTCTAAAGATACATAAAGCAGCAATCATCAATATTTGACATACAGAAGCTATTGTATCAACCGTTTCTGTAATTGAATTTGCCCTTAATATATCATTTGGCGCAGGGACAGCAAACCAAATAAAATTTGGCAGCATAACGATTAAGAACAGAAGTAATCCCCCAATTTCAAAACTAAACTTATAATTTTTCATAATCGAACTATCCTATCTCTATTGTAGTCAAGCAACTACTCAATAAGCAGGGAATTAATTAATCCTAACTTTACTTTTCAGTTTCAATTATACATAAAAGCATATGCTTTTTCAATTCCTCTAACATCTCAAGGGTAATAAACTAATTAATAAAGTAAAAAATATTATTAATAAAAAAATTGAATAATAGAAAAATATGGTAAAAATATATAAAAAAATTATACAAGTTTTATATAAAATATAGAAAATGCACAATATCATACATTGTTATTGATTTTGTATTACATGTACGATAAATTTAAATTAGCCATTATAAAAAAGCTACAATTATTTTGTAGTAATATTTAAAAAGGGGGTATTAAATTATGGCTTCAAAATGCAAAAGATTGATGGTAGTTCTCATGAGTCTTATCTTTGTGTTATCCACAATGCGAATCTTGGGAGAGCAAGTTCAGGCAGCGGCGGTTGCGCCAGAGAGTGGTAACATTTACTACATTAAGAACAAAAACAGCGGAATGTATCTTACGGTTGAGGGAGATTCATCTGCTAACGGTGCAAATGTATGCCAAAAAACAGGTACAGGTTCACTTGGACAAAGGTGGGTTTTGGAAAAGAATGCAAATGGCACATTCCGACTTCACCCTGCAACAGATATGACAGGTGGTGTTTCACTGGATGTAACATATGGAAATGTGGAGGGCGGAACCAATATTCAGATTTGGGAAAATAATGGTCTTTCACCACAAAATTTTGGTATTACGCCAAGTGGAGATGGTTATGCTATCACAACAGAGGTTACACAACATAAGAGCTGTCTTGATGTAAGCAATGCAAGTAAGGCTTCTGGAGCTAATGTAGTTCAGTGGACAAACAAAGAAGCAGCAAATCAGATTTGGTATTTTGAGGAAGCACAATGGCCTTCAGGTGGTTCAGGCTCAGGTAATGTTTCTTCTGGAATCGATGCAAATGGTTATCCAGACCAACTGATGGAATTTGTTTCTACAAGTGATGGTACATTTGTCACAGCATCTTCTATAAATACTACTGTAAAATCAAATGCGACAGCTTCTACTTCAAATAGATGGAAGCTTGTTAAAAAGGGTGAAGATTATTACCAGATTATTAATGCAGCAAATGGTTATGCACTTGCACCTACAGGAAATAATGCTACGAATGGAGCTTCTGTTGTGGTGACAGGCGTTGCTAACAATAATGCCCAGTATTGGAAAATTGTGGCAGTTAAGACGGATACGAATGGAGATGCACTAAATTATAAGGTTGTAAACTATGCAAATACAAATCTTGCTTTAACACTTTCAAATGGAAGTTATCAATTGAGTAGTTATAGCGGAGGTGCAGCACAGAATTTTCGATTTATTTCACATGGTGCTGAAGGTTTTGCTGGTTATTGCAAGGATATGAGCAATAAAGAAAAAGCATCCGTAACAGGAGGTGTTTTAGGAACAGTTGTTTATGTATCCAATATAAGCGATTTACAAAAATATGCTTCAGGCTCTACACCTTATATGATTATTATTAATGCAAATATTTCAGCGACAGACCTTACAAAAGTAACCGTAGGTAAAAATAAGACATTTATTGGTAAGTTTGGCTCAGGTACGTTAAATAATATTCATTTTAGATGTATCAGCAGTTCAGGCAATGTGATTTTTAAGAATATTACATTTAAACATGATGCAAGCAAAAATGAGAATGATGATATTCAAATGTATATTTCTAATGGAAATAATTTTTGGGTTGACCATTGTACATTTACTGGTCATACCAGTATGACAAGTACGGATGTAGACAAACATATGTATGTGGGACTGAAAGCAGATTATGTTTCTGTGACAGGCTGCTATTTTGGCGGACATAAATATGGATTGATTCTGGGGTATCCAGAAGAAGATGGTGTAGGTACATATGATGGTTATCCACGTATGACCATTGCGAATAATTATTTTTATAATAATTATACACGCGCGCCAGGATTGATGCGTTATGGTTATTTCCATTGCTACAACAATTATATCTATGGATTTAATCTGGGTTATACTCCATACACAGGCTGTAATATTTATTCAGAAAAGAATTATTTTGATAAAGGCAACTATGCAGGATGTGTGGTAGATGACCATGGTGTGGGTTCATTTACAGACACAGGTTCTGTTTTGACAAGTTCTGTTTCTGATTTAAAGACAGGTTCAACTTCATGGCGACCAATCAGCAATTATAGCTATGCTACAAGGAATGCATCCGATGCTAAAACTTGGGCGCAGCAATGTGCAGGAGCGCAAGCATCAAAAATTGTTTATGCCATTGATTAAATAAATAACAAGTTTATTATTTTATTTATAAAATAAACGGGGATATTTTCAGAGGTTATATAGCTTTTGAAAATATCCCTTTATTTTTGCAAGCAATAAGACAAGTGTCAAAACATTAATGTAATATAAGAGTGTTATTTTTTTAAATATATGTTATAATAATTGCAGTAGAATGTCTTTATCAAATGGATAGGTGGAGTAAAATAAAGATAGTATGAGCAATAATTACATGGATTACGATAATTTTCAGACAGCTTTAAAATATGTTACAGGTAAAAAACATCATTATAAGGGGATTGGAACGTTGTCAGAAAAGACAATGCACAGTGTTTTAAAACAGTATTTTGAACCCAATGAAAATAATCAGGAAGTTGCACTAGATGGATATTATGCAGATATTTTTAATGAATCAGGTGTTATAGAGATTCAGACAAGCCAGCTTAACAAGTTAAGAGATAAATTGAGCATATTTTTGAATCATTATCCTGTGACCATTGTGTATCCATGTCTTTATAACAAATGGATTTTATGGATGAATCCAGATACCAAAGAGGTTCATGAAAAGCGAAAGTCACCAAAACATTATACAGAATATGATGCATTTTGTGAGTTATACAAAATTAAAATGTTTTTAAAAAATCCAAATATAAAAATTAAGTTTGTTTTGCTTGATGTGAATGAATATAAAATTCTCAATGGATGGAATGATACAAAAAAAAGGGGTGCTGTCAAATATGACAAGATACCCATTGGTATTAGAAATATCGTAAGTATTGAACAGCAAGAAGATTATGTACAGTTTGTTCCTTATGATATTCAGATGCCATTTACATCAAAAGATTACGCAAAAGTAATCCATGTCTCATCAAAAACAGCAGGGGCAGTACTTCATATATTACATTATATGGGGATTGTAAAAAGAACAGGAAAGAAGGGAAACGCATATTTATATGAGCTTGATAGACAATATAATTAAAATATCTGTTCGCAATCTTGTTGAATTTATATTTAAGACAGGTGATATTAATGCAGGTTTGGGCATGGGACAAGATGTTAAGGCTATGCAGGAAGGTGCTAAGATTCATCGTATGCTGCAAAAAGAAGCAGGGGAATACTATCATGCTGAAGTACCGTTAAAAATGTTGATAGAAAGGCAAACCGACAATAACATTGATTATCAAATACAACTTGAAGGCAGAGCAGATGGAATTATATATGATTGGGATAAGGAAGATGAGAGTAATAAGACGGAATCTTCCAATATTTGTATTGATGAGATAAAGACGATGCAAAGTGATATCAATATATTAAAAGAACCCATTTATGTACATAAAGCACAGGCAATGTGCTATGGGGCTATGTATCTTACACAAAATCATCTTGAGAGCATCGATATAAGACTTACTTATTGCAATTCGCAGACAAGAGAAATAAAGCAATACACAGAATGTTTTACAGCCAAAGCTTTAATGGATTGGTTTGAGGATGTCATAGAAAAATTTTCAAAATGGACGGATTTTTTATTAAAACATAAACAATTAAGGCAGTCATCGATTGTCCATTTACAATTTCCATATGATTACAGGCTAGGACAAAGAAACCTGGTTGTGAGCGTTTATAAGACAATCGAGCAAAAAAGAAATTTATATATTCAGGCATCGACAGGAGTAGGCAAGACTTTATCAACCATTTTTCCAACGGTTGCCGCTATGGGTCAAGGTTATGTCGATAAAATTTTTTATCTTACTTCAAAAACCATAACAAGAACCGTTGCACAAGATACTTATAAATTACTTCAAGAGAATGGTCTTTGTATTAAAACGGTGACAATAACAGCAAAAGAAAAAATTTGTTTTGGCGAAAAATGCACCTGTAATCCATCGGAATGTCCTTATGCAAAAGGTCATTTTGACAGAATCAATGATGCCGTATATAATATTATTGTTGAAAATAATTTTATTGACAGGGAATGTATAGAAAAATATGCGATGAAGTATCAAGTATGCCCTTTTGAAATGGAGTTGGATATATCAAATTGGTGTGATAGCATTATTTGCGATTACAATTATGTGTTTGACCCCAGTGTAGCATTAAAGCGATATTTTAGCGATGGAGCAAAAGGGGATTATGCCTTTCTTGTAGATGAAGCACACAATCTTGTGGATAGAGCAAGGCAAATGTATAGTGCTGTTTTGGTGAAAGAGGAGTTTCTCAAAATAAAAAAATTATTAAATGCAGTATCCTATGGAAAGCCTGTTGTAAGATATCTTGAAAAGTGTAATAAAGAGCTTTTAATGCTTAAAAGACAATGTGATACATATCGTATATTAAGCGGTGTGGAATCACTTGGAAGGCTTCCAGAGTATTTAAGCTGCCTTACTGCCGAATTGGCTCTGTTTTTTGAAAAATATACGACCTATTCAGAAAAAGATGCATTGCTGGAATTTTATTTTCATGTTAAATTTTTTATGTTTATTTATGACAAACTAGACAATAAATATGAGATTTATACAGAGCATGACGAACATGGCGATTTTTGCATTCGTTTGTTTTGTGTAGATCCATCCAATAATATTGCACAGTGTTTAGAGATGGGAAGAAGTACCATATTTTTTTCAGCAACGCTGCTGCCAGTGAATTATTTTAAAGAAATGTTGTCTGGAGATGTCAATGATTATGCAGTATATGCGGAATCATCGTTTGATGATGATAACAGATGTGTAGTAGTGGCGTCTGATGTAAGCAGTCGATATGTTAAAAGAAATAATACAGAATATCAAAAAATTTGTACTTATATTTATGACACAGTAACAGCACATAATGGAAAATATATGGTATATTTTCCATCTTACAGCTATATGAATGAAGTTACAATTTTGTATGAACATTTATATCCTATTCATCGGCTGCAATTTGAAGAATCTCAGGAGATGGATTTGAATACAAATGATAATGAAAATACGGTTAAAAATGCCAAGTTGCATTTAGTTGTACAAGAAAACTATATGACAGAAGCACAAAAAGAGTGGTTTTTAAAGTTGTTTGACAAAGGAGATTATAAAGGTTCACTGGTAGGTTTTTGTGTGATTGGAGGGGTATTTTCTGAAGGAATTGATTTAAGAGAAGAAAGTCTGATTGGAGTAATCATTGTCGGAACAGGATTACCAATGATTTGCCGACAAAGAGACATTTTGAAAGAATATTTTGACGGTATTGGAAAAGATGGATTTTCTTATGCATATATGTATCCTGGTATGAATAAAGTGCTTCAAGCAGCAGGAAGGGTGATAAGAACGGCGAGTGATAAAGGAATCATTGAATTATTAGATAACCGATTGCTTCGCGATGAATATCAAAATCTTTACCCCAGAGAGTGGAAGCAGGTGAATATCGTTTCTCAAAGTCAGATTAAAAATATACTATTAGAATTCTGGAAAAATGTAGTGCAATATAAAAATTTATAGAGTATAATTATGTTATATGACAAAAGCATTGAAAGGCATGGTTCATTATGAATATGGATTCAGTTAAAGCAGCAGTAGAGGCTGCCATTAGTACAAATGATTTTAAAGGGGAACTTGCAAAAATTGGATTTGACAGATTTCAAAGCCTAGAGATTAAAAAGGGTGTAAAGAGTGGTATTGATATTTATGTTTATGCAGATATTAATTATAATTCAGCACAGATGAAGTCGATACGATTAGGGCTAGAGGAAGGTCTAGATTCTAAATTTTATGCAAATCCTGCATATACTTATATGCAGATGGAAGAAATTAAGTTAGCTATTATAGAACAAGCTGATATGGATTTTATATGTAATCCTGCATATGATTATACTGTTATGCGCGAGATTCGTCTGGCAGAAGGGTATCATTATGATGTTAAGGAGTATGTGAATAAGGGTTGTAGCGGAGAGGCTATAAAACAGCTCAGAATAGCAGATAAAGACGGAATTGATTTAAGTTTTTATGTCAATGATGGCTATGATGATTATCAGTTAAAAGAGTTAAGAATTGGGTTGCAAAATTGCGTAGATGTCACAAAATATATGGGGCATGAGTTCAACGCTGAACAGATGAAACAGATACGTTTGGGACTTGAGGAAAAAGTTGATATTGAACAATATGCAATGCCAGGATTTTCGTCAGCACAGATGGAGCAGATTCGTCTTGGATTAAAGGATGGCGAAGATGTTGCAAGATACACAGACCCATTTATTGATGCAGCGCAGATGAAACAGATGAGAACTGGTAATAAAGATGATTCAGCACCAGAAAATATAGTGCTTGATGATTTGCAAAGCAATGAGATTCTTCTTGGATTGGCGGCAGGACTGGACGTGAGTGTTTACGCAGACCCATGTTACAGTTATCAGCAGATGGAACAGATACGATTAGGTCTGGAAGCTGGCAGTGATGTGGCAGCATTGCTTGACAACAATCTTTCATGGGAAGAAATGAAACGTATAAGAATGGGTGTTTAATTGTAGAAATGGAGTGTGATGGGCATGAATATGAATGATGATAAACAATTGAATAAGAGAATCACTGTCACCATTTCAGAGGACAACATGTCAGCTTATATTAGACTGAAAGCATTAGCCATAGAAGACTACGATTATACGATTGATGAGGTCAATGCCAGTATTGCCGAAGTTGGAGTAAAGATGGGGATAAAGAAAGATGTCCTACATGATATTCTTTCGGAGAAAAAGTTTGATATGGAAATTCTCTTTGCAGAGGGAAAAGCTTCTGAAGATGGCATTGATGGCAAGTATAATTTATTCTTTGATTCAAATAATAATGGAAAGCCAACTCTAAAAGAAGATGGTTCTGTCGATTATTATAATTTAAAATTATTTGAGGTTGTTACAGAAGGTCAAAAATTGGTAGAGTATGTTCCTCCTACAAAGGGTGTTTTTGGTTTTAATGTAAGAGGAAAACTTCTTGTTCCAAGACCTGGAAAACCAAAGCTTCCGTTGAGAGGCAAGGGATTTACGACATCAGAAGATGGCAATACCTATTTTGCAGCGATAGATGGTAAAGTTGAATATCGAAATGCTGATTTAAATGTATATAATGTTCTTGAAATATCAGGTGATGTGGATTTAAATGTTGGCAATATTGATTTTAATGGTGATGTGGAAATCAAAGGGAATGTAATTAGTGGTTTAGTGATTCACGCCAAAGGTTCTATTACAATTGGCGGGCATGTTGAAGGTGCAGTGATAAAATCGGAAAAAGATATTGTATTTCGAGATGGCGTCAATGGTAAGGGTGTGGCAAGAGTAGAAGCCAAAGGCAATGTACATGCAAATTTTCTTGAAAATACACTTGTTGTATGCGAGGGAAATTTGAATGCAAATTATATATTAAACTGCAATGTGATTTGTAATGGTCAGGTTAATGTTCAGGGAAAGATAGGAACAATACAAGGCGGTGACGTTGCAGGCGTTTTGGGTGTCAATGTTGGCGGTGTAGGCAATGATTCTGGTGTTATGACGGTTATTCGAGTTGGAGCTACAAAGGAATTAAAGCAAAAATATACGGATTTGATGGCAAGAATGAAAGAAATTAATTCAGAAATTGATATGTATAATTTGCTGCTTAACAAATATGAACACTTGAAAGCAGTTTCTTCAGACCGATATGATAAGGCAAAACATCAAAAACTTTTGCAGACTAAAATTATAAAAAATTCAGAATTTTCAAAGTGTGATGCGGATAGCAAAGCAGCTTTATACCTTATGCAGCAAGCGGAAAAAGCAAAAGTTATTGTTGATAAAAATTTGCACCCAGGCGCAAGGCTATTTATTGATGGACTTGTATATGAACCTCATGATATTGTTGCACATCTGATTATAAAAAAAGGAAAAGATAAAGTTGCTGTAGAGGGCATATGGGATTAAGCTAGTGGAAGTACTGGCTCTAAAATGATTACATGATATAAAACGGAGGAATGATATGAGCGGCGTTAAACGAGTATTTGTTGAAAAGAAAAAGCCTTTTGCTGTAAAAGCAAAAGAGCTTTATGATGAGATTACAGGTTATTTAAATATTAAGTCTGTAACTAATGTAAGACAGCTTATTCGTTATGATATTGAAAATCTTTCACAGGACACATATGAAAAGGCATTGATTACTGTGTTTTCAGAACCACCTGTAGACGATGTTTATGAGATGGAATTGGATTATCCAAAGGAAAGTTTTGTGTTTTCAGTAGAATTTCTGCCAGGTCAATTTGACCAAAGAGCAGATTCTGCTGAACAGTGTGTTAAATTTTTAAATGAGAATGAACAGCCTGTTATCAAGACAGCAGTTACATATGTGATAGAAGGCACATTGACGGATGAAGATAAAATTAAAATTAAGGAATTGTGCATTAATCCTGTGGACTCAAGAGAGGCAGACAGCAAGATACCAAATACTCTTTTTACAGAATTTAAGGTGCCAAGAGATGTTCAGATATTGGATGAATTTATCCATATGAATGAAGTGCAGTTAAAGGAACTTTATGATTCTTTAGGGCTTGCTATGACATTAAAGGATTTTAAGTTTATACAGGATTACTTTAAAAATGAGGAAAAAAGGAATCCTTCAATGACTGAAATTCGTGTGCTTGACACCTACTGGTCAGACCATTGCCGCCATACAACATTTGCAACAGAACTCGTTGATGTTCAGTTTAAAGAGGGATTTTACAAAATTCCTATGGAGCATACATATAAACAGTACCTTGATGATAGAAAAGTATTGTATAAAGATAGAAAAGATAAATATGTCTGTCTGATGGATTTAGCTCTTATGGCAATGAAGAAGCTAAAAGCGGAAGGAAAACTCGCAGACCAAGAGGAGTCCGACGAGATTAATGCTTGCAGTATCGTTGTTCCTGTGGAGATTGATGGAAATACACAAGAGTGGCTTGTTAATTTTAAGAATGAGACACATAACCATCCTACGGAGATAGAGCCGTTTGGCGGCGCTGCCACTTGTCTTGGCGGAGCAATAAGGGACCCATTGTCAGGGCGTACATATGTATATCAGGCAATGCGTATAACAGGAGCGGCAGACCCTACAAAGCCAGTCCATGAGACACTGCACGGCAAGCTTCCTCAAAAAAAGCTTGTCACAGGAGCGGCACAGGGGTACAGCTCTTATGGAAATCAGATAGGTCTTGCGACGGGTTATGTCAAAGAAATTTATCACCCAGATTATGTTGCAAAGAGAATGGAGATAGGGGCCGTTATGGCAGCAGCGCCAAGAGCTGCTGTTAAGAGAGAAAATTCAGACCCCGACGATATTATTATTTTGCTTGGCGGACGGACAGGACGCGACGGCTGTGGCGGTGCAACAGGTTCTTCCAAAGTGCATACGGCAAGCTCCATTGAAACGTGTGGTGCGGAAGTACAAAAGGGAAATGCACCTACGGAGCGAAAGATGCAGCGATTGTTTAGAAGACCAGAAGTGACCCGCTTAATTAAAAAGTGTAATGACTTTGGTGCAGGCGGTGTATCGGTAGCTATTGGCGAACTTGCCGATGGACTTCGCATATCGCTTGATAAAGTTCCTAAAAAGTATGAAGGTCTTGACGGTACAGAGCTTGCCATTTCAGAGTCACAGGAACGAATGGCTGTCGTTATTGCGCCAGAAGATGTTGAAGCTTTTTTAAAGTATGCTGATGAAGAAAACCTTGAAGCGGTTGAGGTGGCTGTTGTGACAAAAGAGTCAAGACTTGTGTTAGAGTGGAGAGGAAAAGAGATTGTCAATATCTCAAGAGAATTTTTAAATACGAATGGAGCGCATCAGGAAACATCTGTGCTTGTTGATATTCCACAAAAAGATAACTGTTATCTGAAGCCAAAGAAAGTGGAAGATGTAAGAGGCAAATGGCTTAAGACATTATCGGATTTAAATGAATGTTCGCAAAAAGGACTTGTTGAACGCTTTGACAGCTCTATCGGAGCGGCTTCGGTACTTATGCCATACGGAGGAAAATATCAGCTTACAGAGACGCAGGCTATGGTTGCAAAATTGCCTGTGCTTGAGGGAAAATGTGATACAGTCACAATGATGTCTTATGGATTTGACCCATATCTTTCAAAGTGGAGTCCATATCATGGAGCGATGTTTGCTGTTGTTGATTCTGTTGCAAAAATTGTAGCGGCTGGCGGCGATTATACAAAAATTCGATTTACCTTTCAGGAATATTTTAGAAGAATGACCGAAGACCCATCTCGTTGGAGTCAGCCATTTGCTGCATTGCTTGGAGCATATGAGGCACAGTTAGGATTTGGACTTCCGTCTATTGGCGGCAAAGACAGTATGTCTGGTACGTTTGAAGATATTGACGTTCCTCCTACATTATGTTCATTTGCTGTGGATGTGGCAAAACAAGACGATATTATTACACCAGAACTGAAAAAGGAAGGCAATACACTGGTGCGATTTGATATTGAAAAAAATGAATATGATATGCCAGTATTTGAACAGATAAAAACGCTTTACAGTGCAATTCATCAATTGATTGGTGATGGTGTTATCAAATCGGCTTATGTACTTGATGGAAATGGACTTGTTCCTGCATTGTCCAAGATGGCGTTTGGTAATAAGATGGGCTTTTCTATCAGTTCGGATATAAAAGAAGAAGCGTTGTTTGCACCAAGTTATGGCTGTATTGTGGCAGAAGTAGACACTTCAAGAATTTCAGAAATCAACGTGCCTTTTATAAAGGTAGGTGAAGTAAAGAAAAATGGTGTATTTACCTACAAAGAAGTTTCTATTAATATGGAGGAAGCTATCAGTGTATGGAGTGATACGTTAGAAAAAGTATTTCCTACAAAGGCAACATTTTCAAAAGATGTTATTGATATACAACCTTATAAAACAAGCAATATCTATGTATGTAAAAATAAGGTTGCAAAGCCAACGGTATTTATTCCTGTATTTCCGGGAACAAACTGTGAATATGATAGTATGAAAGCATTTGTAAAGGCAGGGGCCGATGTCAATGTCAAGGTGTTTAGAAATATGGATGCCAATGCGATACGAGAATCAGTTGAAGAATTTGAAAAAGCAATAGCACAAGCACAGATTATTATGTTTCCAGGTGGTTTTTCAGCAGGTGATGAGCCAGATGGTTCTGCTAAATTTTTTGCTACGGCATTTAGAAATGAAAAGATGAAAGAAGCTGTTGAAAAGCTGCTTCATGAAAGAGATGGTCTTGCGCTTGGCATCTGCAATGGTTTTCAGGCTCTTATTAAACTTGGATTGGTGCCAAATGGTTCAATTACAGGACAGGATTGTAATTCACCAACATTGACCTTTAATACCATTAACCGACATATATCAAAAATGGTTTATTTAAAAGTGATGACAAACAAGAGTCCATGGCTGTCAAAGGCGACACTTGGAGGCGTTTATTGCAATCCAGCTTCACATGGTGAAGGTCGATTTGTCGCATCGGACGAATGGATTAAAACATTGTTTGATAATGGACAAGTTGCCACACAATATTGTGATATTAATGGAAATGTCTTAATGGATGAAGAGTGGAATGTCAATGGTTCTTACATGGCTATTGAGGGTATTACCAGTCCTGATGGTAGATGTCTTGGAAAGATGGCACATTCGGAACGACGCGGCGACGGTGTTGCAATCAATATTGACGGCGAGCAGGATATGAAGATATTTGAATCGGGTGTAGCGTATTTTAAATAAGTAAATGTAAAATTTATTCCTGCGAGCAACGAGCCAAGCGAACATGCTTGCGGCATGTTTGCCTTTTCATTTAGCGACTGCCGCAAGGGTCAAATACCCCGCAGCTTGCTATGGGGTATTTGACTTTCGCAGGTAATAAGTCAAGTTGTTATGTTTACAGATTTGGTGATTATTATAAAGGTCAAATATACATTGTTTGTAATGTGGTATTTGACTTTTGTGTTAATAATAGATTTTATAGTTATTGAATAAGTGAAAGGATTTATATGGTTACAGTAACATTAGGAAGTACACAAATCACTGTAAATAAAAATGGCTTTGGCGCTTTGCCAATACAAAGAATAAGTAAAGAAGATGCAAAAAAGCTGTTAATAAAAGCGTATAAAGCAGGCATCACATTTTTTGATACAGCACGATTTTATACAGACAGTGAGGAAAAAATAGGGTATGCACTGAGCGATATAAGAGATAAAATCTATATTGCAACCAAGACAGCTGCTCAAAATGCGGATGCATTTTGGAAAGATTTAGAGGTTAGTTTACACAATTTAAAAACAGATTATATTGATATATATCAGTTTCACAATCCCTCTTTTTGTCCAAAGCCCGATGATAAAACAGGACTTTATGAGGCAATGCTGGAAGCGAAAGAACAGGGAAAGATAAGGCATATTGGAATTACAAACCATAGACTAAGTGTCGCTTTTGAAGCGGTTGAGTCGGGATTGTATGAAACCTTACAATTTCCTTTTAGCTATCTGGCAAATAAAAAAGAGCAAGAACTTGTGGCAGCTTGCAAAGAGAAGAATATGGGATTTATAGCAATGAAAGCTCTTTCAGGCGGATTAATTACAAATTCCAAAGCTGCCTATGCCTATTTGGCAGATTATAAGAATGTGCTTCCAATATGGGGTGTTCAAAGAGAATCAGAACTTGATGAATTTATTGATTATATTGATCATCCGCCAGTGATGACAGATGATATAAAAATGATTATTGATAAGGATAAAAAACAGCTTGCAGGAAATTTTTGCAGGGGCTGTGGTTACTGTGTTTCATCATGTCCTGTAGGCATAGAAATTAATAACTGTGCTAGAATGTCGCTGCTCTTGAGGCGTTCGCCTTCTGAATTGCAGCTTACACCAGAAGTTCAGGAAAAAATGCGCAAAATTGAAAAGTGTTTTAAATGTGGAAAATGTGCATCCAATTGTCCTTATGGTCTTGATACGCCAAAGTTATTGCAGGAAAATTATAAGGATTATATGGAAGTGCTTGCAGGAAAAAAGATAGAGTGATGTAAATAATCTTTATTAAATGTAAAAAGCATATTATTATCAATAGAGTGAAAATGATTTTTTATATAAAAATATTTAAATTGATAAGATAAAAAAATAAAAAGCTGTTAAGATTGAAAAGATGGTATTTTCAGTCTTGGCAGCTTTATTTATAAATGTTTTTTTGATTGTGTTATAATGTTTCTGTTATTAATTATTAAAGTATAATTTTTATTGTTATATTGGAATTAGGAAATACTATTTTCATATAAAATATTTGTAAATATTTGTAAATTTTCTTCTTTGCTTTTACTACCATCAATTGTTACTACTTTAAAATTGGGACATTTTTCGGAAGTTAATCTAAATAGTGAAAGTATTTCTTTTTTGCTTGCTTCTTCATTTTTATTATCATTTTTTTCTTTATATTTTATATAAATAGTTTCTTTTAGATTTTCATTATCTTCTATATATGACTTTAAAATTGTATTTATATGATTATCGTCACAATTAATTTTATACCCTAAGATAATAAGTCGATTAGCATTCTTTAAAAATTTTAACATTTTAGAATATTCTTCTATTTGTGTTTTATCAATTACTGGTTTTATTCCACTTTGTATGAATATGTAAGGAAAATAAATGTCATTGTTGGGTAATATTTGAGATTGATTGTTTTTAAGATTTTTTTCTATTATACTGTAAATTTTTAATTCATAAGGTGATTCAAACCAGCCTATTCTTCCATGTATATAAGCAATATTGTCATCATTTATTTCAGCAATTTCAGAACATAAAGGTGTATAATTGGTGGTAATAACAGTGATATTATTACTTCCTATTTTGTCTTTATAGTTTTTTAATGCTTTGTAATAGCTGTTAGTATCTTTATTTTTTTGACAGAATGTTTTGAATTTTTTTAGTACTTCTTGTGGATTATTAAGGATGGTTGTATAATATTCATTTGTTAATGTGGATTGATAATATTCATTTTCAGAATATATCTTACTTACAAGTGACAAATATGCTCTTGTATAACAGAAAATAACATCCCAAAATTTATGTGGACCAAGAGCCAAAGGGCAAATAATAGTATGAAATTTTTCATCAATTAATCCCATATAACTTGTATATTTTTCAATTAGTTCATAACCACTTTTTTTAAGTTGTTTTTTACTTCTTTTTTTTATAATATGTTTTTGTAATTCTTGTTCCACTTTACTATTAAACTTTTCTTGTGTGGTAAAGTCACTATACATAAAGTCTTCTAAAAATTGCTTTTTAATTGATGATTTTAGCAATACTTTCTCGGGAAATTTTAAATGACAATTTTGTGGAGAAGGATACCATTTTTTCTTTTCATCATCTAATTGTTTTACCATATCCATGTAAAAATTTTTTACACTGGTATTCATTATGTCATTTTTTAATCCAACTACATTTTTAGCAAAATCTATGCCATTACAAAGATTAAAATCTACTTCTGTACCTGCACCAAATAAAAAGCAGGTCTTTTTAGAATCATTTTTGCTCATTTTAAGAATACTCCTTTTATATTTAGTTAAAATAAATTATTAATAATAAAGTAAATAATCTTTCATTTGTCTACAATTATGCCTATACTAAAATAAAGTTAGTATCTTTAAAAATACTTTCAAAAGAGGTACGATGGCAGTAAGTGTTTTTTTGAAGTTGTGAAGGCATCAACATATTCAATTCCATATTTGCATCAACATAAGCTCCAATAGGCTTCTCTTCAGGAAATCCATCAATAATGTTTTGTTCATTGATTTTGAGATTACCATCACACATTTTGCATTTTTAAATAGCTATTTATTTTTTGCTAATCTTAAAAAGTTTTATTTTTTATGTCTTATTGTATTACTTTTGTAGAATTTTGTCAAAATTATTGATGTTAAAAAAATGATGCAAGTATTTATTAAAAGCTCAGGAAGAAGTTAGAATTATCTGTAAAAAAATGCTACAAAGTAGAAATAGGGTTATAAGCAAGTGGTAAAATGGATTGTGAATATCTACTTGACTTTTGGTTTTAATATTGTCTAAGGTTTTTGAATTTAAATGTAAAATAAAAAGTAATAAAAATTTTAATAAAGGTAAATTTTATTATAGATGTTATTTATAATTTTGTGTTATTGAATGAAGGAAAATAAGCCCCTAATATGGTACTTATAGTATAAAATCCATCTAAAGGGGCTTTAAAAATTATATATTTTATTAAAGTGTAAAAAATTTTTTACATAGATAATTTATAGATAAAGTTAAAAATTAGTTGTTATAAGATTATGAGCAAGAAGTGAAACGAATTGCAAATACCCGCTTGGCTATATTTAGTCCAGATATAATTAGTTAAGTTATTATCCATTATTTAAGATGAAGAATCTGCCGTTTTACCATTATACCCGTTGCCAAAAAAGTTATTATACCATACAAGAAACATATACACAGTCCATATTTTTCTTGAATTATCTGCTTTTCCTTCTTTGTGGTCGTTTAGATAGTTCATAAGCACATTGGTATTAAAAAATGTGCTGGCAGCTTCGCTTGTAAATGCCTTTTTAATCATATTATAATATTTTTCATCTTTAATCCAAATACGAATTGGAACAGGAAATCCTAATTTTTTCTTTTCTGCAACCATATCTGGAAGATGGCGGTGTGCTGCCATTCGCATAGCATATTTTGTATTTTGTTTATTCACTTTGTACTTGGTAGGTATATGTCTTGCCACTTCAAATACTTTTTTATCCAAGAAAGGTACACGCACTTCCAAAGAGTGTGCCATACTCATTTTATCTGCCTTTAGAAGAATATCGCCAATCAGCCAAAAATTGATATCAATATATTGCATTTTTGTGACATCATCTTGATTTTTTACTTTATCATAATAAGGTTTTGTAAGCTCTGTGTGATGATATTTACCAGTAGGATTTTTTAATAGTTTGGCGCGTTCTTTTTCATTAAACATAAATGCGTTGCCAATAAATCGTTCCTCAACAGATTTGCTGGCACGAATTAAAAAGTTTTTCCCCTTAAACTTAAACGGCAGAATTTCTGCAAACTTTGCCAATGCTTTGCGCAAAACAGAAGGTAATTTTTGAAAAGAAGCTAAATCGTGTGGTTCGTGGTATATGTTGTATCCTCCAAAAAATTCATCTGCGCCTTCGCCAGACAAGGCAACTTTAACATGGTCGGCGGCTGTTTGACTTACAAAATATAATGCAATAGCGGCAGGGTCAGCAAGGGGTTCATCCATATGATATAAAATTTTAGGGATGGCGTTCCAATATTCTTCACTTGAAACCAGTTTGCTGTAATTGTCAATCTTGATTTTATCAGAGAGTGATTTTGCATAGCTGATTTCATTATATTTGTCATAGTCAAAACCAACAGTAAATGTTTTGTCTCCATTAAAAACGGCAGCTACATAGCTAGAGTCCACGCCGCTTGAAAGAAAGGAACCTACTTCTACATCGCTTATTTTATGGTGTTCTACGGAATCAAGCATAGCGTTGTCAATCTCGTCAACCCAACAATCAAGGTCTTTAGACTCGTCCATATCAAATGTTGGTTCCCAGTATCGTTTAATATTTAATTTGCCATCATGGTAAGTCAAGCAAAAAGAAGGCATTAGTTTGTAGATTCCCTTGAAAAAAGTTTCCTCAAGTACAGAATATTGAAAGGTAAGATAATTTTCTAAAGCGACAAGATTTACTTCTTTTTTATAAGCAGGGTGTTCAAGAATACTTTTGATTTCAGATGCATATATAAAATGTCCATTGGCTATGGTATAATAAAATGGTTTAATTCCAAAAAAATCTCTGGCGGCAAAAACAGTTTCTTTTACGCTGTCCCATATAACAAATGCAAACATTCCGCGAAGTTTGCACAGCATATCCTCACCATATTCTTCATAGGCATGTATAAGAACTTCAGTGTCTGCATTGTTGGTAAATACATGTCCTTTTTCAATCAATTCCTGTCTTAATTCCTGATGATTATAAATTTCACCATTAAAAGTAATTACAATTGTTTTATCTTCATTAAACATTGGCTGACTGCCATTATCTAAATCAATAATACTTAAACGTCGAAATCCCATAGATATCTTTTCATCAATATATTGACCAGCGCTGTCAGGACCTCTATGAACAATTTTATCTATCATGTTCGTAAGAACCTCGCTGCCATTCTCTAAATAACCCGTAAATCCTGCAAATCCACACATATGAATCCTCCATTTTTGTATTATCTGCTATTTTCATTATAACCTACAACTTTCCCGATTATAGCAAAGAAAAATATGGTTTACAAGAATAACATAAAAGAATTTTATAGATAAGGCAAATTATAGTGATATAAGGAAAATGTAGGAATCGTTATTTATTTAGATTTGCATGGAAAAAACAAAATTGACATTGATATATGTATAATGATATAATTTACTAGTATTATAATATTTTAAATTAATTCTAATATAATGTTTATAAGTTTTATATATTTTTATACTTATAAATATAAAATAAACATAATTTTAATTAAAAATATAATTGTACCATAAATTTATTTATATAAAACGAGCAAACATTATGAAAAATAAAAAATATATCATTATTTTTGTTGTAATGATAGTAATAGTTGCAGCAAGTGATATTGTTGAGATGGAAGAAGTTTGTCAAGAAGATGAAGAAACACAGGAACAGGATTATTCAGATATGTGGGAGATGCATCTGAGTATAGGTACTAGAGAAAGTAATCCACCTGATAATGATAAAGAGTTTATAACAAATCCTAATAATTATGAAAGTGGATATTAAGATAGTAAATATTATATGGTAGATGGTGGATTTATATATTACAATATTATGACTGATTTTACTGATGGTTTTGTATGTGCGCCAACAGCCGCAACGAATTTATGTAAATATTGGTATCTTAGAGACCCCTCTAAATATGGTGATTTATTTTTAAATTGTTCATGGAATGATGTATTTTGGGAAATGTACAATAATATGGAGACAGATGAGGAAGGAACAGATTATCATAAAATAGCAGATGGATATAGACTCTTTTTTTATGATAGAGGATTAAGTTGTAGGGCATATTTATGTTATGGTACAAATAATGGAATACATGTTGCTGAAGAGTTGGATAATAATAGACCTTGTCATTTAAGTTTACATAATCATAAAAGGTATAGAAATCATAGTGTAGTTGCTTTAGGATACTCACAGTTTACATATTCTAATGGATATTGTAGTACTTATATAAGAATAGCAGATGGTTGGATAAATTATCCTTCAAGATATGTTTGGGGACATTGTGCAGGAACATGGGATTATACAGTGGTTATACCAGATTAGAGGTGTAGTTATGCAAAAGTATAAAAAATCAATTATAAATATTGTGTTATTTTTTATTGTAGTATTAATTATTTTTATTGTGATAACCTGCATCTATGCAAAGCAAGAGAAAAATTTTAAAGCAACTATACGACAGGCAGAGGAAGTACACATTATGAGTGGAAATACAGGAGAGAGTATTTCATTATCAAAGGAAGATATAGAAAAACTTGCTAATAAAATAGATGAAATTAATTTTAAACTTGTATTGTTTCCAAAGCAGTATGATGGCTGGTCATATAGAATTTTGTATAAAATAGGTGATACGGATTGGAGTATGCTATTTGGAGGAGGATTTATACAAATTGAACATGGTAGCAATAGCAAATATTATCAACGTAATCATGAATTGGAAGAATATATAGGAGCTATGTATAAGGAATTAGGTGGAAAATAGACAAATTTTGAGAGATATTTTATTTATGACTGTATACTTAAGGGAGTCGGAGTAATCTGGCTCTCTTATATTATGCACAGCTTCATACAAAGGAAATATGCAGCTAAGGCGGTGCATGGGCGAGCGGAGAGCAGGGAAAGTTTCCTCTATTCAATATAGATGGAAAGTTTGTTATTTGATAAGGCTCTGATTATTTACAAAACAAAAAAAATAATATATAATTACAACAATTATGTAAAAGTTTAGGAGGATTGTACAATGGAAAAGATTAAGATGACAACGCCATTAGTTGAGATGGATGGGGATGAGATGACTAGGATTCTTTGGAAGTTGATAAAAGATGAATTATTGACACCTTATATTGACCTTTATACAGAATATTATGATTTAGGGCTTGTCCATAGAAATGAGACAGACGATCAAGTGACAATTGATTCAGCCAACGCAACCAAAAAGTATGGTGTTGCAGTAAAATGTGCAACGATCACACCAAATGCTGCAAGAATGACCGAGTATAATCTCAAAGAAATGTATAAAAGTCCTAATGGAACAATTCGTGCAATTCTTGATGGTACTGTATTTAGAGCGCCTATTATTGTCAAGGGCATTGAGCCTTATGTAAAGACATGGAAGAAACCAATTACAATTGCAAGACATGCCTATGGTGATGTATATAAGGCTTCTGAGATGAAAATTGCAGGTGCAGGCAAAGCAGAGCTGGTGTTTACAGACGAGCAGGGACAAGAGACAAGAGAGTTGATACATAATTTTAAGGGGGCAGGTATCTTACAGGGAATGCATAATCTTGAGGATTCCATTGAAAGTTTTGCAAGGAGCTGTTTTAATTTTGCGTTGGAGACAAAGCAAGATTTATGGTTTGCCACAAAGGATACAATTTCTAAAAAATATGACCATACTTTTAAGGATATTTTTCAAGAAATATTTGATAAGGAATATGCAAAGCAGTTTAAAGATGCAAATATTGAGTATTTCTATACATTAATAGATGATGCTGTTGCCAGAGTTGTCCGTTCGGAAGGCGGCTATATATGGGCATGTAAAAATTATGACGGAGATGTTATGAGTGATATGGTTGCCACAGCTTTTGGTTCTCTTTCTATGATGACATCTGTGCTTGTATCACCAGATGGCTATTATGAATATGAAGCTGCACATGGTACTGTTCAGAGACATTATTATAAGCATCTTAAGGGGGAGGAAACATCAACAAATCCTCTTGCAACGATATTTGCGTGGACAGGGGCATTAAGAAAGCGCGGAGAACTTGACAATATATCGGAATTGGGCATATTTGCTGATAAATTGGAACAGGCTTGCATAAATACCATAGAAAGTGGTAAAATGACAAAAGATTTAGCTCTTATAACGACATTAGACAATCCTATTACTTTAAATACAGAGAATTTTATTAAAGCTATTCGAGAAACATTAGATACTTTGTTATAAGACAAGGTTTGTCTGAACTATTGGTATATTATTGACATAATTGTTTAACATGAGGATTATTATCTGTTGTTTAACATAAGGATTCTATCCGTTGTTTGGTCTTAATATTTGATAGTTTTATTCAATGTAAGGAGCGGATTCAGCGGAGGCAGATTAATGAAATTTGAGTTTGAATTTGGCGATTTGTTTAAAATACCTAATATATTATGTTATATAAGAATTTTATTGGTACCATTGTTTCTGTATATTTTTTTTACAGCCGAAGAACCAAAAGATTATTATATTGCAACATCTGTTGTTATGATTTCGGGTGCAACCGATTTTTTGGATGGACAGATAGCCAGAAGATTTAATATGGTTACAGATTTAGGGAAACTTATTGACCCAATAGCGGATAAGCTGATGCAGCTGGCAATGGTAGTGGCATTGACTTATGAGATTCAATATATGTATATATTGGTAATCTTATTTGTATTAAAAGAGTGTGTAACGTCCGTTGTGGGATTTATTGTATTAAAGACAGTAAAACGCAGACTCAATGGTGCAAAATGGTATGGAAAAGTCTGCACAGCAGTCTTATATGCTGTTATGTTGATTTTGGTTGCTTTTCCACATGTGGATTTGGTACTTCAGCGTTGTTTGTTAATTGTATGTGCTGCTGCATTAATTATGGCGTTTATTATGTATGTGCGATTATATATTATAATGATTTTGGATGCTGTTAAGGACAGAAATGATAAGGTATTATATTAATTGTCTTGTGATTAAAAGTTGATTTTATGGCTAAACTGTACATAAAGGGGTTAAAAAGTATAGGGCTTCGTGTGAAAAATAAATTTTTTATACGCAAGCTTGGATTTACGCTTAAATTCGCAGGCTGAGTAAGAATGGAATTAAAGTGAAATAAGATTTAGTTAGCAAGTTTGTGTGCATAAAATCACAAGGTGTTCATTAGCTTGTAGATTAAGCAAGAATGGTGGATTGATATGAATTTAATGAATTTATCATTTCATGGCATGAATATAGGACAGATAGTTATATGGTTTTTTATATATAGTTTTTGCGGTTGGGCTATGGAATGTGTTGTGATTAGAATACAGCTTAAAAGATGGGAAAACAGAGGTTTTGCAAAATTACCATTCTGTGTTATATATGGATTTGGCGTGTTGATTGCAATGGTTTTATTTATGCCTATTAAAGATAATATCATTGCAGTATATATAGCAGGCTGTATTGGTGCAACGATATTTGAATACTTGACAGCAATGGCTATGATAAAGCTTTTTGGAGAAGTATGGTGGAATTATGACCATCTTCGTTTTAATTACAAGGGAATACTTTGTTTGCAAAGTACATTAGGATGGGGCTTACTTGCTGTATTTGTGTTCTTTGTATTAAATAATATGATTGAAAATTTTGCAAAAATGATACCATCAACAATTGCTAATATAATGGGAATTGTTTTGATTTTATTGTATATTTTAGATTTTGCATATCATTTTGCAAAAAATATTCATGGTTTTAATTCAATCAATAAAAATAATAGTGAAAGTAAATCGCTTGCACATAAGATACAAAAATAATTTTTTGGGACTATTGTAAAATGAAATGGTTATATAAGATATGAATATTGGATTGATTGTGGTTTTCATGTCTTTTAAAATGGATTCGTTTTGCAGCAGTCCCTATTTTAACATCATCAAGGAAGCTTTCTACTTCAATGCTGTAGGTATAAGTGGGGAAGTGGGGACTTGCTTGTTTCAGTGAGAGTATAAGCTCTCACTGAAAAATTGTGATAGCAGCTAGATGGTTTGAGTAAGTAGCGTAGCGGATTGCGAATATCCGTTTGACTAACAAAAATGCACATTTGTGTTTGTGATTCAAATTTGTAAGTCACAAAAGAACGTCAATATTTTTGCGGAGGGCTAAATGATAAAAGGTATTGGGACTTCTAATGGGATAGGAATTGGTTATGCTTTGTTGATAGAAAATAATATTTTTAATGTAAAAACAACATCTGAAATTGATATTGAAGAAGAAAAAAAACGATTTATCGAAGTAAAACAAGTATTTATTCAAGAGACTGAAAAAATGATTAAAAAACTCCAAAATAAACTTGGCGAACAGGATAAAACGGCACTGGTGCTTAAAAATCAAATTTATTTGATAAATGATGAAGAATTATATAAAGAAGTAATCCATTTGATTGAAGATAGACATATGTGCGTGGAGATGGCAATGGAAGAAACATGTCAGTTTTTTGCAGGTATGTTTGCTTCGATGAATAGCGAATTGATGAGCCAGAGAGTGGCTGATATTGAAGATTTAAAAAATAGGGTATTATGTTTGTTGTCTGGAGGAAAACAAATTGATTTATTACAGTTAGAGCCAAATACAGTGATTGTTGCAAATCAGCTTCACCCATCTGTTACGGCAGGTATGGATACAGCGCATGTGGTTGGTATTATTGCACAGAAAGGCGGAGAAACGTCCCATGCTGCAATTCTTGCAAGAGCGTTGGAAATACCTGCCGTGTTAAGTGTAAAAAATGCGACAGGAATTATAAAAACAGGCGATTTATTGATTGTTGATGGTGAATATGGTGAGGTTTTTGTCAATCCTATTCCAAAGACAATACAGATATTTGAGAAGAAAAAAGCACGTTATAAGGAAAAGGTTAAAGAGTTAAGAAAATATATTAATAAAAAGACAAAAACGGCAGATGGCAGCAGTGTTGGTCTTATGGCAAATATAGGAGATGAAAATGAAGCTGCAAAAGCGATGAAATCTGGCGCGGAAGGTGTAGGACTATTTCGTACAGAATTTTTATTTATGAATGGAAAATCGATGCCTACACAAGAACAGCAATTTGAAGTGTATAAAAAGGCGGTTGTTTTATGCGGTGACAAATCATTGACAATAAGAACGTTGGATATTGGCGGAGATAAAGATATTCCATATATGGGACTTACAAAAGAAGCCAATCCTTTTTTGGGTTACAGGGCAATCCGGTTTTGTCTTGGAAGAATTGATATTTTTACCACACAGTTAAAGGCGATTCTTCGGGCAAGCGCATATGGAAATATAAGAATTATGCTTCCATTGATTACCACGATTGATGAGGTGATTATAGGAAAAAAAATTATTTATGATACCATGAAAGAACTTGATAAAAATAATATTAATTATAATAAAAATATAAAAATAGGAATAATGATTGAAACGCCAGCAGCAGCATTAATAGCAGATGTGCTTGTAAAGGAAGCTGATTTTTTTTCAATTGGCACAAATGACCTCACACAATATATATTGGCGGTAGACCGCGGCAATGAACATGTTTCCTATTTATATTCTGTATTGAATCCCGCCGTTTTAAGAGCTATTAAACATATTATTTCCTGTGCTAAAAATGGACATATTGAAGTGGGCATGTGTGGTGAAGCGGCAGCAAATCCCAATATGATACCATTGCTTTTGGCATTTGGATTAGACGAGTTTTCGGTGTCTGCCACAAAGGTATTAGAGACTAGAAAAAATATTGCTTTGTGGGAAAAAGAAGAAGCAAAACAAATAGCAGATAAGGTGTTTTTAATGAATACAGAAAAAGAGATAACAACATATTTAAATCAAATTATTTTTGATAAAAATAGTGCTGTCAACGGTGAAAAATAAATTTTTACACAGTAAAGAATAGCACAGAAATGAGGAATGATGGGAAAAGTATTATCAACACAAGATATTATAGAAAAGGTAATTCTTGTGGGTGTGCAGTTGGATAATGGAGAGAATGAGGAGAGTCTTCTTGATGAGTTAGAAGAATTGGTAAAGACAGCTGGGGGTGTTGTTGTAGGAAGAATTATACAGTCCAGAGAGCAATTTCACCCTGCAACGTATATTGGAAAAGGAAAGTTGGATGAAATCCGTGTTCTTATAGATGAACTTGATGCGACAGGAATTGTGTGTGATGATGAATTAAGTCCAGCACAACTAAAGAATTTAGAAGATGAATTAAATACAAAAGTGATGGACAGAACAATGGTTATTCTTGATATCTTTGCTGCCAGAGCAAATACAAGCGAGGGCAAAATTCAGGTTGAGATGGCACAGCTTAAATATAGAATGACAAGATTGTCAGGTTTTGGCAAGGCGTTGTCACGATTGGGCGGCGGTATAGGAACAAGGGGACCTGGTGAAAAAAAGATAGAGACGGATAGGCGTATTATAAGAGAACGTATTTCAAGATTGTCTGTGCAGCTTAAAGAGATAGAACAGCACAGACAGACCATCCGAAAAAAGAGACAGAATATATCAACACCAATTGCAGCGATTGTAGGATATACGAATGCGGGTAAGTCTACACTATTAAATAAATTGACAGATGCTGGCGTATTGTCGGAGGATAAATTATTTGCTACACTAGATCCAACGACAAGAGCATTAATTATTCCAGATGGAGAAAAAGTACTTCTTACAGATACGGTTGGATTTATACGGAAATTGCCGCATCATTTAATTGAGGCGTTTAAGAGTACATTGCAGGAGGCAAAATTTGCAGATATTATCATACATGTAGTTGACAGTTCCAATCCGGATATGGATAAACATATCAAAACGGTATATGAGATATTAGAAAGCCTTGAGGTGGGCGATAAACCAATTATAACGCTGTATAATAAAAGTGATTTGGTACAAAGCAATATATGTGGTATTGACCCTAAGGCAAAGCAGACGATTAAAATTTCTGCAAAAACAGGAGAAGGTCTTGAGGCATTTTTAAAAGAGCTTCAAAATATTATAAGGGATGGATGTCAAAAGATTGAACAATTATTTGCTTATGCAGATGCGGGAAAAATTCAATCAATAAGAGAATATGGAAAAGTTTTAAAAGAAGAGTATAGGGAAGATGGCATATATATAGAAGCATGGATGCCAAAGTGAAAAATACCATCAAAAATAAATTATTTTACAAGTTAAATAAAATTTAACTTTATCAAGGAAGTCCCCCACTTCAATACTGTAGGTATAAGTGAGGGAGTGGGGACTTGCTTGTTTCAGTGGGAGTATAAGCACCCGCTGAAAAGCTGCGATAGCAGCTAGATGGTTTGAGCAAGTAGCGTAGCGGATTGCGAATATCTGCTTGACTTAGCAATTTGTGTCTACGTGTTGCTTGACACAAAGTTGTGAAAACAAAATGTTGTTTTTTGTACAAAAAAGCAGCACAGAAATGAGGACTATTATGAGAAAAAAGGGAAAACAAAGCAAAAAAATGGTGTCTTGTATTATTGTGATATCTATTTTGCTTTTGTCCGTTGGCGGATATTTTGCGTATCCGACATTGGCAAATATGGTCTTGCCTCAAAGGCATATAATGAATGCGTTTATAAATTTTGAAGGCAGACTTCAGCATATGGTTGACAGTCTGTCTGAAAATATTGAGTTTATGGAAATGGAAGGAGAACTTGAGGTTTGTCTTGAGGCATTTCCAACATTAAAAGAATCCTTAACAATGCAAGATGACAGTGATAATGTTAATATTCATTTTTGGTTTAAGGACAATAAAATACGTATTCGTTCATTGCAGCTTTTTGAAGACGATATTTTAATTGAAGTTCATCTTTCGGATATAAATAAATTAAAAGAATCCAATATGAGCGGTCAGCTTCCAGCAGAATATAAGCAATATCAAGATATCTGCAAAAAGGTTGATATAATATTACATGAAATTTCTAAAATAGATTTTAAAAAGCATAGTGATATTATATCGGCTGCAAGTAAAGATGTTGTAAAAGGATATGCTTCGATGTTACAAAATGCAGAATATGAAAAGATAGATAATTTAGATAGTGACGTGGCATCTTATAAAATTGTTTTTCCACAACACCTTGTAGAACAAGGGAATAATATGGTTATTGATGAACTTTATTCAGACAGTAAAGTTCTTCCATATATTTCTATTTTAAAGACTTCAGCAGGCATAGGCAAAGATACTTTAAAAGAATATGGCGCTAAATTTATGGAATATATAGGTGATATTGATTTTATTGTGGACATTGATGAAAAGACAGACATAATACAAAGTTTGTATGCGTATTTGATTTATAATGGTAAAGAAGCGTGTCGTTTTACACTTGATTTTCATGAGCAGTAAATTGAAAAGTTAAGATAGTAAAGTCTTATTACTTTCATTTTTTAGACAAAAGGAGGAACTATTCTTTGTAAAAAAGAATAGTCAAAGCAAGAAAAATATGCAGATTGTACCTACAATAACTGAAAAATCGGTCAATACAAGAATTTTGTATTGTAATAAAAGTGAAAAAAAGACAGTTAAGCCTTTTTTAAAATGGGCAGGCGGCAAAAGTCAGCTTCTTCACGAAATTGAGAAATACTATCCATTTGCAGATGGAAATATTACAAAATATGCTGAACCATTTGTTGGCGGCGGCGCAGTTTTATTTGATATTCTCAATAAGTATGATTTAGAAAAAATTTACATTAGTGATATTAATGAACAATTAATAAATACATATCATATTATTTGTGAGGATATTGATGCTTTAGTAGAATATCTTTATACTGTTCAAAATGATTTTTTTCTGTTGGATACGGCTGATAGAAAATCATACTATATGCAAAAACGTGAGCGCTTTAATGAGTTAAATATTAATGGTGATAAAAATGCTGTTATAGAAAAAGCAGGGCTAATGATATTTCTTAATAAGACATGTTTTAATGGTTTGTTTCGCGTCAATAAAAAAGGATTGTTTAATGTTCCTATGGGAGCATATAAAAATCCTTTAATTTGTGATGAAAATAATCTTCGTGCAGTTTCTAAAAAATTGCAAGAGGTAACAATTGTGTGTGGAGATTATAGAGAATCACTTAATTTTATTGATAAAAACACTTTTGTATACATTGATCCGCCATATAGACCAATTACAGATACAGCAAATTTTACAGCTTATACTAAAGATTTCTTTAATGATAAAGAACAAATAAAACTTGCAGAATTTATCAATAAAATAGATAAGAAAGGTGCAAAGATTTTAGTTAGTAATTCCGATCCTAAAAACTTTAATATAGAGGACGACTTTTTTGATAATATTTACTGTGCTTATAAAATTAAAAGGGTAGAAGCGAATCGTATGATTAATTGTAATAGTAATGCACGTGGCAAAATTAAAGAGCTGCTTATATCAAATTTTTATACTCAAAAGTATAACTGAAATTGACAATATTTATTTTAAATGCTCCCTTTTAGCAGACAAATAAAAAATAAAAACTTGCTGCCAGAAAGGGAGCATTCAAGATATTATGCGTACACAATATAAGTATTATATCGAAAACGTCTTAAACGTTGCTCCATTTTAATTGCGTTTGTCAAAAACTCATAAGCGCCAACTTGAACTTTATAATATCCGTCTTCATACAGCAAAAATGCAGGAAAGCCCTCTACAAGTAAGGAATCTAACGTGCGGTCTGCATTTTCTTTATTATTGTAAGCACCTACCTGAACACGATAGAGTTTTTCTGCATTGTTGTCGCAAGTGCAGTTGCAGTTGTTTGAAGGTATGCGGATTCGTTCATATTCGTCTGTTTCAAAATTGGTACTCATTTCGTTATATCCTGTATTTCTTTCATTGTAAGGATTGTTCATTGTATCATAATTATCGCTCATATCTGAGGTGTTGCTCTCAGGAGTTGGAAAATAATTATTTTGTTCTTCACTTTCATTCGCTTCTGTTGTTCTGGTATCTGTATTGTAAATCGTTTGAAGGATTCCATCGGCTATGCCTTGTGCAATATTAGAAAATTCTTTGTCAAATAAAGCATTGTCGGCATCGGTATTAATAAAGCCAACTTCAACTAAGACAGCAGGCATTGTCGTTCTCTTTAAAACAACCAAGTTTGGACGTTCTGTTATACCAAGATTTGTAAAACCTACCTGTTCAAGTTGTTTATTAATATTATCTGCCATTTCTGAACGAATGCCAGAATCTTTATATACAAGTGTTTCTACGCCGCTGTATTGGTTATTTTTTTCTGAAGAGTTACGATGTATAGATACAAAATAATCGGCTCCTGAATTATTGGCATCAGTAGCTTTCTTAAAAGGTGTTTCATATATGTCATTGGTTCTAGTATAAACAACATTAATACCAGCATTTTGAAGAATATTCCCAACTGCCATGGTGAGTTTAAGAACATCATCCTTTTCTTGTCTGTTGCCATATACGGCACCAGGGTCGCTTCCTCCATGACCGGCATCCAGCGCTACTGTTATGTTTGACATATCAACCTCATTTCTGCGCGTTTTGCGCATATTTCTATTAAAAATGTGCTTTTTAATAATATATTCATAAAGGATGGTTTTGTTGATAACGAAACTAAATATTGAGTGTTTGTTGTTAGAGTATGTTTATGGTATAATAATCTTGGTTAAAGCCAAATTTTTGGTATCTTACTATGCAGACATTATGGTATGATATTAATATATTAAAAAAATTTTTTATTTTATTTGTCTTGAGAATGCAAAAAATTTATATAGTATATAAATGGAGGCTTTGGTTATGAAAATGAAACAGAAATTATCCTACGTACTGGGTGGCTTTCTATTGGGTGTTATACTAACTGCTGTGATTTTGTTAAATATCAATAAAAAGTCTAGTGAAAGTCTGCCTATTGCTTCTCAAGAGAGTCAAACAGAGTCTCAGACAAATCCTTCTTCTAATGGTTTAGATGAAACATCGTCTCATGTGGCGGCTGCTGTGGATACAAAGAAAGTAAAAACATGGGATTCTGCCTCTGTCTATACAGGAGGTGCTATTGTTAGCTATCAGGGGCGCCAGTATCGTGCCAAGTGGTGGACACAGGGCGAATTGCCAGATACAAGTGATGTGTGGGAAAATTTGGGCGTTTTAGAGGGTGAGGCAGTGCAGCCTCAGGGAACAGATAATGTTCCAATTGATGCATCAACTCCTCAGAACACAGAATTAACGGATTTTAAGGTGGTGGGCTATTATCCTGCATGGAAACCAGATAAGCTCTCTGCCATAGATTTTAGTATAATTACTCATATCTGTTATGCTTTTGCTATTCCTACGCCAGACGGTGCTCTGCTTGATCTGCAAAATCCAGATACTGCCCGCACGATTCTTCAATCAGCTCATGCAAATGGAGCAAAAGTGCTATTATCTGTGGGCGGCTGGAGTTATAATGATATACCACTGGAAAATGTGTTTGTCGAGGCTACCGCCAATGAAACCAAAATTCGGCAGTTTGCAGAAAGTATCCTGTCTATGTGTGAAACATATGGATTTGATGGGGTGGATATGGACTGGGAGCATCCTCGTGTAGATGGTACCAGCGCAAAGCAGTATGAATCTCTGATGCTTCTTTTATCAGAAAGACTCCATGCACAGGGAAAGCTTTTGACGGCTGCAGTACTTAGCGGTGTTACGGTTGACGGCAATATTTATTATGATGCTGCTGCACATACCAATGTTGTTCTTAATGCTGTAGATTTTATTAATGTAATGGCATATGATGGCGGTGACGGAGAACGGCATTCATCGTATTCGTTTGCAGTCAATTGTGGAACATACTGGAAAGATACAAGAGGTCTTCCGGCATACAAGGTCGTGATGGGGATGCCTTTTTACGCCCGACCTAGTTGGGAAAGTTATGGCATAATTTTGGAGAGTGTGCCGAAAGCAAGTGATATGGATTGTGTATCCTATAATGGCATGGAGGTTTACTATAATGGTTTGGACACCATCACAGCAAAAACACGATATGCCAAAGAAAATTTAGGTGGTGTGATGGTTTGGGAGTTGACACAGGATACTTCTGACCCCGATAAAAGTTTGCTGCAAGCTATTGGACGAGAGAGCAAATAGGGATATAAAGATAAAAAAATGGCTTTATCTTTCAATTTTATCAGTGAAGTGCATAAATTGAAAATATCATGAATAGTAATATTGGTAAGATAATAGAGATGAGGTTATGTATGTATACAAGTTATGTTCACACACTGGAACGTCCGCCAGAAAGCGTGGATAAGGGAAAACTAAGAATAAATGTTATTGATAAAAGAACAACAAGACCAATTATGAATGCTATCGTTGACATTTCGACAACAAGCCAGCCAGACCGAACACTTGAAGAATTGCGTACAGATGAGAGCGGGAATACAGAGGAAGTGGAATTGTCAACGCCGCCGTTAGAGTATAGTATGGAACCAGGTGCCAATCAGCCGTTTTCAGAGTATTATATAAGAATAAATGCACCTGGCTATGAAGAAAAGGTGATTTCTGGAAGCGATTTATTTGCTGGTCAAACCAGTTTGCAGCAAGTCGATTTAAGTGGAAATGATGAGGTAGAAACGAGTATTGTTATTCCAGTAAATACACTTTATGGGGTGTATCCGCCGAAAATACCAGAAAATGAGATTCAGCCAACTAATCAAAGCGGTGAGATTGTTCTTAGTAAAGTGGTGATACCAGAAACCGTTGTTGTGCATGATGGACCACCTTCTGATTCGTCGGCTTCAAATTATTATGTGCGCTATGCGGATTATATTAAAAATGTAGCCAGCAGTGAAATTTATTCAACATGGCCAAGAGAGACAATGAAAGCAAATATCCTTGCTATTATGTCCTTTACTTTAAATCGAGTTTATACAGAGTTTTATAGAAATAAAGGCTATAATTTTACAATTACATCATCTACGGCATATGATCATAAATGGATTTATGGTCGAAATGTTTTTGAAAGTATATCTGATGTTGTTGATGAGATATTTAATCTTTATCTGTCAAGACCCAATGTAAAGCAGCCTATTTTAACACAATACTGTGATGGTAAGCGCGTATCTTGTCCAAATTGGCTCAGTCAGTGGGGAAGTAAATATTTAGGCGACCAAAATTATAGTGCAATTGAGATACTACGGTATTATTATGGAGACAATATGTATATTAACTCGGCTGAAGAAATACAGGGAATTCCATCTTCATGGCCAGGTTACAATTTGGATATTGGTTCATCAGGTTCCAAAGTTCGTCAACTTCAAGAACAATTAAATCTTATTGGCGAATATTACACTGCGATTCGTGTTTTGGAGCCAGATGGAATATATGGAGAAAATACAGCAAATGCTGTAAGGACATTTCAAAAAATATTTGATATGCCTCAAACAGGTATAGTAGATTTTGCTACATGGTATCAAATATCAAATAAATATGTAGCATTATCGGGCATTGCAGAATTAGTATAAATTTTTGTTGACAAATACCATTTGAAATGGTAAGATACAAAAGTTGTGAAATGAAGCAGAGAATCCACTCTCACCTTAGCGCATACGGCGACTCGGGTTACAATACTTTTTTGATATTTTTATTGATAAATGTATGTATGTGGATAGTGCTGCTATCCACATTTTTTATGCGCAGACCCGTGCAGATGAAATATGCCGCTAAGGTGTCGCGCGGCGAGTAGGGGAAGATGAATCTTCTCTACTTGATTTTGAACATTTTTTTGGAGGTGCACTACTATTAGCGAGTTAATGATTAATGAACAAATCAGGGATAAAGAAGTCCGTCTTATTGGAGGAAATGGAGAACAGCTAGGCATTATGTCAGCGAAGGAAGCAATGAAACTTGCAAGAGAGGCAGAAGTTGACCTTGTTAAGATTGCACCATCTGCTGTGCCGCCTGTATGTAAACTGATTGATTATGGCAAGTATAAGTATGAGTTAATTAGAAAAGAGAAAGAGGCAAAGAAAAAACAAAGAACAATCGAGACAAAAGAGGTTCGATTGTCGCCAAACATTGATGTTAACGATTTAAATACAAAGTGTAATGCAGCTAGAAAGTTTCTTGAAAAGGGCAATAAGGTTAAGGTTACATTGAGATTTCGCGGACGTGAAATGACTCATATTGAAAATAGCAGACATATACTTACAGATTTTGCAGAAAAGCTTAGTGATATTGCTGTGATAGAGAAGGCTCCTAAATTAGAGGGCAGGAGTATGATGATGTTTTTAACTGAAAAACGTTAAAATAGATACTATATATTTAAGATTATTAGGAGGTTTATTATGCCAAAGGTAAAGACAAAAAAGAGCGCAGCAAAGCGTTTTAAAGTAACTGGTACAGGTAAGTTAAAGAGAATGAAGGCATACAAGAGCCATATTCTTACAAAAAAGAGCGCTAAGAGAAAGAGAAATCTTAGACAGGCAACGATTACAGATTCAACAAATGTAAAGGCAATGAAAAAGATTATGCCTTATATTTAATTGAGAGTCTAGTAAAAGGAGGAATATAAAAATGGCAAGAATTAAAGGCGGTTTAAACGCAAGAAGGAAACATAATAAAGTATTAAAGCTCGCTAAAGGTTATAGAGGAGCAAGGTCAAAGCAGTACAGAGTTGCAAAACAGTCCGTTATGAGAGCGCTCACAGAGTCTTATTCTGGCAGAAAGCAAAGAAAGAGACAGTTCAGAAGATTATGGATTGCCAGAATCAATGCTGCTGCAAGATTGAATGGTTTGTCATACAGCAAGTTTATGTATGGGTTAAAGCTTGCAAATGTAGACTTGAACAGAAAAGTATTGTCAGAGATGGCTATCAATGATGCTGAAGGGTTTGCTAAACTTGCAAGTCTTGCAAAATCAAAAGTTGCTTAATAATCGAGATATTTGTGCTGCCGCGATATGCGGCAGTTTTTTTGGTTTGATAATCAATAAATAATAAATGTGAAATTTATGTGAATATAACAAAATTATTCTATGATTTATAAGTGACATATGATATGATACGAAAGAAATTATTTAGAATGGGGAACGGTATGTTAAATAAAAGTATTAAAAAATGGATAATTTGTGTAGTTTTATTGATGGCATTATTTAGTTTAACTGCATGTAATACAGAAATTAAAGTAGATTATGGATATAATCCTTCCGATTATGTTCAGTTGGGACAGTATAAAGGAATAGAAGTTCATGTTGATGAAGCTGCTATTGAGAAAGAACTTATAAATAAAAGAGTGTTAAACGATCAGAAAGAAAAAACCACATATAGCAATGTAGATCGTGAAGCAATACAGGGAGATAAAGTTATTGTAACATATACAGGCAGCATTAATGGGCAGCAGGTTAGTGGATTTAGTAATGATGAGGATGAATTAATACTTGGCACAGATACATTTATTATAGAAGGCTTTATTGATGAATTGTATGGTATGAAAGCAGATGATTTTAAGGTTGTTATATTGACTGTTCCAGAAAATTTCACAATGGCACAAGAATACGCAGGGAGCAAAATTGTTTTTGAAATTACGGTCAATTATGTACAAGCACCCAATGTTCCTATGATAACAGATGCTTATGTAAAGGAAAACTTTGACTGTGATACTATAGAAATATATGAAGATAAAATTAAAAATGAAATTCAAGAAACAATTAATGATCAAATTGCAGAGGCAAAAAAAGAAGCTGTACTTACCAAGTTACAAGATATATGTTCCATTACAGGATATCCAGATTCATTAATTACAACTAAGACAGAAGAATTAAATAAGAGTATTAATTTTTATGCTTTAATGCAGGATATGACATCAGATGAATATTGTCAAAGTAAATTTAATATAAGTTTTGACGAGTATGTAAAGAGGGCAGCAGCACAAGAGTTAATATTTTACGCGATTGCTCAAAATGAAAATATTATTATAAAAGAGTATGATTATAAAGCAAATCTTTCAGGATTTGCAGAGTCAAGAGGGCATTCTGATGTACAATCATTTACTGAAAAATATGATAAAGATAAGATTGTAAAAGGTATGATACTGCAAAATGCTCAAGACTTAGTTATGAATAATGCTGTATTTAAATAAGAAAGGCACCTTCTATAGAAGGTGCCTAAATATTTGTGTGTTTATATAAAACAGATTGTACAAAATAACTATTCTTTGATGGGAAATCTTGTCAAGAATAGTATAGTAGTGGTATAATTACTTTGAAAATATAGTTTTATTTTTAGACAGTAGGACATGTAAACAAGTTAATAGGTTTTATAAAAACCTAAATCTATTTAAAAGGAGGAAGTTATGAAGAAAAAGGCAATTTGTCTGATCTTAGCAATTCTTATTATTATTCCATGTTTGCAAATCGAAGCTTTTCAAAAAGAAGCACAGATACAACCAAACATAAATGATGAGATGTTGGCAGCAGTAAATGTAGATGAAAGCACACCAATAGAGCCAACACAAGTGGATAATACGCAAAATCAGACGAGTTCTGCAACGACAGAAGCAGAAGATAAGGAGATGAATGAAGCCAATTCACAGACAAGTTCTGTGGCAGCAGAAACTCAAGAACCAATGGGCAATACAGAAAATAAAAATGGTATTGGTCAGATTGATGTATCCATTTTATCTGCATTACTGTTGGAGAAAAATGTTTCGTTTACGGTTTCTCTTACAGGGCAAGATGTAAAGACTATTGTTTTGCCAGGTGACAGCGAAGCAGGTTCACAGACAGTACAACAAGGTGTTTCTTTTGAAAATCTTGAGCCAGGCGATTATGTATTGACGGTGACAGCACCAGGTTTTGCAAAGTATACACAGGAGATTAGTGTAGGAAATCAAGCTTATTTTATTAAGCTGATGACAGGATTTGTTGATGGTTATGATTATGTCAATGGTCCACATCCAGGTGTTCTTTTAATCGGTGATGTCAATAAAGATGGTATGGTTGATGATAATGATAAGACAACATTAATTGATACCATTGATGCTGGATTTGTAAATGACAGTGCTGATTTAAACGGTGATGGGGAAGTCAATCTTGTAGACTTGGAGAAGTTTGCTAAAGGGTACCAGATGGAAACGGTAAGTGCTACATTGGAAGTTGGTGTGCCTGCCAATGCAGTAGATATTAAATGTGATTCATCGGTAACATCTGTAAAAGGTGATTTAAGCACATTGATGACAAATGAAGGCGGTGCTGTGGCATTATCACCAGCAAAAGGCGGCGATATTTCAGGAAATAACCCTGTTTCTTTAGATTTTGATTTTTCAGAGAATAAGGAACGTCTTGTTGGTGGTGTAACAATTAATACTGCAAATGATAATGCTATCCAAAGTATGGAGGCTGTTGTTACATATCAAGATGCTAATGGAAAAGAACAAAAGGTAACAGTGCCTTTGGAAGAAGGAATACACTTCTTGTTGGAAAATGAAAATATAAAGGCAATGCAAGAAGGAAATGGTGCAATTAACATTGATTTTGGCACACAGATTGCAGTGAAAAAGGTAACATTTTTAATTAAGGGAATGAAGAAAAATGCTACACTTGCAGAGATATCAAAAGTGGAATTTTTAAATGGAATGGAAAATCGTATTCCAGAGCCTGCTTTAGATATCCCACAAAATGTGACAGCACAGCCAGGAAACAAGAAATTTACATTGACATGGGACCCATGTATAAACATTACAGGATATGAAGTGCTTATTCAGTTTGATGGAAAAGAAGAGCTTGTTTATACAAAAGGCAATATGTTAAATGCTTCTTCTTTCAATGGTGATAAATTTGTCAACGGTGAGGAGTATACAGTTCAAGTACGTTCTGTCAATGGTACATGGAGAAGCAAATACAGCGATGTAAGCAAAGTGGTTATGAAGACCGATAAATTGCCGGATGCACCAGATTACTTAAAGGTGACAGGAACATATAAAGCAATTAAGGCTTCATGGAAAAAGATGGAAGACACAGACTCTTATAATTTATATTATAGAGAATCTGGTGCTAGTACCTTTATAAAAGTAGAAGGAATTGAACCAAATAGCTATACAATACCTGAATTAAAGGATAAAACAACTTATGAAGTCTATGTGACAGGTGTCAATGAACTTGGCGAAGGAAAGCCATCACTTACAGGAATAGCGGAGACAACCGATTTAGAGCCAGTGCAGATGCCAAAGTATAAGTTGATTAATTATGCTGAAGAAGGTAAAGTCAGTGAACATATTATGAACGCATTTTATACAAATGGCGGCATGGTAAATAGTCCTCTGGATACAGAGGGTAAAACAGCTTGGGGAACAGTGGATAATAATCCATATTCACACTTTTTATTAAATAGCTGGGATTCAGGTGGATATAATAATTTAGGAGTCAATGGTGTCACTTATGAATTTGATGAGCCATATAAACTGCAAAATATTGCACTCTCAGAAGTGTTGGAACAAAGTCCTGCATATGGATATGTGCGTGTACGATACTGGGATGAGAACGGAAAAGCAGTAGAGATTAACAGAATGGGTATTCAAAGGAAAGTGTCTGGAAATCACGCATATTATGTAATTCGACTTCCAGAGGCAGTGACAGCAAAGAAAATTCAGTTTGGCGTAAGCCGTGCAGTGGCTTCAGGTACAATTACATTTTCTGAAGTATATTTTTATCATTATGATTCCATAGAAGATGATATTATGGCATTGTATGAAGATGACCTTCATACAGTACTCAGAAGTGATGTGACACAGGCTACCATTGATGAGCTTCGCAACAGAATTAATACACCAGATGAAGTGAGTGGAGAATATCATCCAGATAAGGAAAAGTTAGAGAGAGAATTAAAGACAGCAGAGGATATTTTAAACTCTGTATTAAGTAATTCTGTACAAATTCATAATACAATCAAGACAGCTGATGTCAATCGTGGCTTTGGTGGTCTTAACGCATGGCAGCCATTAGGTATTACAGCGGCAGCAGGTGAGGAAATTACGGTTTATGTTGGACATAACACCAAGAGAACAGGAGATAACACCAATTTGCAGCTGGTTGCAACACAGTATCATGCAGAAGCCGCTTCTATGTTTAAGGTGGTAGCAACATTAAAAGTAGGAAGAAATGATATTACAATTCCAAAGCTTTCATCAATAGCGGCAGAAGCAGGCGGTGCTTTGTATGTACAGTATACAGGCAATAATGCAAATGATAGATATGCAGTTCGTGTAAGCGGAGGTGTTTCTGTTCCAATTTTAGACCTTTATCAAGTGACAGACAGGAGTGAACAGTTAGCAAGGGCAGAACAATATCTTAAAGAGATTCAGTCTTATGTAGGACAGATAGAAGCAAAGCATAATGAAGCACACAAGGCTTCTGCAAATGCTTCTGTTAATAAGTACAATTATGAGGCAGCAAATTGCATATTAGGCGCTTCGGATATTCTGTTAGATAAGATGTTGTTGTCATTGCCAGCACAGCAAATTTTGACAGGTACAGGAGGCAATGCAGAGACCCTTGTAAATTCGATGAATGCGATGGAAGAAATGTTAGATTTGTTCTATCAGCATAAGGGATTAAATAATACAGCAACAGAAGCAAAGGATAGGATTCCGTTAGGACACTTAAATATTCGATATCAAAGAATGTTTGCAGGAGCATTTATGTATGCATCAGGCAATCATGTTGGTATTGAGTGGAATGAGACAAAAGGCATGGTTTCAGGAAAATCTGTACAGACGGACGAAAATGGAAAACATGTAAGCGGTCAATACTTTGGATGGGGTATTGCACATGAAATTGGACATTGTATCAATCAGGGAAGTTATGCAGTTGCAGAAGTTACAAATAACTATTTCTCTTTACTTGCACAGGCAAGGGATAACAATACAAGCGTGCGATTTAAGTATGAAAATGTTTATGATAAAGTAACTTCAGGAACAAAGGGTGCAGCTCCAAATGTATTTACACAGTTGGCTATGTACTGGCAGCTTCATTTAGCGTATGACAATGGATATAATTTTAAGACTTATGAAAATCATGAAGAACAACTTGCTAATCTGTTCTTTGCAAGAGTTGATACGTATTCAAGAACGCCAGCAAAAGCGCCAGCGCCAGGTGAGGTTGCATTGTCGTTATCAGGCGATAAAGACCAGATTTTGATGCGTCTGTCTTGTGCAGCGGCAGAAAAAAATGTGTTGGAATTTTTCGAGCGTTGGGGAAAGACACCAGATGAGGGTACAATTGCATATGCCGAACAGTTTGAGAAAGAGACAAGAGCAATCTATTATGCAAATGATGAGTCTCGTGTGTATCGACTGGAAAACGCTTCAACAGGAAGCAGTCTTGGCGTCAATGGTGATGTAGAAGCAGTTGGCAGCAGTACAACAGCAGTAATCAATGCAAATTCAGCAAACCAAGTTGATATTACACTGGCTTCTGACAATAAAGACACACTTGGATATGAAATTGTACGCTGTACAATTTCAGGCGGAGAGGTTGAAAAGGAAGTTGTTGGATTTACAACACAATCAACATTTACCGATTATGTGACAACGATGAATAACCGTGTAGTGACATATGAAATTACAGTAATTGACCATTACTTGAATCGCTCTGCTACAAAGACATTGAGTCCTTTAAAGATTGAGCATAAAGGCAATATTGATAAGACGAACTGGACTATTAGTGCAAGCAATATCAAAGACACAAGCAATGAAGTTGTCGATGATGAAGATAAAGAAGATACATGTGGTTCAAGCGCTGAAGCACCAATTAAGGCTACTGTTGATAATGATGTCAATACAACGTATACAGGTGTAGCAGGTGAGAATGCAGAGATTATCTTAGAGTTTAATCAATACCATACGGTTACAGGATTAGAATATAAAGTAAATCAGGGAACACCAATTGGGGATTATACAATTTATGTTCGTGAGGTAGATGGCAATTGGACAGAAGTTTCAAGTGGCGTATTTGGAGCAAGCAAAGTTGTTTACTTTGGTAAAAATGGCAATATTGCTGCTTATAATACAACAGCAGTAAAATTAGTAATCAAGAATCAATCAGGTAAAGAAATTGCAATATCAGAATTAGATGTATTTGGCATTACAGGTGATAATGTAGAATTTGAAAATACAACAGAGAATCCAGCGATTGGAGAGTTGGAAAAAGACTTTGTATATGATGACAAGGGAAATACAATTCCAGCAGGTTCCATTGTATTTACGGGTTCTTACAAAGGAAATCCAGCATATAATGTAGTCGTTCTCTATGACCAAGATGGAAATATTGTTGCTGCAAATGATAAGGCAGAACACATTATCCTTGCAAATGTTCCAGATACTGGAAATATTCAAGATGTAAGTGATGGCAAATGGGTTTACTGGATTGCTCCAAACAGTGAAAATCAATCAAAGATAACCAGTGTGCGTGCAGAATTATACCGTGTCGATGATGCTTTGACAAATGAGGGACAAAGGCTTGTCAGTGATTCTTATTTTGTAGAGATGCCATCCGTTTTGCCAAAGATTACATTGACACAAAATAGCGGAAACTAAAAATAGGGCGATAAAAGGAGTAGAACATGAAAAAAAATAGTTTAGGGATCATTATGGCAGTGTTCATATTTATCGCAATGCTGCCGCAGCAGGCATTAGCCGCTGACAATGAAAATCCTTTGAAATTACAGGCTGGACAGTCAGCTTTGGTTGAAGCAGAACTTTCACAGGCAAATGGGGAGAAGATTTCTTCTCTCCAGCTCAGCCTAGAAGTTACCAGTCAAGATGGAACATCAGGAAATGCAAGTGTTTTGGAGAAGATAGAAAATTTGTCTTTTTCACCTGATGCTGCCATTACTTCAAAGGCAAAAGTGTGTGAACAGCGCTATCATAAAAATACAGGTGTTTTGGATATTTATATTGCAGGAACACAGCCGCTTTTTTCAGCAGAAGATAAGTTGACAGTGGGAACAGTAACAGCAACAGGCAAAGACGGCAATGGTGTAGATGTCTATATTAAAATGGTAACGGATTCTTTCAAAGTTGTAAGAGGAAATGCACTACAAACCATTATGGAAGATGAGGCAACTGTTCATATTGCAGTGGCGCAAGAAGAAAAACCTACACAGCCACAAGAACCAGAGAAGCCTACAACACCACAGGAGCCAGAAACACCAAATCCGGAAAACCCAACTATTGATAAGACGCAGTTAAATGAAGCATTGGATATAGCAGCGGGATTTGCAGAATCAGATTATACAGCAGATAGTTTTGCTTTGTTAAAAGCTGCAATAGAAAAGGCAAAGAACGTTATGAACAATTCCGATGCTACAAAAGAAGAAGTTGAATCTGTAACAGAAGAATTGTTAAATGTGATAGGTTCTCTTGTACCAGTATCAAAGAATAATGTGGATAACAATTCACAAGCAAATGGCAATAATCAAAATCAAAGCAGTGTGTCAGCTCAAACAGGTGATTGGAATGGTATTTTGATATTTGCAGCTATGACTGTTTTTAGTTTGTCAGTTATTGTAATGCTTGTGATATGGAAAAAGTATCATAAACAATCTTAAGATTGGTTGTGAAAAATAAGTATACAAAAAGATAAAATATATTTAAATGATATATATTTAAAAAATAATATATAATAAATTAATTTATAGACCTGTTATAAGATAAAGAATAATTGCAAGATATGGTATTATTTTTAGTTGATATCAAATAATCTTGTTATTAAATATTTATTTTTATAGCAGGTTTTTTAAATGTTATCAATATTTTGACATTATCAAGTAAGTGTTATATACTTCAGCATTATAAGTATATAAGTGGAGTGGATAGAACTTATATTACAATGTCTGTTTGATTAATAAAATAAAGTAGAGTATATCCAATATTGACAGATTGGTAATAATTGTATAAATTATAATAAGATATATGTATTCAAAGTTATTATTATTTAAAACTAAAATATTGGTGATATTTCTGATATAGCAGAACAATAGGCTTTTGCAAATTAAGGAAAGAGTTGTAGAATGTCTAAAATAACAAATGTTATTTAATAAAACAAGAATGGGGGGTAAAAAAAGCAGCTATATAGATTATCATAAAAAGTAATAAAAATAGGAGGAAGATAAATGAAAAAAATAAAAGCAATGGCTCTTGCTGTTATGTTGGTAGTGTTAACGGTTGTTGACAGTGTACTTGGTTTAACGAATATTACAGTTGAAGCGTCAAGTTTACTTCAAATATCTGTTGACACAGTTGAAGCAAAACAGAGTGACAAAGGTGTACAAGTTGCAGTGCGTATTAAAAATCCAAATAAGGTTAATATAGGGGCATTAGCACTGGAAGTTACATGGGATAAAACAGCATTAAAAGCAACAAGTGCTGTTGCAGGTGAATTTATGATATCAGAAGAGTCAGAAATTAATACGACAAAGATGTCTGAAGGATTTATTGGTTATGCAGATGCTTCAGCAGCAGGTGTAACTACAGAAGGTCAAATGATTCTTATGACATTTGATGTGCTTGACGAAGCTAAGGAAGGTCTTAATTCAATTAATGTTAAAGTGTTATCAGCAGCATCAGCAACTCCAGAGGGAGATAATCAAGCACCAGCAATTACAGATATTGCACAAGTTAGTGGTGGCATTAAACTTTCAAATGCATCAACTCAAACACCACTTAAGATATCGGTTGATACTGTAGATGCAAAACAAGGTCAAAAGGATATACAGGTTGCAGTAAATGTTGAAAATCCAGATAAGATAAATATAGGGGCTATAGTACTGGAAGTTACATGGGATAAAACAGCATTAAAAGCAACAAAGGCTGTTGAAGGTGAATTTGTGTTATCATCTTATCCAGCAATTAATGAAGAAAGAATATCTGAAGGATTTATTGGTTATGCAGATGCTTCAGCAACAGGTGTAACTACAGAAGGTCAAATAATTCTTATGACATTTGATGTGCTTGACGGTGCTAAGGAAGGTCTTAATTCAATTAATGTTAAAGTGTTATCAGCGGCATCAGCAGTTCCAGAGGGAGATAATCTAGCACCAGCAATTACAGATATTACAGAAGTTAATGGTGGAATTAAACTTTCAAATACATCAATTCAAGCTCCGCTTAAGGTATCGGTTGATACAGTGGAGGTAAAACAGAGCCAAAAGAATATACAAGTTGCAGTAAATGTTGAAAATCCAGATAAGATAAATTTAGGTAGTTTAATGTTTGAAGTTACATGGGATTCAACTGCATTGAAAGCAACAAATGCTGTTAAAGGTGAATTTATATTGGCTGATCCTGTAATTAATACAGAAAAAATATCAGAAGGATATATCAAGTATGTGGATGCTACAAGCATAGGCAAAATTAAAGGTGGTCAGGCTGTTATTATAACATTTGATGTACTTAATGAGGCTAAGATAGGTCTTAATCCAATTAATGTTAAAGTTTTAATAGCAGCTAGTGCAGATTCCGGGTGGTCAGCAATTACAAATATTACAGAAGTTGGCGGAGGTATTAATGTTGCATGTATACATTCAAATGTAAAAGATAGTGATTATAAAGTGACAAAGGTACCTACATATACAGAAGAAGGTATTGAGGAGGCAATTTGTCCAGATTGCGGAACAAAGTTAACGCGTGCAGTTGATAAGCTTATATGTACGCATGCAAATGTAAAAGATAGTGATTATAAAGTGACAAAGGTACCTACATATACAGAAGAAGGTATTGAGGAGGCAATTTGTCCAGATTGCGGAACAAAGCTGACACGTACAGTTGATAAGCTTATATGTACGCATACAAATGTGAAAGATAGCGATTATAAAGTGACAAAAGAGCCTACAGTTACTGAAGAGGGAATAGAAGAAGCCATTTGTCCAGATTGTGGCATAAAATTGACTCATTTAATAAAGAAAATTGAATATGGTGATGTTAATGCAGATGGTTCAATTAATATACAAGATGGTATTATTTTAAAGAAACATCTTGCAGGCATAAAAGGGTTAAAAATCAATCTTGAAGCAAGTAATGTTAAAGCGGGTGATGATATAAATATACAAGATGCAATCATATTATTGAAGTATTTAGCTGGTATGAATGTAACATTAGGAAAGTAATTGTTTGATGGTTCAATAGTATAATAATGTAGATTAATAAAAAGGCTGTTGCAAAAGGAATTTCAAATACTATATATAGTTTTATTTTACCATTATAACTACTATATATAGCATAAAATTTTTAT
>CAJUBU010000010.1:0-65722 GCA_910585095.1 uncultured Lachnospira sp.
CTGAAACAAGGATGTCCCCCACTTATGCCTTTGTAGCATTGACGTGGGGGACTTTCTTGATGAGGTTAAATATTCACCTTTACAATCTTTGGTCTCAATCCATCTTCTTCCAATTTTTTAACAATTTCATTCTTATGTTCATGTCCAAACGCTTCAATGGTTATTCTAAGCTCAACGGTAGCTTTTCTGTTAATACTTACAAACTGGTTATGTTCCAGTTTAATAACATTTCCATTTGCCTCAGCTATAATGCTTGCAACACGAACAAGCTCGCCCGGCTTGTCTGGAAGCAAAACAGAAACTGTAAAAATTCTGCTTCGCTGAACAAGACCTTGCTGTACAACAGAAGACATCGTTATCACATCCATATTGCCACCTGAAAGAATAGCAACAATTTTTTTATCTTTTACTTTAAGCTGTTTTAATGCTGCCACCGTCAAAAGTCCTGAATTTTCCACAACCATCTTATGATTTTCTACCATATCAAGAAATGCAACAATCAAATCTTCATCAGGAACTGCAATCACATCATCCAGATTTTTTTGAAGATATGGGAATAATTTATCGCCTGGCGTTTGAACAGCCGTTCCATCTGCAATAGTATTGACAGAAGGAAGCGTTACCACTTTTCCCTCTTTCAGCGATACCTGAAGACAATTAGCGCCTGCTGGTTCAATACCAATCACTTTTATACTTGGATTTAAAAATTTTGCCAGAGCAGAAACGCCTGTAGCTAGTCCACCGCCGCCAACAGGAACAAGAATATAATCGACGGTTGGCAATTCTTTTATTATCTCCATAGCAATAGAACCTTGTCCTGTAGCTACATCAAGGTCATTAAACGGATGAACAAATGTAAGTCCTTCTTTTTCGGCAAGATTCATTGCATATTCACAGGACTCATCATATACATTGCCATATAAAATAACATTGGCACCATAATTTTTTGTTCGATTAACCTTGATAAGCGGTGTTGTTGTTGGCATAACAACCGTTGCCTTCACGCCATATTTTTTAGCTGCATAGGCAACACCCTGTGCATGATTGCCAGCGGATGCCGTAATCAACCCTTTTTTTCTTTCCTCATCGGATAATGTACTTATTTTATAGTAGGCTCCCCTTACCTTATAAGCTCCTGTATACTGCATATTTTCTGGTTTAAGATAAACTTTATTACCCGTTTTGTTGCTAAAATATTCACTAAATACAAGATTCGTATCTAATGTGACTTCTTTTACTTTTTCAGAAGCCTCCTCAAATTTTTTTAACGATAACTTTTCCATTATTTTCCTATTCTCCACTTCTATCCTTTAATTTTCATTTCTGTATTGTTTTTTTCACAAGGAGCAAAATGTTAAATTTTTCTACTTATACTTCATTATCCTGTTCCTCATGCTTCACGTCAAACAACGCATTGACAAATGTATCTGAATCAAATTTTTGCAAATCTTCCACATGTTCACCAACACCAATATATTTTACAGGAATCCCCATCTCTGCCTGAATGGCAACGGCAATTCCGCCCTTTGCTGTCCCGTCCATCTTCGTAAGAATAATTCCTGTAATATTGGTAACATCATTAAATTCTTTTAATTGAGACAGTGCATTTTGACCTGTTGTAGCATCCAATACAATCAAATTTTCTCTGTACGCATCAGAATACTCTCTTTCAATAATTCTGTCAATCTTTCGCAGTTCTTCCATCAAATTTTTTTTGTTATGAAGTCGTCCTGCTGTATCACACAGTAAAACATCGACATTTCTTGCTTTAGCGGCGGCGATGGAATCATAAATAACTGCCGCAGGATCTGAACCTTCCGACTGTGCAATGATATCAGTTCCTGTTCTGTTTGACCACTCCGTGAGCTGCTCAATGGCGGCAGCTCGAAATGTATCGGCAGCAGCCATCAAAACCCTTTTATTTTGCGCTCTTAAATGCCCTGCAAGTTTTCCTACAGATGTTGTCTTTCCAACCCCATTTACGCCAATTAACATTACAATGGATTTGCAGTTTTCAAATTCATACGCATTTTCACCAAGATTCATTTTCTCTTTTATGGTATCAATTAAAAGTTGTTTGCAATCCGTCGGATTTTTAATTTTATTTTCTTTTACTTTTATTTTTAAATCCTCAATAATTTCCTCCGTAGCCCGAACGCCAATATCTCCCATAATTAAGGTTTCCTCAAGTTCTTCATAAAATTCATCATCAATACTTGAAAAACCGCTGAATATTGAATCAATACCTGCTACAATATTATTCCTTGTTTTTGTAAGACCTTCTTTTAATTTACTAAACAGCCCCATTGTATCCCCTTTCTTTTTCCAATTTATCCTCAATCAAATCGACCGAAACTAGTGTTGAAACACCTTTTTCCTGCATGGTAATACCATATAGACGGTCTGCTGCATTCATCGTGCCTCTTCTGTGTGTAATGACGATAAACTGTGTATGTTTTGTCAACTTATGAAGATAATTTGCAAATCGTTCTACATTGGAATCATCAAGCGCCGCTTCAATTTCGTCCAACAAGCAAAATGGTGAAGGCTTTAAATTTTGTATGGCAAACAGTAATGCAATCGCTGTCAACGCTCGTTCTCCACCAGAAAGCTGCATCATATTTTGAAGTTTTTTTCCAGGCGGCTGAGAAATAATATGAATACCAGCTTCTAAGATATCCTCATCTTCCATAAGCTGTATGGTTCCTCGACCTCCGCCAAAAAGCTCTTTAAATACGTTGTCAAACGCTACTTTAATCTCCTCAAATTTTTGCTTAAATTGAACCCTCATTCCAGTATCTAAATCTTTAATAATTGTATTTAATACATTTTCGGACTCAATCAAATCATCATGCTGTTCCTTTAAAAACGTATATCGTTCGCTGACCTGTTTGTATTCTTCAATTGCATTGACATTGACGTCACCTAACGATTTTATCTGTGTTTTTAACGCTTGTATTTGTTTTTTAATAAAGGATAAACTTGTAAGATTTTCATCTTTAAATGGAAGCGCATAACTATATGTCAATTCATATTCTTCCCACATATAGTTAATAATGTTATCATTGGCTTCCTCCTGCTTTTCTATACTAGCATTTAAACGAGTTGCCTCTTTATCCAAATCTGATATATGCGCGCTAATTTGTTCTCTCTTTTCAAAAAATGCCTTGTGTGTCTCATTCCATTGTTCTCGCATAGCCTTTAATTCATCTACCTTTTTATGACAATGATTCATTTGCTTTTCGGCATTTTTTATCTGTTCTTTTACATCTACAATTTCGTTATTTTTGGCTGCAATATCATCATTTGTTGTCGCCATTTTTGTGATAATATCCGCTTTTTCATTTTCTAAAGCCTTAATTTCGGACTCCAAACGCTGCATATTTTCATGGATAAAATCATCTTTTTGAACCAGTGAAGAATACTCAATCGTTATTTGCTGTGCCAAAAGATTTTGTTTGTTTTCCTCTTGATGTTTTTGCAATAATAACTCATTTAATGCATCAATTTCTTTTTGTGTTGATTCCTTTTTATGGTCTAATTCATTTGAATTTTTTGTTACATTTGACAATTGCAAATTGATATCGTTTATTTCATGGTCAATTTCTGCAATATTTTGAACAGCCAGCTTATACGTTTTTATAATATCTTCTTTTTTACTTTTGGCTTGATTTAAGTTCATCTGGACAGTATTCATTACAATCTGTGCTTCTCTCATCAATTGATTGCTATTGTCCAATTGTTCTCTCAATAAGGTTCGTTCTTGTCTTTGTCTAGACAATTCCTCCTTATATTCTCTAAGCTCTTTATTTATTACAGCAACATTTTTTTTCAGTTCTTCTATCTCACGTCTCCTGCCAAGTAAATTATTGGTATTTTTAAAGGCGCCGCCTGTCATAGAACCGCCCGGATTAAGCTGTTCCCCTTCCAATGTTACAATTCTTATACTATGTTTATATTTTCTGGCAATGACAAGCGCATTATCAATTGTATCAACCACTAAAATACGCCCTAACAAATATTTTGCAAGTTTTTCATATTCAAAACTTACTTTAACAAGATTACTTGCAATGCCCACAACGCCATTTTCCTTTATACAAGGTTCTTTTTCAAGTGTATTTTTCCCGCTGATTGTTGACAATGGCAAAAAAGTAGCTCGTCCAAATTTATTTTCTTTTAAATATGCAATCAGTTCTTTTGCTGTATTCTCATTGTCGGTAACAATATTTTGTATGGTTCCTCCTAATGCCGTCTCAATAGCTGTCTCATATTTTTTTTCAACCTTAATGACATCGGCAATTACACCAAGTATTCCCTTATTTGAAGCTTTTTGCTCCATAATCTTTTTTATGCTGTTTCCATAACCATCATACTTTGTGGTAATATCAATTAATGATTCCAGCTTTGATTTTTCTCTATGGTATCCTGCCTGCTGCTTGTCAATAAGATTGGTAAGTTCTCCAATACGCTGCCTATTTTTTTCTATATTGGCATTCAATTGGTTAATATTATTTTCAACTTCTTTTATCTTATTTTGTTCTTCTAAAAACTGCTTTTCATATTGACAAAGAATATCATCTTGAATATTCTCCTCACTTTTATATTGAATAATCTGACTGTTATACTCTGCTTTACGAATATTGAACTGTTCTAACATTGTTGCAAGGCGCTGATTATTTGCAACTATTGAATTTTTTTCACCTAAAAGTCCAAAAATAACATTATTATTCCAATCAATTTTTTCAGAAATTTCTGTTATAGAATTTTGCATTATTTTTGACTGCTGTTCGATATCTTTTTTCTTTTGTTTATACTCCTTTAAACGATTGTTAAGTTCTTCTTTTTCTTTCTTTTGACATTCTATCTCTTGCTTCTTTTCCTCAATGGAACGGTCAATTACTTGCTGTCTGTCTGTAAAATGTGTATTGCTTGCCTCAATGGTTTTTATCTGCTCTGCATATACATTTATCATACCTTCCAAACGCTCTTTTTCAACTTCTGTATCGGACAGCATATGATTAGTGCTATCCAAATCATTATTTAAGCGTTTGAGCTGTTCTTCAATATCTTCATATTCTGCTTTTGTCGCATCATAATTGTCATTAGACTGTTTTAAATCAGTCATAACAATCTCTAATTTTGAATTAAGATTTGAAAGTTCCATTTTAATTTTTTCATGTTCTAATAAAAACGCATTGACATCATGTATTTTTAAATTTTCTTTTAATTTTAAATATTCTCTTGCTTTTTCAGACTGTTCTTTTAACGGTTCAACTTGTTTTTCCAGCTCTGCCAAAATATCTTTTACACGCACCAAATTTTCATGCTCATGTTCCAGCTTTTTAATCGATGCCGCTTTTCTTCTTTTAAATTTGACAATTCCTGCTGCCTCGTCAAACAATTCTCGTCGTTCCTCTGGCTTTCCGCTAAGAATTTTATCAATCTGACCTTGACCTATAATCGAATAACCCTCTTTGCCAATACCTGTGTCATAAAACAATTCCGTTATATCCCTTAACCGACAGCTATTGCCATTGATTTTATATTCGCTTTCTCCAGAACGAAATACTTTTCTTGTGATAGTCACCACATTGTAATCAACCAAAAGTGCATGGTCTGAATTGTCTAATGTAATGGATACATAAGCATACCCCACCGGTTTTCTCGCCTGTGTGCCTGCAAATATAACATCTTCCATTTTTGCACCACGAAGCTGTTTTGCACTCTGTTCACCCAAAACCCAACGAACCGCATCGGCAACATTGCTTTTGCCGGAACCATTTGGTCCTACAATACCTGTAATGCCTGTTGGAAATTCAAATACAATTCGATTTACAAACGATTTAAATCCTTGCACTTCTATACTTTTTAAATACATTATTTCTTCCCTTTCGGTTTGATATCAATGTTTCTTTTTTTCAATAATAAAAGAGCCTCATATGCCGCCTTTTGCTGTGCTGCCTTTTTCGTATGTCCACTAGCTTGAACATGAAACAAATCGCTGCATTTTGCACTGACAACAAATGTCTTGTCATGTTCTGGTCCTGCTTCTGATATCTGTTCATACTCTACATCTAATCCACGTGCCTGTACAACTTCCTGTAAAATAGTCTTGCTATCATAAAAGAGCTTTTTATTCTCCAAATCATTTAATATAAATTTTTCAATAAACTCTTTTGCATTAGCAAACCCACCATCTATATAAATAGAGCCTATCAATGCTTCACAGGCATCAGATATAATGGAATCACGCTCTCGTCCTCCTGTCAATTCTTCCCCTTTTCCAAGCATAATATATTTTTGCAGACCAAAACTTCGGGCGCACATTGCTAATGTAGGCTCGCAAACAATACTTGCACGCAGCCTAGACATTTCTCCTTCGCTCATTTGATTATTTCGATAAATATAATCACTTGAAGTTAGTTCTAACACGGCATCTCCTAAAAATTCAAGCCGTTCATTATTGCTTACCTTTTTTAATTTTATCTCATTGGCATAGGAACTATGTGTTAAAGCATTTTTTAACATATTAATATCATTAAATTGATAACCTATACGATTTTGAAATTCATCTAAATTTGTGTTGTGCTGAGGCATTTTACTCCTTTCATGCCGCATACGGCAAGGCTTTTATGTCAAATAAAAGGCTACCGCTCCAATGCGACAGCCTCATTTTATGCAACAAAATAACAAAAACTCTAAAGATTAAAGCACCGTTTTAATCTGTTCAACTGCATCGGATACTGTTACAATCTTTTCTGTTGCTTCATCAGGAATCTTAATCTCAAATGTATCCTCAATACCCATAATAATCTGTAAAACATCTAAAGAATCTGCTCCCAATTCTTCAAATGTACTTTCCAATGTAATTTTTGATTTGTCAATATCCAACACTTCCGCAATAATTCCCTGCATTTTTTCAAATTCCATTACAAACCTCCTAAAATAACTTTTATCAACTTTCTATTTCTTCTTTTTCTTCTTTTTTCATTGACTTTGCTATTAATTGATTAATGTTTTGCTGTTTAAATTTAACACATTGAAGCAGTGCATTTTTTATCTCTTTTGATTTTGCATTGCCATGCACTTTTACGACCAGACCATTTAATCCAATTAACGGCGCGCCGCCATACTCTGTGGCATCCATCTTTTTAAGCTCTTGCTTGAGAGCTTTTTTTATCAATAAAGCACCAATCTTAGTTTTGACACTTTTCATCATACAGCCCTTGATGGTCTTAATTAAAGTGGACGCTGTACCCTCATATAATTTTAAAATAACATTTCCAACAAAAGCATCACAGACAATCACATCGGCTTCCCCGTTTGGAATTTCTCTGGCTTCAATACTGCCAATAAAATGGATATCCTTACATTCTTTTAACAAAGGATATGTTGCTTTTACAAGTGCATTTCCTTTTTCTTCCTCCACACCGACATTAACAATAGCTACTTTTGGCTTTTTAATGCCAATAATATGCTCCATATACAAAGAACCCATCTTTGCCCATTGAATCAAAAAGTTCGGTCTTGCATCGACATTGCCGCCGCTGTCTATCAGTATAGAAACACCTTTTGACGTAGGAATCAACGGAGCCATTGGAGGACGCTCTACCCCTTTAATCTTGCCTACAATGGTCTGACCTCCAACAATAATAGCACCTGAACTTCCTGCTGAAACAAACGCATCAGCCTCGCCGTTTTTTACAATATACAATGCTTTTACAAGAGAAGATTCTTTTTTTCTCCGAACTGCCATAACAGGCGAATCACCTGTTTCAATGACATCTCTTGCATCGGTAATTTTTATTCTATCTTTATTATATTTATATTTTTTAAGCTGCTCTTTTATTAATTCTTGTTTTCCAACAAGATTTACCTCAATATTATTTGTTGCATTTACTGCATTTACTGCACCTTTTACAATCTCACCTGGAGCGTTATCACCTCCCATTGCATCCAATGCAACCCTACATAGTTGAGCCATATCAACAACCATACCTTTCTGTCAATTCGTCCATTTTGCTTTGAAACTTAAAGTCTTGCACAAAATTTGCAAAATCAACAAGTATCAGACCAAAGCCTTGCCTTAATATACTATAAAATGGTTGATAAATCAAGAAAAAGTATAGACATTAATGGTAAAATTTAAAAAAATAGACCCTACTACAAGAAGCCTCTTGACTCATTACTTGCGAAAATCAAAAATAGGACTGCCGCAAAATGAATTTCTCATTTCACAGCAATCCCTTCATTTTTATCTTTGTTTCTTTTTCTTGCGTTTTTTGATAAATACAATTCCTGTAACCCCTGCAATAAAGAGTAGACCAATTCCTATTGACCCCCAAAATAACACTGTATTTGTATAAAAACGAATCCATATATTTGTTGTTACATAGAAATCTCTTGCCTCTACCTCTCGAGAATTACCTGCTGCATCAACTGCAACAATTCTTACATAATGAGCATTTGTAGAAGTCCCATCTATATCAAATGCAAAATCTTCACTTGCATTTATCAAAGACATAATCTCGTCGGATGTCCATTCTCTTACAAGCATATCATCAACATATGCCAAGACTGATGACAATTTAAGATTATCGCTAATTGACATCATCACATTAAGACTATTTGCAGCATATGTTTTTCCACTTTCAAGATTTAATAGCATTATATTAGGCATAGTATTATCTACACCAAAAGAAATCTCTCTATTTTTTGTATCAATTGTATTTTCTGCTATATTTCCAGCTTTATCTGTAGATTGTACAGACAAGCGATATACGCCGTCATCATCAAAATTTTTAGCAAAGATATTATAAATATATTTGTACCAGCTCCCACTGCCTCCATCTACATCAACACGATAATCTGTCCCTTCTGTCAATAAAACAGTTTTTCCATTCTTGTACAATGTCACTTTATGCGTCAATAATGGGTCTGGATTTATTTCATAAACGATAATATCTTTTGTTTCTTTTATATAAGAGCCATTTATTTTTTCTGTCGAAGCTTCTAAATCATATGTTGAACCATTGCGGTTTACTGAAAACACAATCTGTTGTTGTGTCAAATTGCCAGCTTTATCAATTACCGAAGCAGACAATGTATAAATATCATCTTTTATGATATTATTAAATGTAAATGTGCCTCCATTTTCATTACTATCATAAAATCCCATACCATCTGCATTTTCACCATTTAATAAAATATCAATTCTATCATAATATTGATCTGTAAATGTAATCACTGGCGCAATAAGTTCTTCTTTATTAGCACTTTCATTTTCAATTCTTTGAATAGACAATTCTGGCATTGTCGTATCCACATAAAAACTATCCCTTTCATATGCCACCGCTTGATTTCCTGCCATATCGGTATATTGCAAAGCGAAACCATAAAGTGTATCACCTGCATAAGAAATCGTTGCTGTATGTGTATCGCCTATTGTACTCCAATCACTAAGTTGTGGTATATTTGCTGTTCCGCCTTCTGTTGTTATTTCTGCAACAATTCGACTTGTCTCAAAATTATGTTCTTCAATTGTTACAGTTGCTGTTCTTGTCTGATTATAATAATTTCCATTAATAGCATCATTGTTATCATATGCCACTGAAATTACTGGCAAAACAGAATCAATAGTAAACTGCTGTGGAGCAAGACCACTGTACTCAATATTATCTGCCTCATTTCCTGCCATATCGGTATATGAGATATCAAATGTATAATCACCATCTGCATAATAATTTACAATTGCTCGATGAATAGTATCATCACCATTGGATGATGTTCCATCAACTATAGTCCAATCGGATATATTAGGCAAAGTATCATCCGTTGATGTAACATTAATATTTACATCATCTGCATTAAAATTACGCTCAATAATATCTATTGTAGCTGTTCTTTCGGCTTTAAAATAAGTCGTTTCTTCAAAACTAGAATCTCCATCATCATTATCATAATAAATTTCAATTCTTGGTGCAGTTATATCAATTGCAAGCGGTAGATATTTCGTACTGCTGTTTCCTGCATTATCTATAGCCGTAACAGCTACTATAATATCATTACTATTATTGATACTTTGGTCAACAACAAAACTTTCTGCCAACGACCACTCCTGTAACAATTCTTCTTGTTTTGGATTATCATTTTCAAACTCATATAATAACACATCTTGTGTAACCATATCAATTGCCCTATTTGTCACTGTACATGTAATCTCCCGAATACCTGAATATACACCAGACGAACCTACCGCTGGGTCTTCCACAGAAATATCTAATCGTACATCTTGATTATAAATATTATTTTTATCTTCTGTGCGAATTGTAATACGCGGTTCTGTTCCATCTCCTGCTGGTTTGGTATTATCCAAGATAACTCCATCAGAAGAAATAATAATTTCATTTCCCGCATTGTCCATAATCCGAGCATACACTATAAATCTAGCATCAGGCTCTATTCTAAAATTTGAATTTTTTGTCCAAACAGACTCTGGAAGTGCTTTCACAGCTTCCTCAGTCAAAGAATGGTCAACTGTATAATAACGAACATACTCTATTCCACTCAAATTATCATTACTGTTAATAACTACTGTAGCATTGGTCTGAAGCCACAACCCAAATGTAATATTTGTCAAAAATTTATCCCATAATGTTCCATCTTTTGATTGTGTCCAATCAGCTATTTTAATAGAACCTGTTGGACGTGTTGTATCAATTGTAAATTGATTACAAGCTATGCCCGTGTATACAACAACATTTTTTCCAAGTGAATCTACATTATCCCGTCCTGCCATATCTGCAATAATAATATCAAACGTATAATTTGCATCTCTTTCAAATACAATATGTGCTGTATGTATATCACCTACATTTTCCCAACTATCTGCTCTAGTCAAATATGTTTTAAATTCATCTTGAATTGCTGTTCCATTTTCATTATATACTGGACTACCATTGATATCAACTGCAGTAATAATTGCATTTACACGGTCAGGCTGAAAATTATGTTCTATAACGGTAATGGTAGCCGTTCTTAAATTTCTAAACTGATTACTATTACGAACATCTGTATTTGAAAAAGTTACATTCACCTGTGGGCTTGTCAAGTCAACAGTAAATACCTGCCTTTCTATATCTGCCTGATTTCCTGCATCGTCTGTAAAAGACAATGCAACTTCATAATCCGCATCTTCATTAAATTCCACTTCTTTGACAAAACCATTTTCATCTTTTTCCCAACCATCTAATACATCATATTTCACTGCATAAATACCTGCCACATCAGTATATATTTGTTCGGAATTTAATCGCCTTAAAATATGAAGCTGAATGTTTTTTGGATTAAAATCATTTTCTATAATTGTAATTTTTGCTGTTCTAGCTTGTTTATAATATGTTGTATTGACTGAATCTGCACTTTCCTTATCTAAATATTCCAATTTAATTTGAGGTTTTGTCTTATCAATATAAAATTCTTTTGGGTCAATCTTGCAGACATTGCCTGCTTTATCCATATAAGAAATCGTAACCGTATACTTGCCTTCATCTGTAAATATATATGTTGCTTTTGCTGTCCAAGTATCCAAACTAGTTGGATTTTCCCATTTTAAAGCTTTTGTTACATTTTCACCATAATTTTCATTGACCGCTCCGTTATAAGGTGTATATACTACTTCAACTTTGGCATCTTCTTTATAAAAATTATTTTCACTAACAGTAAATTCTAAATTCATATCTTGATTATAATGATTTTCATTTACTGCTGTTGCATTGGAAGTATATGTTGATATTACAACAGGTACACTTTTATCTACCACAAATATATTGGGCGCAATACTATCTTGATAATCTACATATAATTCATTTTTCTCATTTACATTTTTTCTTCCTGCCAAATCTGTCATGGATATATCAAATGTATAATGTGCATCTTCTTTATAATTTAATACAATGGTATATATATCATCACCCTTATATGTCCAATTACTTCTGTCTCTTACATAATCTGCATATTCTCTCTCTACATTTACAGCATCTACAACATTTCCTGCCATATCTTTTGCAGTAACAGTCACATCAACCTTTGTGGCGTCAAAATTATGCTCAACCACTGTCACCGTAGCTGTTCGTGCTTGTTTAAACCAATTGATGTTAAGGGGGTGTTCTTCATCCTTTCCATATGACACACCAATTGTCGGATTAATTGTATCTATTGTAAATTCCTGTGGTGCAAGACCACCATACACAATATCTTCTGCAATATTTCCTGCCATATCATTATATGAAATATCAAATGTATAATCGCCATCTGTATAATAATGCACAGTTGCCCTGTGAATGGTATCATCACCATTTAAAGCTGTCCCTTCAATTATGCTCCAATCAGATATATCAGGCAATATTCCATCTGTTGATGCAACATCAATATGTATATCATCAGCATTAAAATTGCGTTCAATAATATCTATTGTAGCTGTTCTTTCTGTTTTAAAATAAGTTTTTCCCTTATATTCACTATTATTGTCATATTGAATCCCATCATTATTATCATAATGAACCTCTATTCTTGGCTTAGTTGTATCAATTGCAAGAGACAATTCTTTTGTACTGATATTTCCTGCATTATCTATAGCTGTAACCGATACAACAATATCATTGCTATTATTTGTATCTGTTTCAATAACAAGATATTGATTTGTTGACCATTCGTTTACCAACTCTTCCTTTGTCGGATTATCTTTTGTAAATTCATACAATATGCCATTTTGTGTAATTGTATTTGTTGCTTTATTTTCTACTTGATATGTAATCTTTTTAATACCTGAATAAACATCATTATTTGAACCTACCGCTGGGTCTTTTACAAAAATACTCAATTGAACATTCTGATTATAAATATCATTTCGATTTTCTGTATGAATTGTAATCGTTGGTTCTTCACTATCTTTCCCCGCTGGCTTTATATTATCTAAAATAACTCCATCGGAAGAAATCGTCAATTCATTACCTGCTCTATCCATAATTTGAGCATAAACGATAAACTGCGTATTTGGATTTATTGTAAAACTAGAAACTGTTGTCCAAATAGATTCTGGAAGCTGTTTAACAGCTTCTTCTGTTAATGGATAAGCAACGGTACAATAACGCACATACTCTATTCCGCTTAAACTATCCTTACTATCAATCACAACCTGTGCATCGGTCTGAAGCCACAAAGCAAATGTAATATTTGTTAAAAACTTATTCCACACTGTTCCATCTTTTGATTGTGTCCAATCAGCTATTTTAATAGAACCTGTTGGAGATACAGTATCAATAGTAAACTTATTGCAAGCAACACCTTCATATAATACTACATTTTCTCCCTGCAAATTTACATTACTATGTCCCGCCATATCTGAAACCTGAATATCAAATGTATAATTTGCATCTTTTTCAAATGTAATATATGCTGTATGTACATCCCCTACATTGTCCCAACTATCAGCTTCAGTCAAATATGTTTCTAATGCATCTTCAATTGCTGCCCCATTTTCATTGGACACTAAACTGCCATCGACATCACGTGCAGTAATAATTGCCTTTACACGATCAGGCTGAAAATTATGCTCCTCAATCCTAATCGTAGCTGTTCTTTGTGCTTTAAACTGATTCTCATTACGAACATCTGTATTCGTAAAGCTTACTGTTACCTGTGGGTTTGTCAAATCAACTGTAAATGCTCGTCTCTCTGTATTTGACGACTGCCTTCCTGCATTATCCGTAAAAGAAAACTCTATTTTATAATCTGCATCTTCATCAAATTTAATCTCTTTAATAAAATCATTGCCATTCTTTTCCCAACCATCCATCTTATTATAATCTTTTGCATAAACATCTGTTACATTATTATATTCTGACTCTGAATTTAATTTTCTTTCAATTTTAAGAGATATTTTTTCTGGGTCAAATGGATTAAACTCATTAAAATCTTCCCCTTTCACAGTAATTTGAGCTGTTTTTTTCTGTTTATAATATGTTGTATTAACTGAATCTGCACTTTCTCCATCTAAATATTCAAATAAAACCTCTGAATCAGTCTTGTCAATATAAAATTTCTTTAATTCTCCATCAGTATTCTCACCTGCTTTGCTTGTATAAGAATAAGAAACTTCATAATATCCCTCCTTTTGAAACACATAGTTTATGATATTTTCTTGACCTTTCTTTTCCCAATGTATACCACTTTTCACAACCTCACTCAAATCCTGTCTTTGTCCATCAAGCTGCACATAAGAAACATTTATTGTTAAATTATCCAAATCATTCTCGCTAAATCGATTTTCTTTAATAAAAATTGTATAGCTTACATCCGTACTATAATAGCTTATATCATTATCTTCTATGCCTTGCCCTTTTATTCCCTCAAGACTACTTGTTGTTTTAAGCGGCGTTCGGTCTATATAAAACACTTTTTGTATTGGTTCAGCCTCATTATTGGATTTATCTTTATACTTAAAGGTTACATTATATTGCCCCTCTTTTGTAAATTCATATACAGCCGTTTGTTCATTCTGTCCCTCCCATCTTATTGGTATACCTTTAATTTCTTCTTTCTTTGTTTCGTCCAGTTTTCCATTAAGAAACGGTGTATAATACCCTATACATTGCAAATCTTCCTGAAAAAAATGTTCTTCTGTAACTTCTATAGAAGCCAGAATACTATCTGTCTTATACGTATTCCCATCTTTTATATTATCTATATCTTCTTTTTCCCCATTTACTGTAAAACTTCCTGAAAGTTCTGGATTTGTTGTATCCAAAATAATCACTTTATTATATTCGTATATACTCTCATTTTTCGCTCTATCAATTCCTTTTATATAAAGGTTGTTATTATTCTCATTTTCTATTGTAAAGGTTGTTATAAACTTACCTCTATCTGTTTCATCTTGCTTTGGTTCTGGAAGGTCTTTATAATTGCTACCATCTGTTGAATATTGCAGTTGTTCTATTCCAGAGATATTATCCCTTGCTGTTATGATAATTTCAACTTTATTACCATCATCATTTTTACCAAAAAATATCTTTTCTGAATTTTCAAATGTTGGCTTTGCAAAAAAAATTATATTATACTCATTAGGAACTCCTTTATCTTCATCAATTCCATCTATCATAATATGATCTTCTATTGTATAAGATTGACTTGATGCATCCTCACATGTAATTTTCCAATGATATCTTGCATCTTGTTCAAATAAAATACTTTTTGTATATACACAAGTATGATTTATTTCATCTTTTGATACTGTCCAATTTCCATCTTTAAATTCCTGAATTATCTTTTTTGTACTATCATTGGAAATATCTTTTCCATTAATATCTTGACAGCCTATCTTAATATCCATTTTATCAACACTAAAGTCTTCGTCATTTTCTTTCACTGTCACTGTCAATTTAACAGAATCATTTGCAATTTTTTTGCTTTTTTCATCTTCTGTAAGCTCTCTTTCCAACATATCCTGCAAATTTACAACGCTCATTTCTGATGTAATATTTGGTGGCGTCGTATCAATCTTAAATTTTTTTTCTTCGCTCTCGCCTACATTTCCAGCAGGGTCTGCCACGCTTACTTTTATTGTATATTTGCCCTCATCTGTAAACTCATATGTTCCTATATTTTTATCTTTTTCACTCCATTTTATTTCCTTACTAATATCTTTTGGTATTATCTGTGTACTATCTTTTGTACTATAAAATGGTGTATACGTCATATTAACAACAGTATTATCATAATAGTATTGAACAATGTTCTTATTATTTTCTTTTATAGCCTCTTCAAGAACCGCATCATTAATTTTTAACTTCATTATTCTGCTTGGATTTGTACTATTTATACTTGCGCTTTTATTGTTGTTAATTGCAAGCTCTACTTGCGGCGCTGTATCATCAGCAACAATAATTGTTTTATTATCACTCAAATCTTCATAATATGTTAATTCATTTCCTGCCTTATCATATGCCGTAAAATTAATTTTCCCTTTAAATATATTTGGAACAGTAAATGTATAAGATACATTATCTCCATCTACTTTCCATTCTGAATTAGCTTCTGTAATTTCATCAGGTTTTGTAACCTCTCCTTGAAATGGTTTTGAATTATTGTCTGTTGACTTTAGACATTCTCCCCAATATTTAAATTTATAAATACCTGATCCATCACTTCCAATACCAGATACTGTATCAGATGCTGTTAATGTAACTTTCATATACTTTTGTTTTGTTAAATCATTACCATCAAGTTCATCTTCCTTTTTATTTTTAGAGGCACCAAATCTATAATCAAAACCTGATATATCATTAAATATTTTATTATTTATATAACTTATCTTTAAATTTTCTCTTTGAGGCGCTGTTTTATCTATTTTTAAAGAAATTTTAGGACCAATACTAATAATATTTGTCTCTGTATTTCTATAATAAATTTGCATTTCATTTACTGAAGCCTCAATTATTATAGAATCCTTAAAATCCCAATTATCTTTTATAGATTTTGCTAATTGATAGCCATCTTTTGCTTTCAATGTTACATCTTCTCGATACCACAACTCTTCTTTTAATCCGTTATTCTCGCCTTCTTCTTCATAATATTTCTTTTTTGTGTCATCTGCCGCTTTATGATATTGTAATATATAACTTTTTTCTATCGTTTTATATAACGGCATACTGCTACCATTTGGACATCCACTTAATGAAGCCATTACCTGCACTGTAAAATCAGGTGTTTTTTCTGTAATTTTTTTATAATCAAGCAAAATTTCACCTTCATTGTTAATTGAAACATACCCATTTTCAACAGGTTTTACAACATTATCGCTCTCTTGAAGTTTATATACAATGTTATTGCCCGAACCGGATTGAATTTGTAAAATTGGCATTTTAAAAGAGTCCTGTCCAAAATAAATATGAGCTGATGTATTATCAAATTCAAAGGACTGCTCTGCTGCACTGCTTTTAATTGTATATGTGGCTGTTACTTTAGCATATTTATCATTTGCTTCAACCGTAGCAGTAACAATAATAAATGTATCAGCAGAATCTGAACACACACTATGAATTGTCACCTTGCCATTTTCATCAATTGTTGAATCTTTATCTTTAATTGTGTTATTATCTAAAATCGTATATTTTATTTTTCTATCATCTGCACTATCTTCATCTATAAATTTTGCTGGATGGTTTAATTCATCACCATAACAGGCTTGTACGGGTGATAATATATTTTCAAAATGAATATCATGTCTCTTTTTTTCAATCGTAAGTGTATAATTATATGTATTTCCATTATCCCCTTGATATAAGTTATCATTAATTGTCGCGCTAACAACTACAACTCCACTGCGATTTATATTCAATATTCCTGTATCTTCATCAATAACAGCAACTTCTTCTCCTGTTTCTAAAACTTTATCTCCATCTAATGATTTTTGCGATTTGATATTATATTTTACATCTGGCACGTTTTCTTTACTGTCTCCATAAATGAGTACAAAAGACTTCAATTCTTCCCCATATGTAATTGTCTTTTTATACTCACCATTCTCTTTTATAATATCACTAAATTGAATTTTATCTAAATTCTGTTTAACCACCTTGATATAATAACAAATTTCTTTATCCTCATAATTTTGCATATCTGTTATAGAAGAATATACTGGATAAACTGTATCAATACACTTTTCATTAAATGAAAGTTCACCACTATCCGCATCTATTGAGCAATTATTTAATGAATCTTCTACTCTATATGCAATTTTGCCATCCGATATTGTTTTATTTATTGGATATGTTATTGTTCCTTTATTCCATTCTACTAAAATTGGATTATCCTGTGTTCCAGCACCTGTAGCATTGGTCAAGTCAAATTGAAATTGCTCATCCCTCAATTGTGCTTTTTTAATTGCAATTTCTTTATGTTTTATAATATATTTTGTTTCAGTACTGTCAAAAATAGCTGTTTCTTTATTAAACTCCATATCGGTATGTGTATACTTCGATGCTTTTTCTGAAACTTTTACATAGACATTATAAACTTGTGCATTTGTCCCTGCTGGAACATCATTTTGATATATTTTATTGTCAAGACTATATTCAACATTGTACTCATACGTTGTTGTTATATAGGAAAGATTATCTGGTTCACCTTGCGGCTGTGTTACATTTGCCTTGCTTAAACCAGTAATTGATTTTATTAATAGTATCGAGCTGCCTGTATAAATGTATTGTGAATCATCTCCTGCAAGCTCTATCTGAAAGGCTGGCGCAGTAAAATTAGACGTCAATGTTACAGTCTTTTTTTCATTGTTGACAGTCGTTATCAATGATGTATCATCGGTTATCTTTTCAAATCCTTCTGCATCAATACTTACCTTTATATTAGACAATACTTCATCCTTTAATTCTGCATAATCTTCATCGGCAAGTTTATATCCTTTTTTTTCTTTGTCATATTGAAGGTTTTTTTCTTCTGTAATGACTGGATTTCCTTTTTCATAAGACAACACAACCTTTGCCCAATGGATACTATTACCATTATCATCTGTCACCTCAATGATTGAGGACTCACTTGTTTCACTTTCCGCATATGCTTTATTTAATATCCATTGATCAAATGGTATTGAACACAATACCATAATTAATGTAAGTATAACTGCAATTATCTTTTTAATATTGTTCTCTCTAACTTTTTTCATAGTATTTCCTCTTAAATATTTCAAATATTGTAATATTGCAAATATTTTGATATTATAAATATCTTCATATTATAAATTTTTTGATATTGTAAATATTTTAATATTATAAATTTTTTACATTATGATATAATTTCTGTACTTTCCATAAATATAATTTCATATTCAATTTCTTCATTCTCAGCATTTAAATTCAACAAATCTGTTGTTACACCTACTGTACTATTTTGAATTATATAACGATTTTCAGATTGACAATTTTGAGCTAACAATGTTGTTTGTGTACCACTATTATATTCTTGTGATAATAATGTGGTATTTTTATTATTATCTTGTGATAATAACATGGTCCCATTGGATGAATATTTTTTATTGTCTATCAGAGAGCTTGTAACAATCTTATTCTTCCTTTCTGATAAAACAACATTTTCTTTAGAATGTTCATTATTTTCCCTTATACGTGCAATTGCTTTTTTTCTTGTTCTTCCAGTTAAAAAGCCAAAAGCCTCTCGAATCCGCAAAGCAAAAAATAATATAATTGTTGTTGCCAACAAGATTCCTGCTAATATAAAACTTGCAGCTGATAACATTTGTATCGTTTCAACGGACATCAACAGCTTTTCCTTTCCTCGTTTTTATAATAAATCTTTACTCTTATAATTCTTTCTGAGAACTATATGCCAACTGTATCGATTCAAGTGTAGATGAAAGCAGATTATATGTTGAAACTAAAAGCTGAACATCTCTTCCCTGATTTTCAATATCTATTGTTCTGCTTTCTGGCAATGCTTTATACATTTTTTCTACATATGCTGTAATTTGATTGTGCATAGCAATAAGCTCATTTTGCGAAATATCTTCACCTCGAAATTTTGTTGCATATTGTTGAAGCGCACTTCTGCAAATTTCATATAATTCCAACCGAACCATATCACTTTCTGCTTCATCACTTCCTACTCGTTCAAGCAATTCTTTTAAATTTTCAAAAAAAGGCTTATAAATTCCTTTGTCACTTGCTTCTACTATATTAATATTAATATCACGATAAAACATGCCAATATCACGATAAACTTCCACCATATTTTTATAAGGAAAATTATCATCACAATTGCGATAAGCATCATCAAACCAATCTACGGCTGTAATCATTCTGGTAATTTGATTATCTTGAGAATTTCCATAACTGTAATAATACCAAATCAACTTTCCTGTCTCAAAACACACTTCTGCATAATTTTGAGGATTACTCATAAGGTTTTCTTTATTATTTTTTATAAGTCGTGTCAACTCTGCCTGTTCATCAGTCGTAAATACATGCTCATTATTATTATCCCTATAACACTGTATTAAACCTATATAAGCATCTTTTTCACCAGATTTATTAGGCACTGCAACTGCCTGCTTATATAAATTAATTTTTTCATTATAATCTGGCTGTTTTCCTGCATCGTTTATAAAATTTTCGTAATTATCTGTAGCCATTTGCGATGCCATTACATTCAATGAAATTCCCGACACACACAATAACAACGAACATGCCGCTGTTGTTATAAATGCACCCATTTTTATTTTTTGTTTCTTTATAAATGTATTACCTTGTTCTATATGTTCAAGGTCATATAACATCTCTGCACACGATTGATACCTCTGTTCTGGATTTCTCTGTGTACATTTTTGAATAATTTTTTCCAACCCTTCCATAAGCATTGGATTTACTTCTCTAATTGGCTTAATCTCATATGGTGGTTCACTTGGATTTAAACCTGTCACCAAATGATATAAAGTTGCACCCAAACAATAAATATCGGTTCTTCCATCGGTTTGTCCCTTTCCTCCAAACTGCTCTGGTGCCGCATAACCAACCGTTCCTAGACAAGTTGTATCTGCTAAATTTTTTTCTTTATATTCTCTTGCCGTTCCAAAATCAATCACCATTATATTTCCATCTGGTTTTAGCATAATATTGGCTGGTTTTAAATCCCTATAGATGATTGCTGGCGTTCTGGAATGCAGATATCCCAACACATCACATAATTGTTTTGCCCAGTTAATTACATTTTCCTGTGATTGCGCTCCATATTCTAAAAGTGTTTTTTCTAATGAATTCCCTTCAATATAGTCCATTACAATAAGAAAAGTATCTTCATTTTCAATAACATCGACAATGCTTGGCAAATGTGCATGTTTCAATTTTTTTAACAAATCTGTTTCAACAATCAATCCTTGTTTGACCGACTCATAATCAATTACTCCATCACGCCGCACCTCTTTAATTGCCCATGTTTTATTTACTTTTTCATTAATAGCCATATATACGATACTCATTCCACCATGTCCAATTTCACGTAAAATTCTATATTTTCCATCGACTAATGAGCCTATCTCCAACATATCTTTTGCCTCATCTTTCCTGTTAAAATCTTAATTTTATATCATTTTAATTTATACCATCATTAATAAGTTCTCACTGTAATTACAGAAATATTATCTCGCTCATTTCTCTGTTTATCCAATTCTATCAATGTAAGAATATTATTTTTCATCACTTCCTGATTAACCATATTATCTGGCTGTAAATAATGATAGATTTCTTCAGGCAATATTTCATGACGAAATCCATCTGTACATAGCATATATACTGCATTTTGAATTGGTACTCCAAAAAAGAAATCTGGATATACCTGTTCAGATGCACCAACACATTGTAATAAAACACTTCTTCTTGGGTCTATATGCGCCTGTTCTTCTGTAATAATTCCTTGCTCAACCTCCTTATAAACCACCGTATGGTCTTTTGTTATAATTCGTTGTCCTTGTCTGCTAATTTCATATACTCTGGTATCGCCCACATTGACTATATAATATAATGTATCTGTAAGCAAAATGGCGGTGACTGTTGTACCTAAACTAACACCACACTTTTTGCCATATACTTTAATTTTTTCATTGTTTTCTAAAATAAGGTTTGTCCACTGCTGTTTTATAAAATCTTCATGTAAACTTTCCATTTTTACTTTTAACAATACTTCTTGTATCCATCTATTAAACGCACTGACCAAAGTAGCACTTGCAACTTCGCCTTTTTCAAGTCCACCCATTCCATCGCACATAACGGCTATCATCATGCGTCCTGAAGATGTATTGATAACTTTAGCCACAAAACTATCTTGATTTGTTTGTTTTGTAATACCTATATCTGTACATGCCTGTACTAAATAATTCATTTTCCCTCCATATGTACACCATTTTATCTTATATTTTTATATTAAATGAACTTCAAATTCCTCATCTGCAAGTTTTAATATATTACCAGAATACAATTCAACTTCTACATTACATGGAATCATTGTTCCATTAATATATGTATGATTTGTGGAATTTGTATCCATTACAAAACATCTACTATTTTTTAATAAAATATTGGCATGACTTCTGCTTATTGCAGAGTTATCTGCTATAAAATAATCTGCATAACTTCTTTCTTTTCCAATATGAAATATAGGCTTTACTATATTTACTCTCTCGCCTGTTTTTTTTCGCACAAGATATGGCATATTTGAATTATTTTGAATAATACTGTCAAGCACGACCGTTTCACCAATGGTTCCTGTATTAAGTACAATCGTTTCACCATAATTACTATTTTGTGTTTTTCCTAGCATGGGATTAACATTTTGCACATTATTATCTATCTGTTGTTCTGTGTTTTGTATATTTTGTGTTCGTATGCTACCTATATTATTTGCATTATTTATATTATTTTCATTATTAATATTATTTACATTTTTTGTTTGAGCTTTCTTTTGTTTTTTACTTTCAGCTTTTTGTTCTTTATATTTTGCCATATTTTCAGAACTAAAATGCATTAGCAAATGACCAAACGAAATCTTTTCTCCATCCGTTGTCTGTGATGATATCATATTTGTGTTACTATTCACATTATTTACTTTTCCATTCTGTCCAGGTATGTTCATCATATTATTTTGACCTGGTATCTGTGTTTGATTACCTACTGTTTTATCTTTTTGTTTTCTTCTTTTTTCTTTTCCTGTCTTTTTATCATTCTGTATTCCTTGTTCATTTTGCATTGGACTATCTTGTAACCCTTGCATGTTTTGTCTACCTTGTATGTCTTGTACTCTCTGTCCATTTTGGATACTCTGTATTCCTTGCATATTCTGCATTTGCCCATTTTGAATATTCTGCATTCCTTGCATATTCTGCATTTGCCCATTTTGAATATTCTGCATTCCTTGCATGTTCTGTATTTGTCCATTTTGAACATTCTGTATTCCTTGTATATTTCCACTATTTAACTCTTGATTTTCTTTTGAACTGTCATTGTCTATTTTATCTCGAAATACCTTCTCATATTCCCATGCTCCTAACTCCTGTGAAAACATTCCCACTTGTTCATCCATTGAAAGTTCATTTTTCAAAAGAGCAATCATATCTTTAAATTCATTCATAGACATTGATGAAGAAGCATTTAATTTACTAATAATTCTAGCAACATAATCTGTACTTTCACTTCCATCAAATCTTGTATTAAACATAATTTTTTTCAAAAATACATTCAAACTATCCTGCTCAATCATTCCTACTGAAGGAACACAAACTAATTTAGCTTTATAAGTACTAACATCTACATAAATATATTTCAAATCTAAAACCAAACTATTTAAAGGAATCATATAGTCTTCTGCTGCAAGCATCGCTTCCGATATTCCTAAAAAAATACCTAAAAGCTGCTTTTTCATCACTGTTCCTGCAAATATTTGGTCTGCGGATATTTTTGACGATATATTATATTTGACATATCGAATATCATCAACCTGTGTAAATATAGCAGGAAGAAATCCTGATATTTTATTATTTGTAATCATTCCTAAAGTGAGTGTATCAATTTCTTCCTTTTTATTCATTGCATAGACAAGAAATGAATTTGCCCCTTGTGTTTCATAAGTAAATTCCATATTTTTCCCTCCTAAACTATTAATCACTATATTCACATAAAACAATCATATCCCATATATCCCCTGTTTTTACCATTGCAGAACCATTACTGTTAAACGGTCTTGCTTCCATATAATCATCTGAAATAATCAGATTTTTATTTATATCAATATAGCCCCAATTTGAAATTGTCTTAACAGCTGCCAAGCCCAAAGAAAAAGAATATGCATCTTCATATACTGCCTCTATCACCATATTTCCATTTATATCTGCAAATCCCCATTTTTCTCCTACTTGAACAGCAATTGCACCACTATTTGAAGAGGCTATTTTGGCTTTATCAAACTGCTGTTCACATGTTCTTTTTCCTTCTGTATTTAAAAATATATACTTTCCATTGTCAACTGCAACAATAATGCCATACATAGAACAAAAACCATTGTCATCTATGAGGATATCATCATATTTCATCTCTGTAACCATTTTGAAATCCTTGTTGATTAATCCCCATTTTTCTCCCTGTTTCACTGCTGCAACACCATTTGCAAAACTTCCTGCAAAATCATATTCAAAATTTTTTTCTTCAAAATTTATATTGATATATCCATATTTTTCATCTCTTTGTGCTGGTGCATATCCATCCCCAAAAGAGCCTAAAAATGTATAGTCATAGTCGCCGACAAGCTTTCTGTTTGCATCCGAATCAATATAATAATATTCTTCATTAAAACAAACAGGAATCAATTTAGAAACTTCATCATATACTCCAATATATTCATACTGTGGTCTTATTGACTGTTTTGCATCACTGTTTAACATTCCCCATTTATTTTCATATTGAAATGTACAATAATTTACTGTTCCTACTTTTCTCCATGCTGTTATCTCTTTTGCACCAACACTTTTCATCACAATTTTATTTTTTAAATCATAAAATAATTGTTCAATTTCTTGTCGTTCTAAAACTTTATCCGCTGATTTTACAACATTTAATGCTTCATGATATTTTTGGAGATTTTCATAATATTTCGCCAATTTCAAATATGCGGAGGAATTAGTCGCATCAATATTTATTGCTGTATTACAAGCTGTTACAAACCCTTCTTCATTTCCCCAAAGATAATAAGCTTCAGCAAGTTCCATCTCAAGATTGTAATCTTTTGGTGTCAACGCCAGCGCCTCTTTATAATTTGCCACTGCATCTACATAAATTTGTTTTTCCATATTGCGTCTTGCCATATGTACATACTTATCATATTCCAAATTTTTTGTCGTTTGATTTTTAAAGAGGACAAACCATGTCAATCCAGTCATAACAACAAGTACCGCCATAAATAAAATTGAATTAAATCTTTTCATACTTATCCTCCATAACATATTAATAAATATTTCACCATAACTCCAACTAAAGCAAAAGGTGCCAATGGCATAACATCATGAAGCGTTACTTTCTTTAAAGCAAGTACTACAATTCCATAAACAGCAGATGCAAAAAATATCAAAAACATTGTAGAAATAAGTTCATAACTGGATACATAAAATCCTATAATAAATATTAATTTTACATCACCCATACCGATTCCTTTTCTGGAAACCACCATTGCTAAAAGCATAAGCGCTGCACCTACAAGTGCGCCAAGCAGCGGATACCAAACCATATAATCTAAAAAATCAGGATTTTGTATCGTCTCATAAACCATAAATCCTACTCTTGCTGCAAGCAGAAATAAAATGATTTTATTTGGTATCTTATGCTCTTTTATATCAATAAAAGCAATTACACAGCAGCTGCATAACAGTACAGACCAGCGAATCATCACTTCCAATGACATCGCATTTTTTTTAATAAAACACAAACTATAAATTATGGTCATTCCTATTAAAAAAGGAATCAACACTTTTAAATAAGCTGTATCTGGAATAAAATATTGATATTTGTTCTTACATTTTTCCTTATAATACCTGTTATTAATGATTGCTATTTCAGCCACAGCCATAATAAGCACAGTCATATAAGCAATGATATATTTCATAAATATGCCCCACTTTTGTATCTTTTTTATTCTTTTTCAGTTTTTGTAAATACTTTATCTTTATATTGGTATACTACTTTTACACCTGTTTCTGATTGAATCTGCTTTGCAATATTTTCAAGTTCTTTTTTCATTTCACTATTTGATGCAGTTTCTTCTGGAAGATACATCACAAGTTCTTTCTGTCTATTCTCACTTGCAGGGTGAAACTGTGTACCATTTTCCATCGTAATGGCATCGCCATTTTTTTCAACATGATTGGCAAGTGTATTTGCATAGGATTTCATTGTGCTTTTTACTCTGCTGGTATTGAGTGTATAATTTTGCGCTTTTTCACCATCTTGTGATGTTCCGTCAGCATCCTTTTTTATTTCTGAGTACGATTTACTAAAAATATTCATAGCATGTATTTCGACAAATGTATTTTCTGATTGTTTATATCCATCTATTCCGATACCAGACTTTACTGCAATTCCTCCATTTTCTGATTTATATAATGATACAAATTTAGAACCATAATTGCCCTCATTCCATATAGAACCTGATGGAACCGATTTGGCTGCTTCCTCAAGAGATGTTTCTTTATACCATGCTGCTGTACTGGCGCTTTGCTGTACATTAATATGCCGCTCGCCCAACAAACCAGGCAGTTTAATCTGATAAATGCACACAAGATTTATCGACCTTCCATCCCACAATACCGTTGACATGCCAAAATTAATACCATTAAATCCCCCTTCAATTCCCAATTTTTCAAGCACTTCATTTGCACGAGCAGTATTGCTTGTTATATATTTAGGCATCAGTGTTTTACACAATGCTATCCCAATAACTCTGCTGGCAGCATTTCCTATGACTTCTTTTCCAATCCCAGACAATAATACTTTTACAGAAGCAATGGGATTATCCGATGCAAAATTTTGTACTTTACTAAATACATTCTGTACACCACTATTAATTGCCATAATATTATTTTGAACTCCTTTGATGCTTGCCGACAAATCTCCTGATTTTAAATTTTGCGCCATATTCTGTCCTGTACTAGAACCAATATTCATCAACTCGCCAATTGCTTCAATAACATCGTCTGCCTGATTCATTTTCTCGCTCTGTGAAGCTGTTGGTTTCATTTTACTTGCAGAAAATCCAGCTCTATCTGCTATATAACAATACTGTGATATTTCTTTTGCAGTTTGATTAAGCGCATACTGGGTTATTCCTTCCACTCTTGCAGTTGTTGCAAGTGAAACGATAATAATATATGCAAATATAAATATTGTTAAAGAAATGGCGGCTTCAATTGTATAAGTGCCTTCTTCCTTTGCATATTTTTTCATAAAATTTGACATATTAAACCTCATTTCTACGCTATATTTTACACATGAACATATTTATGCCCCACAATGTGCAGACACAAATCCCACTTTTCTTAATAGCCATATGCGCTCTTATATTGAATCGTTCGATAACCTTTTCCCAAATTGCTATAATCCATCTCTGCACCTGACCCAGAAACAACATCCAAAAATGCAGTCTTAACCTTAACTTTTGCAGAAATTTGAAGCATTGTGTACGCCTTAGCCAAATTTATAGTGCTGCCCTTGTTCGCCAGATTTGCCTGTATCAACTGCGCCGTTCTATTTAACATTCCTTCCTGATTGGACATCAGATACAAAATACAAAATACTTTCATATATTCTTTATAACTCATTGTAAATCCACTTCCAGCAACAGACATATCACTATCTTGTGTATTATTTCCTGTCACCTTATTTACTTTTTTTGATTTATTAATTTGACTTGTATAATCAGAAATTGCATCATTAATTTTTTGTTTTGCTGCTGCTCCTCCAGTATTAACTGCATTGCTAACTGCACTTTGAAGATTACTATTTAAACTGTTTACTGCCCCTTTTGCTTTTGCTGATACTTGTTCTGCAATATTTGTCATTTTATTTTCAATTTGCTTTACAATATCATTAATTGCTGTTTGCCCTGCATTTTTATATTGATTATATTTTTCCACTGTAAAATGTGCTAAATCCGATAGACAATTTGTTTCTACATATTCTACTGCTATTTTTGTTGCCTTATATAAAATGCTGTCCTTTGAATTATCAGAATAAGCTCCCAACACAGCTTTATTTAAAATTTCTTTAAATTTTGTTTGTACTGTATTTTCATCTAAATCCTTATCCCCACTGATAAGAGTACTCATTTGCGTCTGTAATGGACTAATTATGCTGTCTTTTACTTTATCTGTAATGGTTTGTGTTGTTGTATCAATATATTTTGTAACAGCACCTTCTTCACCAAGCAAAGAATTTAAGCCATCATCCGCGCATTGTTCTATTGCCTGCGTAACATCATCTATTGCTTCATTTATAACTCCCTGTGCTTTTTTGGCTAACGTATCTTTTAAATTATTTGCCAAGCCAGTTGGCGATAAAACCCATGTCTGCTGATTTTTATACAATGCTATAGAATCCCCATCACATAATGCGTTTACATCAATAACCGACTCCGCCATACCAAGCGCAAATGTTAAAATTGTCTGAACAATTGGCACGCCAAATCCCGTCCAACCTGCAATCGCTGTTGCCATTGACAGCGTATAAGCACGAATATCCGAAGCTGTAAATGCATAAATCGTATTGAGTACCAAGCGCAATGCAAATAAAAGCCCTTTTGCTGACGTCAAATTTTCTTTTGGCGTATCTTTTCCAAAAATAAGATATTCCACTTCACTTCCATAAAACACATGTTCATTCAATTTATTTTGAGGATTGATACTGCTTACTTTAGTGGTATCTAGTGTATCTGTATAACAGCTAAAAATTTCTGTCATATATTCTTCCAAGTATAGATTATCCCGCGCGTTAGTTAATAAATCTTTCAAATTTTCAAAAAGAGCAGTAATTCGATTAAGATTTTCTTTACATTTTGATGAATTGTCATCATCAATTCCCTCTATTCCCGAATCTGAACCCTTTTGTGCCAATGACTCAAGTTCTTTATTTAATTCCTTTACAGATGTATTATCACCATACGCTTTAACAAATTGTTCATAAGTCATACCTGAACTTTTTTTTGCATCATCTCCTGCTCCTGTATTACCTTTATCAACAATTTCTTTTCGATTTGCTTTCGCCTGTTTCTTTTGCTCGCTTTCCACACTTTCTGAATCTTGAAAATTTTTCTCTAAATAGGCATAAAAGGCATCATCGTTTGTTATTTTTCCAATATTAGCTGTATCAATGCCATTAACGCCCTCTCCTATTTGATAATTTTCATTAACATAAGAAGCTGCCAATGCGCAAATATTAGAATATGTATGGTTATCTGTTTTTTTATTAATAAAATAAGAACTATTTAAATTAACAACCTTATATCCTGCAAACTTGATTCCCTCAATTCTTCCTTTAAGCGTTTCAAAAAATGTTTTATTCTTTTCCAGTCGTGTTTGAAGTGTATTAATTGAATCAATATTCAATTCTTTTGCTGTTCCCTCATAATCGCCCAACATTGTAGATTTAACAGTCCCATCAGACAAATTATCAATAGCACCTTTCCACTTTTGTTTGCTATTTTTAACATCTTCTATTTGATTTTTTATCTTTTTAAGACTTTCAATTGCAGACTCTAATTTCTTTATTACACCATCTGATTGTTCTATTGAGTCTAACCATCTTTTTAGTTCGTTTCTTGCACTTTCACATAAATTGGATACTTTTCCATTCCAACTATTTTTAATTGTCCATGCTGTATCTTGTGCAGAGCTTATTTTTCCTTTAATTTTATTTCGCACTGTTTCATATGTATATTGATATTCTCCTATCTCATACAAATACTTATAATTTTCTTTTGTTTCGTTATCAATTTCATCATCATCTTTCAGTGTCTTATAAAGTTTTTCATACATATCAATATAAGTATAAAAATAGCAATAAGTATCTGTATTCTGATTAAAGTTTTGAATATATGTAAGTTCACTTTCAAGGTTTTCTGCATAGCTAGTTTTTATACCATTGTAAAAATCCAAAAAATCAACATTATATTCTGGATTGATGCCAAGCGTTGCATCAATTGCTCTTTTTACTTTATCCAATTTATCAATTACTGTATCATCTTTATTATATTTTTCTCTCTCAAATTTCTTTTTAATATTTCTATCAATTTCAACCGCCTCAACTGTGACGGAATTATATGCTATCTTATATTCTGTCATTTGTTGATAATATGTTTTTGTGGTTTCAATACTTTGACGCACTTCCTCTATAATTTGTGCACCTGATTTATTACTATAACTGCTCTCATATGCTTTATTATAATTTTTAATAGCATCGTAAGCATTTTTGCATACATCATCAACTTTTTTTAATTCATCCTGATAATCCATCTGCTTTTCCATTGCTTTGGACTGTTTCGATACATCTCCAATACATCCTAATTTTGTAAGCAGCCCTTTTCCAAGATTGACAGGCGCTTTGTACTGCATATAATCAAGAATTTGCCGTTTCATAATATTAGACTTTGCAATAGCAGACTGCTCAATAGCAGATAAGTTAAATGCATCTTCTTCCACTCTGGTAACAACAACATTATTAAAATCTGTTTCTGAACCTGTAAACATATTAGCTACAATACCATCAACAAAATTTCTTGTATATGAATCTGCACTATCCAATACATTTGCACCATTAATTGTATTCTCAAAATATCTTGCAACATTTTTTTGCAATTCTTCCATATCTTTAGAATTTGCAAACAATCCATATAATTCTTTTAAATCATCGTCATATTCTGAGAGCGCTGCATTCATTGCCAAATCTCCTGCTCCTGATATGGACGACTTTGCCACAGATACTTTAGAGGCATCAACACACAATCCAGCACATACAAACATAGGCAGCATAATAAGCACCAAAAATATGGATATCGAACCACGACAATTATATACGGACTTTAACATTTCTTTCCTCCATGCGTACACGCTTTTTGTACCTTTTACGTTATTCCCATCTTTTGTTTCATATTGTTAAATTTTTCTTTAAATTTACTAATATAATCTTTAATTGGCGTATTATCTATAATTTCGGATACCGAATCAAATACAAAATCGGTATTTCGCACAAATTCTGTAGCATTTAAAGTTACTGCTACTGCACCAACATGAATATTCATACTGTCTTGCGGCACACCAATAGCTACCATAAAACTAGGAACAGTAATACCTTTACTAATAGTCACTGTAACCTTTTGATTGAATATATTATTTTTAATGTTAATAGAACATTCTGGTGTTCCAGATTTTATAAATGCTGTACTAGATACTAATGAACGCAATGTACTTTCCAGGCTTGTTTTATTGCTAATCATATGATTACCACTGTTTAAAAAGCGATATGGTTTCCAATTTTGCGCAAATATGGTATCAATTCTTGCTTCCTGTATAGTGACAAAATCAATAGCCTGTGTCATATTGCCCAATTCTTCATAACCAGGATAAGAAATTTCTCTTGCCGTATATACTGCCATTCGCTGAGCATAAGCATACATACTAACACCCTGAACAATATAACAGCCAAGATAAATCAATGCTCCCATCACTAATATTACAATGGGAAATATAATAGTCATTTCTACAATTTGAGAAGCACCTGTTTCATCTTTTAACTTCTTTTTTATCCATTTAATATGCACTATTTTCCTCTTTTCTGAAGTATTAAAATTCATGACAACCGCCAAATGTTATAAAATATACATTTGGTGATTGTCTTTTAAATTACTATGTTTGCTATAAAATCTCTTTAAAAATTACTAATATCATTATTTACTCTATTAAACAAAGAATTTATAACATTTGCAATTTGCTTTCTAAATATTACTGCCATGGCAATTACTACAACTATTAATAATATAATGGCAATAATATTTGTTTCACCTGTTTCATCTTCAAAAAAAGACATTACCTTACATTTTGCCTTAAAATAACCTAACATAATCTTATCTGTTATTGCTTCTACCATAATTTTTCTCTGCCAAAAGATAAACCTGCATTATCTGTGTTAAGTGGATATTCGCAATCCGCTATGCTACTTGCTCAAACCCGCTAGCTACTATCGTAGCTTTTCAGTGGGAGCTTATACTCCCACTGAAACAAGCAAGTCCCCACCCCCACTTATACCTTTGCAGCATTAAAGTGGGAACTTCCTTGATGAGGTTAAATAATTTTACAGATTTTTATCTAAATAGCTTGTCCTTTCCTAAATTTTTTCATTATTTTATTATTGTATCTCTAATCATTTATCTATGTTTTTTTACATCTACTCCCTCCTTTGTATCAATTATTGAATAAATTTTCATCTCAATCTTAAAACATATTCATAAAAATTGGGACAATCACCATAATCAATATACCAGCAAACATTAACATAAGTGGAAGCATTAATTTTTGTCCTGCCAGCTCTCCTTTTCTTTTTGCATTTTGTTTTTTTTCTTCCCAACTTTCAATATTCATATATTTCATACTAGCTGCCAATTCTCCTCCACCTTTTTGTATATTTTGAGTTAAAATAGACGAGAATTTTCTAATTTCTTTCACACCACATCGTTGGCTAAAATTATACAGCGCATCCATATCAGAAACACCATTTTGCATTTCGCTGCTTGTAATCTGCATCTCTTTATAAATATAGGAATCTCCTGTCTGAGCCACTTTATTCCATGCCTCTCGGATAACCATACCAGCATTTACAAGTAATGTCAGTTTTGACAGTACTTCTGGGTATTCTGAAAGAATTTCATCACGCTTGCTTTCTACCGCATTATTGACTTCCATATCCAGATAAAAAACAATAGCAAATATTGCAACAATTCCTAAAACCGCCATAATATTGTCATCTAAAAGAATACCTAAATAAAGACCAATTGGCAGCAATGTAATAAGATAAGTAATCTTTCCTGCCTCTATACAACAATGATAAAAATAAGCATATCGTTCACCATAAACTTCTGCAATTTTCTTTTCTTTCTTTTTTCCTGAATCTGTACGAAGATTTATATGAAATAAATCAATAAATCCTAATCCAATAAAATACAATTCACACAAAGGAAACTGCTTACTGTCTAACGCACTTATCATTTGGTCATATGCTGTTCTGTATTTAAAAAATAAAAATAACCAAAAAGCAACAATAACACTTCCTGTCGATGCAAGAATATAAGGAATTGTTCCCTCCATTTTGACCTCCGTATACACATATTTTTTAAATTTTTACACTTTAATATCTGTTATCTTTTGTCCTAAAAAATAAGCCAACACAAATATACCGATTGCCACCAGCTTAATAATAATATTGATAGGTGTATTAGCTGTTATTGCATCATTGCCCATGCCTTTAATCATAGTAATTACAATAAACGGCATAAAACACAGAATATTAATTTCATTTTTATTTGACGAAACGGTTGTTTCAATTTCCATCTCAATTTCAATCTTATCATTAATAATATCCCTAGTGTCTGCAACTACCTTCTTTAAGTTGCCTCCTAATCTATTACATACACTAAATGTCTGCGCAAAGCTGTCAATATCATTAATCCCTGTTCTTTGTGCAAAATTTTCAAGAAGCTGCTCTATTGTAAAATTATTTATCAGCCCCTTATTAATAATTTGAACTTCTTTTGTTATAATTGCATTCTCAGAATATGCCATACACATATCTTTATAGGCATCCTCAAACGCTGCATTGGTATTTTTGCCCGCAGAAAATGAATTGTTCAATGAATCCAACAAATCCCTAAATTGCATCCGAATGGTCTTTTTTCGTTTTTTAAAAAGATAACGATTATATATAGGAATAGCTGCAAAGCCAACAATCACACCAATAATTACACTAGCTATCACAACACCAAACATAATTTCTGTCGCTAAAAATCCTCCGGCAAACCCAATAAGATACCCTATAATCCTTTCTTTTATATTTAATAAATAAACGTTATAATCCTGTCCTACTCCAGTAATGCCAGCAATTTCTATATATTTCTCTTTTTTTGCCACATACTCACCTCCGTATCTTAAAATTCCTCATATATACCAGACTGTTTTAATTTTAAATCATTTTGTAACTTATTTTTTGTCCGAACTAAACTACCAGATACCTTATGTAATGTACTATTTTCATCTTCCTGAAAACGATATAATGGATTTAATAATATTTCTCCTTTTTCAAATCCAAGCACTTCTGTAATCTCCATGGTTTTTCTGGATTTATCCCTCAATCTGGAAAGATGAATAATAATATCAACAGCGGAAGCAATCTGCTGTTTTATCGCTTCTAACGGAAGTCCTGGCGCTCCTTGAAGAACCATTGTTTCAAGACGACTCAACATATCTTTAGTTGAGTTAGCATGACCTGTCGACAGACTTCCATCATGACCTGTATTCATCGCCTGTAACATATCCAATGCTTCTCCGCCTCTAACCTCACCAACTACAATTCTTTCTGGTCTCATTCGTAGAGAAGATTTAATCAAATCTCGAATAGTTACTTCACCAATTCCTGAACTATTTGAATTACGAGTTTCCATACGAACAAGATTTTTAATACTTGTGATTTGAAGCTCTGCTGAATCTTCTATTGTGATAACACGCTCATCAAAAGGAATATAATTCGATAAAGCATTTAAAAAAGTTGTCTTTCCTGAGCCTGTTCCTCCACACACGAATATATTATATTTTGCCTTTACTAAAAGCTCTAATTTATCTGCAATTTCCTGTGTCAATGAACCATATGAAATTAATTTTTCAATAGTCATTGGTGTTTTTGAAAATTTTCTTATAGTGATAATTGGTCCACATAAGGAAATTGGCGGCAATACAACATTGACACGCGAACCATCAGGAAGTCTGGTATCTACAATAGGGTTTGCCTGATTGACTTCTCTTCCTGCCATGCTCACAATTTTTTGTATAATATCTTCTAGTTTTTGCTCACTCTCAAATTCTTTTTCTAATTTTGTTAGCTTTCCTCCCTGCTCTACAAAAATATCCTTTGGTCCATTAATCATAACTTCTGTAATTGAATCATCTTTCATAATGCTGTCTAATAGTCCAAATCCCCTAATAGAACTAAACACCTGTTCTGCAATTGATACTTTTTGTTCAATTGATACATATTGACTGCCAAGTTGCCTTTCTTCCACATCTTCAATCTGTTTTTCAAGTTCTTCATCACTAAGCTGACTTAATATTAAATTATCTGAAATATATTTTTTAATTGCAGCAATGACTTCTTGTTCTTTATCATATTCCATTATTCCATATTTCCTCCAATTTTTTGAATATGCATCAAAGATTTATATAATCAAGATACTTAACTTATTACTTATAAAAATAACTTATATTTAAAACAACACATCAAACATTTGTGCAGAAGCTATCTGCTGCACAATTTGTTCTGCTTCGCCATTTTTTATAACAGGCACGCCGCCTAATATTGCAACATCATTTCTGTCAATAACCTGCGCTCCTTGACTTTTAAAACAATTATGGACAATTTTTATACGTGGTAATAATTTTTCTTTTCGTTGTTCATCTATAATTTTCAACGAATCCAATGCACGATTTGTCTTATAATTAGCGCTTTTTTCTCCATTTGATACAAAAACTACTTTGTCTGAACACGACATCACCTGCATGCAAATTTTTCCAAAGGAAAAATCAATATCCATCACAAGATATTCATAATCTTCCATCGTATTAATTGCTTCAAGTAGCCTTTCTACATCATTGGATTGAAGTTCTGCCATATCAATAGCATTTTTACACTGTGAAAAAAAAGCAACTCCTGCCATATTCTTTTTAACAGCGCTCTCTATCTTTAATGCCACTTTTGTATTCTTACCTTTTAACGCATATATAATATTGCTAAAATCCATCATTCCTTCAGAATTAAAATAAAAATCCGAACTTCCAAATAATTCCATATCCAAATACAGTACTTTTTTTTGCAGCAATGCAAGTCTTGTAGCTATTGCAGCTGCTATAGTTGAGGCTCCAACACCGCCTGCTGCAGAAGTAACTGCAATCATTTTTGTAGCACCTGCCTCTGTGTGAATACCTGTTATCTGTGCGCTTACTTCTGAAAAAATACTTAAAACCTGCTTGTAAATAAAGTCTGCTTTTTGAAATTTTCCAACTGTCTTTTGATTCCTTAACGACTCAATATCGGAAGAAGTAACAAGATAAGCAAATCCACAATTGGAAGGCAGACTGTCTTGATTGATTTCAAATCTTTCATCCGCCAATAAAACATGCACTTTTTTTTCAGCTATTGTGGCTAACGCCTTATTCATATCTGTAAAAGAATATACTTCTAATTTATCCGCATATTTACTGCCAAAAGTAAATGTAATTCTATTTAAATAATTTTCGTCTTTTTCCAAAATTGCCAACTTTATCTTCATATTCAGCCTCCATGCTACGACTCATTTTAAAGAACAGCTAATGATTTTTTGTGTTAAACCTATTCCTACCTTAAACCTTTACATATATCACGCACAAATAATGTTATTTTACAAAAATATACTTGTTGTATTGGTACATGTCAACAAAAAAAATATAGTTATAATTAAATACAACTATTTAGTGTATATGTTTTGCTATATTATCTTTTTTCATGATATTCTTTTTCTATATTAATATTCCAAATATTGTCTTTTCCTTTTTTATGTAAAATAATATTATCTACTGTCTCCAAAGCTGTCAACATTGAATGGTCCATATTATTATACCGATGCTGACCATTTCTGCCTATACAATATAAATTATTAAAATGATTTAAATATTCTTTTACCATTTTTAATTGATGGTATGTTCCCACATAAGATGGATATGCTTTTCTCACTTTTTCATAATGACAATCTAAAATATGCGACTTTTTTGACAAAAGTCCTATTTTTTGCAATTCTGCTTTTGCTATTTCTTTCCATTCTTTTTTTGTTCTATTCCATATTACATCTCCTTCCAAACAAAAATATTCCAACCCCAGCCATATTTTATTGTTTGGATTTTCTACCATATAAGGAGACCAATTATTAAATATTTGGATTCTTCCTACACATACATTGGAATCTTGAACATATATCCAACAATCCTTTCTTGCTTGTTGCTTAAATTCTTTTTTATTCAAAAGCACTCCCACTATAACAAAATCTCGATATTGAAGACCTAATGCAATTTTCATTATTTTTTTTGGAACATTATTTAGAGAAACAATTAAATTTTGTAATGGCATCGATGAAATAACGATATCTGCATTTTCATAATACTTTATTCCATCTTTTATATATTCAATCTGTGTAATCTCACTATTTCTTTGATATAAACCACAAACCATACAGCCATATTTTATCTGTCCTCCCAACTTTATAAATTGTTCTCCTACATGTTCCCATAATTGACCACAACCATATTTTGGATATTCAAAAGAATCAATTAAAGAAGTTTCAACCTCCTGTTTATGAGAACCTAAAAATTTGTGATATATTTGTTTTATCATCACACGAATTGATAAACCTTTCACCCTTTGAACTCCCCAATCTGGCGATAATTTACTTGCGGGTATACCCCATAATTTTTCCGTGTAATCTCTAAAAAACATTTTATATAACTTTTTTCCAAATCGATTAATATAAAAATTTTCTAATGACGTTTCTGATTTTTTAAAAAAACAAGCATACACATAACTAAATCCTGCACATACTGTTTTTACCAATCCTAAATTGTGAATGGTATTAAAATTTATATTTATAGGATATTCAAAAAAACGATTATTATAATAAATATGAGATACCCTTTTTCTATGCAGCATCACATAATCTTGTGATTTTTGCATCTTATTATCCGTGTAAGGTATCATTGTTTTCCACCAATCATTTACACGGCTGTTTTTAGAAAAGAAACGATGACCACCCATATCCATTTTATTTCCATGATAATCAACAGTTTTTGATATACCGCCAACAGCAGTACTCTCCTCCATTATAATCACCTCATAATCCTTTGTTCTTTGGACTAATTCATAACCTGCAGTCAATCCTGCGGGTCCTGCACCTACAATAATTATTTTTTTCATCAATAAATTCCTCTTTCTTTTGCAAATTAATTAACTATCTGTTCTTAAATAGCGCATATTGTTCTGTTTCATACAAGCAAAGATATTGGTCATCATGTGATACATTGATATAAAAAGTTCTATTTTTATCAAAAATATAATAATCAAAATCATATGCCTCTAAAAAATCTTGATAGTATATCACCCCCATTTCTGCCTCCACATACTCATCAAAAAAATTCTTTACACCATTCATACTTTTTAGATAAACTTCCATTCGTGCATCAATAAAACATGGATATCCTTCAAATTCATATAAACCTCCTGCATTATAATCTGTAAATAAACGTACATCTTTTGAAGCATAATTTTGTAAATAAGAAATCATTTGTCTATGCTCATTTAAAACAGTTTCATATGATTCTTGCGGTTTTAAACGTGAAAAAACAATATATACCCCCACAACAATCTCCACATAACAAAACAGCCATGCAATTGAAAAATGTGTTACTTTTGAATTTTTAAATTCATACGCTGTTATCATCAACGCTGCCATAGCAAATAATACTTCACTTCGTTGATTCACTAATGTCATCAACGCTGTCCCAATATATAAATACATATACCTCAATTTAATCACTTTCAAACTGTGCAAGTGATGTATCAAAATAACAGCACTTATACCAATTATTAAATACATTCCAAAACTCTCATATGTACATGGTTTCATTTCATCAATATATTGACTATATTTTGTTCCTTGTGATTTTATAAGATATAAAATATTATCAACTCCATAAGGATTACAAAATCCTGATAAAAACATACTTAATCCTGCCAAAATTAATGGCTTTTTCTTATATTGGTCTGGCTTTATTCGCTCACCTTTTATCCATTTTATTTCAAACAAATATGGCATCATAAAAATAAATAACATCCACCATGTAGCTGCATGAAGATTCATTTCTAAAACAGATAGCACTGGCAAAAAAAATAAGAACGAACACTGTTGTGTACGCACCCATTTTTCCAAAATTATCAATTCCAATATCAAAATAATAAAAGAACTGACTTGTGGTCTTGTTGTCATGAAAATGGAAGATACTCCTGAAAATAAAATAGTAGAAAGCATACTTTGCCCTGTGTGTCCATCAGATACGATTTTACACAACCGATAATATAAAATAAGCATAACAATAGACTCTGCCATAATGACAGCTATTAATAATTTTTCACCACCCAGTTTATAAACACCATAAAAATAAATATCTGTCAATCCTTGCTGAAATGAAAACGCCAATCCCTCATGTATTGAAAATGGTTCTATTGCAGTAAAACCATAATTTAAAATATACCTTCCCGAATTTAATAAAAACCAGATATCATTATCTACACTTTTTCTTGCAAAAAATATTGGTGAAATAAATATACAAATCATTCCTAATATTAATAATATTTTTTTATGACCTATCATATATTCCTGTACACAATTATTAAAATTATTACAAATCCTATTACATTTATGGTTTATCTCTATATATTTATCCTTTATTTTCACTTTTAGCATCCTCCATACTGTAACTACTTTTTAACAACCATTAACAGTTCGCATTGTTTTGCAGTATAAAAATTATACGCGTATGTCACCATACTTTATACAATTATTAGCCGTATGTCAATATTTGATTTTTTATATTTTATTATTAAAATATGAATACAAAATTTTTTTCTTAGGCAAATGGATATTTGTAATACGCTTATATCTTTATAATATTCAAGCGAGGAGAGCTTACTTGATGAGATTAAAATCAATCAACTTAAAAAAAGCCGTAACACTTATATTTCAAGTGTTACAGCTTTTTTAACTGCGAACAATATATTATTGTCTTTCTGATAAATTTACTATTTTTCCAGTCTTGTCATCTACTACTACTACATAACCTTTTCCGTTTATTTTACATGTTAATCCCAACAGTGCATTTCTGCTGATATAGGTAAGTTCATCTCCCTCAAATCCATAAAAATATGTACTTTCTTTTGGTGCAACAACAAATTCATTTGTATCAGATACTAATTTGCTATCCTTTGTTATTGCTAAAAGATATGTACTGCTCGTTAAATTCTTTTTTCTATATACCATAACATCATTTCCCTCACCCATTACAAATGTATAAGGAGAATTGTTTTTAACTAATATTTTCATTGCATAAACTGGACCGTCTGAAGTTGTCATCTTCATCATTCTATCTGGATAGATAGTTATATCAGGATAATTTTTTGTTATATCTTCTGTTGGCGGTTCTACTGGCTGCGTTGGCGGCTCTACTGGTGGTGTTGGCTGTGTTGCTGAACCAAGAACAACATTCATTCCTGCAAGTGATTTTAATATCAATATTGCATCCGATATATTAATATCACCGTCAAGATTGACATCGGAAGCTTTTTCATCTATTGTCACATTCATATTTGCAAGATGTTTCTTTAAAAAGACAGCATCCCCAATATTAATATCACCATCTCCATTAACATCACCATACTTTACATCTGTTGATGTTTCATTGTTTTTCCACACGGCAGTCTGTCCATTTGCAATATCTGTAACTTCTGTTGATGTACCTTTAAGAACCCATTTTCCTTTTAATTTACTATCATTATAGATACCTAATAAAACCAAACTATAGTCATCTTTAACTTGTGATAATGATATAGTAACCTTTGAATGATTGGTTATATCAATCAATCCACTGCAATAATAAAATACATACCTTCCTATATTATCTACACTAGAAGGAATTTCAATATGCTTTAACTTATTACAATTATAAAATGCCATATTCCCTATAACCCATAGCCTATCAGAAAATTTTATATCTGTTAAGCCTGTGCATCCTGAAAATGCAGAATTTCCAATTTTATTTACACTAGCCATTTCTACACTATTTAACTGACTGCATTCATAAAATGCAGAATCTCCAATTTTTGTTACACTGGTTGGAATTTTTGTATTGTTGCAACCTACAATTAAATCATTATCTCTTGTTTTTATAATCGCATTACAATCATTTCTGCTGTCATAAACTGGATTATCTTTTGATACAATAATACTATTTAATCCACTACAGCCTTTAAATGCGTACTCACCAATATTCGATACACTGGTTGGTATTTCTATACTGCTTAAATTTTTGCAATTAAATAAAGCATAATCTTTTATACTTGTTATTCCTGATGGAATTTTTGTATTATTACAACCTAAAACCAATTCATTGCTGGCTGTCTTAATAATTGCATTACAATTATTTCTGCTGTCATAAACTGGATTTTCTTCGACAACTTCTATATACATTACTCCGCCGCATTGATAAAAAGCAGAATCTTCTATATTTGTTACACTTGCTGGTATTTGTATACTGCTTAATTCATCACAAAAAGAAATAGCATATGTTGCTATACTTGTTACATTGTCTGGTATCTTGGTATTTTTACACCCTGTTATTAATTTATTACTTTTTGTTTCAATAATTGCATTACAATTATTTCTACTGTCATAAACTGGATTTTCTTTGGCAACTTCTATACTGTCTAATTTACTACAGCCATTAAATGTATATTCTCCTATACTTGTTAAATTTGCTGGAATTTTTAAATGACTTAAACTGGAGCAACTATAAAACACCTCGCTTCCTAACGATGTCATACTTTCTGGGAAATTTATATCACTTAAATTATAACATTCATAAAATGCCATATTTCCTATACTTGTCATACCTTCTGGCAATTCTACGCTCGTTAAATTATAACACATTTCAAAGACGCTAAAACTGATTTCTGTAATTCCTTCTTTAATGATAACCTTTTTAATTTTATCTATATATGGATACCATGAATTTTTATCTTGCTGTGATGGATAAGATAACTTTCCTGTTCCTTCAATTAAAAGTGTTCCATTGCTCCCTAAAATCCAACTTATAGTATCCCCGCATGTACCGCTTACAGCATCCTCATCAGCAAATGCAATATCTGTGTTTACAAATAACATATTAAACATTAATATCCATATTATTAGTAAACTCAATACCTTACTAGCTTTTTTCATAAGTTTATTCCTCCCTATAGCTATTTTTTAACATTATTATATCAAAAAAAGCACTTTTTGTATTTGCCTTATCAGATTGATATTAACACTAATTTGTATTAGACATTTAAACCTACTTCCTTGATGAGGTTAAATCAAAAATGGGACCGCCGCAAAATGAATTTCTCATTTTACAGCAATCCCACTATTGCATTTTATCACTTTATTAGTCAACAGAAATAATTTCTTTTTTATTATATGAACCACAAGACTTGCAAACTCTGTGAGGCATCATCAAAGCACCACACTTACTGCACTTAACAAGATTTGGAACGCTCATCTTCCAGTTTGCTCTTCTCTTGTCTCTTCTAGCCTTAGAAGATTTATTCTTTGGACAAATTGACATATAGTTACACCTCCTTAAAATCGTTTAAAATATCCTTGAAAACAGACATTCTTGGGTCTAAAACAGACCTGTCACAACCACATTCGGCTATGTTAAGGTTTGAACCACAAACAAGACATAATCCCTTGCAGTCTTCCTTACACAAAATTTTTCTAGGCATGGACAACAAAATTTCACTAAAAACAAGTTTGTCCACGTCGAGGTTGTATCCATCAATATAGTCTTTTTCTTCACTTTCTTCATTCTCCGATGCCTCTGCCATATCAACGGATTCATCAATTATAAAATCAATATCTGTATCGACTGGTTCCAGACATCTATCACAAGGAATACGAAGCTTCACAAACGATTTGGCACTGACACAAAATTTCCCCTTTCCTGTCTTTATCAAACATAATTCAAAAGGTTCTTTTTTTATAATATCATAACTCGAAACACCATCATTAATAGTGTTCATCTCAAGTTCAACCTGTTGTGAAATTAAATCCCTTGTACCGAATAGAAGTTCTCTAAAATCAATTAGCATAATTGTCTCCAATTCACACTTTTCCTATTATACGCACCTACATGTCATTTGTCAATAAAAATTTTGTATATTATACTATAATATTATACCATAATTTCTACATCATAAGATGCCAAAAGTTTTCAAAGCAAACTTTTATAGCTTGGCTTTTGCTAAGATTATTATACAACTGCCTGTTTCTATTTTTACTGAACGAGTGCCAATGTTTCTCTTGCAATCGCAAGTTCTTCATTGGTTGGAATCACACAAAGTTTTACCTTAGAATCTGGTGTTGATATAATTCCACACTCACCACATGCTTTCTTGCTTGCTTCCTCATCCAAACAAACACCAAGATAGCCAAGATACTGTGCAATCATTGGTCTTAACCATGCTGCATTTTCCCCAACGCCTGCTGTAAATGTAATGGCATCTACACCATTCATCGCTGCTGTATATGCACCAATGTATTTTGCAACTCTGTAAGCATATGCTTCCAATGTAACTTTAGCCACTTCATTTCCTTCATTAGCTGCTGCCTCTAAATCTCTAAAATCACTTGAAATTCCGCCTGACATGCCAAGTACACCTGATTTTTTATTTAAGATAGTAAGCATTTCGCTGATTGAAAGATTTTCATGGTTACAAAGATATTCCAAAATAGCAGGGTCTAAATCACCAGAACGTGTACCCATAATAAGACCTTCCAGTGGTGTAAGTCCCATTGATGTATCAACACATTTGCCGCCAACCGATGCAGAAATCGATGCCCCATTTCCAAGATGACATACAATTACCTTTGCTGTTTTAGGGTCAAGGTTTGCAAATTTAATGGTTTCTTTTGATACAAAACTGTGGCTTGTACCATGAAAACCATATCTTCTGACACCATATTTCTCATAATATTCACGAGGAATTGCATAAAGATATGCTTTTGGTGGCATTGTACCGCCAAAGGCTGTATCCCACACAGCAACATTCATCTTGCCAGGCATGGCTGCCTCAATTGCTTCAATACCAATCAAGTTTGCTGGATTATGCAAAGGTCCTAAATCAAAACATTCTCTTACGACTTTTTTTACATCTTCTGTCACGATACATGATTCAATATACTTTTCGCCAGCATGAAGAACACGATGTCCCACTGCTGTAATTTCATCAGTACTCTTAATAACACCATGCTCACTGTCAATCAGAGCGTCAAGAACAAGCTTTACCGCAATATTATGGTCTTTCATTGGTGTCTCAACAACATACTTGTCCTTTCCTGTTGGCTTATGTGTAAGAACAGAACCTTCAATGCCAATTCGCTCTACAAGTCCTTTTGCAATAACACTCTCATCGTCCATATTAATAAGCTGATATTTTAATGATGAACTGCCACAGTTTAATACTAAAATATTCATTATATAATCCCCATTTCTATGTTATTTTAAAATCGTATCTATTTATTATACAGACACAAACATGTGCATATTATCTGACTTCACAATATTTATCTATATGTTCAAACCAATCAAACACGAACTAATATTCTACATTAGTTAATATCATATTAAACTATTGGTCGCAAAAATATTTTTTACTTAGAAGCATCTTGTGCCTGAACAGCCGTCATTGCTACAACACCTACAATATCTTCTGCAAAACAGCCTCTTGAAAGATCATTGACAGGCATAGAAAGACCCTGAAGAACAGGACCATAAGCGCCTGCCTTTGCAAGTCTTTGCACCAACTTATAACCGATATTTCCAGCCTCAAGTGATGGAAATACTAATGTATTTGCTTTTCCTGCAACTTCGCTGTCTGGAGCTTTTAATGCGGCTACTTCTGGAACAAGTGCCGCGTCTAATTGAAGCTCACCGTCAACTGCTATATCTGGATATTTTTCTTTTGCAATCTTAACAGCATCCGCTACCATTGTAACTCTATCATGTTTTGCACTGCCATATGATGAGAATGATAACATGGCAACTTTTGATTTTGCACCTACGAAGCTTTCAAATGAACTTGCTGATAATGCAGCCACTTCTGCAAGCTTTTCTGAATCAAGGTCTGGATTAACCGCACAATCTGCAAATACAAACAATCCGTTCTCACCAAGTTCACAATCTGGAACTTCCATAAGGAAAAAGCCTGATACACTGCTAATTCCTGGCTTTGTCTTTAATAACTGAAGAGCTGGACGAATAGTATTTCCTGTAGAATGGCAAGCACCTGAAACGGCACCGTCTGCATCACCACACTTACACATCAAACACGCATAATACATATAATCCTTTTCCATTGTCTCTTTTGCTGATTCAGGAGTTACGCCCTTTTTGCCTCTTAACTCAACAAATTTATCAATATACTTTTGCTTATTTGGGTCATTAAATGGATCAACAATCGTTGCACCTGCAATATCATATCCCTTACTATTTTCTTCAATTTCTTCTTTTGTACCAATAATAATAAGATTTGCGATACCTTCTTTTAAGATTTTTTCTGCTGCCGCAAAGGTTCTCTTATCCATTGATTCTGGTAATACAATCGTTTTTTTATCTGCCTTTGCTCTCTCATAAATTGTGTCAATAAATGCCATAAAAATTAATGCCTCCTTAAATAATTAATATAATACATATAAATAAATTATATACCTTTTTTTTTGGTAAAACAAGGATAAATATATTGTAATTCAACGTATTCTTCGTTATTTTTAACTACTTTTGTTTTAATTTTATACCAATACACACCCTTTTTACATCAATTACATCATTTATTATGGCTTGCTGATTTTCTGTTGCCATGGCTTTATTATAGCAAATCCTTGCAAATTAGTAACCAATTTTTCAAGTGTTACGCAATAAAAGCCCACTTTTACAGTTAAAAGTATCAAATATCATTCTGCATTTATGTACGTCCAAAAAACCTTGCAAAATAAGATTTTCAAAAGAGTTAAAACATAACAAATCATTCACCAACTTTTATTTTCTCTTTAACTGCTTTATCTATATGATGCTAACACCATATAAAAAGAACATAAACAAGAAAAATATCAATTCGTTGCTCTCCACCACTCTAATCAACAAATAAGAAATTTTCATTTATCTATAAAAACATTTTCTCGGTGAAATTTTAAATACTTTATCTAATTTTTCTTTTGGTTCACTTTCTACCCAAGCATAGATACCTTTTTAATTCTATGAAAATCCCTACAACAAGAAAGAAAACGTATTTTATAAAGTCATAGTCACAACCCCTGAAATACAAATTTAACTTTATGTTCTTCTTGTTCTTTTTATATACTTCTGATATACTTATGTTTATTTTGTATAATACATCATAATTCTTTACATAGTAAAACAATATCACCACCTTACTGTGGTTACAATATTAAAAAAATGGACTAAGAATGGGGGATTTTTATGAAAGCACTTGGCATTATCTGTGAATACAATCCACTGCACAACGGTCATATTTATCATATACAAGAGGCACTGCGCATATCCAAAGCAGAATGTATCATTGCTATAATGAGCGGAGACTATGTACAGCGTGGTGAACCAGCTATATTGGACAAATACACAAGAACCCAAATTGCTTTAGATTGTGGGATTGATTTTGTTGTAGAACTTCCTGCCTACTATGCACTTTCCAGTGCAGAATGTTTTGCCGAAGGCGCTCTATCCATATGTCATGCACTCCATGTAGACAATATCTGTTTTGGCAGTGAATGTAATCATATCGATAAGCTTCAAACACTAGCAGCTTTTTTAACAAATGATTCTACGGCTTATAAAAACACGCTTAAAACCTACCTATCACTTGGAAATTCCTTTGCCAAATCAAGAAGTATGACTGTCACCAATATTTTAGGATCAGATTATGGCAAAATATTAGAAGAACCCAATAATATTTTAGGTGTAGAATATATCAAAGCTATTCTAAAAAACAATTTTGATATAAAACCGCTCACCATTATGAGAACAGGTAATGGATATAATAATTCCTCTGATAAAGGAATGTATTTAAGTGCATCTGGCATACGTGAAGCACTTAAAAAAAATACGCCTATTGATTCTTATATCCCTCCATCAACGCTTCAATTCATAGAGACTTACAGAAATCAATCAAAAGACAAGAATTTTATCCATGCAGATGACTTTTCTTTGCTTTTATGGTTTCAATTAAGTAACATATTATTTAAAGCCGAAAGCAACCCATATCAATCTACAAAAAAGCTTACCTTGTCAGCCAAAAATTATTTTATACAATATATGACACAATTTATGGATGTCACACCAGAATTGGCGGCTTCAATCTACAACCATACAATAAAATGGCACACAGGACGCTGTAACTATTCTTTTTCAAGTTTTGCAGAGAGCATCAAGACAAAAAACTATGCTTTATCTCGAATAAAACGCATCTTATTTCGGATTATTCTTGGCTTTGACAAAGAAAAAAGCGCGCAGTATAATACACTTCCTTATATTAAAATTTTAGGATTCAATCAAAAAGGACGGGCTTATTTGAAATCCATCAAAAAATCGGTATCTGTACCTATTGTGACAAAGACTGCCGATTACAAAGATTTGTTATTTATAGATATTCATGCTGCAAATATCTACAATCATGTCTATAAAATGCAGCATGATATTTCGATACTAAATGATTATATACAATCTGGCTCTTGTCTTTTTAGAAAGGATAGCACTTAACATAATAATTCATTTTCATTTGATAAAATAAAAATTAAATTTCTTTACATTTTATGCTATATTAATCATAAGAAAAACACCCACTCCAAAGTGGATGCTCCCGAGAAAATTGCGAAATGTCCTTATGGACACTGCCTCATCTGTTTGCAGACAGATGAGGCAGTTTTATTTTTTCTTGTTGTCCTTATCTCTTGTGAGAAAGACAAGAAAAGCAACAAGCAAGCTGCCAAAGGTTGCATTTTTTCTTTATTGTTCAAAACATAATTCAATTTTTAAAACTATGGATCGGTGCTGGAATACGCCCAATTCTATTAACAAACGCCGAACAGTCAAACGAATTGACTGGCATAATTGGCGCATAGCCAAGCAATCCGCCAAATTCAACAATATCGCCAACATTTTTGCCGACAACTGGAATAACGCGAACGGCTGTTGTTTTTTGATTTACCATTCCAATCGCCGCCTCATCTGCAATGATGCCTGATATGGTAGACGCTTTAGTATCACCAGGTATGGCTATCATATCCAAACCAACAGAACAGACACAGGTCATTGCCTCCAATTTTTCAATGGTTAAAGAACCTGCATTTACTGCATCAATCATGCCTTGGTCTTCACTGACTGGTATAAACGCCCCGCTTAAACCACCTACATACGATGAAGCCATCACGCCGCCTTTTTTTACTTGGTCGTTAAGCATAGCTAAAGCTGCAGTCGTTCCAGGCGCACCAGCCTGCTCAAGACCAATTTCTTTTAATATATCCGCTACGCTATCCCCTACTGCTGGTGTTGGAGCAAGCGATAAATCAATAATGCCAAATGGAATGCCAAGCCTTTGTGACGCTTCCTGTGCAACGAGCTGCCCCACTCTTGTAATTTTAAACGCTGTTTTTTTGATAGTCTCACATAGCACTTCAAAACTTTCTCCACGTACTTTTTCCAGTGCATATTTTACAACACCTGGTCCACTAACGCCGACATTAATAATAGCATCGTCTTCTGATACGCCGTGAAATGCTCCTGCCATAAATGGATTGTCGTCTGGCGCATTACATAAAACCACAAGCTTTGCACAGCCAATCGAGTCTCTCTCTTTTGTCTGTTCAGCAGTCTGTTTTATAATCGTTCCCATCAGCCTTATGGCATCCATATTGATACCTGTTTTCGTTGAACCTACATTGACGGAGCTGCATACAAAATCGGTACATGCCAATGCTTCTGGAATCGACTCAATTAAAAATCGGTCACTCGCTGTCATTCCTTTTGAAACAATGGCTGAATAACCGCCAATAAAATTGATACCAACTTGTTTGGCTGCTCTGTCTAATGTCTTAGCAATCGTTACATAATCCTCTGGCGATTTACATGCAGCAGCTCCAACAAGAGAAATCGGCGTTATAGAAATTCTTTTATTGACAATAGGAACGCCAAATTCTTTGGCGATTTCTTCACCTGTATGAACCAAATCTTTTGCCAATGTAGTAATTTTATGATATATTTTTTCATTAACTTCTAAAAGATTATTGCTGGCGCAATCCAACAAATTAATGCCCATCGTTATTGTTCTAACATCAAGGTTTTCTTGTTCTACCATCTTATTGGTTTCATTTACTTCAAAAATATTAATCATGTCAATCCTCGCTTCTATACCACACTTTTTATATTCGATGCATCATATCAAATATTTCTTCTCTCTGGCACTTAATTAAAACACCTATATTTTCTCCAATTTTATCAAGGTCATTGATAACATCCTCATATGTTTTATTCGAATCTGCTACATCAACTATCATCATCATATTAAAATATCCTGATACAATAGTCTGTGATATATCAAGAATATTAATTTTTGTCTCTGCAAGATATGTACATACCTTTGCAATAATACCAACGGTATCTTTTCCTACCACTGTAATAACACACTTTTTCATATCAATCCTCATTTCTTATATAAAAGCATTATCAAAAATTTTTAAATATACTTTATCAGACAACAAAATACTCTGCTTTATACCTTATTTTTATATTAATAGCAAATAATAATTATTACACTTCCACCATACATGAAGGTGTTGTTCTTGAAGCAACCGATATATTAAAATCATTGGATTTATAATCACTTGCACTTAAATCAATCTCACATTTTACGGTTTCAAAAGCTAATTTATCATAATTATTTTCTTTGCTTAAATGACCCAATATAATATTGTTGATATTCTTATTCAATAATGTATCTATTAATCTTCCGCACAATTCATTGGACAGATGCCCTTTATTGCCTAAAATGCGCTGCTTTAAATAATAGGGATAACTGCCAACTTGAAGCAAATTCACATCGTGATTAGCCTCAACTAATATCGAGTGACAACCTTTCATATTTTGAACAATATAATCATCATAACAGCCTAAATCGGTAACAACCCCTACTTTTTTATCACTGCATTGAACCGTGTATGCAACAGGCTCTTTTGCATCATGTGACACTGTAAAAGGATGTATGCACAAATCACCAACCATATATTCCTTATCTGCAACAATGGTGTGTAACAATGACTTATCCACTTTCCCCATTCCACCTAAATGATAAATACCTTCTTTTGTTCCATTGGTGCAATATATTGGAATCTCATCATTTCTTGAAACCACACCAATACCTTTTACATGGTCTGAATGTTCATGTGTTACAAAAATGGCAGAAATTTCTGAAAGCTTGATATTGACCTTAGCTAACCCTTCCATTATTCGTTTTCTGGTAATACCTGCATCAATTAATATATGCGTATTTTCTGAACCAATATATATACAATTTCCACTGCTTCCACTTGCAAGCGTCATCATTCTCATATCTGCAACTATATCCTTTCTGCTCTTATGGTTCCCAGTACAAATCCACGACATCTCCGTCATGCAACGGAGCCATATATTCACTTACAGCACCATTTAACTTTAATACAACAGCACTTCCATGCGGTTTTGTCAAATCAAACTCATAAAAATCAAACAAATCTACCAGCACATAAGAAGCTTTTCCTTTAAGCGTAACAGGCTGATTATTGATAAGTATTACAATATTTTTTGCATTCAATGATTTTGCAGCAGCTATATTATGATGAACTTCACCTTTATCATAAATAGAATTTTTTACAATATTGTTATCAGCCTCAACAGAATTATTATCCTTAACCGCATTATTATCAGACATAAAAGTATCCATATCGCTGCTGCCGTCATCATATGGTTTATTACCACCATTATTACTATATTGCGCAATCATTTTTTCTGCCATCTCAGGGGTAAATATTTGCTCACTCAAATTTTTGGATTTATTTTCATAATATGTATCATCTTCCGGCAAATCATTATAGGAAATTGTATTGTCATGTTCACTGGTCTTAACCGTAAAGTTTTCATATACTTTTGTATTTTTATCAGCACGTTCATTATTGACATAAATATCTAAATTAGAAATCTCTAAATCAAGAAATGTAAATAGCTGCTCCACCGTATAATAATTTTCCATAATAATTGTATCGCCGCTAACAATCTCATAATACTCTGATTTCAATTCCCCATTAACATAGGCAAATCGCGGACAAAGGATATTTTTATCATTGACATTAAACGATACAGTTGCTTTAAACTCATCTAACTGACCTATCGTTATATGTGCTGCTTCGCCAATGGTAGACTCTGTTACCTGAATAATATCATTTTGTTCAATGGATGTATTTAAATTTGCCGCTTTTCCATTGAGCTTTACAATCGCTCCCTCACCTGGCAAACCTCTTACAAGCCTTGTCTTTCCATTAATGGTAAATGTAATTTCGGCTCCGCGTCTTGGAAACAATTTTTCATTTGGAAAACCAACCTGCATCACTGCATCCACAACGGTTAAATGATTATTATCATACATCTTGATACGTTCATTATTCACAGTGACAAACACAAAACTATTTTTTTGCAGATAATAATTGGTACAAATTCCAACTGGTGTAACATATAAAGAATCCTTTTTAAAATCGTCCACTCTAAAATTAATATTGGTTAAGACTTCTTCTCCTCTTACAGCAACACGCTCATTGGCAATACCTAAATGTTTGGCAATCAAATTCGTATATTCTGGCATCTTGCCGCCGCCACCCACAACAAAAACGGCATTAACTGATTTGCCGCCGTTTAATTTTTTAATTTCTTCAGCCGTTGCCCTCGCCATTCTGCTAATTACGGAATGAATTGATTTATGTACATCTTCTGCCTTTACTTCCTGTTTAAGCCCCATAATATCTTGAAATGTTATCATTTCATCTTTTTTATCACTGGCAGATATTTTCATCTTTTCTGCTGTATTGAAATCCACAAGATAGGTTTTTGCAATGACTTCTGTTATCTCATCTCCTGCAAGCGGAATCATCCCATATGCCACAATACTGCCGTCTTTTGTGATACATATATCCGAAGTGCCAGCACCAACATCAATTAAGCCAATATTAAGCAGTCTATATTGCTCTGGAATTGCCACGTTCATTGCAGCAATTGGCTCTAACGTAAGACTTGCCACATGGAGTCCTGCATACTCTATTGCTTCATACAATCCATCAACGACTTCTTCTGGCAAAAAAGTAGCAATCAACTCCACACCAATTTTATTTGCTTTATGCCCTTCAAGATTACTGATATCAAATGTATTCAATTTATAATTAACAGGTGTACTTCCCACACAATAAAATTTAACCTCATCACTATTTCCATTAATCTGCGCATGAGCAGTCTCAATTGCCAACAGATTTAACGAGTATATATGTTCCTGATTTACTCTGGTTTCTTCTTCAAATTTATACTCTGCTGAGGCATTAATCGTTTTCAAAACACGTCCGGCAGCAGCAATACATACATCGGTCAATGAAAAATCAAGCTGATTTTCAAGGCTTACCTTCACTTTGCGAATCGTGTCGCCAACCTTATATATATCATGTATCTGTCCATCTATCATTGCCCTTGTATCATGCTCTTTTTGTGCCATCGCTACAACATTAAATATATTATGTTCAAGATACCCTACAACTCCAACAATACTCCTTGTTCCAATATCCAAACCGAATACAAGATTATTTTTAATTGTAGTCAATTCTGCCATATTTCTTGTAACATTCCCCTTTCTGATTTTTTGTATATTTTCTGAATATACTACGCCACAACCTGCATTTTTTCTTTTCTAATTTCTTCATTTTGTCTGATACTCGTTACTTGCGGCGGGATTTTTAATTTGACTATTAATATTACCACATCTACAGCAATTTAACAAGCTGTTGCCTCACATCATCATATGTTTTATCATTATCAATGATAACATCACACTTATCTTTAAACTTTTGCTCCGTAAGCTGACTTTTCATAATGGATTCAATTTTTTCTTTTGTATAATTACGGCTTAATTTCAACCGTTGAATCCGCTGTTCTTCGGAGGCATATATATACCAAGTCTCATCACAAAATACTTCATAATGGTCATCATACAATAAGGCAGACTCAATAAAGACATAATCATATTCAGCTATGCGCAAATGATTGATTGTATTGATTACTTCTTGTTTTACCAAAGGATGAATAATACTGTTTAATACAATTCTCTTATTGAGATTGTTAAATATAATCTCTGCAAGCTTTGCACGATGAATCGTTTTATCTTCATTTACTATAGATTTTCCAAAAAATTCAACCACTTGAATATACGCTTTTTGCTCTGGCTGCAATAAATTTCTTGAAATTTCATCCGTCATTAAAATATCAAATTTTACATCTTTTTTTTGATTTAGATATTCTTTTATCAAATTGATAATTGTGGTTTTTCCACACCCAACGCCACCTGTTATACCAATTACTTTCATTTGTTCCTCACTAAACTATTTTTAATGTGCTTCCAACCAATTCTTTCCCTGTTTCATATCAACTTCTAATAAAACTTTTAGATGCACCGCATTTTCCATCGCCTCTTGTATAATGCACTGAACTTCATTTAACTCGTCAATATAAGTCTCAACAAGCAGTTCATCATGTACTTGGAGAATCAATCGTGACTTTAAATGATGTTCTTTTAATGCCGAATATACATTTATCATAGCCAGTTTGATAATATCTGCCGCTGTCCCTTGAATTGGCGAGTTCATCGCTACTCGCTCTCCAAAAGAACGCTGTGCAAAATTGCTTGATTTCAATTCTGGAATAGGACGTCTTCTGTTAAACATCGTAAGAGAATATCCTTTTTCTTTTGCATCTTCAACCAATGAATCAATAAATCCTTTGATATCTGGATACGTCTTAAAATACTGTTCAATATATTCGGCAGCTTCCTTTTTTGATATACTTAAATCTTGACTTAAACCAAACGAGCTTATCCCATAAATAATACCAAAATTAACTGCCTTTGCATTGCGCCTCTGTAAATCAGTCACTTCCTCAAAAGGCACGCCAAATACTTGTGAAGCGGTAATGCGGTGAATATCCTCCGCCATATTATAAGCTTCAATCAATTTTTTATCACCAGACATATGTGCCAGAATACGAAGCTCTATCTGTGAGTAATCGGCATCGAGAAAAACACAGTTTTCCTTTGGTATAAATACTTTTCTTATCTGCTTTCCCAATTCCATTCGTATTGGAATATTTTGCAAATTTGGGTCTGTACTGCTTATTCTGCCTGTCGATGTAATTGTTTGATTAAACTTGCCGTGTATTCGCTCATCACTGCCAATATATTGTGCCAAACCATCTGCATATGTTGATTTAAGCTTTGTAAGCTGTCTGTACTCTAATATTTTTTCAACAATTGGATAATCCACAGCCAATTTTTCCAAGACGTCTGCCGCTGTTGAATAACCGCTCTTATTCTTTTTGCTATGTGGCATATTCAACTTTTCAAACAAAATGACGCCCAATTGTTTTGGAGAATTAATATTAAATTCTTCTCCTGCTTCCCTATAAATTTCATTTTCAATAACACTGATACGCTTTGCCAATTTATCACCATATACCTTTAACGCCGCTCTATCTACTAAAACTCCCTCTTTTTCCATCGAAAAAAGGACATAGAGCAATGGCATCTCAATGTTGTTAAATAAATCATACATGGATTCTTTTATTAACGTATTTTTTATACTATCCCAAGCAAAAAGTGATATATAACTGCCTATGGCGCCATACTTTGCCAAACCGTCTATATTTATCATAAACGCCTCGCTAAACGTCATTTTGCCAAAGATTTCTGAGCGGGATGAAACGGTCATATGGCAGTAATCCCGAGCTAATTTATCAATCTCATAACCGTCATTATTGGGATTGATAAGATATGCTCCTAAACCAATATCAACAAACGCTTCCTCACCAATATCCATTTTGTCAAATACATTTAAGACATCTTTTAAATTAATGGTAATCAATTTGCCGCTTGTCTCAGATAAACAACATGATGAAAGTTCTGCAAATTGACGTGCAATATAATCCTCATTGACCGTGCCTTTCAAAGCAAAATAGACGGCATCCTGATTGAAACAAAGGGAAAAACCATATAAAATGCCTTCTTCATATAATAAATAAAAACCCACATTTTGATTTGATACAATTGTCTGTTTTGCTTTTCTAAACACATCATCTGCCATTGATTGGTCATTAATATGAATAATATGATTGTAAAACGAAGGCTCTTTTATCTTTGTATTCGCTATATTCTTGTCAAAATTTTTTAATAAAGACTTAAAATTAAAGCGTTTTAACAATTCATAAGCCTTTTCATTCCATATATCGTTTAAAACAGCATCATCAATTTTATATGTGATTGGAACATGGGTGTTAATCTCTGCTAAAAAGCGGCTTAATCTTACTTGTTCAACATTTTCTTCAATCGCCTTTTTTGCTTTTGGCGGTTTTAATTCTTCAATATGTTCAATAATATTATCTAATGTATGATAAGCTGCAATAAGCGTTGATGCGGTCTTTGGACCAACACCGGGCGCACCAGGTATATTATCCGAAGAATCTCCCATTAATGCTTTCATATCAATAAATTCTGAAGGCGTAACGCCATATAATTCATATACATCTTTTGGGAGATAATCTTCCACTTCGGTCACTTTATTTTTTGTTTTTGGAATCCTTATTTTAACATGGTCTTTTGCCAATTGAAGCAAATCTCTATCCCCTGATATAATCGTCACGTCCATTCCTTTAGCTTCACATTGAACTGCAATTGTTCCTAAAATATCATCGGCTTCATACCCTTCCAATTCAACGGTACAGATATTCATAGCCTTTAATATATCTTTTATCAAAGGCACCTGTTGGCTTAGCTCATCTGCCATTGGCTTTCTCGTTCCTTTATATGCTGCATACGCTTTATGCCTAAATGTAGGCGCACTGACATCAAATGCGACCGTCAAATACTCTGGCTGTTCCTCCTCCAAAAATTTAAACATAATATTGAGAAATCCAAACATTGCATTAGTGTGAATCCCCTCAAAATTTGTCAAATCAGGCACCCCATAAAAAGCTCTGTTTAAAATACTGTGTCCATCAATCAGCATTATTTTAGACATTGTTTATCACCCCTTAAAAAAATAAAATAATCATAATTACCACAATGGTTAATATCATAATAATTTCTACAGAAAACAGACATAAATTCATAAAATTATTCATGCTTTTTATATCTTTAATATCCTGTCTTGCATCTTTTAGTTTACTTTCAACAACCGCCTTAAAGTCCAACACATCAATATAAGGCTTGTACTTTACATTATTAGAACGAATTATTGTATCATTAAGACCATATTCTATTAAATAGTATATCTCTAATTCTTCCCTGCAATTTTTGCAGTTATCAAGATGTTCAATAAATAACTCTCTGCTTTTTAATGGTAACTTATCCTCCTCAAAAGCATAAATTAAATTTTGAAAATATTTACAATCCAACATCATATCTCCTATTTCTGCTTGGTCTTAAAGTTAAATAAACAGCTTATATGAACAAAAAGCTTTATCTTTAATGGCTTCTGCCATTTTAAGATAAAGCTTTCAATAACTTTTATTTAATGCGGATGGCGGGACTTGAACCCGCACGATGTCACCACCGGCAGATTTTGAGTCTGCTGCGTCTGCCATTCCGCCACATCCGCATGACTATGATACTATATCATAGTCATACGAATATTGCAAGCATTTTTATGTATTTTTTTAATTTTTTCGTAACTATTTGATTGTGCATTGACGAAAACAAAAAACATATAACATGTCTGTTCTAAAAACTACTTATAAATTAAAATGTATACTTTCGCTAATTATAAACAGAATAAATAAACTAAATATTACATATATTTATATAATTCCTCATATTTTCTTGCAGAATTTGACCATGAAAAATCTTTTTTCATTGCTCTGTCAACAATTTTATTCCACTCACGCTTATTATTATAATATACACTCTTTGCATAATTAATAATACCTAACATCTCATGGGCATTGTAATTACAAAATGAAAATCCTGTTCCTGTACTCTCATATTCATTGTATGGCTCAACGGTATCTTTTAATCCGCCTGTCTCACGAACAATTGGAACGGTTCCATAGCGTAAGCTCATCAACTGACTTAATCCGCAAGGCTCAAATAAAGATGGCATAAGAAATGCATCACAAGCTGCATAAATCTTATGTGATAGCTCATCGGAATAATAGATATTGGCAGAAACTCTATCATTATATTTCCAGTCAAAATGCCTAAACATATTTTCATATTTTTCTTCACCAGTACCAAGTACTACTAATTGTACATCATCACTGCATATCTGATCCATAACATAAGCAATCAAATCAAATCCTTTTTGATCTGTAAGACGTGAAACAATACCAATCATAAACTTGTTTTTATCCTCTGTAAGACCAAGCTGTTTTTGCAAACCTACTTTATTCTTCCACTTTTCTTTGCGGAATGTCACTTGATTATATTTTGCAAATATCATATTGTCTGTCTCTGGATTATACAAATCATAATCAATACCATTGACAATGCCGCTAAGGCAATTGGCTCTGGCATTCATCAGTCCATCTAAATGTTCTCCATAAAATGGTGTCTTAATTTCTTCTGCATACGTTGAACTTACCGTTGTAACACGATCTGCATATACAATGCCGCCTTTTAGATAATTGGCGTCATCAAATGCTTCCAATTTATCTGGCGTAAAGAAATAATCTGGCAATCCTGTTATATCTTTTACCTTTTTCAAATTCCAGATACCTTGAAATTTTAAGTTGTGAATCGTCATTACCGATTTGATGCCCCTATAAAATTCACCTTCTGAAAAACGCTCTTTAAGATATACAGGTATCAATCCAGTCTGCCAATCATGACAGTGAATGATATCTGGTCTAAATCCCAATACAGGGATAGCAGACAAAGCAGCTTTACTAAAAAAGGCAAATTTTTCAATATCTTCATGAATCCAACTATAAGGTTTTGAACCAGAAAAATAAAATTCATTATCAATAAAATAAAAAATAACGCCGTTATATTCCAATTCAAATACACCTACATACTGCGAACGCCAAGCAAGGTCAATATAAAAATGAGTTTTATAAATCATTTTTTCTCTATATTCCCAAGGTATACTAATATACTTTGGAATCATAACCCTTACATCATACTCGTCTTTGTTAAAATACTTAGGCAGCGAGCCTACAACATCGGCTAATCCTCCTGTCTTAATAAATGGAACTGCTTCCGATGCAATAAATAACACGTTCTTCATAATTTCCTCCAATCAGCTCTAAAAGCATTATATTAAAATATTATCAAGGCAAATGCCCTGCAGCAATAAAAATATTATTACCAATATCTTCTTACGCCTGTAATTGGCATAATGTTAACAGAAGTTTCACAAACTGTTTTTCCCGGCACAGGAGCATGTATAATTCTTCCATTTCCAACATAAAGTGCAACATGTCCTGCATAACATATAATATCACCAGGTTGTGCTTCTGAGATGGAAACAGATACTCCGCCATATGATTGTGCTGAAGACGACCTCGATAAAGATACTCCAAATTGTCCATATAAATATGAGGTAAATCCAGAACAATCAAATCCAGAAGGACTTGAACCTCCTGATACATAAGGAACACCAATATAATTATACGCCGATGCAACAACTTGGCTTGCCAAAGCTGAATTATTATTTGCTGTTGCAGTAGGTGCTGTAACAGATGTCGCAATATTTGCTGTTTGTTGTGATGAGGCTGATGAAGCAACAATTGTTCGTGCTGCTTTTTCTTGAGCATTTTTAAGTTTTGTTGTCAACTCTTCAAGAGAATCTTTTGATTCTGAAATTGATGTGTATAACACAGCTTGTTGTTGTGTTAATTCTTCAGTCATAGTTGTTAATTCATTTTTATCTTTTTCAAGACTGTTCTTTAGCTCTTTAATATTTGCTGCCGTATTGGACATCTCTTCTAGTTTATTTCTATCATAGCTATAAACTTGCTGGACATATTCGGTCTTATTTAAAACTTCACTCATAGACTCAGAAGTCAAAAAAACTTCAGAAAGCGATTTTGATTGGTCTTCATACATATACTTAATTCGTAACTTCATGTCCTTATATTGAAGACTTAATTTCTCCTCCGCCTCTGCTAATTCTTTCTCGGCTTCTTCAATTTCACTGTTTTTTTGAGCTAATGCAAGTTCCATCTCATCTATGCGTACCAGAATATATGCCAATTCGTCTTCATAATTATCAAGCTCTTGTTGTTTTTGGTCTTTCTGATTCTGCAAATCAGTAACTTCATCTGCTAGTACTGTAGTTCCCATAATAGCGGTTATCAATGAAACAGCTACTAAGGATTTAAAAATTCTCTTATACATAGTTCTCCTTATGCTGCCTTTTGTGTATTATAGTTGGCAGCGGTATTTTAATTTCATTTAATACACGCCACTATTATATAATTATTTTAAATTGTATTCAAGTCTTATTTTATCTGCAATTAATGCTATAAATTCTGAATTGGTTGGTTTTCCCTTGCCATTGCTTATTGTATAGCCAAATAAATTATTTAAAGTATCTGTATTTCCTCTGTTCCATGCAACTTCTATTGCATATCTTATTGCTCTCTCCACGCGGCTTGGCGTAGATTCATACATTTTTGCAATGGTTGGATATAATACTTTTGTCACACTGTCAATAGCGCTTTTATCTCTTATTGTTAAAATAATGGAATCTCTTAAATATCGATATCCTTTTATATGAGCGGGTATTCCAATATCATGAATAACTAGAGTAATATTGCTTTCTAAATCTTGTTCTGATGGAAGAATAAAACTTTCCTCTAAGGTTTTCTTTTCTTTTAAATTTTCAACTTTTGGAATTTTCTTTTTGATTAGGGACAGGTTTTTTGATTTTTTATCTTTGTGTTTTGCTATTGTAAGTTTATCTTCCTCTGTAGCATATACTTTTCTAATTTTATTTATTAAAGAATTGTTATCAAAGGGTTTCATGAAATAGTACACTGCACCTTTATTAAAGGCTTCTTCTGTTATGGACTCTTTACCTATAGAACTGATAATAATAAATACGGGTTTATGTAAAATGGTAGCATCATCATATATAGAATTCATTACAAAAAATCCATCATAGTCGGGCATAATAATGTCAAGCAAAACGATATCAGGTTTTTGTTCTTTTATAATACTTATGATTTGCTTTCCGTTGACAGCAGTTCCAATGATTTCCATATCATGTTCGTCCTCAATGATTTCTTTAAGTACCATTAACATATTACAGTTATCATCTGCTACAGCAACCCTAATACTGTCCATAATCATTAATACCCTCCATATCCATTGCATTTTTTCATAGTTTTCAATTATATAGCAAAAAGACTGAAAGGCAATATTAGAATATCGCGACATTCGACAATTTTTGCCAAGCCTGTAATCCAGTAAACTGCTGTACTTCCACGATTTGTATACCCCTTAAATTTGATGAAAATAATCACAAAATTCCAATGAAAATTTCCTCAAAAATATGACAAATATTATCCAATTTTTTTATGTACTCAAAACAAAAAATATTTATAATTTAAACAATTTATTTGCTCATGTTTTATAAAAAATGCTTTTTTCTTTTTCTTATCTTTACACTAAATAGTTTATCTCACATAAAACTATTCGTTCTCATCAAAATGGATGGTATCTTAAAATGATTTTACCAAATTTACTGTTATATGCAACACGATCAAAATTTTTTTTAATGATATTCCTATAAATGTAATTTTACAACAACTAAAGAATACTTACCGCTACAATTTGTACATTCTAATTTTTTACCTATTAAAAATTTTAAAAATAGCGGCATACCCCTATTAGAGACTATACCGCTTCACTTTATTGTTTTAACATATTTTCAATAAATATACCATATCCATTTGTAGGTTCATCTACTAAAACATGAGTTACAGCTCCAATAATTTTCCCATCTTGAATAATTGGACAGCCAGACATACCTTGTACAATTCCATTTGTTAATTCCAAAAGGTCTTTTGATGTTACAATAAATGAAAGATTCCTATTATTGTTATACATAACCTCATTAATCACTATCTCATAATCATGAAATGAACCATCATGATACATTCTAATCGCAGCGTTTCCCTTGTGTACATCTTGCTCATATCCCACAGGATACGATACAAGATTATTTAAAATATTATCTTGAGTTGTTATTTTTCCAAAAATGCCATTGGTTGAATTTTTATTAATGGTACCAATGATATTTGAATCTTTATAATCAATCGTACCAACTAATTCTCCTGGAGTACCTTTTTCCCCCTTTACAATAGAAATTATATTTGTTTTATATAATTGCCCATTCTTTATATCAAGTGTTTGATTGGAGCTTCTATCAGCTATTCCATGTCCTAAAGCCCCATAATTCATATCGCTGTCTAAGTAAGTTATTGTTCCAATACCTTGTGCATCATCCTTGATCCATGTACCAATTTTAAAATTTCCATCTTGCGCCCGTATTGGAGTCACCTGTGTATAAACGGTTTGATTATCTCTTATAATCTCTAAATCAAGTGGGTTTCCCTCACAATTTTGAACCGCCGCGCAAAGCTGCTCTTTTTCCTTAATCGAGACACCATTGACCGCTGTAATATAATCACCTGGCATAATAATATTTTGACAAGGACATAATTTTGTATTATCTTGTACTGTTATTTCTTCCGTTGACACTACATAAACGCCATCAGTTTCAATATATAATCCTGCCTGTATTCCACAGGCATATAAATTTTGTTCATCAATAACACTCACTTGAACAGAAGGCAATGTAAATATATCAAACAACTTTAAACTCAATTCATAATTGCCAATATCTTTTGCACGAAACGTTACCGGTTCTTTAAATGTAATATACGTATTTTCTTTATTGTGAACTTTTCCCGTCACTGGAATCGATAAATCAAGAGTAGTCTCCTTATTACGTACTACATATATATGCCCTGGTATCGCATCATTAATATTGTTGACATACCTGACAGCAATCGTAATCATACAGGTTACAACTGCTAAGGCACATAAAAATTTCATAAATTTAGACATATGAAGAATACTCCTTTCTGATTTTCTTATATGTCTATTATCTGCAATTATTAATCGTTTAAGCTTGCTAATTTTTTCATTTCTCTTGCATTACTCACTACGGTTTCTGTCACTTGACTTCCTCCTAAAAGTCTTGCTAATTCCATAATACTTGCGTCCTCATCCAGTTTGGTAATGGATGTTGTTGTATGGTCATTAACAACATTTTTTTCTATCATAAAATGTGTGGAGGCCATAGCTGCAATTTGTGGTAAATGTGTAATACATATTATTTGATGATTTACAGAAAGGCTCTTTAATTTTTTTGCAACCATCTGTGCAGTTCTTCCGCTAATTCCCGCATCAATTTCATCAAATATCAGCGTTTGTGTATCTTCCTTTCCAGCCATAACTGTTTTTATAGCTAACATAATTCTTGAAAGTTCGCCCCCTGACGCCACTTTTGACAATGGTTTTACAGGTTCTCCAATATTTGTTGAAATCATAAATTTTACATCATCACAGCCATTCGATGAAAAATTTTCTTTTATGGTAAATGCTGTTTCAAATTGATTATTCAAAAAATTTAATTCTTTTAAACCTTCACTGATATCTTTACACAATCCTTTTGCAGATTTCATACGATATTTTGTTAATTCTTTAGAAATTTCTTGAAGTTTTCCTTTTTTGTCCTCAATCATTTCCCTTAAATTATTGACAACATCATTATAATTATTCAATTCAAATAATTTTTTCTGCTGTTTGTCTGCATATAAAAGAATATCTGAAATCGTTTTGCCATATTTTAATTTTAACGAATTTATCAAATCCAGCCTTGATGAAATTTCTTCAAACTGCAAAGGGTCATAAACACAATTTCTTGCATAATCATTGATGGAACAGATAATGTCTCCTAGCATATCCTCAATATTTGCTAAATTATCAGCAATGGATTCCACATCTTTATCATATTCGGATATGAGCGATATGGACTTAACAGCTTGTCCTAACATATCAGACACATTTGCTTCACCCTCTGTAAGAATCAAATTCGTTTGTGACAATTCTTCAATAATATTGCGTGAATTGCTCATTTTCTTATACTCGGCTTCCAGTTCTTCATCTTCACCCTCAACAAGATTTGCTGATGTTATCTGTTCTACTTCATATTCAAGAAATGAAATTTCACGCCTTCTTGATTCCTCATCCATATCCATATGTTCTAACTTATCACATAAATCACGATATTCTTTATATAATGATATATATTTTATTTTTATATCCTCTATATCGCCTGCTCCATATAAATCAATCATATCAATATGCGAGGACTCTTTTAAGAGAAGCCTATTGTCATGTTGTCCATGAATATCAATCAAAACAGAAGCAATTTTTTTTACTTGAGACGGCGTACAACTCATACCATTCACTTTGATAGGCGAACGTGTTTTCGTTATTTTTCTTGATATAATTACTTCTCCATCTTCAATGTCTACAATATCCATCTCTTTTAACTGATTTATTTTATCTGCATCATCCACTATAAAAGTAAGTTCTGTCAACGCATATTCGGCATCTTTTCTAATGATATCCGCAGAAACTTTTCCACCCAATGCAATATTAATGGACCCAAGAATAATGGATTTTCCTGCTCCTGTCTCACCAGTCATTATATTAAGACCTTCGTTTAACTCAATCTGTTCTTCTTTAATTAAAGCCAGATTTTTAACATGTAAACTGCTAAGCATTCTATCTCCTTTATTTTTATATACTAGACATTCATCAATCTGCTAATATATTTTTTATCATTTTCATCACTTTTTTTGTGTCTTCTACTGAACGGACAGCACACATAATCGTATCGTCTCCAGCTATGGTACCTACAATCTCATACATATTTAATCCGTCAATAGCCGCACAAACTGCCATCGCCATACCAGATATAGTCTTTATCACAAGAATATTTTGTGCCATATCCATTGATATAAACCCCTCTTTTATAATTCTTGTATATTTATCAAAATCAGCAGATTTTGTATCCTGCCAAGATACCACATAACGCATAACACCCTGTACTAATGTTTTGGTAAGATTTAATTTTCGTATATCCCTTGACACTGTTGCCTGAGTAACACAAAATCCAGCATCATTTAAAGCTTTTGCCAATTCTTCCTGTGTTGATATAACATTTTTTTGAATTAAATCTATTATCATACTATGTCTATCTGATTTCATATCAATTCCCTACATTAGCTTTTCTCGAACGCGCTTTAAAAAGCTATCTTTATTTGTTTTTATAAATCTGGACATTCGTTTCGATTTTGTAATTTCTATTATATCATCTGTTCTCACATTAAAAAATTGTTCCCCGTCAAAAGTAACAATTCGCTCCTCACAAAGTTTTTTATTATCTGTTATTTTAATTGAAATAACATCATTACAATCAAATATAATACTTCGCTTATTTAATGTATGCGGACATATCGGCGTTACCATAATCAATTTTGCATTAGGTTGTAATATGGGACCGCCAGCAGACAAACTGTAAGCGGTAGAACCTGTTGCAGTTGCAATAATTACACCATCTGCCAAATAGGAACTCAAAAATTGACCATTTACAGAAATATCAAAATCAATTACTCTCAAATTACCACATCGATTGATAACAATATCATTGAGTGCCATGTTTTCATATATCAATTGATTGTCTCGATAAATTTTCCCCTCTATCATCATTCGTTTGTCCACAATATAATCATTATTTATCACACTGTCAATTGCTAATTTATATGTATCCATATCAGCATCCGTAAGGAATCCCAATGTTCCTATATTGATTCCAAGTAAAGGAAGTTCACTATTATTCAAATCTCTCGCGGCTTTAAGCAGTGTCCCGTCACCCCCAAGAATAATAATACACTCACAACCTTTTAGTGTATTTAAAACAACCCCTTGATGATGGATAATATAATCGCTTATTTCATTTAATGCTGCCCTTTGAGGGTCTTTAATAGAATTAGAAATTATATAAAATTTATTCAAGCTTGTCCTTTCATGCCATAGGCATAACCGTTTATTTATTTAATACACGATGTGCCGATAAAACAACTTGTTCGGCTTCAAATGGTATTTCTTCATAAATACCGCTCGTATGATTTGCAAGATACAATAAATATTCTATATTTCCCTCTGGTCCTTTGACTGGAGAAAAATCAAGATTGACCACTTCAAAACCAATTGAAATAGCATAGCTTATTACTTTATTAATCACTTCAAGATGAATAGAAGGCTCTTTTACTACACCATGTTTACCAACCTTTTCACGTCCTGCCTCAAATTGTGGCTTAATTAAACAGACTATATTTCCTGCTTCAGAAATAAGATTTTTAACAGATTTTAAAACTTTTGTCAATGATATAAATGAAACATCAATACTAACAAAGTCAATAACATCTTGCACATTTTCTGTAGTAACATAACGTATATTAGTCTTTTCCATACAGACCACTCTGGAATCATTGCGAAGTTTCCAATCTAATTGCCCAAAACCAACATCAACCGCATAGACTTTA
>CAJUBU010000010.1:65732-127136 GCA_910585095.1 uncultured Lachnospira sp.
GTCTATTGAGTAAACTTTTTTAGCCCCATTTTGAAGCATACAATCAGTAAAACCGCCTGTAGATGAGCCAACATCCATACATATTTTTCCGTTTAACAACACATCAAAATTTTTTATTGCCTTTTCTAATTTTAAGCCTCCCCTGCTCACATATGGAAGGGTATTGCCTCGCACTTCAATAGAAGCTTTCTCCTCAAATTTGGAACCACACTTGTCCTCTTTTTGTCCATTGACATACACGCACCCTGACATAATAATTGCTTTTGCCTTTTCTCTTGAAGGAGCCAATCCTTTGCTAACCAGCAAAATATCCAATCGTTCTTTTGCCATAACCATGCCTTTCTTATAATCCACAAATTTTATTATTTGACTGCCAATAACACCTTATAATATTTCATCAAAAAATTAAAAAAAATTTTCAATTAATAATTATAAATTTTTGTAATTATTAATTTTTGAAACTATAAATTTTTATACTTATAAGTTTTTACAGCTATAAATTTTTGTAAAAAGAAGTCACTCGCTCTATCAAACTATTGACATCAATACCAGCTTCTGCTTTTAAGATAGACACATTTCCATGTTCTATATAATCGTCTGGCAATGCAATATTAAGTACATTCATATGAAGCTGCGATTCGCTGATATATTGGCATACACTCTCGCCAAAACCACCTTTTATAACATTTTCTTCAAGGGTAACAATCAACTGATGCGTGTGTTTTAATTTATAAAATAACATCACATCCAACGGCTTAATAAACCGTGCATTAATTAACGTTACATGATATCCTTTTTCTTTTAACTTTTCACGCAAATCGTATGCAGTCTCAACCATTGACCCAACAGCAATAAGTGCAATATCTTTCTCCCAAAACATGATTTCGGATTTCGCATAGGCTATTGGTTGCTTAAATTCTTGAAATCGCACACAGGCTTCCCCTCTTGGATATCGTATCGCAAACGGACCATCATATTCATTGACTGCATATTGTAAAACACATTCTAATTCCCACGCATTTTTAGGAGCAAATATAGTCATATTCGGAATACTCTTTAAAAAGGATAAATCAAATATTCCCTGATGCGTCTCACCATCACTCCCCACCAGACCTGCTCGGTCTATTGCAAATACGACATGAAGCTGCTGTATGCACACATCATGCAGCATCTGGTCATAGGCTCTCTGTAAAAAAGATGAATATACAGCAAATACAGGAATCATACCTCCTGCCGATAATCCTGCACAAAATGTCACCGCATGTTCTTCTGCAATTCCCACATCAATAAAACGTTCTGGAAACCATCTTGAAAATTTTTCAAGCCCTGTTCCTTCAGGCATAGCAGCCGTAACAGCAACCACTTTGTTATTTTGTTTTGCAATAGAACATATTGCTTTAGAAAACACCTTAGAATACGAATCATTCTTTGATGATGATTTTACAATTCCTGTCTTTATATCAAATGGTGCAATTCCATGAAACTTGCTCGGATTGCGCTCTGCTGGCTTATAGCCATGTCCTTTTTGCGTAACCACATGAACAAGAACAGGTCCGCCCACACGTTTTGCAACATGCAAAATTTTTATTAGCTTATGAATATCATGCCCATTCACAGGTCCTAAATAATTTAGCCCCATTGCCTCAAACATTTGTCCTGGAAACAAAATCTGTTTTAGACTGCTCTTTTTCTTTTTTATAGAATCTACCAGTTTATTTCCTCTTGGAAGTTTGTACAATGTATTGGCAACGCCTTCTTTTAAATCATAATAGGAATCCGATGAACGAATATTGTCCAGCATCTTAGAAATGCCGCCGACATTTTTTGATATGGACATGGTGTTATCATTTAATATAATAATAAAATTCGTATTTAACCTAGCTGCATTATTCATTGCCTCATATGCCATACCACCTGTCAATGCACCATCACCAATAACAGAAATGACATTGTAATACTCTTTTTTTATATCTCTTGCATACACATATCCAAGCCCCGCCGAAATCGAAGTTGAGCTATGTCCTGTATCAAATGCATCATAATTGCTCTCATTTCTTTTAGGAAATCCACTCATACCACCAAATTTCCGAAGACCATCAAATCCTGCTTTTCTTCCTGTTAAAATTTTATGCGTATAAGACTGATGTCCCACATCCCAAATCAACTTATCCTGTGGAAGATTAAACACAAGATGAAGTGCCATTGTCAATTCAACAACACCAAGATTTGAAGCAAGATGCCCTCCTGTTTTACTGATTGTCTGAATTAAAAATTCTCTTATTTCTTCTGCAAGCTGATTGTATTCAATTGGGTCAAGCTTCTTTATATCGTTTGGTTTGTTAATTTTCTCAAGAATCATAATCTTAATTTATCCTATTTATCAACTTATTAATCAGTTCTACTAAAAATATATTGTCACCGATATTCTTTACAATATCCTCTGCTTTTTTTGACATTTTTATAACATCTTCATTTGCTTTTTCCATGCCATAAAGTGTAACATACGTTGTTTTTTTATTGCGCTCATCACTGAAAACAGGCTTTCCAAACTGTTCTTTTGTACTTGTAATATCCAAAATATCATCTTTAATTTGAAAGGCTACACCTACTAAATTGCCAGCTTTTTCAAGCTGTTTTACTGTGTCATCATTAGCTCCTGCAAGAACACCGCCCGCCATAAAAGCGGCTTCTATTAAGGCGCCCGTCTTGCAGTTAAAAATAAATTCTAAATCGTTTTGACCAACAGGCTTATCCGTCAATAATACATCAACAGATTGTCCCCCAACCATGCCATATATACCTGCTTTTTGTGCAATAATACTGCCTGTTTTCACATTTTTTTCCATATCTTTTGAATGAAGTATTGCATCCATCATCACTTCATAGGCGTAATTTAACAGTCCATCTCCCGCAAGAATGCCAAAATCTTCACCAAATTTTTTATGGGTGGTAAGACTGCCTCTCCGATAATCATCATTATCCATTGCTGGCAAATCATCATGTACCAAAGAATAGGTGTGTATATATTCCAATGCCGCCATATAAGGATACACTTCTCTTTCATTTTGACCGTTGCACAACTTGTATGTCTCAAGCATAAGTATTGGTCTTACTCGCTTACCGCCAACCTGAACACTGTAATTTATCGCTTCTAGCAAAAGCTTTTGTTTTCCTTGTACTGCTGGAAGATTATCTATTATAATATTATTTATTTTATTAACTCTATCTGTTAATTCTTCATTAAACCCCATATTTATTTTTCCTTTATTTTTTATCAAAATTGCTGCAAAACTAACCTCTAAGATTATCCAATAAATTACAATTATGTTTCTTCTTCGTTTAAAACAATAATTTGCTTTTCTACTTTATCCATCTGTATATTACATTTTTCAACTAATTTCACTCCATCTTTATATAATTTTAATGCTTCATTAATAGGCAAATTACCACTTTCTAATTTTTGCACAATATCATCAAGCAATTGAAAGGACTCTTCAATATCAAAACCTTTAGCCACTGCTTCCTCCATTTTCTGTAATTTTATTAACTGTAGCAATAAAACTACCATCTTTAACATAAATATTGACACAATCTGACACGTTTATATCATTTACAGACTTTATCATTTTTCCCTCTATAGTCTCCGTATAAGAATACCCTTGTCCCAATTTTTCCAAAGGTGAAACACCCTGCAATCGAAAAGCATAAAGCTCTAGCTGATGCCTTTTTTGAGAAAGGTACGAAGTGATAAGCCTATCCAATTGTTCTCGAATGAGACATAAATAATGTCTTTTTTCATCAACCATTGCCTGTGGTTTTAGATATTTTAATTTGGTTGATACAGCTTCAAGACGAGTAGAATATCTTTCTATTCTTTGATACATGGCATTTTTTAACGCATTTAAATACCCCTGTAAAGCTGCTTCTATCACATGAATATCACTTACTGCCAACTCAGCGGCAGCAGATGGCGTAGGCGCCCTTAAATCCGCTACAAAATCCGCTATTGTAAAATCGGTCTCATGCCCAACTGCAGAAATAATTGGCGTTTTTGAATTAAATATTGCCTCCGCAACCATTTCTTCATTAAACGCCCATAAATCTTCTATTGAGCCGCCACCTCGTCCTATTATAATAACGTCCAATTCCATCAAATCCAACATCTGTATCCCTTTTACAATACTTTTAGCTGCCCCACTTCCCTGAACAAGTGCAGGATAAAGAATCAATGAAACATATGGGTTGCGTCTGTGAGAAATATTGATAATGTCCTGAATTGCCGCTCCGCTTGAAGCCGTCACAATGCCAACTTTACCTGAATACTTAGGAATAGGACGTTTATATTGCGGGCTAAAATAACCCATCTGCTCAAACTGCATTTTTAACGCTTCAAACTGTTTATATAGTTCTCCTATACCATTCATCTCTATACGATTTGCATAAAGCTGATATTTTCCATCACGTTCAAATATATCAATTCGACCATGTACCACTACTTTCATGCCATCTTTGAGATGTACATTTAAATTTTTCACCTGACCAGCATACATAATAGCAGGCAATGTTCCACTTGCATCCTTTAGCGTAAAAAATAAATGTCCAGAAGGATGATACTTGCAGTTTGACAATTCTCCAGCAACCGAAACTTTATTTAACACAAAATCTTGAAGAAACATATTTTTAATATATTTATTTATCTGTGAAACCGTAAAGGAACCTGCCATATAAAAAACCATGCCTTTCCATGTATCTGCAAACTTATTTTTCACACTATTCTTATCTAATGTATAGTATTGAAATAAGCAAAATAATTTTATATCACAAACTGTAAACCATTCTATTTTGTAATCATACTACTTTATAAATTTTGCCAACACGCCATTGATAAATGAAGAAGCGCTGTCTGCGCCATATTTTTTAGCCAGTTCAACCGCTTCATTGATAGCAACGCTATTTGGAATATCATCATCATATTTAATTTCAAAGATGGCAAGTCTCATAATCGTAAGCTCTGCCTTGCCAAGTCTGCTGGTTGGCCACCCATTTGAAGTTTCATTTATCATATTATCAATTTCTTCTATCTTAGAAATAATCGCTCTTGATTTTTTTGTAATATAATCTAAATCTTTTTTTGATATCACGCCAATATTATCTATATAAAGAGCAATATGTTCATCTAGCTCTTCCGCTTTATGAAATTCTACTCCAAATAAAATAATAAAGATATGCTCTCTTATTTGTGTTCTTGTCATGGATACAACCTTTCTGCACATGTGTAAAATCGCCAGACCGAGAAAACTCAGTCTGGCGCTAGCTACAATGCAATATATTTTTGTAAGAGCAACAAAGTCCAATTATTTGACTTTTCAATATTTAATCTTATGCTACTTACTCAGCTTCAATGTTCACGCCGGCAATCTTAATATTAACAGATGTAACTTCAAAACCTGTCATTGTCTCAATTGCTGATTTTACTTTTTCCTGCACATTGGCAGAAACTTTAGGAATCTCAAAACCATATTTAATATTCAGTGCTAAATCAACGGCAACGGTTCTATCATTGACATATACCTTAACGCCCTTTGATAAATTTTTCATTCCTAACTTGCTGACAAGCTCATTGGTTATATTGCCAGCCATTGATTCAACACCATCTACTTCAGTGGCAGCTAATCCTGCAATAATAGCAACAACTTCATCTGCGACACGAACCTCACCAATATTAACTCTCTCGTGTATAGAGTAACTATTTCCTTTGCTTTCAAAATCTTTAGTCATTGCGGACCTCCTGCGTCATATTTCACACGCATGGCTGCAACCAGACAATTTTAGAGCCATTCGCGTTAATGAATATATTATAATCGATTTTTTTAGTTATTGCAAACATTTATTGTAATCTTATCCGCAGTTACACCTGTTTTTCTTTTAATAATATCTTCTATCTGCGCTCTTTGCGTATCGGATATACCAGCAGAGTTAATGACAACATCCACTTCTCCATCTTGTATAGATACAACCGAATTTCCTAATCCTTTGGCTTCAAGAAGCAGCTCTGCTGCTGTTTCTTTCTGTGAATTTTCACTAATTTCTGTTATCTGTGCAACCGCGTCTGCCTTCGCCGCTTCATTTAATTCTGTACTATTAATAATATTTAACAACATCTCTTTATTTTTTGCCCGCACCTGTTCACGATTTAACTTTGCTTCTGATATGACTGATGTTGCAACAACGGGTTTTTCACTTGTCACATCACCATTGACACTGATTGTATCTGAATTTTCATTATTTTCACCGTCGGACTTTTCTCCCTCTGTCACATTATCGCCTGCCGTAAGAACAACTGTTCCAGGTTCTTCTAGGGATTCCGATGTAACCGGGACATCTTCTTTTTTATTTTTAATTGATATAATATCGCCAAGACTTCCTGTATAATTAATATATCCTGCAACGGCAATCATAATTGCCAACGCTGTTATGATAATTTGATTTTTTTTAATTTTTTTCAATGACTACTCCATTTCTGCGCAACAAACGCTTATTGTTATACCATTTTTAATACTTTAATCTTATGGGCTGGTATTCCAAGCAAAGCTTCAATAGCAGATGTAATACTGGCTGACACTGTTCCATTACCACCTCCTCCTGCAACTACTATCACACCCTCAATTGACTCGTCTTCATTAATTTTGACCATTACATTAACCTCGCCAACACCTTCAACTTTTGATAAAATATTTTTTAATTTTTCTTCAATAAATGTGCTGTAGGATGTAATATCAGAATTGTAATCCTTTAGCCAGTTCGTATACATATCACTATTTGTATCTTGTGAACCGACAAAGGAATTGTTATTTTTCGATTCATCTTTTATGGGTATTGCGATAACCATTAATAAAATCCCTATTAATAATACTATTAATATTTTTTCCTTGCCCTTTTTATTCAATATTTTTTCTATGAAATCATTTTTATTATTCATAAAACCTCCCATTCCGAAGCAAAGCGCAAGAATTGCACAAATTATATCTTATTGAACTTGTAAAATCTTTTGTTTTTAAATTACTCTTTATGTAATTTTTACACAAATACTATCTTTATCCATTTCATAGGTTACACAAATCGTTTCTACAAGTGCCAAAAGTTCCTCACTATACTGTTTAACACCATTTTGATTAAGTATAAGGCGTCCATCATTTTTTTCATAACATGAATTTTTCCCATCAGCAATGGTTAGAGCAATCGTTTTTATACTTCCATAGGTTTCGCTGTTTTCATCCATGTCCAAAACAATTTTACAATCCACTGGATTTAAGCCTTCCTCTAAAACCAACTCATTAATATACTTAGAATTAACTTCTATGTAATTTTGTATATAATAAGATTGGTCTGCTCCCTGCATATTTCCTATCATGGTTTGATAATCATACTTTTGTCCGACTTTTTCAAAAATATTGATATAATTTTTTATATTATTTTTATTGCTAAAAAATGACAGTATAGGTGAAATACATACCATCGTTAATATTACTCCACAAATTAACCGCACATACTTATCATATTTTTTATCGGGCAATAAATGTAGTATTAATTCAGTCATAATACCTGTGACAAAAATCTGTTTTACCCATTCCATAAAACCTCCTACAATTTTTATATATTTAAAAAATAAATTATTTATTTTTTAAAAAATATTATCGTACATACCTGCATATGCCGTCATTATGGCTTTAATAAACATATCATAATGGCAGTTATCATAATAAACAAACTGCATTGAACGGTCACAATCAAGCACAACAATCCTAATATATTTCCAGATGTATCTATAATTGAAATAAATTGCTTATCTGCCAATGGCTCAATTACAGCCGCCAGTATTTTTAACATACAAGTAATAGATATCAACTGAAGCAGCGGCGCGCTGACGGTTATTATAAGAACAAGGATTCCAGCTATACCCACTGCATTTTTTATAACATTTCCTGCTGCCATAACCGTTTGAGAAACTGCTTCTATCGAATCGCCAACCGCTGGAATAAATTTAGCGGATTTATAAAACAAATTTTTTTTAACCGTGTCTGTCGATTGTCCTAAAATCGTCTTGACACAGCTCAATCCCGAAAATACGGTCAATACTAATTTGCAGCAAAATTTTACAGCCCGTGTCAAAATTTCTCCCAATTTTGTAAATCGTCCGCCCTCTGTAAGTATATTTACCATTGATATCATATAGGTAGCTCTTACCACATTAATTAAAATATCTTTAAATAAAACATTGACCGCTGTAACCATCATCATCACTACTTCATAATAAACACCGCTGCTGATACTGCCTGTAACTGCCGCAATCAGCGGCAGTAAAACGGGGATAATTGCCATATACAAATCAACCGTTGAATGAATTGCTTTATAACTGATTGATACAGCAGATTTAAATATGGAATAAACAGTAATTATCATTATCGCATATACGATAAAAAGTGAGATATCACTTACCTGTTTATTGTTGTTATCAGGTAAAAGAATCTTTAGTGAAGCTGAAAAAACAGCAAGAAATAAGATATTTAAGATATATGATTGATTACTTATAATTTCATTAAAAATGGATTGGATAGCCTGTCTTATTAATCCTTGTGCCTCAAAATCATTATTGCATATATCCTTTACAATATTTTTAAAAGAAAATCCATTGTAATTACTATTTTCAAGTATGCGGTCAATCTCCGAAAAATCCAAATCCTCAATTTCTGGTGTTGCAGCGCTTACTGTCATAAGAGTCATATCAAATAAACTGCATATAACAGGAAAACTGATTGCTGCTATTGTGATTTTACAAAACAGCTCAATCTGCCCTGCAAGCGCATTGTATCCGCTATCTTTACATAAATCCGATGCAAACTGCGTCACATAGGTAATACCAATAATTTTAATTAAAAGCGCTATATAATCCTGTCCATAATTTACAATTGCCTGCATTCTTGTGAGTTGTGCAATAATTCCAGATATACGTCCTGATAAAATATAGATAACCAGCACAGAAAATGTCATAATAAGAACGATATGCAGCTGGCTTCCTGCACTTTTTAAAATGGAAATCAGATAGACTACACTGATTGCCAATGCCGCAACTTTAATAATTTCTATCAAAACCCCACCTGCCTTACTGTCTTAAAACTGAACAATCTTGTCTTGTTATATTATAATTGAAACATTTTTTTCATCGTTTCAAACAACTCAACAATATATGGGATAATCCAGTATAATACCAATAACAACCCTGCAAGGCTTGTAAGAAAGGCATGTTCTTCTCTTCCGCTATGCTTTAGCACTTGACTTAACACCGATACAAGTATACCCACCGCCGCTATTTTAAATATAATACTCACTTCCATCTCAGGCCTCCAATCCGTATTATAATAAAAGTATCACAATAATTATCCCTGCTGCTATTGAGGTACATTGATAAATTCTGCATTTGTTATTAACACCTGATTTGGCTTCAGCAATAATATCATTTAAACGACAGCAAATATTTTCTATATGTTTAATCTGCATATCTTTATCCAGATGCAGCGGCAATTCACCAATTTCACATAAAACTTCACAGTCACTTTCTGTAAGATAAATTTCTTTTACATAGGTATAAATAAGTCTTTTCCACAATTCAGAAAAAACAACAAACTCGTCTTTATTTAAATCAATGGAAAGCCTTTGATAAAAATTTTTCAAATAATCGTTATGACTTCCTCTTGCAATATTCATACATGCAGCAGGAAGGCTTGTCATTCCATAACGTATATCTCCCGATAAAATATAAAGCGAAGAGACCATTGCAGATAACCGCTTAATTCTTGTCTTAGCCACATAGCTAAGACAAATTCCAGCTGTCACTGCTGTCAATAAAATAATAACTGCTCCAACTATTCTAATAATCATTTATGTATTCACCATACTTTCTATTGTTCCCACACCTTTTTTCCCAGACAAAACAATTACTTTTGTAAACCCGTTATGTCCTATCATTTCTTTAAGCTCTTTTCTGTTACAGCAATCCTGCAAATCATACCCATGTATCGTTGCAATCACTTTACACCCACAGTGAATTACTTGTTTTACTGCTTCAATATCCTGCACACCTCCCAACTCATCAATAGCAATCACTTCTGGCGACATTGCCCTTAACGCCAGTATCATGCCTTGACTTTTGGGGGCAAGGTCTAAAACATCGGTTCTTTGTCCTACATCATTTTGAGGAATCCCCTCAAAACTTGCTGCTATTTCTGAACGTTCATCAATCAATGCCACCTTTCTTGGCATACAATCTATTCCATTTGAAATGTTCCTTATAATATCTCGAAGCAATGTTGTTTTTCCACAGTTTGGCGGGGAGATAATCAATGTGTTATGCACACTGCCATCATATATAAAAGGTATCACATTCCTCGCACAGCCAAGTATTTGATGTGCCACTCTTATATTGATAAATGTTATATTTTTTTGTCCTGAAATTGCGCCATTTTCAACAATTGCCTGCCCCATAACACCAACCCTATGACCTCCTTTCACTGTGACAAATCCCATCCGAATACTATCCTGATAAGCGTATATGGAATATTTTGTTATCATTTGCAGGCAATAATTAATATCTTCTGATGTAATATGAATATTTCCAATAATATACTCTTTTCCATATTCATATTTTATTATCACGCTCTGATTAATTCTCAAATGTATTTCTGTCAGTTTGCTGTAAGCAAGACCATTTCGCTTAATAATATCGTTTACTTCACATTTTACTCTCTCTGGTAATATACGTAATATTTGTGCAATATTGTCCATAAAAAAACAGCTTGTTTCTATTGTTTTTCACAATATATGAACAAGCCGTTTTTTTTATTCCAATATAAAATTTTTCACATATATTTTACTCAATTGATTTTAATGACTCAACCATCTTAACACGCCTTAACTTTCCATACATCGCCACATTGACAATCATTGAAAATACAATAGTCAACGCAACAGAATATACAAAACTTAAGGGCTTAACCGCATTGCCAAACATAATATTATCCATCTCAACTGTTGTCATAATATAATTGTGCAGCGCCATACCTAACACTAACCCAACCAAAGCGCCAATAATGGATATTAATATATTCTCTCTATATACATAAGATGCAACTTCTAAATCATAGAACCCAAGCACTTTAATTGTAGCAATTTCGCGGATTCTCTCAGATATATTAACATTGGTAAGATTATATAACACAATAAAAGACAAGATAGCTGCCGACAATATCAACACATAGGTTACAAGATTCATTGTCTGAATCATATTTTCAAACTTTGTAATATTAGCCGTTGAAAATGTAATACTGTCCACATCTTCCATAGCCAGATAATCACTCCCTATCTGGCTTTCTAGTTCCTCATCAGAATTATAAACATTTGCAATAATACAGTTATTACTATAATCATCTCCTGTCACTTCTTGATAATATTGTTTTGTTATATATATACTATTAAATGTATACATCTCTACAATATGAGCAATTTTCATTGGTATGCGTTTTTCGTCCTCATCTGTAACATAAATGGTATCCCCTTCTTTTATGCCCAAATCTTTTGCCAGCTTTTCTGTTATACATATTCCACTATTATCAAGGTGATATGTGGTATTAGTATTGCGCTTTCTTAACAGTACAAATTTTTCAAAAGCAGAAACATCATCAACCACATTCATATTAATATTTTCTTTTTCAACAAAATTTTTATCACTCAACTGTTCTAAATTGCTTGCTTTGGCTGTATAGCTATACTGTGCCGAATACTCATTAATTCTGGTATCCTCTTTTACAGCATCGTATATAGAATCATCACTATACATAATCGTTAAATTATACTTTAAGATTTCCTCATACTGTTTTACAATAAGAGTAGAAATACTATCCTTAATTCCAAATCCCGCATACATCAACGCACAGCCGCCTGCTACCCCGACAACAGTCATAAAAAAGCGTTTCTTATATCGAAAAAGGTTTCTTGCTGTAACCTTACTTGAAAAGGACATATGCTTCCATAAAAAACCAATATGCTCAAGAACTATCTTTTTTCCTTTTTTTGGCGCCTTTGGACGCATAAGCTGTGACGGAACTTCGGACAATTCACTGTAACAAGCATATATCGTCGCAAGCACAATCACCGCTATCATGGAAAGAATCGCTACCAAGGATAAAATATAATGGTCTCCATACTGTATACCTGGCATATAGTAAATGATATTCCAGCAATTATAAATAATATATGGAAACAGCTTTAATCCGACAATACATCCTATCACACCGCCAAGTGCTGAAGCTGTAAAAGAATAGATAATATATTTCATCGCAATGGTATTTTTAGAATAACCCAATGCCTTATATGTTCCTATCAATTCGCGCTGTTCGTCAACCATTCTTGTCATTGTTGTAAGACAAACTAACGCTGCTACTAAAATAAAAAATATGGGGAATACAATCGCTATTTTATCCATTCTATCAGCACTTGACTGATATTCTCTAAAAGAATAACTCGAATCACGATCTAGCACATACCATTCCCAATCTTTACTGGATTCTTTTAAATCCGTTTTCAAATCATCAAAATAATCGTCAATTTCGCTGGTATCAAAATTTTTAATACTCTCCTCAACAGCACTTTCTATCATGGATTCAACCATACCAGACACATCAATACCTGGATAAAAAGCCTGATAACTTCCTGTAATTTCTTCCTCCACTCCCTTTCGTATTGTCTGATACGCCTCGTCTAACGCCTCATCTTTCTTTCTGTCAATCTCTTTAAGATTATCATTCACTCTTAACTCAACTGCCGAATCATGTATATTTTCAATCTTTTCTTTTACAATACCCACACAGTCAAAATATTCGTCCAAATATGTGTTGTACGATTTTGCGCCATCAACGGTTGCAAAAATTTCAGTATAATATTCTTCTACAAAATCACCGTTTGGAATCATCATTGCAAAATTTACTTTGCCGCTGCCAATATCGCTTTGTCCAATATCATAACTCACATAGTAAGGTGTATAAACAATACCCACAATCTCAAATTCCGTCACTTTTAATGTATCCAAAATATCTTTATCTCTGTCGGCTGAAACCGTTAATTTATCACCAATATGAATACTATCCTCGTAAAAATCAGAAAAGCGTATCACACACTCCCCTGACTTTTGAGGCAGTCTGCCTTCCTTTATTCGCAACTGATTAATATAATCCTTATTATCACTATTTAAATTGGCATCTGGAACAGTCATAACACGCACGGTATTTTGTGTGCCATCTATATTGGATATAACATCGGTCGTATGTGTTGCAAAAAATCCATCAATGCCATCAACCTCTTTTATCTTTTGCACCTCATCTTCTGTAAAGCCAACATTAGAAACAATCCTCAAGTCATATAAATTATAATCATCATAATACACATCAGAAGAATACTTCATATCACCCGAAGAAGCGGTAACACCCGCAAAAAAAGCTACACCTACAATCGTAATCGCAAATATAGCAAAAAAACGTCCCAGCGACGACTTAATCTCTCTCAATGTATCCTTTAACATATCATTGTTACTAAAAACTTATAAAAAGCTTATATTATTATTTGCTCTTTACAATGTTACTCGTTTTTTGTAACATCCTCCTTTTACTATTTATTATATATTTTTAATATACAGCGCTGTAACTTACACTTTTCTTTTTTGCCACATTGGTTAAAAATGCGACTTTCCTGTTTAAAAAAGACCATAAAATGACAATAAAATTGTACATAAACAGAAAAGTAACCCGTTTTCTTTGCAAATTCTTCCTGTCCACAGCAAGTTTGTTATACAAACTTGCAAGAGTTGTTTACAACTCTTTTTTACCATTCAATCTCCTCAACAGGTGTTGGATTATCATTAACCGATATATCGCTAATCGCGCCATTTTTTACTTTAATAACTTTATTTCCCATTGGTGTCAATGCCATATTATGTGTAATTACAACCACGGTAACGCCATTGTTAATACACATATTTTGCAGTAGCTTTAATACCGATTTTCCCGTCTGATAATCAAGCGCACCTGTTGGTTCATCACATAAAAGCAGTTTTGGATTTTTTGCCAATGCTCTTGCAATCGCTACACGCTGCTGCTCCCCACCAGATAACTGCGAAGGAAAGTTATTCATTCGATGCTCCAATCCAACGGACACAATCGTTTCTTCTATATTTAGAGGATTTTTACAGATTTGCGTGGCAAGCTCAACATTTTCCTTCACGGTAAGATTTTGAACTAAATTGTAAAATTGAAAGACAAAACCTATATCATATCTTCTATAAGTTGTCAATTTTTTAGCATTAAACTTGTCCACTCGCTGTGAATCAACAATAATCTTTCCAGTTGTTGAAGAATCCATTCCTCCAAGTAAATTTAATATGGTACTTTTTCCAGCTCCGCTTGGTCCTGCTATAACGGCAAAATCCCCTTTATCAATCGAAAAAGTGGCACCATTTAGTGCTTTGATTTTCACATCACCCATCTTGTATATTTTATGCACATTTTCAAATTCAATATAACTCATAAAATCTTATCCTCTCAAATAAACATATTATAAGCATTATATCATAGCAAGTAAAAATAAAATATGAAATATTTGAAAAAAAATGTTAGTTTAATATTAAAAACTGTTACACTGATACTGATTTTTAATTTTGTCTTCTGTACAACTTACACATATGCCGACAATGAAAAAATGGATTTATTTGCAAAATATGCTGCGCTTTTAGATGGTGAATCGGGGCGCGTGCTATATGGAAAAGATGAAAATACCCCTGTTCCTATGGCTAGTACCACAAAAATTATGACTTGTATTATTGCTCTGGAATATGCCGATTTAGATTTAATTTGTGAAACTTCAGCATATGCAGCTTCTATGCCTGACGTCAAATTAAATGTCAATAAAAAAGATTACTTTAAACTAGAAGATTTACTGTACTCTCTGATGTTAAAATCGCACAATGACGCGGCTGTCGTTATCGCTGAAAATGTAGCACAGCATTTTCTGCGCTCCAATCCTGAGGAATTTCCAGTCGAGGCAGGCACTCTTGCAGACAGACATATCAATGAATTGACAAAAGAAGATTCCAAAAAATTGGTTCATATATTTGCCACCTTAATGAATAAAAAAGCCGCCAGTTTAGGTTGTGAAAATACATATTTTATAACGCCAAATGGTCTTGACGCCAGCGACGAACAGGGTATACATTCCACCACAGCAAGAGATTTAGCCGTTATTATGTCATATTGTATCAATAATAGTAAATTTCTTGATATTACTCAAACACAATCGCACTCTTTTTCTTCTTACAATAAAGAACAATCTGTTCTTAGAAGTTTCTCTGTAGGTAATGCCAATGCTTTTTTGTCGATGTATACTAATATTATCTCTGGAAAAACAGGATTTACATGCGATGCAGGATATTGCTATGTATGTGCATACAAAGATGACAATCGCACATTTATTGTAGCTTTACTGGCTTGTGGCTGGCCAAACAACAAAACTTACAAATGGAAAGATTCAAAAAAATTATTGGACTATGGACGGGAAAAATATAATATCCAAACAATATATGATAAAGATTCTCCCCTAGAGCCGTTATCTGTGTGGGATGGATTAAAATACCATGAATTTATGCCCTACGCAGACATCAATGAAAATCTACAGCTTCTTTTGTCGGATAAAGACAATGTTAATGTCACCATCAATTATAATGATGTTCAATTGCCAATATCTAAAAATGATATTGTTGGTAATATAAAAATTTATATCAATGATAAAATATGGAATATTATTGATATTAAATCCGATACAGATATTAAAAAATTAGAATTTAGAGACTATTTTACAGAAATTTTAAATACGTTTCTTGGGTAAATAAAATATATTTGTGAGCTGCTGCAATATAGAAATTTCGTACTTGATATAACCATTATCTAAACCAAAAATAATAATATCTCGTATTAAAAATTCTTTTTTGCACCAGCTCTTTATAAGATGCAATGCCGATTACAAATATCTACTTGACATCATATCTTTCTACCTTGAAATAATAGAATCAATCAGCCCATAATTTCGTGCTTCCTCTGCACTCATAAAATGGTCTCTGTCTGTATCTCTTTCTATTTCCTCCATTGTATGTCCTGTATTTTGCGCTAAAATCTTATTCAATCGGCGTTTGCTTTTTTGCATATAATCTGACATAATCTTGATATCGCTTGCAGGTCCCTTAATACCTCCACTGATAGCTGGCTGATGTATCATAATTTCAGCATTGGGCAGGGCAAACCGTTTTCCATGTGTGCCGCCCGCCAACAAAAAAGCCCCAAAACTTGCTGCAAGTCCCACACAAATTGTTGAGACATCACATTGAATATATTGCATAGTATCATAAATTGCAAATCCAGCCGTTACCGAACCTCCTGGACTATGAATATAAAATTGAATATCTTTATTAGGGTCTTGTGATTCTAAAAAAAGCATTTGGGCAATAATTAAATTGGCACAATCATTGCTTACTTCCTCCCCTAAAAACACAATTCTATCCGACAGCAAACGAGAAAAAATATCATAACTTCTTTCCCCTCGACTAGTCTGTTCAATAACATAAGGAATTGTACTCATGCTGCCCTCCCTGTCATTTCTTTTATAAACTGATAATTACTATTAAAAGAAAAATATCCTCCCATTGAAATTTGTTGTTGTTTGGGAACAAAAATCCCCCTATTTCTATAAACCTTTGGCGGATATAAATAAATCTGTTTAAAAGCCAATGAAAACGCTTGTTGTGAATGATACCCCGCTTCATAGGCAATTTGTACAATTGGCATATCAGTCTTTACCAATTTTTCAGCCGCTACTGTAAGCCTGCGAGTCTGTACATATTTATGTATTGTAATATTGGTTTCTTCTGTAAACATTCGGTTTAAATGAAATTTAGAATATCCTATTGTTTCTGCAATGTTATCTAAATCAATCTCTTGTTCAAGATTATTTTCAATATAATCAATCACTTTTTTTATCATTTCTTTTTTTGATTGCAAATGCACACCTCCTCACTTTGTTTTGCTCATTACTATTTTTATTATAACAAAGTATATTTTTGCTGTCTTAATAAAAAATGCTATTTCAAAGAATATTGCGTTTTTGCCCTATATCTGCTATGCTTAATAAAATAAATATGTACAGTCCTTTTTGCTATTTGTCTATACTTTTATTATTACGTAATAGCATTTTGGATAAATATACTTTTATAATATTAAAAATAAAGTGGATATTCACAATCCACTTTACTACTTCCTCATAAACATATTGTCACTTTGTGACATTTTTTTAACAGGTAAGCCTTTCCCTGATGAGGTTAAATTATAAATTTACTTAAATAAAATATGGAGGAATATCGTAATGAATATGATATATAAAACGTTTCCCGGCGGAAAACACAAAGTTCTAACATTAAGTTATGATGATGGCAAAATAGAAGACCGTCGTCTTGTAAAAATATTCAATCAATATAATATTAAAGCTACATTTAACCTTAATTCTGGTCTTACATATATGGATAATAGGATTCCAGAAAACGAATGGGGGGAACTTTATAAAGGACATGAGGTTGCAGCTCATACATGCACGCATCCTACACTTGCACGATGCTCCAATTTAGAAATTACCAGTCAAATTCTAGATGATAAAAAAAATCTGGAACACATTATGGGATATCCTATACGAGGTTTAGCTTATCCAAACGGTTCCTATGATGAACGTTGTGTTCATATTGCAAAAACTCTTGGCATCGAATATGCCCGAGTTGTCAATGATAAATACGCTGATGTATGCAGTGCCACAGCATATGCAAATGAGGCGGAGGGACCTATTCTTATAGGTGATGCTACAGGTTTTGATTTGCCAAACGACTATATGCGCTGGTGTCCTACCTGTCATCATAACCATCATTTATTACAGTTTGGTCAAAAATTTCTCAATCTAAAAAAGACACAATATTTATATATGATGTATGTATGGGGACATAGTTTTGAATTTGAACGAAATAATAACTGGAATATTATCGAAGAATTTTGCGAATTAATGGCTAATCAAGAGGATATTTGGTATGCTACCAATATTGATATTGTACATTACAATCAAGTATATGATAACCTTAAATTTGCTGCTGATAACAGTTTTGTTTATAATCCAAGTGCTTCTTCAGCATGGGTTCAATTAAATGACAGTGATATTATTGAAATAAAAGGAGGTCAATTACATCGATTTTAAAATTTTATATATCTACCAACATAAATAATTTACTAAATTTTTATTTATAGAAAAAATAAAGCTTAATGTGACAATTTTGCGCCATTTTCATACTACGCTTCAAAATGGAGGATTTTTATGAAATTTTTAACAAATCGAAAGCTTGCTACACGTATTAGTATTATTACTACTATGATTACTTTTATAGGAATGCTGCTGCTTTGGTTTATTGTATCCAATCGTGTTGCCTCTATGGTTAAAAATGATATAACCAATCAAATGATAGATGCTGTAGAATCCAGAGCTGCAATCATTAATGATTATGTAACTTCCGCAGAAGAATATATGATGGCTTTTGCTTTAAGCAGTGAAGTTCGAGAACTTCTTGCAAATCCAGAGGACTCTGAATTACTACAAAAAGGACAGCAATATACACAAGATTTTGCTGCAATTAAAGGTATTTTTGAAGGTTTATATATTGGTACTCCCTCTACCTATATCTTAACGCATACATCTTCTAGCGCTATTGGAATGACTACCCGTACAGGTGAATCCTTAGATGTATTTCGCAATACGATTTTAGCTCAGCCGCAATTAACAAATCTGGGAATTATGGAATCTCCAGGAACTGGAAGTATGATTATTTCTATGTACTATCCGATTTTTGAAGAACAAACCTGTATTGGTTATGTAGGCGCTGGTGTTTATGCCAATCAATTAATGGATGCATTATTAGATTTAGATATTGAAGGTTTGCCCAACAGTGAATATGTATTTTTAAATGTAGAAAACAATACATATCTTTATCACCAAGATGAAACTTTACTCAATACGCAAACAACAGATATTGGTTATCAGGAAATTCTAAAACAAATCAAAACGGATGGCAATACACAGGCAGGTACATATTCCTATCAAGACGAAAATGGTGTCAATCAACTTGTTGTATATAAATATTTAGAAGATAGAAACTGGGTTTTTATGGTATGTGACAATGTGGCAGAAGTCTATGAAAAAGTAGAAACGGTACGTATTACAGTAGGTATCTTATGTGCAGGTGTAGCTATTGTTATTATTCTTGCAACCTTATTGATTTTATATCGTGAAGGCAGAGAACTAATGATTATGGAACGAGCTATCCGACGACTTGGCAATTTAGAACTTTCTGCTGACCTTGAATTAAAATCATTTTATAATCGAAAAGATGAAATTGGTATGATTGCACAGACTATTCATCACGTTTGTAACTGTCTGCGAAAAACAATTGATGATATTGGTCGAATTTTAGGAGAAATGGCAAACGGTAATATTGCTGTGGATGTTGAAGAAAACGAGTCCTACTACATTGGTGATTTCAAAGTTTTAGCAGAAAGCCTAAAAAATATTCGCATGCATCTAGTAAATATAATATGCGATATTACCAACATTGCTCAACAAGTAGACCATAGTGCCAATCAGGTATCGAAAGGAGCGCAAGAATTATCCGATGGAGCCATACAGCAAAATATTTCAATTGACGAACTGATATCCAATGTTGCTGATATTACTGCACAAATTCAAAACAGTACAACCCGATGCAGCAATGCAAGTAATTTAGTTGATAAAGCGACAGGTTATGCCTCAGAAGCGGATGCAAAAATGGAGCAATTAATTATTGCCACAAAAAATATTGACCAGTCCTCAGCGCAAATTGGCAGTATTGTAAAGACCATTGAAGATATTGCTTTTCAGACAAACATTCTTGCACTAAATGCTTCTGTTGAAGCTTCGCGGGCTGGTGAGGCAGGAAAAGGATTTTCTGTTGTATCTGGCGAAGTCCGAAACCTTGCAACAAAGTCTGCTGAAGCTGCAAGAAGTACAGGCGAGTTGATTGGACGTTCAATCCATGATGTAAAAACAGGTACAGAGTCTTCAAGTGTCGCCATATCTGCTATGCAAGTTATTAGTGAATGTATCCAATCAATTAAAGTGCTGATGGATGAAATTTCACTTGCTAGTGTCCAGCAATCGGAAATGATTATTTCTATAGAAAATCGAATCAAAGAGGTTTCTAAAGTCATTGAAAATAACTCCTCCGCTGCTGTAGACAGTGCAATCATTTCTAACGAACTGTCTGAACAGGCAAAAACACTGAATCACCTAATTAATCAATTTCGCATTAAATAACACTTTATCTAAAAGAGCTGTTGCAAAATAGAACTTCAATTCTATATATAGTAGTTATAATGGTGAAAAAACTATATATAATACTTAAAATTCTTTTTGCGACAGCCCCTTGATTGTTCTAATATATATTAATCTTATATGTTGTTACTCTATTATTTTTATATATAATATTTTTTATTTATAAGTATATTTTTTTATTTATTATTTCTTATCGCTTTAATTGCATTAGACAGTTTAATTGGATTGCCATATCGCAATGTTCCCATTCTATAGATTGCTGCTCCAAGAAAACCAACGCCCACAATACTTGCTGCCAGAATCACAAATGAAATTACTACTTCCCACATCTGTACATTCCCCATAGCAACTCTTGCAAACATAGCGCTATAAGAACTAATTGGAAGCCATGAAGCCACTTTCATAACAATACCATCAATATTGCCAAGCTGTATTAATACGGCAAAATAAACAATCATAATAATCATCTGAATACCACCTGCACTCTTGTTAATATCTTCTGTCTTAGATACAAGCGCGCCAACAGCTCCATAGATAAAAGTATAAAATAAAAATCCGCCAAGTCCAAAAAATGCAAAAGTAATAAGAACTTCAGAAGGTATATTAAGAACAAAATCTAAAATGCCATTCCACGCTTCACGGTTAATTTGATATGAAATAATGGTAGCTCCCAATATAAGCGCTGTCTGAAATAATGCGGCAACAGCTCCTGCAAATACTTTGCCAAAAAACAACACATTGGTATTTGACGATGTAATTAACACTTCAATCGTTCGATTGCTCTTTTCTTGAGTAACGGATGTTGCAACCATCACACCATATAAAATAATAATCATAAAGATAAAGATAATTAAAATATAGCAATACATATAATTATTGCTCATATCTTTTCCTAATACATTTTTATTACTCTTAATTTCTGGGTAAAAATATGATATTGATTTTTCATAATCTAAACCATTATCCTGACAAAATTTTATTTGATTTACGGTTATTAAAAGATTGTCAAAAATAGTGCAATTGCTGTCATACATACTGCTATTATTTACATAATACTCATATTCTGTCAATGAATTGACAACAAATCCAATCGTATCATCACTGCTCTTTACAGCTTCCTCAATATCTTCTTTCGATGTTTTTGTCTGTATATTATAATTATAAAAAGCGCTTTTAATTAATGATAAATCACCAAATACACCACTCTTATCATATATCATTAAATTGCCTGAATCTTCACTGCTTTGATTTGAATCTTCATTTTCTTCCACAGAGTCTTGTGTTGATGAAGAAGTTGATGCATTGTCACCTAACATGCTAGACATATCAATCACTCTTGGCAAAAACATAATTGCGGCAAGCAAAACAGCAATCAATATCGTTGAAACCATATAGGATTTATTTTGTATGTAATTTTTAAGCTCATACATAAAAACGACTGAAAATTTCTTCATTGGACTGCACCTCCTGTCATTTTCGTTTCCTTTGTATCATTTTCCTCATCACCTACTGTTGCAACAAAGATATCATTTAAACTTGGCTTATATGTCTCAAAATGTTCTATTTCAATATCACATTCAAGGATTTGAGCTAACAACTCTTTTCTGGATATATCTTTTACACATTTTATAATGATATCTTCTTTTGTTCTGCCTGTAGGAACAATAAAATCAGACAATCTTGCATGAATAATTTGCTCTAATTTATCTAAATTGCCATCCATTGGAGATAATACAAGCTGTTTTTCACCAAACTTTTTCTTTATCTCAATTAAATTACCTGCTAAGACAATATTTCCATTGTCAATAATAGCAATATCCTTACAAAAATTTTCAACATAACTCATCTGATGGCTTGAAAAAATAACCAGTTTATCACTGTCAATCAATTCCTGCACAACATCCTGAAGAATTTTTGAATTGACAGGGTCAAGACCGCTAAAAGGCTCATCGAGAATAACAATATCAGGGTCACATACTAAAGTTGACGCCAACTGAACTTTTTGCGCATTACCTTTTGAGAGCGTCTCAAGTTTTCTATTTTCATATTGGTCTACTTCAAGTCGCCTTAACCATTTTTTTGAATTATTAATTGCTACGGATTTGCTTATACCGCGAAGCCTCCCTAAATATACAAGCTGTTCAATAACTGTTTTTTTCGGATATAATCCTCTTTCTTCCGGCAAATAACCAATTAAATGCTCTTTTTGTGTAAATTTTTTTCCATCTAACAGCAATTCACCAGAATCTGCATGAAACACATCCATGATAACTCGTATTGTCGTTGTTTTGCCTGCTCCGTTTCGACCAAGCAATCCCAATGCTTTTCCATTGGACACCTCAAACGAAATATCATGTAAAACTTCGGTATCGCCAAATGTTTTTTTAATATTTTTTACTTCAAGTCTCATTGTAATTCGTTCAATACCCCTTTCTCTTTCTTTCATCATAATAAAACAACAGCATTGCTTTTCGCAAGCCATTATTAATATTAAACAATTACTTTCCATTTGTAAAGTAAAGTTATTTTTTTTGCAAAAAAATAAGGGAGGGATTTTATTATACCCCCCCCCTTAAAAATTTCGTATTTTAAATGCTTTTTCAAGTAATGCCTATTATTCTGGCTGTTTGCCAATATATGCAAGGATACCACCATCAACATAAAGGATATGTCCATTGACAGCATCGGATGCTTCTGAAGCAAGGAACACTGCTGGACCAGCTAACTCTTCAGGTTTTAACCATCTTTCAGCTGGAGTCTTAGCAACAATAAAAGAATCAAATGGATGTCTTGAACCGTCTGGCTGACGCTCTCTAAGTGGAGCTGTTTGAGGTGTCTCAATATAACCTGGTCCAATACCATTACACTGAATATTATACTTGCCATACTCTGAACAAATATTTCTTGTAAGCATCTTCAAGCCGCCCTTAGCTGCTGCATATGCAGAAACTGTTTCACGTCCAAGTTCAGACATCATTGAACAGATATTAATAATCTTACCATGACCTCTTTCAATCATTGAAGGAATAACAGCCTTTGATACAATAAATGGCGCATTCAAGTCAACATCAATAACTTGTCTAAATTCTTCTGCTGTCATATCACACATAGGAATCCTCTTAATAATACCAGCATTGTTGACAAGGATATCAATAGGACCTACTTCTTTCGTGATAGTCTCTACCATAGCATTAACGCCAGCTTCGTCGCATACATTACATACATAACCATGTGCGTCAATACCAGCCTCCTTATAAGCTGCTATGCCCTTATCTACTAATTCCTGCTTAATATCGTTGAAAACGATTGTTGCACCAGCTTTAGCCATTCCAGATGCGATTGCGAAACCAATACCATAAGAAGCACCAGTAACTAAAGCAATTTTACCTTCAAGTGAAAAATTTACTGACATGTTTACCTCTCCTTTTTATAAATTTTTGAACTCTTCATCACAAAATACAAAATGATGAAATTCTTATTGATATCTTTTCCAAATTCAGTCCAACAGATAGTTGCAATCTACTTTGCTAATTGCTTATTTGAATATTGAAAAAAACAGGATAATTGCATATAAAAAGCGTTCCTTACACTATCACTAAGCATTTTTTACAACTTTGGGTCGTTCTAACCCTAATGTTAATTTATGAATAGATTAAACATAATTATAAAAAGTTTAATCTTTCATTTTTATTTCTGTGCTGCTTTTTGTACAAAAAACTAAAAATTCTTATAGGTTTATGGCAGACCATTATACAAAAAGACCATTTTATCTTAAATCTTTCATATCCACATCGTCCATATCATCAAAATCTTGGTTTTCACCAACCATACCCCATATAAATGTATATGCGTGTGTTGCTGAAGCAGAATGAATAGACCAGCTTGGAGAAATCACAGCCTCCTCATTTCTCATAACGATATGACGTGTCTGTGTTGGCTCACCCATATAATGAAAGACAACTGCATCTTCTGGTACTTCAAAATACAGATACACTTCCATTCTTCTGTCATGTGTATGACATGGCATTGTATTCCAAACACTGCCTGGTTCCAGACAAGTCATACCCATCTCAAGCTGACAGCTCTCTACTTGTCCTGGCAATATATACTTGTTAATGGTTCGATGATTTGCACTCTCAAGACAGCCAAGCTCTTTTTTATTTTCTGGTAAAATATCTTTGTCTGGGTCAATAAATACCGTTGGATAAGTCATATGAGCAGGTGCGCTGTTAAAATAAAACTTTGCTGGATTGGCTGCATCATCACTTGAAAACTTGATATCCTTTGCACCCATACCTATATACATTCCATCTTTATATTTAAACTTGTACTCTGTTCCGTCTACTGTAACTGTTCCATTACCACCAATATTGATAATGCCCATTTCTCGTCTTTCAAGAAAATAATTTGCTCGAAGCTCAGCGCCTGCTTCCAATGTAAGAGTCTTGTCCGCTGGTGTGGCAGAACCTACTATAATTCTGTCAATCTGGCTGTATATTGTCTTAATCTCATTTACTACAAATAAATCTTGTATAAGAAAATCATGTCTTAATCGTTCTGTGTCATAATTTTTTACATCTGCTGGATTTGCTCCTGGTCTTACTTCCATAGGTATTCTCCTTCTTTTTATTATTGCCTAATGGCTAACTATACTAGTTATACCATAATTTAGAAATTAATTCAACAGTTAGTTAAAAGGTTAAATAACGATTCCTTTTATTAATGGTATTTTTTCCACTTTTTTATCGGAAAAAGAAAAGGCTTCTTTCAATATTGGATGTGCCTGCTTTGCCAATTCTTCTTGATTGGCAAACATCACACCTAATGATTCCCCTTGTGAAACATAATCTCCCACTTTTTTGCGAAGTACAAAGCCGACTGAAGAATCAATTACAGACTCTTTTGTCTGCCGTCCGCCGCCAAGTAACATAACAGCTTTTCCAATATCATCTGATTTAATATGGCTAATATATCCCGACTTATCCGACACAATATTTTTTATAATACTTGCATGAATCAAACTTTGAGGCGATTCCAGCACATGAATATCTCCACCTTGCGCTTTTACAAATTCACAAAATTTTTTATAAGCCGTCTGATTCGTTATCGTATCTTTCAATAAATTTTCCGCTTCTGATAAACAGTCTGTTATACCTGCCGAAACAACCATATGAGATCCTAATGCTATACATAACTCCAACAAATCATGGGGTCCGTTTCCCTTTAAAGTATCAATCGCTTCAATCACTTCAAGCGCATTGCCAACTGCAAGACCTAACGGCTGATCCATCTCTGAAATAACGGCGGATACTTTTCTGCCTGCCCCTGTTCCAATCCGCACCATCTCTCTAGCCAGTTCATAAGCCTTTTGTTCTGTCTTCATAAATGCACCGCTGCCCACCTTGACATCAAGCACAATAATATCGGCGCCTGAAGCCAGCTTTTTACTCATAATGCTGCTTGTTATCAGCGCAATATTATCCACTGTTGCTGTCACATCTCTTAAAGCGTACATTTTTTTATCAGCAGGAGCTAAATTACCCGTTTGTCCTGTGATTGCAATCCCAATTTCAGATACGTTTTTCATAAATGTATGTACATCTAATGAGGTGCTAAATCCGGGTATACTTTCCAATTTATCAATTGTACCACCCGTATAGCCTAGTCCCCTGCCGCTCATCTTTGCCGTTTTTACGCCCACTGCTGCCACCATAGGACCAAGCACCAATGTCGTTTTATCACCAACGCCTCCTGTAGAATGTTTATCTGCTTTGATTCCTTGAATGGATGACAAATCAAGAATATCACCACTCTTAGCCATTTGTAATGTCAAATTTAAAGTTTCCTCATAATTCATATGTTGATAATAAATTGCCATCAATAAGGCAGACATCTGATAATCTGGTATTGTCCCATCTGTAACCCCTTTAACAACATATTCAATTTCTTCTTTGGTGAGTGTTCCTCCATCCCTTTTTTTGAGGATGATATCATACATTCTCATAAAACCCCTCCATTCCGAAGCGCAACATAGGAATTGCCTTATTTGTGATATTTTAAAGCAATGATTTCTTACATTCCATTTTATCAAAAAAATTTAACCACATTTTTCCTGTCATTATTATAACATCAACTCAACCTATTTGTATATTATCATCTTTACATTTTTTATAGATTGTGTTAAAGTTCAGCCATATTATATTAAGTGTTTGTATCTATAAACTTTATAATACTTACCTTTTAATATCTAATTTTGCTTTATTATGCAAAAAATGGGATAGAAAAATAGAAAAGAGGATTACCATGAGTTTTGAATTTATAAGAAAATTACCAACCCCTTCCGAAATTAAGGAACAATACCCTGTACCCAAACATATTGCCCTGTTAAAAAAAGAACGTGACAACGAAATTGCTGATGTTATCACTGGAAGATCCAATAAATTTTTAGCCATTATTGGACCTTGTTCTGCTGACAATGAGGACGCTGTTCTTGATTATACACTTCGATTAAAAAAAGTACAGGAAAAAATACAAGATAAAATTATTATTATACCAAGAGTATACACCAATAAACCACGTACAACTGGCATGGGATACAAGGGAATGCTTCACCAGCCAAACCCTGAAAAAAAACCTGATTTATTAGCAGGTCTAATTGCTATCCGAAAAATGCACATTCGTGTGATGGAGGAAACGGAACTGATGCCTGCTGATGAGATGCTCTATCCTGAAAATTATTGGTTTTTATCTGATGTCCTTTCTTATATTGCCGTTGGCGCGCGCTCTGTTGAAGACCAACAGCATCGACTTACAATCAGCGGCGTTGATGTACCTGCTGGTATGAAAAACCCTACAAGTGGGGATTTTAGCGTTATGCTTAATTCTGTTATCGCCGCACAGGCAAAACAAACCTTTATCTATCGTAACTGGGAGGTTTCAACTAACGGAAATCCACTGACACACACTGTTCTTCGTGGCGCTGTCAACAAACATGGACAAAATATACCAAACTACCATTATGAGGATTTGATACGCCTTGTTGATATGTACCATTCAACAGACCTTGTCAATCCTGCTTGTGTTATTGATACCAACCATTCTAATTCCGGAAAAATGTATCTGGAACAGATACGTATTACTAAAGAAATTTTACACAGTATGAGACATTCTAACGAAGTAAATGACCTTGTCAAAGGTGTTATGATTGAAAGCTATATTGAACCAGGCTGTCAAAAAGTTGGCGAGGGTATCTATGGAAAATCCATCACAGACCCATGTTTAGGTTGGAATGAATCGGAAAAATTATTATATGATATTGCAGAACTGCTATAAATCTATACAATATTGAAACGAAGCAAATTTATTGATGAGGTTAAAATAACGCATTTAAAATTATCAGGCAAGTTTTTTCTTCTTAAATAGAAGGTAAACTTGCCTGTTGTTTGATTTCTCTATTTTCCAAACAATCAAATATTTATATACTTACTGCATCAAATCTAAAAAAACATATACTCTTATAATTTTAAAAACGTAACTAGTGGCATAATATACGATTTTGAAGAAATATCATAAGACGTTGCAATAATATCAGCAAACTGTTGCTCCTTGTCACTTTTATTTTTCTTCCTTTTCATCATCCCACAAAACACTTTCATCATCATCTTATCAGAAAATGGCATCTTCTCATAACGCAAACCACTCTGCATATAAAAATGCGGAATACCCTGTAATTCTTCAGAAGAAAAATTATTTTTCCACATTTCATCTATCGTATCTTTTTCTTCATTAGGCACAGCGCCTGTCGCAAAAACAATAAACTGTGAAGCTTTACTTTGCGCAAATAATTGCTTTGCTTTTTTAAGTCCATCAATCATTCCTGCGTGCATTCTGCTACCAAAAACAATAATATCAATATCAGACATCATCTGTGCTGTAACATTCTTTAAATCTATCAATAAACAATCCATCTCTTGTGCTATCATTTCTGCATATTCTTTTGTAAATCCAGTTACACTCTTATATACAATTATTATTTTTTTACTCATTTTCAACCTTTCCCCTTTTTTTGTATTGGTCATTATCAATCTTACTCTAATGCCGCTTTTAAAAATATTTCATAGGCTTGTTCCTGCTGTAAATAAATTTCATTGGCTGATATTCCTGGTGTGGTTACTGAAAAAATTGTGCCAATTCCTATAGTATAAATTAACATATTTAAATGTAATTTTTTTGCTTGTTCTATACTAATCTTTAAATCTTCTGCAATTTTTTGTGCTACTTGCGGATTGGTTTCTGATTGATATAATTCCTCCAAAGAAGAAATATTTTTTCGTTCTTGAAAAATAAAAAGTTTAAAAATATGCGGTTCATTTTTTGCAATCTGTATATACGCCCTTCCTGTGCTGCAAAATAAATCCTTTTTATCAATATGCGATACTACATATTCTTGTACAAACTGTTTTGCCTGCTCGGCAACATCATTTCTTAATTCATCCATATTGTTGCAGTAACTGTAAATAGGCTGTACCGAACAATTCAGTTTTTTGGCAATATTCTTCACCATCACCTGCTCCATACCTTCTGCCCTTGCCAGTTCAAAAGCAGCATGAACAACCATTTCTTTTGTTATTTTTTGTTTTGGCATATTAACCCCCATATAATCTATTTATATAAATTATTTATATAAATAGATTATATTTAAAACAGTTCTTATTGTCAATGAAAAAAAGTGGTACATAAAAAAATCGGCAGAGTTTCCTCTGCCGATAATCAAAATATCCTCTACACAAACGAACACAAACTATAAACCCACTTTATAATAAACGGATTTATCATAGTTTCCATATATATCCCCACAGCTACTAACACAATAATAACAGCTAAGTTGCTAACCATTTGTCTATAATCTTTTCTATACTGATTTAACATTTTAACAAGTACTACAAATGCAAGAACATAAGGTATCCATTGTGGAAATATGGAGGCAACATAGATAAATACCCCAACAATGCCATATGAATATGCACAACAACTTATAATAATTCCACTTGTAATGCCCATAAAAGCAATAGCAATTCTAATCCATACATTATAGTAGCGTGTCATACAGCCACACATTAAAAAAATAATCAGTTTTATTCTGGAAAATGCCACATGTCTAAAAAGCAGTTCATTATTGATGCTGACGGTTTGAAACATGGACATATAATCTTCTGCAAAAAATATAATGCTATCTTTTGTTAAAAATGCAGCATCTATGGAAGCACCTACATTAAATAATATTGTTCCAATCAACATGCCAATAAATAACAATACAACAAATCTATATCGTGATAAAACATTGGATATATACAATAAAACACCTTTTTCTGTAATAGTTTACTTCATTTTATGTACATACTTACAGATATATGCTAAAACTGCCGAAATGGTTTTTGAGTCCATAATAACGCCTGTATATATCATGTGTTGCAATTCTTCTACTGTATATGCTTCAACATCAATATCTTCTCCTGCATCTAAATGCTGTTCACTTTTCACTAAATCTTTTGCAACATAAATATCCACAATTTCATTGCAATAAGCAATGGCAGTGACAATATTTATCAAAGATTCAACCGTACTACTTTTATATCCTGTCTCTTCTTCTAGCTCTCTCTTTGCTGCCGTCATTGTAGACTCATTGGGTTCTACTCCGCCAGCAGGGATTTCTAATGTATATCTATCCAGTGAATTTCTAAACTGGCGAACTAATATAATACGCCCATCAGGCAACACTGGAACAACTGCAGCAGCACTTTTATGGTCAATATGGTCCCACTGTTCTATATTTCCATCAGGAAGCTTGATACTATCCGCATAGATATTTAATATAGACCCCTTATATTTTAATTCTCTTCCTATTCGTTTTATGTGATTCATATAAATCCTCATTTCTGCACTGTTTTATTAATTTTTCGGATTACAGGCAGCATAACAGGCATCGGTTGCTTTGATAAGAGCATTTCTAAATCCATATTCTTCCAAAGCAGCGACACCTTTAATTGTTGTTCCTCCTGGTGAACAGACGTCATCTTTTAACTTTCCAGGATGTTCCATTGTCTCAAGAACCATTTTAGCAGAACCCACTACCGTCTGTGCAACCAGCTTATAGGCTTCTTGTCTTGGAATACCATATTTGACAACACTGTCTGCTAACGCTTCAATAAACATATACACATAAGCTGGAGAACTACCACTCGCACACACAACAGAACTCATTAAATTTTCAGAAACCGTAACAACCTTGCCAAATGAGTTAAAAAATTGTTCCAATAAATCGCGTTCCTCAAATGAAAATTCTTTTATATCATAACTGATTCCAGTCATGCCTTCTCCAATTAATGCAGGCGTATTTGGCATAGCTCTAACAATCCTTATATCGCGTCCCAATTTTACTTTGATATAATCCGTCGATATATTAGGCGCCAATGAAATAATAATCGTCTCATCTGTAACAATATCGTGAATGTTTTTAAGAACAACATCATACACTTGAGGTTTTACAGCAAGAATAAGCATCTTACAATTATTGGCACATTCTGCATTGCTCTCTGCATATTGGACACCTGTCTCTTTGCTTACTTGTTCTCTTCGCTCGCTGCTTGGACAGGTAAACATAAAATCCTTTGCATGAAATGCCTTGACTGCGCTTTTTAACATGGCATACCCCATGTTTCCCATTCCTATAAATCCAAATTTAAACATACGCACTCACCTGATTATCTCGTCTCTAATATTTTTTCAATACTTACCAATTTTACACAAATAGCAAAAATTTTAGCAGCCTCTAACATTTCTTCAATTGAAGGAAAAGAAGGTGCAATTCTTATATTACTATCCTTGACATCCTTTCCATATGGAAATGTTGCACCAGCATTCGTCAATATCACTCCAGCCTCTTTACACTTGGCAACGATGGCTTTTGCACAACCTTCCATAGCATCAAAAGATATAAAATAGCCTCCTCTAGGCGTATCCCATGACCCAATTCCTAAACCAGACAATTCGTCTTCAAGTACCTTGATTGTCGCCTCAAATTTAGGTCTTATCAAAGCTGCCTGCTTCATCATATGCGCATTTAAACCATTTAAATCTTTAAAATATCGCACATGTCTTAATTGATTAATCTTATCATAACCAATGGTCTGTACGGTAAGATTCTTTTTAATATCTTCTATATTATCCTTTGAAGCTGCCAATGCAGCTATTCCACCTCCTGCAAAACACACTTTAGAAGTTGAGGCAAACTCAAATACCATATTGGCATTTCCTGCTTTTTCACATTCGGATAAAATATCTAAAATTTTATCTTGTCTATCTTCATACAAATGGTGGATTGCATACGCATTATCCCAAAAAATTCTAAAATCTTTAGCGGCTGGTTTTAAGTTTGCAAATCGTTTCACCGTCTCGTCCGAATACGTATAACCCTGCGGATTTGAATATTTTGGCACACACCATATTCCTTTTACGCACGCATCATTTTGAACATACTGTTCCACCAAATCCATATCTGGACCATCCTGCGTCATTGGAATATTAATCATTTCTATTCCAAAAATTTCTGTAATTGCAAAATGTCTGTCATATCCTGGAACTGGACAAAGAAATTTCACTTTATCAAGCTTACACCAAGCTGGATTGCCTAAATACCCCTGTGAATATCCTCTTGATATCTGGTCATACATAACGCTTAGACTTGAATTACCATAAACAATCACATGTTCAGGTGTTGTATCTATCATATCTGCCATTAATCTTTTAGCTTCTGGCAAACCGTCAAGCAAACCATAATTTCGACAGTCTGTACCATCTTCTGCCATCATATCAGACGAACTGTTCACAACATCTAACATATCCATTGAAACATCAAGTTGAGCTGTGGCAGGCTTACCCCTTGCCATATTAAGATTTAAGCCTTTTGACTTAGACTCTTTATACTGTTCACTTATTTTCTTTTTTAACTCCTGCAACTCTTCCGTACTCATCTGGCTATATTGCATATCATAATCCTCCTGTTTGTATCCTTCTTTTCTCATTTTCTGACTTGTATATTTTAAATAAAAAACAACTATTCATCACAGAATGCTATTCTTATATACTTCTATGACATTGAAGTGAGGAACTTCCTTGATGAAGTTAAAATATACATAATATATAAACCTGAAATATTATACTCCTTTCATTTTTATTTTGCAATACTAAAAAAGACTTGCAAATGTGTATAACACAACTTGCAAGTCCCTATGAACTCTAATTATTCTACTTGGCGTAATCGACAACTCTCGACTCACGAATAACACTAATCTTAATCTGTCCTGGATATTCCATCTGGTCTTCAATCTGTTTAGAAATATCCCTTGCCATAAGTATCATATCTGAATCACTGACAACTTCAGGAACAACCATAACTCGAATCTCTCTACCCGCCTGAATGGCAAATGATTTTTCAACTCCTTTAAAGGAGTTTGTAATATCTTCTAATTGTTTAAGTCTGTTTGTATATGTTTCTAATGTTTCCCTTCTTGCACCTGGTCTTGCTGCTGATATTGTATCAGCGGCTTGTACAAGACATGCAATAAGCGACTCTGGCTCAACATCTCCATGATGAGCCTCAACTGCGTTAATAACAACAGGTGATTCTTTATATCTTCGACATAAATCAACACCTATCTGTACATGTGTACCTTCCATTTCTCTGTCAATGGACTTGCCAATATCATGTAACAATCCTGCTCTTTTGGCAGTCTTGACATCACAGCCCACCTCTTCAGCCAGCAATCCTGCTAACTGAGCAACTTCAATGGAATGTTTCAAGACGTTTTGACCATAGCTTGTCCTAAAATACATTCTGCCAAGAAGCTTCACTAACTCTGGATGAATACCATGTACGCCAACTTCAAGAGTAGCCGCTTCGCCCTCTTCCTTAATAACCGTTTCCACTTCCCTTTGAGCCTTTTCAACCATTTCTTCAATTCTGGCAGGATGAATACGTCCATCAAGAATAAGCTTTTCAAGGGCAATTCTGGCAACTTCTCTTCTAACTGGGTCAAATCCAGATAAAACAACAGCATCTGGTGTATCATCAATAATCAATTCGACACCTGTAAGCGTCTCTAATGTACGAATATTACGACCTTCTCTGCCTATAATTCTACCTTTCATCTCATCATTTGGAAGCTGTACCACAGAAATCGTCATTTCTGCAACATGGTCAGCCGAACACCTTTGAATAGCAGAAACAATACAGTCTCTCGCCTTCTTTTCAGCTTCCTCTTTGGCTCTACTCTCATAGGCCTTAATCATAACAGCAGTTTCATGTTTTACTTCATCTTCAACAGTCTTTAATAGATATTCCTTTGCCTGTTCGGAGGTTAATCCTGAGATTCTTTCGAGTTCCTGTTGTCTCTTCTGTTCAAGTTCATCAACTTCTTGCTTTCTTTTACCAAGTTCTTCCTCTTTCCTGGTAAGATTGGTGTCGCGTTTTTCAACAGCTTCTATCTTCTTGTCAAGTGATTCTTCTTTAGAAAGCACACGTCTTTCATACTTTTGTAATTCAGCACGTCTTTCTTTCGTTTCCTTGTCAAGCTCATTCTTTGTCCTTAAAGATTCTTCCTTAATTTCTAACAAAGATTCTTTTTTCTTTGCTTCAGCCGTTTTTAATGCTTCATCTATTATTTCTCTTGCCTTATCTTTAGCGTTGCCAACAGTCGTTTCATAAGATTTTTTCTGGGCATTGGATGCAATAAGCCAAGTAATAGGTGCGACTATAATCAATGTAGCAATTATAGCGATAACAACTAGCACAGGAGCACCTCCTTATTTAGTTTTCATTGTACAAAACATACAATGCTCTAATTTTATACTGAATTTCATACATTGTCAAGAAATACATCAACAGCCTTACGAATTGTATCCATGCTAAATCCCTTCCTATACATGTATGCCATCATCTTTTGTTTTTGTTTATAATCTAATTCTTCCATAGGAATATTTCCATATTTCTTTTTGAGTGTACTTAGAATAAGATTTTCTTCACATTCCGATGAATCACTATAATAAGCTTCTAATGCACTCTCAATAATATCAGAATCAACACCCTTTTCTTTTAAAAACTGTTCTATCTGTTTCCTACTTTTTTTACTAGCTTTAAATGCTATATAATTTTCTACATAACGCTTGTCATTGATATATCCATAATGTTCTACATATTTTAGTGCATCATCAATACTTTTCTTTGGATAATAGGACAACTCTAATTTGTTTACCAGTTCTTTTTGGGTATAATCTTTGTTTTTTAGGAGATTCATTGCCCGAACTGTAGCTCTTTTTGATAACATCTGAACAATATCACTACAATTTTGTTCCGAAATCGCCTCATTTTCTTTTACGTTATATGTTTTTAATTCTTTATTATAAAGCGCAAAAGCTGGTTCATAATTAATATAAACCAGCTTTTTTTTATTGGAATAAGAATGCTTTATATCCACAATAGAAGTAACTATATAATCCATATTACTTTTATTCTTCCTTTGCCTTAACCGACTTTTTCTTTGCTATCTTTGCATCACCTTCATCTTCGGATACTGGAAGTGCGGCATCTTGTGAATGGTCATCCTTTTTTTCTTCTTTATTAAAGTAATGTTCTCGAACTTTACTATCTATCTCATTGTAAATATCTCTATGTTCTATCAGAAATTGCTTGGCATTTTCTCTGCCTTGTCCAATTTTTTCCCCATTATATGAAAACCATGCTCCGCTTTTTTGAATAATTCCAACATTAACACCTAAATCAAGAACATCACCTTCACTAGAAATTCCCTTTCCAAACATAATATCAAACTCTGCTTCTTTAAATGGAGGAGCAATCTTATTTTTGACAACCTTTACTCTTGTTCGATTACCTATCACTTCACCACCTTGCTTTAATGTCTCAATTCTTCTTACATCCATACGCACCGATGCATAGAATTTTAAAGCACGTCCACCCGTTGTTGTTTCTGGATTTCCAAACATAATACCAACTTTTTCTCGAAGCTGATTGATAAAAATTACAATGCAATTATTTTTGCTGACAACCGGCGTCAATTTTCTTAAAGCCTGAGACATCAATCTTGCCTGAAGACCGACATGAGAATCACCCATATCTCCATCAATTTCAGCCTTTGGCACAAGAGCTGCAACAGAATCCACAATAATAATATCCACAGCGCCCGAACGTACCATTGTCTCCGTAATTTCTAATGCCTGCTCTCCGCTGTCTGGCTGTGATATATATAAATTATCAATATCAACACCTATGTTTTTAGCATATACAGGGTCTAGGGCATGCTCTGCATCAATAAATCCTGCAATACCTCCCTGTCTTTGGACCTCTGCCACCATATGAAGTGCTACGGTTGTCTTACCACTCGACTCTGGACCATATATTTCAACAACACGTCCTCTTGGAACACCGCCAAGACCTAACGCAACATCTAAGCTCAATGAACCTGTTGGAATCGTCTCCACATTAAAATTGACATTGGATTCCCCTAATTTCATAACAGAGCCTTTTCCAAACTGTTTTTCTATATTGGCAAGAGCTGCATCCAACGCTTTTAATTTCTCATCACTAATCATTTTTAACCTCATTTCTGCGCTGCTTTTAGTTTAATAAAGGATTACTCTTAAAATAATCTTGAAACAATCTTGTATCAAACAACGCACAAATGCAAGATTGGTAATAATATTTGATATTTTAATATTTTAATTCATAAACATTTATGAACATCTGTTCGTTTCTCATCATACAACAATATAAATAAAATGTCAATAGGAAAACGAATATTTGTTCGCATTTTTAATTATAAGAAATTTTCATAAAAATAAATACTCACAAAATAACAATATCACAAATAATATACATTATCAATACTTTATTTACAAATTGTATCAAGAATAATAGAAAATGCGGCTTCTACCGCTTGATTTCTTATAGATGTGCGGTCTCCCAAAAAATGAAACGCATGCGCATCACTATGATTTTTATAACAACAGCCAATATAAACTAACCCAACGGGTTTATTGTCCTCCATATCTGGACCAGCCACACCCGTAATAGATACCGCAATATCCGCTCCTGATATTTTTGCACACCCTTCTGCCATCTCTATGGCAGTCTGACTGCTTACTGCATAATAGTTTTGCAATGTCTCTTTACAAACACCTAACATATGAATTTTGGCATCATCACAATATGTTATATACCCCTCTTTAAAAATGCTTGATGCTCCTGCAACACTGACAATACAAGAAGACAGCAGCCCGCCTGTGCAGGATTCTGCTGTGCTTATCACTAAATTTCTTTTCTTTAATTCCTCGACAACTTTATATTCAATTGGTTTATCCTTTAATTCTTTATTCATATTACTTCCTGTTTTCATTCATTACTTTAGATATCTGCACACTTCATTATGTTCAAAAGATATTTGCAATTTTCTTCGCCGTTTGCTTATAACCTCGTTTTACAAAAATCCAATCAAATTTATTTTATACATTATTAGTACTTTTCATAAGTATTTTATAATTTTTATATATGTAATCAAATAAAGAAATAATTGTTAAAATTAATGCAACATACACAAAAAAATTGTTTATTATATACATATATGGTATATCCAAATCCACAATCAATAATACAATCATTATCATTTGACATGTGGTTTTAAGCTTTCCCCAATAACTGGCAGCTATTACAATGCCATTATCAGCAGCCAATACACGAAGTCCGTTTATAATAAAATCTCTTGAAATAATGATAATAACAATCCAGCCTGCAAGTTTTTCTATATCAACAAGTGCTATCAATGCCGAACAGACTAAAAGTTTATCAGCCAAAGGGTCCATAAACTTGCCAAAATTCGTCACAAGATTATATTTACGAGCAATCTTGCCATCTAATAAATCCGTAAGACTGGCTACTATAAATAATAATGCTGCAATATATAAGTTTATATTATCCCCAATATCGACATATAAAAATAAAACAAAAAGTGGTATTATCACAATTCTAAGTATTGTCAGTTTATTGGGCAGATTCATATCCTCCAACCTCCATTTTACACAATTATTCATGAACCAGGCTTCCCATCAAATCATATTCATATGCACTTTCAATCTTAACTTTAACCATGTCACCTGACAACAAATTTTCATCCGTATGAATAAATACATATCCATCCACATTTGGTGCATCCTTGTAAGAACGAGCCACATAAACATCATCATCTATCATCTTTCCTTCCACTATACAAGAAAGGACTGTGCCAATAAGCTGTGATGATTTGTCTAATGAAATCTCCTGTTGTAACGCCATAATCTCATCTCGACGTTCTTCTTTAACCGTCTCACTAATTTGATTTTTCATGTTGGCGGCAGGTGTATCTTCCTCAGCAGAATAGGTAAAAACACCAAGTCTATCAAATTCCATATCATTGACAAAATCAAGCAGTTCTTCATGTTCTTCCTTTGTCTCTCCTGGAAATCCTGTAATCAATGTTGTTCTCAATGCTATATCTGGAATTTCCTCTCGCAATTGGTCAATAATAGCAATCAATTCTTGTTTAGAAGTACGTCTTCCCATCTTTTTCAAAATCGTATCACTGGCATGTTGTATTGGCATATCCAAATATTTTACTACTTTTTGTATATTTTTAATAGCAGTAATTAATTCTTTATCAATTTCTTCTGGATAACAATATAATATTCTAATCCATTCTATTCCATCTATCGCAGAAAGTTTATACAATAATTTCGACAAAGACTTTTCACCATATAAATCAACACCATACATGGTTGTTTCCTGAGCTACAAGTATCAACTCCTTAACACCATTTTGGGCAAGCAACTGTGCTTCTTTGATAAGATATTCCATTGGATAACTTCGATAACTTCCTCTTATCTTAGGAATAATACAGTATGTGCAGTGTTTATCACAGCCTTCTGCAATTTTTAAATATTCATAATATCCGCCTGTTGTAATAATTCTATCACTAGATACCTCAACAAGTCTATTAACATTTTCTAAAACATTGTTTTTATAAAATGGTAAAGGATCAGACAAAAGTAAATTATTTTCGGACAATAAATCCTTTTCACATAATTTTGATAAAACCACTTCCGCAATTTTATCATAACTTGATGTTCCAATAATGGCGTCCACTTCTGGCAGTTCTTTTAGAATTTCATCTTGATACCGCTGTGCCAGACAGCCTGAAACAATAAGTGCTTTACAACAAGCATCCTGTTTATGTTCTGCCATCTCTATAATAGTATTGATACTCTCCTGCTTAGCATCATGAATAAAACAACATGTATTAATAACAATAACTTCCGCTTCCATCTCATCATCTGTAAATTCAAAACCTTTATCTTTGAGTATACCAAGCATATATTCTGTATCGACAAGATTTTTATCGCATCCTAGCGAAATAAACATTATTTTCAAAGTATATTCCTCCACATGTTTTTGTACATTAAACAATCCACTATATTGTTAAAAAATGAGACTATCGCATTAAGAAAAATCACGGCAAACTGTAGATTTTTTATTAAAACAATACTACATTTTGTGTTTTATTACTTAGTGCGACAGCCCCATCATTGTACCTACGCGGTATTATCAATAATCATCCACTGAAACAAGCAAGTCCTCACCCCTACTTATATCTCTACGATATTGAAACGAGGCGGGACTTACTTGATGAGGTTAAATATTTTCTAAACCATTTCCAACAATTTTAATTTTACCTTCATGGAGTTCTCTGACAGCAACTAACAATGGCTTAATACCTGAAGCATTATCAATCAATTCCTGTCCAAGTGCAATTTTTCTCTTATCTTCAGCAGTCTTTTTAGGCTCTCCGTCCTTGCTATCTTTTTCTGCCAGTTTAAGCTTATCATATTTTTCTTCAAGATATCTTGCATCAATAATCTGTTTTGCTCTTGCAGCAGTCGCTTTTACGATTGAATAACGACTTTGTACAATTGGCTGCTCTCCCTCCTCAACCTCACTATTAACAACTTCCATTAACTCGGAATATGATGGATGTAACATATAAAATTATTCTCCCTTCAATATATTCTTCAAATCATTTTTTATAACCTTAATAAATGGTAAATTTGCTGAAATTTCACAACGCTCCATAACAGTATTATTATCATTTGCAATATCATTTATTGTATCAATACAGTTTTCTATTGTATCATTAACGACAACATAATCATACTTTTCTACATCATCAGCTTCATCAACAGCTCTCGTCAATCGTTCACGAATGACATCGGCTGCCTCTGTCCCCCGAAACGTAAGCCTGTAACATAATTCTTTTGCATTGGGAGGAACAACAAATATCATCACAGCATCGGAATAAATTTTTTTGACGTTGCAAGCTCCAACAACTTCAATTTCAAGAATCACATTATTGCCTTTAGAAAGCTGTTGTTCCACATATGCTTTTGGTGTTCCGTAATAATTATTAACATATTGTGCATATTCAAGAAATTCATTTTCATCAATCATGGTCTTAAATTCATCAACTGTTTTAAAAAAATAAGACTTGCCGTCAATCTCTCCTTCACGAGGTTTTCTTGTCGTCGCTGACACCGATATGGCATAATTCTTATACATATCAAGCAATCCCTTGACTACGGTTCCTTTTCCAACTCCAGAAAAACCTGAAATAATCAGTAATTTTCCACGTTTATCCATGCTTTATCAGCCCTTCTTTCTGACCTGTACATTTTCATATTACAAGTAATTATATCGAATTAAACAAAAACAATCAAGCACAAACTATAATAAAACTTGTCAAGCAAATACTGTAACTTAACTAAATCTTTTATTCAATATTTTGTATCTGCTCTCTTACTTTCTCTATCTCGGTCTTTAATTCAATCGCATGGTTAGAAATATCAATATCATTGGCTTTCGACAATATTGTATTTGCTTCTCTGTTCATCTCCTGTGCAATAAAATCCATTTTGCGACCGATTCCGCCATCTTCATTTAAACAATTTTTAGCATGTGCAATATGACTTTCCAATCGTACAGTCTCCTCATCAACACATATCTTGTCGGCATATATAATCACTTCGGTAGCAATTCTGCTCTCATCAATATGAGTGTCACTAAGCAGCTCCTTTACTTTATTTTCAAGTTTGCTTCGGTACTCTTTCATAATCTGAGGACTTCGTTCCTTTATGTAGTCAACAATTACCTGCATATTATCCAGTTTTCCAATCAAGTCATTCTTTAGATTATTTCCTTCTGATATTCTTGTCTCAACAAGCTGTTTACATGCACTGTCAACTGCATTTTTAATAAAATTCCACAGAGCTTCTTCATCAACGGAAGCCTCCTCCATTGTAATCACTTCTGGATACCTTGACAAAGCGCCTATTGTCACATCATTAACTTTCTGAAATTGCTGTGACATTTCATCAAATATTTTCATATATTCTTTTGCCAAATCACGATTATACTTTAAACTCACTTGATTTTCTGTCAAATCTTCATAGATAATAAATATATCTATTTTTCCTCTACTGATATGTTTCTTTAACACATCTCGAATCCTTCCCTCAAACACATTAAGCTTTTTGGGCATCTTAATACTTGTTTCCAAATATCGATGATTCACTGATTTAATTTCTATAATAATTTTTTTCTGCCCCTCAATACATTCGCATCGACCAAAGCCTGTCATACTTTTTATCATACTGCCTTCCATTCCGAAGCGTTTTATATAAAAATTAACTTTATAGAATTTGTGACGCTTCCACACCAATTCCTTATTGAACGAATCCAATCCCCTGAAATCTATTGACAAACTTATCACATTACAAATCACAAGATATTTCTGTAGATTGAAAATTTTAATTCAGACAATAAAACCATCGCAAAGTATGGGTTTTACTGCTTTTAATCTTGTACTTTACTAATATTATATACATTAAAAATATTTTAAATATTTTAAGAAGTATTTTTTTATACCTTATATTTAGACAGTATACCAACATTTTATATAAAGTACAAGACATATCATAAAATTTATGCTAAAATAACCTACAATTAATTGCAGTTTTATATCTGTGTGCCACCCGATACAAAGCTATAGCAATTAATACACAAAAAACGTGTACACATGGAGGTAATTATGGCACTTGACGGAATTGTAATTGCTAATATTGCAAAAGAATTAAACGATACGCTGCTTGGCAGCAGAATATATAAAATTGCACAACCTGAAATGGATGAATTATTGATAACATTTAAGACAAAAGAAGGACAATATCGCTTAACCCTATCTGCCAATGCCAGTCTGCCATTGGTATGTCTTACAAAAAATAATAAACCAAGTCCTATGACTGCACCTAATTTTTGTATGCTTTTAAGAAAACATTTAAATAATGGACGCGTACTATCAATAACACAGCCTGGATTAGAACGAATCCTTGATATTGAAATCGAACATCTCAATGAAATGGGTGATTTATGCAGCAAACACTTAATTGTTGAAATCATGGGAAAACATAGTAATATTATATTTTGTGACAATAATATTATTCTTGATAGTATAAAACATATATCTGCACAGATAAGCTCTGTGCGTGAAGTGCTTCCGGGTAAGCCTTATTTTATCCCTAATACAACGGATAAATTAAATCCTCTCGAAACCGATTTACAATCGTTTTGCACAATATTAAAAACATCCTCAACCAGTATTTTTAAAACACTCTATCAAAAATATACAGGAATCAGTCCTCTTGTCTCACAACAAATATGTTATGATGCTACTGTCAATCCAGATCATCCTGCAAATATGCTTGATGAAAAAGAACAAATCCATCTGTATCATCTATTTTCTCGTGTGATGGAATGTGTAAAATCCAATCAATATACACCAAATATATGTTTTGAAAACGATGCACCAAAAGATTTTGCCTCTATTCCATTAAGTATGTTTGATAAAACAATATTATATGATTCTATCAGCGAACTAATTACAAATTTTTATTCTAAAAAAGATACCATTACCCGAATACGCCAAAAATCATCAGATTTAAGGAGAATTGTATCCAACGCACTTGAGCGTTCTTATAAAAAACAAAGCATTCAAGAAAAACAGATAAAAGACACTGAAAAGCGTGATAAATTTAAAGTTTATGGGGAATTGATTAATACTTATGGATATCATATTCCTGAGGGAAGTAAATCATTTAAGGCACTCAACTATTACACCAACGAAGAAATTGAAATTCCGCTTGATACCACTTTGACTGCTAAGGAAAATGCGGTTCAATACTTTAATAAATACAATAAATTAAAGCGAACCTATGAAGCAGGAAGCAAACAGTTACAAGACACTCAAAATGAAATTATACACTTAGAGTCTATTGCTACTTCTCTTGATATTGCCACATCAGAAGAAGACTTAATTCAATTAAAACAAGAATTGATTGACTCTGGTTATATTCATAAAAAAACAAATAACAAGAAAAAAGAAAAAATAACAAGTAAACCATTTCATTATATTTCTTCGGATGGTTTTGATATTTATGTGGGAAAAAATAATTATCAAAATGATGAACTAACATTTAAATTTGCCAAAAATGATGATTGGTGGTTTCATGCAAAACAAATGGCAGGTTCCCATGTTATTTTAAAATCAGAAGGAAAAGAAATTCCTGACAAAACCTTTGAGGAGGCAGCCGCTTTAGCCGCCTACTACTCAAAAGGACAAAATCAGGAAAAAGTCGAAGTTGATTATGTTTTAAAGAAAGAAGTTAAAAAGCCTGCTGCCGCAAAACCTGGATTTGTCGTTTATTACACCAACTTTTCAATGGTTGCCAGCACGGATATTAGCTGTATAAAAGAAGCTGATTAACGCAACCAAATCGGCTGCTGCACAGCCTGCAAATATTGCAGAAAGACTAATAAAATGAAGTCCTATAATGGCTAAAATGCTGATAACAAAATGTATACTAAGTGTTATCAGTATTTTTTTATGACTATAATCATCTTTCAAGCATACTGCTGTCAATATACTGACGAACACAACATCAAGCGCATACATAATCATATAGACCATATTAGAAGCGTCCACCATATCACAAATATGTTCATCAAAAGACAAATATCCAAACAATCGTGGAGGATTTATCATAATAAAAACAATCTGTACAATATATGCCAACCCAAAAACAATGCCAATAATTGTTTTATCAATTTGAAATTTGCGGATAAATCGATTGACAAATACAATCATAACAGCTGATATCAATACAACGCCTATTAATTTTATATGAAACAATGGCATACCATCAAAATAATGTTCTGTCAAAATTGTATACACTTGTCCATCTTGTTCTTGAATGTTTGTAACAGATTTCAATAATATATTTTTTATTATTTCCATAAAAATACAGCCATAAAATACAGGAAGCATCGCAATCAGCCCAGTATGTTTATAAGAACTGTTGTATGAATACATCTTTTTTACATTGCTGCTCTTAATAATTAAAATAGCTAAAATGCCAATAACAATAAGAATAATTCCCATAATTACAACTTTTATATGAAGTATTCTGTCGCCGTTAGCATAATTGCCCGCTTCATTCAGATAGATATAAGAAGCTGCCTTATGTAATAAAACATTATTTTCTAATATATATACCAATACGATATAAATACCTGTCACAATACTACTAATACCACCGCATAAAGCAATAGAAGAAACACCTTTTAATTTTAATAGTAACCCCATTGCACCTATAATGGTTGTGTAGAGTGTCAAATCAAATAAAAAGGTATAAATGGTATTTGCTCCATTAAAAAATGCAGCATTATAAGCAGAACCTGCCATATGACTGTATTCATTATTATTTATCATATCTATGTAATGCTGAAACAATCCTGACTGTGAGCCTAATAATAAAATCAATGCCAGCGCAGCAAGCAATATTGCTGCGCTTGTTATTCTTATAATGATAATATCTTCTTTTTTCATAAATATTCCTATTTTTTCACAGTTACCTTTTTAAAACTCTTTTTACCTTTTTTGACAACAACCCCATCTTTAAAAAGCTCTAAAGGAAACTTGTCTTCTATTGAATTTACTCGCTCTCCATTAACGCTGACACCACCCTGCTCTATTGCTCGTCTAGCTTCTGAGCGAGAAGAAACTAAACCAGCCAAATGCACAATGGATATAATATCAATATTGCCCTCTTTAAATACATCCAAATCAATCTCAACCGATGGCATATTTTCTGAATCGCCTCCCGTAAAGATAGATTTTGCAGTCTGTTCTGCCTTTTTTGCATCTTCTTCACTATGGACAAGTTTGGTAAGTTCATATGCCAATATTTCTTTTGCCTTATTAAGTTGTGCGCCTTCCCAATCCTTCATAGCATCAATTTCTTCTATAGGAACGAATGTAAGCAATCGCATACAATTTAATACATCGGCATCATCTACATTTCTCCAGTATTGATAAAATTCATAAGGCGTTGTTTTTTCCGGGTCAAGCCACACTGCTCCTTTTTGTGTCTTTCCCATTTTTTTACCTTCTGAATTTAACAATAATGTAATGGTCATTGCACTGGCATCTTTGCCTAACTTTCTTCGGATAAGTTCTGTTCCACCAAGCATATTGCTCCATTGATCATCGCCGCCAAATTGAAGCGTACAGCCATATTTTTGATATAGCATCAAGAAATCATAAGACTGCATAATCATATAATTAAATTCTAAAAAGCTTAACCCTTTTTCCATTCGCTGCTTATAGCATTCTGCCCTTAACATATTATTGACTGAAAAACAAGCGCCAACTTCTCTTAATAAATCCACATAATTAAGCTTTAAAAGCCAATCTGCATTATTGACTATAATAGCCTTTCCATCCGAAAAATCAATAAATTTTTCCATCTGTTTTTTAAAACAATCTACATTATGTTGTATTATTTCTGGTGTCATCATCTGACGCATATCCGTTCTTCCAGTAGGGTCGCCAATCATAGCGGTACCGCCGCCAATAAGCACAATTGGTTTATTGCCCGCCATCTGAAGTCTTTTCATCAAACACAATGCCATAAAATGTCCAACATGAAGACTATCTGCAGTAGGGTCAAAACCAATGTAAAATGTTGCCTTTCCACTATTGATTAAATCTTTAATTACGTCCTCGTCTGTAACCTGAGCAATTAAACCTCTGGCTACCAGTTCATCATATACCTTCATTTTTCTCCTCATTTCTGCGTTGCTTTTGCACAAAAAACAAAAAATTCTTACAAGTTTGTGACAAGCAACGCACAGACACAAATCTCATATTTGTACGAATTATATAACAACTTTTCTCCTCTTATCACACATCATACATATCAATATGGCTATCAATCCACCTGTTACATCAATCAACACATCTACAACAGAGCCATTTCTGCCAGAAATAAATAACTGGTGCAGTTCATCTGTACAAGCATATGCAACAACAATCAAAAAAGCTGCATATTTCGTCCAACGCCACTTTATTTCATCAACAGCAAGTGCAATATATACACTTAACGCAAAAAGCGCGTACTCTGTCATATGTGCAATTTTTCTTACAGGGGTTTGCATCTGCTCAATCGCATGTTCTCTTCCAATATATTTTATATCAATCAAATGCAGTGCATCCGCTCCATCTACCAGTACTTCTGCTACTTTATAGCTTAATCCTTTGGATTGTTCCCCATTTTGACCTGAAAACCCAAATATGACAATGGCTAATATCACTGCTGGAATCCATATCAATATCTTTTTTGCTTTATCCATTATTTTCTCCATATGACAGCCTGCTGCAAATACAAACAGCAGGCAAATTTCAACACAGACAAGTCTAATTCTTCCTTGATGATGTTAAATCGTAACAACTCTCATTGTATTTGTCAGCCCCCTCTTTGAAGTTGGTGCTGAGTTGGTGGCAATACCTGCTGATACAATAACAACATCCCCCTCACCAATATATCCTGCATTTTCTGCAACCTCAATCGCATGGTCTACAATTTTATCTGTTGACTTTTCAACGGCTGTCTTTAAAGGTTTTACGCCCCAATATATCTGCATCTTGCGAAGTACATTCTCATATGGCGCACAGCCAATAATTAATGCTTCTGGCTTTAACTTTGAAGTCAATCTTGCCGTAAAACCAGAAATTGTTGGACACACAATTGCTTTAGCATTTAAAATATCCGCTGTTTGTACCGATGCATTGGCAACAGCACTTGAAATACTCCTTTTAGTACGTACTTGTACATTGTCAATTCTTCTGCTCACACAGTCTTTTTCTGTCGATTCAGCAATTTTAACCATCATCTTTAACGCTTCAAGAGGATATTTTCCATTGGCAGTCTCACCCGATAACATAACAACATCGGTACCATCATATATAGCGTTGGCAACGTCTGTCACCTCTGCCCTTGTAGGACGCGGATTGCGAATCATGGAATCTAACATCTGTGTTGCTGTGATAACAGGCTTGTAGGCTTCATTGCATTTTCTAATAATATCCTTTTGAATACGTGGAACTTCCTCTGATGGAATCTCAACACCCATATCACCTCTTGCAATCATAATGCCGTCAGACACACGGATAATTTCATCAATATTGCGAATCCCCTCTGCATTCTCAATTTTTGCAATTACTGGAATATCAGCATCATGCGACCACAAAATTTCTTTTATCTCCTGAATACATGCCGCATTACGCACAAACGATGCCGCAATAAAGTCAAATCCTTGCTCAATTCCAAACAAAATATCTTCTTTATCTTTTTCGGTAATACCAGGCAGACGAATGCTAACATTAGGCACATTGACCCCTTTTGTAGAACCAAGCTCTCCGCCGTTGACAACAATACATTCAATATCAGTATCCTCAATAATCTTTGTCACTTTCAGTTCAATTAATCCATCATCAATTAATATAAGATTGCCTTCTGCAATATCCTTAGGCAGTCCAGCATATGTGATATGGTTGATATTTTCGTCACTCTCTACCTCTCTTATGGTCAATGTATATTTTTGACCTTCATTCAGCGTAATCTTTTTGCCATCTTTAATAACACCTGTTCTAATCTCTGGACCCTTTGTATCCAGCAATGTTGCAATAGGAATATTTAACTCGCTTCTCACACTGTCAACAAGCTTTAATCGTCCTCCCTGTTCTTCATGATTTCCATGAGAAAAATTAAATCTTGCTATATCCATTCCAGCAAGTGCAAGCTGCTTAATCAGCTCTCGGTCATTTGTATTAGGACCCATTGTACATATAATCTTTGTTTTTTTCATTAAATCTATCCTCCACTTATAAAAATATTTTTAACATTTTCTTATTTCACATGAATATGTGTATAGAGATGTTCATTACAATATTCTTTTCCGCCTACACACTTAGAACAATATCGAAAAACTAAACTGTCATCATCCAATTCTGTTCTCTTACAAACAGCACACTGATGTTTTGCACCACTCCTATTTATATAAGGCTTATTGGCACTTTCCCATGTTGTCTTTTCACTGTTGGCATTGTAAAATTTTTCATTAAAACTTGGACGCTGTTGATTCTTTTGTGCTTTCCTTGCCGTCTTTTGCATTTTTTGATAGTTGCGCTGTGTTGCTGTTCTAGCAGGCTTTTTAAATGTAATCAGTAAAAAAACAAGGAAGTTTAACATGGATACCAACGCACAGGTTGCATTGACATAACAATAATACACACTTCCTGCTAAAAGCCCCATATTATATAATCCATACCAGACAGTCTCTGGCAGTATTGTCACCATAAAGCCGCCGACAATCGTAATCCCAAAAATAATGCCGTCTAAAATACCCAGCCATTTCATCTTGATAGGCAATACAAAAAATAATAATACCTGTGTATCAGACTGTTCTACCGCAAACGCCATAAAAAGCGCTAAATTAATATAATAGGTAGACATTGAAAAGGACTGTCCAAAAATAAAATATATGATAAACGCTGCAATAATATGCAGGATTACCCCGCTAAAATAATAGACATTAAATCGAAAAGCCCCCCATATTCGCTCAAGCACTGTACCAATCATATAATAAAAATACAAGGTAAACAAAATAAAAATCAAACTGTATGACGGGGGCTGTAACATAAATGTAAGCAGTCTCCATACCTGCCCCCTTAGTATCATTTCCACATCAAGACTTAAATACGCACTATATACATCTGGAAAAAACATAGCCACCGCAAATCCAAGTACATAGATACCTATGATATAATACATCAGATTGTGTATGGCATATTTACCAAATCTGCGTTCTAATTTATCAAACCATTTCATTAAATTAAATATCCTTTCTTTCTTTTTTTACATCATGATAAAATAATCATTTTTTACCTATTTATTTTTTTAACGAAATCCTATAATTTACCGCTGTAAAAATTAAAGTAATTAGTATAAAGTATAAAGAAGTGCATGTTTTTTGTCAACAATTACATTCCATTAATAAAATTTACAAATTGACCGAGCAAATGATTTGTAATATAATGTGTCTGTTATATTTCGACCTTTTTCGACAAGAACTATAGATTTTAAAAGGAGGCAGCCTTTGGCTGAGATATATGAATTCATTTAAGTTAGGTATTGATATTGGTTCTACTACTGTTAAGATTGCCTTAATTGATAATCAAGACAATGTAGTATTCTCAGATTATGAAAGACATTTTGCAAATATACAGGAAACATTACAATCACTGCTTGAAAAGTCAGTTGAACAATTGGGTACATTTGATTGTTTTCCTGTTATTACTGGCTCTGGCGGATTAACTCTTGCAAAACATCTTGAAGTGCCTTTTACTCAAGAAGTTATTGCTGTTTCAACGACACTTCAGGCGGAAGCTCCACAATGTGATGTCGCTATTGAATTAGGTGGAGAAGATGCCAAAATTATCTACTTTACAAATGGTATCGACCAACGTATGAATGGTATCTGTGCAGGTGGTACAGGTTCTTTTATTGATCAGATGGCAACTCTTTTACAGACCGATGCACTCGGTCTTAATGAGTATGCCAAAAATTATCAGTCTATATACCCTATTGCTGCTCGCTGTGGCGTATTTGCCAAATCTGATATACAGCCGTTAATTAACGAGGGGGCTACAAAACCTGATTTATCTGCTTCTATATTTCAAGCTGTCGTCAACCAAACAATTTCTGGTCTTGCCTGCGGCAAGCCTATTCGTGGAAATGTTGCCTTTTTAGGCGGACCGCTTCATTTCCTTTCAGAGTTAAGAAATTGTTTTATACGAACATTAAGCCTTGCCCCAGAACAGATTATTGCACCAGAACATTCGCATCTTTTTGCCGCTATTGGCGCTGCTATGAACTATAAACAAGAAATACATATTCCTGTTTCTGCTATGATTGAAAAATTACAGGGCAAAATTAAATTAGATTTTGAAGTGGAGCGTATGCAGCCGCTTTTTGAAAATCAACTCGTCTATGATGCATTTATTAATCGGCATGCACATGCCAAAGTAGAGACGGCGGACATCAAAGAATATGAAGGAAATTGCTATCTTGGAATCGATGCAGGCTCCACTACAACAAAAGTGGCATTAGTCGATGAAAATGGCAAATTATTATATTCTTTTTATTCAAGCAACAATGGTTCTCCACTTGCCACAACCATCAAATCGCTAAAGGAAATTTATTCTCTGTTGCCTTCTAACGCCAAAATTGTTCATTCCTGCTCTACTGGATATGGTGAAGCTTTAATTAAGGCGGCGTTGATGATTGATGAGGGAGAAGTTGAGACCGTTTCTCATTTTTATGCTGCTGCCTTTTTTGACCCCGATGTAGACTGCATTATTGATATTGGCGGTCAAGATATGAAATGTATCAAAATTAAAAACCAAACCGTTGATTCTGTTTTACTAAATGAGGCTTGTTCTTCTGGCTGTGGTTCCTTTATTGAAACCTTTGCAAAATCATTAAACTTTACGGTTCAAGAATTTGCAAAAGAAGCATTGTTTGCCTCTAATCCAATTGATTTAGGAACACGCTGTACAGTATTTATGAATTCTAAAGTAAAACAGGCACAAAAAGAAGGTGCAGAAGTTGCCGATATTTCTGCTGGGCTTGCATATTCTGTTATTAAAAATGCACTGTACAAAGTTATAAAAATTTCAGAACCAAAAGACTTAGGTACACATATTGTTGTTCAAGGTGGAACATTCTACAATAATGCTGTACTTAGAAGTTTTGAGAAAATAACAGGTGTCCAGGCTATAAGACCAGATATTGCTGGTATTATGGGAGCGTTTGGCGCCGCCCTTATCGCCCGTGAGCGCTATGATGGCATATCGGAATCATCTATGCTTACCATTGATAAAATCAATGCTTTAACCTTTGACACAACGATTGCTCGATGTAAAGGCTGTACAAACAATTGTCATCTTACCATCAATAAATTTTCTGGAGGCAGACAGTTTATTACTGGCAATCGCTGCGAACGAGGTCTTGGCAAAGAAAAAAGTATTAAAAAACTTCCAAACTTATTTGATTATAAACTGCACCGATTATTTGACTATGAACCATTGGAAGCACATGAAGCTACAAGAGGCGTTGTTGGTATACCTCGCGTCCTTAATATGTATGAAAATTATCCTTTTTGGTTTACATTTTTTACAAAACTAGGATATCGAGTTTTGCTGTCGCCGCAATCCAATCGAAAAATATATGAACTGGGCATTGAATCCATACCTTCGGAATCGGAATGTTACCCTGCCAAACTTGCACATGGTCATATATCATGGCTTATTAAACAGGGCGTTCAATTTATATTTTATCCTTGTGTTCCTTATGAACATAAGGAGATTGACAAGGCAAATAATCACTACAACTGCCCTATTGTGACATCGTATGCTGAAAATATTAAAAATAATGTAGAAGAATTAAAAACGCACCATATTGATTTTAGAAATCCATTTTTATCCTTTGAAAATGCTAGTATTCTATCCAAACGACTGATTGAAGAATTTTCAGATATTCCTTCAAAAGAGGTTAAAAATGCAGTTATATACGCTTGGAATGAGTTGATTCAATTTCGACTTGACGTCCAAAAAAAAGGCGAGGAAGTCCTTTCCTATCTTGATGAATATGGAAAGCGCGGCATCGTCTTAGCTGGACGACCATACCATGTAGACCCTGAAATTAATCATGGTATTCCAGAATTAATCAATTCTTATGGAATTGCTGTACTTACCGAAGACGCCGTATCCCATTTAGGAAAAGTGGAACGTCCTTTGATTGTAATGGACCAGTGGATGTATCATTCAAGGCTCTATGCAGCGGCAAGTTTTGTTAAGACAAAGGAAAATTTAGACTTAATTCAGCTTAACTCCTTTGGCTGTGGTCTTGATGCTGTAACAACCGATGCTGTTAATGATATTTTAGTAAAAGCAGGCAAAATTTATACGGTTTTAAAAATTGATGAAGTCAATAATCTTGGTGCCGCAAGAATACGAGTACGCTCATTAATCGCCGCATTAAAGGTGCGTGACAAACATCATTTAAAAAGAAATATTATCAGTTCTGCTTATGAACGTGTTGAATTTACACCTGAAATGCGAAAAAATTATACGATATTGTGTCCTCAAATGTCGCCGATTCATTTTGATTTATTAGAACCAGCACTCAATTCATGCGGATATAATTTTGAAGTTCTTGACAACGATAATAAATCGTCTGTTGATGTCGGTTTAAAATACGTCAACAACGATGCCTGCTATCCTTCGCTTATGGTGGTTGGACAGATTATGAATGCCGTGTTATCTGGAAAATATGACTTACATAGAACTGCTATTATTATCACACAAACGGGAGGTGGATGCAGAGCTTCCAACTATATCGGTTTTATACGCAGAGCGCTTGGAAAAGCTGGCTTATCTTATATTCCTGTCATTTCTTTAAGCGCACAAGGACTTGAATCCAACTCCGGATTTAAGTATGACTTAACGATGCTAAAAAAAGCAATGATGGCAATTGAATATGGCGATATTTTTATGAATGTCGTATACCGAACAAGACCTTATGAAAAAGTTGCTGGTTCTGTCAATGCACTTCATGAAAAATGGAAAGATATCATTATCAAACAACTGCAAGAAAATAAAGTATCCATGAGTGAATTTAATAAAAATTGCCAAGCCATTGTAAATGACTTTGACTCGATTGAACTTTTAGATATTAAAAAACCACGTGTGGGTATTGTTGGTGAAATTCTTGTTAAATTTCTTCCATCTGCCAATAATTATATTGTCGATTTATTGGAATCGGAAGGTGCGGAAGCAGTTGTTCCTGATTTGATGGGATTTCTTTTGTATTGTGCAGAAAATGCCAACTTTAAAAAGAAGTATCTTGGCGCTTCCAAAAAATCCGCATTTGTCAACAATTCCATTATAAAAATTATTGAGTGGTTTAGAAAAGCAGGAAACAATGCACTGAAAAACAGCAAGCGATTTACGCCTCCATCCAATATTAAAAACACAGCGGACTTAGCAAAAGATTTGGTTTCACTGGGCAATCAAACAGGTGAAGGCTGGCTTCTTACTGGAGAAATGATTGAACTTATGCACAATGGTGTCAACAATATTGTATGCTGTCAGCCATTTGCCTGCCTTCCAAATCATATTGTAGGAAAAGGCGTTATTAAAGAGCTTAGAACAACATTTCCAGAATCCAATATTATTGCTGTGGATTATGACCCTGGCGCTTCTGAAGTCAATCAGCTAAACCGAATTAAATTAATGCTGGCAACAGCAAATAAAAATCTTGAAAAAATAATGTAATAAGATTATAATAAGACTAGCTTAAGAAAGGTCGGTGACATTATGTTTTTATTATTTATTGGTCCAATCATTGGCGTTGCCATTTCTATTATAGCAACTGTTGTTATTGTATCATCTGTCGGCGCAATTGCTGGCGACGAATTGGAAGAGGAAGAATAAATATAGGGACGGCACGCTTGCGTGTCGTTTTTATATTTTAGTAACGTTGTTCCAAACAACACATAGACGCCAATTACAATATAAAAATCTATTTTTTTAACAAATTACTTATAACAATAATAAATTATAATCTTATTGAGGGTAAACATGTACTTTAAAGATTTAACAACATATAAATATATGAATAAAGAAAAAGCTCTTAATATTGGTTGGTTAAAGAAAGGGCATTTTTTCAAGACAGGTGACGTCCCTGAAGAATTTATAGAAAAACTTTGGCATTACTTAAAATATCCTGTACAAGTATGCAGAGGATTTCACACATGCGACTTTTGTAAAAATGCAAAAACAGGTGTGCCAACAGTTACGTTTAAGGGCGAAACACGAAATGTTGGCTACTATGAAATTCGTGTCTGGGGACAAGATGAAAAAGTATATGCCGCTCCCAGCTTAATTATTCACTATATTTTACAACATCATTACAAACCGCCGCAAGAATTTATCGATGCTGTGATTTATTCCGATGCACATTCTAAAGAATATTACCAAAAAATTTTAACATATTCAAAAGGATATGATTTTTGGCTTGCACAGGACTGCACAAAGCTTTAAAAATTTAAAATAAAGGACAATCAATATGCCAACAAAAAATCATGATAATACAAAAGTACATTCTTCTAAAATAAAAACAAAAACGATTTGCTGGATTCTAATCGTATTATTCCTATCCTTTCTTTGTTATCTGCCCATGTTATTACAAAAACAAGGCTTACATATTCCTGCCGCATTGTTAAACGCTAAATATTTATTTGTTCTTACTCCATTGGCTTGTTCCATTATCGTTGAAATAAGTGAACATACACTAAAACAATGGTTTTTGGACTTATTTACAAGCAAAAAAATTTTTCACTCAATTTTAATATGTATATTATTTATTATTGCTGGATTAATGACTTCTTATATATATTCTATCACCAAAGGAAATCAACATTTATTTTATAATGTATATCCATCCATTTCTTTTGTCATCATAAATGGCATTTACCTTTTTATTATGGCATTATTGGAAGAAGCAGCATGGAGAGGATTTTTTCTTAAACGAATATCCAATCAATCAACAAAAATTCATTATATACTCTGCACAGGAATCATTTGGGGACTATGGCATATTTCAATGTGGTATATCCGAAATTCATTGACTATAAAAGAAATCCTTTTTTTCTTTATATGGACTATCCTTTTATCACTTGTTATTGGTTTTGCCTATTATAACTATCAAAATATATTTATACTGGCATTTCTGCATACCATTTTCAATACTTGCTTTCTTGCTCCTGTGGAATGGAATATTATTCTGTTAATCATTATTTTTTTTATTTTTGAACTATTTACAAATTTGTTCAAAAATAAAAAATGCTCAATATAATTGCTTTTTCTTTGGATGTCTGTAATCAAGTAGAAAAGATTTATCCTCCCCTACTCATGCGCTAGGCGTCCGTCAGCTTGCTGACATATTTCATTTGGATGCCTATGTACATAAAAAAGACCTATACCATTTATTGGTATAGGAATCTTTTTAAAAACTGCTTATTTTTTAACTTTAAATACTTTTACAACACTTATCTATCAACTGTAAACAACACATATCTCTTTTCTTCTGCTGCTTTTTTCCAAAACGGTAAACTTTCTTGGAGATATTCCCATGTGTATTCAAAATCTTCATCATCTAACGGAAAACCATAATCGTCTTCATCAATTTTATTATAACATTCACGACATTCGGCTTTCGTTCGTTCTGGAAGTACTTTTGCTATCTCGGCTACCTGTTCTGGCGTTTTCAAAATCATAAACTCATCATCTTCTGTTTCAGGCGTTATAACTTCTCCTGAAGATTCACGCACAAGTCCATATAAAAATTCTCCGCCAAAAATCACATTGCACAGTGGTTGAAATGTATTTTCAAAATTAAGATTGCCATCCGTCAACATTCGATGCATAGCATCCCATGACTTATCTAATTCGCATGTATATTCTGGATAGTCATCAAAAAATACCTCTTCAATTTCTTCGTGCATATAATCGGAACGGTCTTGTCTTTTTACCAATCGTAATTGTTCTACTTCCTGTTCATTTAAAGCAAACAAAACAGCTAAACACCCCATAAAAATACACTCCGTTATCTGATATTTTCTATCTGCCAATCAATTTCTTCCAATCCATTATTCTTTAAAAATTCATTGGTCTTACTAAAATGCTTGCAGCCAAAAAATCCTCTATGTGCCGATAATGGACTTGGATGTGGTGCTGTCAAAACCAAATGCTTTGGATTGTTTAACATTGATTTTTTCTTTTGTGCAGGTGTTCCCCACAACATATACACAATTGGTCTGTCTTGGTCATTGACAGCCTGAATAACGGCATCGGTAAATTGTTCCCAACCTTTATCTTTATGCGAAAATGCCGCATGTGCGCGAACAGTCAACACTGTATTGAGCAATAATACTCCTTGTTTAGCCCATTTTACTAAATTGCCGTTGTCTGGCACATAACATCCGCAATCATCCTTTAATTCCTTATAAATGTTTTTAAGTGAAGGTGGAATTACTTTTTGATTTTCAGGAACGGAAAAACTTAGACCATGTGCTTGATTTTCTTCATGGTATGGGTCTTGTCCCAATATTAATACTTTTACTTCACTCAGCGGCGTTAAATGAAACGCATTAAAAATATCATCTGGTAATGGATAAACTGTATTTGTGTTATACTCCTCTTTTACAAATTCATATAGCTCCTTGTAGTAATTCTTTTTAAATTCATCTCCAATGGCTTCAAGCCAATCATTGTCAATCATTGTCATAATTAAATCATCCTCATTGAAATATTTTTCTCTTTTAAATAGTTCTTTAAATCCATAATATCAAGCTCTTTGTAATGAAACAAGGAAGCGGCAAGAGCTGCATCCGCTTTTCCCTCAGTAAATACATCATAAAAATGTTGTTTATTGCCAGCACCACCTGATGCAATAACGGGTATTGAAACATGTTCGGCAACCATTCTAGTTAATTCAATATCATATCCTGATTTATTTCCATCACAATCCATACTTGTCAAAAGTATCTCGCCAGCTCCAAGTTTTTCTGCTTTCATTGCCCATTCAATGGCATCCATACACATATCAACTCTTCCGCCATTTTTATATACACTCCAGCCACTTCCATCGTCACGTCTTTTTGCATCAATGGCTACGACAACACATTGACTTCCAAACTTATCAGCAGCTTCACTGATTAAAGTGGGATTCATAATAGCTGCTGAATTAACAGAAATCTTGTCTGCTCCTTCTCGAAGCAACACTTTAAAATCATCAACAGACCTTATGCCGCCGCCAACCGTAAATGGAATAAACAGCCTCTTTGCGACCTTTCTAACCAAATCTACTGTTGTGTTTCTTCCATCACTAGAAGCAGTAATATCCAAAAACACAACTTCATCTGCTCCTGCTTTGTCGTACATGGTAGCAACTTCAATAGGGTCTCCAGCATCACGCAAATTTAAAAAACTCGTTCCTTTAACCACTCTTCCATCTTTGCAATCCAGACATGGTATAATTCTTTTTGTAAACATATCAATCTCCCATTCTTGAACCTGCAAGCTCTTAATAACTTGCCTATAATTTAGGCATTATAATTTAGCAAAATTTGAAAGCATTTTTAATCCTACAGTGCTGCTTTTTTCTGGATGAAACTGGCAGGCAAATACATTATCTTTTTCAACTGCTGCATGAATATGTGTTGAATATTCAGTTGAAGCAGACACAATATTTTCATCGGCAGCCTTCAAATAATATGAATGAACAAAATAAACATATGGTGACTTTTCAACTCCATTAAACAGTTTAGAACCTTGTTTTATATCTAATGAATTCCAGCCCATATGAGGGATTTTCAATCCCTCCTGTGCAGGAATTTTTAAAATCTCACCTTCTAATAAGGAAAGCCCTTCAACTTCTGGTGCTTCTTCACTTCTCTCAAAAAGAAGATGCAATCCCAAACAGATTCCTAAAAATGGCGTTCCTTTATGTACTGCCGTTTTAATTGTATCAATCAACCCTAAATGGTCTAAATGATTCATTGCATTACCAAATGAACCAACACCTGGTAAAACAATCTTTTGGGCTTCTGCAATTTCACTGGAATCTCTTGTTACTACTATCTCTTGCCCTAAAGAAATAAAAGCTTTCTCAACACTTTTCAAATTACCTGCATCGTAATCAATTATTGCTATCATCCTTTTGCCTTTCTATACTTTACTAAAGAAGCATAATAGGATACAAAATCCGTCTCTTTAAGCTGTACAAGTTTATTTGCATCTTCTTCTGACATATTATAGGTACTCTTAAAATATTCTAAAATCTTTGCTTTTTCAGAATCAAGATGAGAAGTGATACCTAATTCTTCTGCCTCCCTATAATATTCATTATATCGCTCAAGACCTTTTACCAAAGAATTTAAAGCTTGGTCTTTCATATCAAGCTGCATATAATTATTATAGGATTCTGTCTGTCTTTGAACAAACATAATAACGGATACTTGCCTTAACAATGACTCATCATTTTTTCTCACAGACAATCCAGCAAGCTTTTGATATGCTTTTGCATAATTTCCTGATTCAATATAACCTTTTGCCTCACTTACATTCTTATTATAATGAAATGCCGAATTAAAAAGTATAATTAAAACAACAATACCTGCAATAAAAAATACAAAAAGTACCATTGATTTTGGCTTAATCTTTAATATATCACCTGGTTTTGGTGCTGGTTTTGCTTTCTTTTCTTTCTTTGGCTTTTCCTTTTTAGGTTTTTTCTCTTTTTCAGCCTTTTCTTTTGCTTTTTCTTCTTTTGCTTTTTTGGCTTCTTCCTTTTTATTTGCTTTTTCTTTTGTCTTTTCCTCTTTAAGCTTTTTCTTCTCATTTTGATCTGCAATTTCAGCTTCTTCTTCTAATCGTTCTTCTTCTTCATTTTTCTGCTTATACTGTTGCATTCTATATCGAATTTTTGCAAACAATCCTTTTTTTGGTGCAATATTTTCATCTAAATTATCCTTATCACCATACATTTCATCTAATAATTGTTGATTTTCATCTATTGGTTTCTCAGACTCTCCATCAACATGAATAGCATCATTATCTGCTTGTTGAGTCTTCTTATTTTCTTTTTTCAATTTTTTATCCTTTTTACTCTTTTTTCCATCACTTGAGTTGATATCTGTATTTGTCCCTTCAACAGAAGCTTTAACATCTTTATCAATATCTTCAAAGAAAATATTTTTAAGTGCAGCCATCAATCCTTTTTTCTTTTTTTTCTTGCCGCGTTTTTTGCCTTTACTATCAATATTTTCAATAACATCTATTGGTGTGTCATTTGTATTATTAACATTTTCATTATTGGTTGCATGAACAGTCTCATCGTTCACTTTATCAATATTTTCACTATTTTCCTTTGACTCCTTAGATTCTTTAGAAACATTACTTATATCATCATTTAATAATTCTTCAACCGACACATCATCTGATGTAACCTGTTCAATGATAGAATCTAATTTCATACTTTCTAATCGTTCTAAATCACTTTCTGATAAATCTGGTTCACTCAAATCCAAATCCTTTTCTTTTTGTTCTTCTTTACTTATATTATTATCATCATTATATGTATCAGCGTTCTCATTATTTGTAGGTGATTCGTTATTTTCCTTAGATTCCTCATCATCACCAACTGAACTTAATAAATTATCCAGATAACTTTCTTCATCTGCACCAGCCATAATTTTATTTACTCCCGTTTTTGTAAAATAATATGAATCATTATAACATATTTATTTGAATTTAACAAATAACATTTCTCTCTTTAAGCATTTTCATTAATTCTTCAACAAAATTATTAACATTTACTTTATATCCATATGCTCTGTCACCAATATTTTCAGGCAACTGATAAAATTTTTCATTGATTCTATATAATGTTGATAATTTATTAATAAAAACTATTTTTTCAAATGGCCACCTAAATATATGAGGTCTGCTAAAATCTTCACCAACCTCAATAATTAACAGCTTTTTATTTAAAGTGCAAGATAACCATTTATTATATAATTCCCACTGTTTTTCATTATCTTCTAATAGTGCATTACATACCCTTTTTTCACCTATTGATACATCTAAAAAAATATTATCTGTTCTTGAAGTAATAATAAAACAATCTTTTTTTTCTAAGTATTCATTATAAAAATCAACAATTTTTGTATCAGGCTTATTCAATCCTGTACCTATACCTATCAACACCTTATCTGCATTAATAAATGATTCTACTATTTCTTTGTATAAATCCATTATATACTCTACTCCAATTTAGTAAAATGTAATAAAAATATATCTTATTTGTCAACCAAATATTGTAATCCGCTTCACTGCTTGCTTATAATTTATTATGTAAAATACTCCGCAGTATCTACGGAGTATCAAAATCACCTGTATCCAAAATTTTACTTTATATCTTATTTAATACTATAAATTAATTACATTAATAATTTATCAATTTCATCAACTAAAGAACCAATCTCTGGCTTTGATAACTGTACATCAGCACCTAATGATTCACCTTTTAGGCGCATCTGTTCATTAATTAAAGAAGAAAAAATAATAATTGGTATACTCTTTAAAGCATCATCAGACTTTACTAACTTCGTTAAACGATGTCCATCCATTAATGGCATCTCTATATCTGTAATAATACATTTCACTTCTGCTGCAGCACCCTTTTTAACATCACACATATAGTCCCATGCCACTTGCCCATTAGGACATTTTGTAACATTTGTATATCCTGCTTTTTTAAGCGAATCACTTATCAATGTCATTAATAATGGAGAATCTTCTGCAATAAGAATATGAGATTCATTTTTCCTTCTTCCTTCTAATGCATCAATATCTGAAACCTTTAATCCTGTTTCAGGACTAATATCTGAAACAATCCTCTCAAAATCTAAAATAATAATGAGCTGTCCATTAATTTTAACAATTCCTGTTGCAATTCCACTATCTGCAGAACTTACAGTAACATCTGGCGTAATAATATCAGCCCAAGAAACTCTATGTATACCAACAACTGCATGAACATGAAATGCAACATTTAATTTATTAAAATTCGTTATAATAAACATATCTTTCTTCACATCAGCCGAAGGAGCAGCATTAATAACGCTTGCTAAATCAATAACTGTAATCATTAAATCTCTAGGCATAAAAATGCCTTCCACACTTGGATGTGAATTAGGAACTGGAGTAACAACATTAAAAGGTACAATCTCTTTTATCTTAGCAACATTAATTCCATAATGATTATTACCTACTATAAACTCAAGAACCTCCAACTCATTCGTTCCACTCTCCATCAAAATGTTCGTTTCCATAATTATACCCTCCAAATCACCATGTACGTTATAGTCTTATTTGATTATAACAAATTTTATATGGTATTTCAATGATAATTATAAAAAATCGAGTAGGGGAGATTTTTCCCTATTCGCCGCGCGGGGTGCATGTTGCTTTAGCAATTAATTTCCTCTTATGTCCTGCACATAAAAAATGAACATCGTTCATACAAACAATGTTCATCTAAATAAATCAAATTATAATTTAAAATTAATATACTATCAAACAAAAAATTGTTCCATCAAAACTGCATATTAACTATACCATACATGAAAGC
>CAJUBU010000011.1:0-5494 GCA_910585095.1 uncultured Lachnospira sp.
TATAAGTTGAGAAAATTAGAGGAGTAGTTTCATGGTAAAACTAATGAACCAGCATTGAAAGCAGAGAATGTCAGGGAGAAGGTTTGTTTTCCCCTGATGCAGTAGATGGAAAGTATTTTTGGTAGGACAAGACCAAAGGGTAGCAAAAATATCTAAAAGGATTCTGTCATAGCAAATTTTTATGTAGAAAATAAAAGTTGTCATAATAAGAAATTGTTAACAATGAGAGTATAGCTAAGGAAGGAAATTTCTTTCAAATAAAAAAGATTGGAGGAAATTTCCATGAAAGAAGGTAAAAAAGTGAGTTTAAATCAAAAGGTTGCAGTAGATTATTTTGTTGAACAATTGTTTAAAAACAAAGTAATCAATTATGAAACGTATAAGAAGATGCTTAAGAAATTGGAGGTGGAACATGGAAGATAAAAATATAGATTATAGTATAAAGTCTTTTATTGAGGCAAGGAAACGAAAAAATACTCGAAATGTAGCTGCATTAACAAGAGTAAGTACGAAGCATGAACAACAGATGAATGCTCTTGATAATCAAAATGAATGGATACGAACAGAGATTGCAAAACATAGTGATTGGAAATTTAATGAGAAAACAGATTTATATGTTGATAATGGTGTTTCTGGAACTTCAATGAAAAATAGGACAGAATTTAACACAATGATAGAACGTGCAAAAGCAGGAGAATATGACCTTATTATTACAAGAGAAGTTTCACGTTTTATGCGAAATTTAAAACTTACACTTATTTTGATTGATGAGTTAAAGGAAGTTGGAGTAGAGGTGTATTTTGTAAATGATGGAATTTGGACTTTTAATGAAGAAGATTATTTCAAATTGACAATTATGGGAACTTATGCAGAGCAGGAGTCCAAAAAGGTATCAGAGAGGGTTTTGGCTGGACAGGGTATTTCTAGGCAGAAAGGTATATTATATGGGAATGGCAATATATTAGGATATGATTTAATAAAGGGGAAAACATCAGAGGAAACGACTTATGTTATTAATGAAGAACAGGCAGAAACTGTTAAGATAATATATGAACTGGCACTTGAAGGGAAAGGCATAAAGCAAATAAAAAGAATTTTGATGGAAAACAAGAGAAAAAATAGCAATGGTGAGGTAAAATGGTATGATTCTACTATTGAGCGAATATTAAGAAATAAAACATATTGTGGCTACATAGAATATTTTAAAAGTTTTACAATAAATCCACTTACACATAAGCGTGAAAAAATAAATGACAGGTCACAGAGAATAAGTAAAAAGGGAAATTTTGAGCCTATTATTGAGTGGGAAATATGGAATAAGGTTCAAAAATCTATTGATTCCAGAATAAACCATGATTTTAATAATAAATCAAGAGGAATAATGGTAAGTCAAGATGTTTATTGTAGAAAAATGCGTTGTGAATGTGGAAGAAGATTTAGAAAAGATAAAGGAAGAAAAGATGGAATGGCAACATACAAATGCTATAATATTATTGAAAATGGAAGTAAAAGTACACGGGAAAAAGAAGGACTCAGTATGGAAGGTTATTGTGAATTGCCAGGTATTATTGATTGGAAGTTACAGCTTTATACAAAACGTGTTTTTGAATTTTTGACTATAGATATAGATAAAATAAAGCAGGATATATTATCAGCCATAGAAGAATGTTTTATTGATAGAGCAAACGGAGTAGATTATGATAAGGATAGAAATAGAATGAAAGATACAATTCATAAATTGGAGTTAAGAATAGAAAAATTAACTGACATGAGAGCTGATGGAGAAATAACTAAAGAAGAGTTTATATCAAGGCGTGAAAAAGCCAAAGAAGAGATTTTAGAATTGGAAAATAAATTGATGGAAATGCCAAATACACCAAATTGTTTCAGGGGAAAAGAAGATTGTATAAAGACAGCAGAAACTTTTTTAGATAATGCTTTACAGCTTGCAGATAAGGAAGTATCAGATGATTTGATAGAAGTGTACGTAAATAGCATAAAGGTATATAACAGTAATGTATTTGAGTATAATATTAAGCTGAACCCAGTGGCAGATTCTGATTGTGTATCAAAGGATAATGATAATTACAGGATATGTGACGGCAAGTCTACTCATAAAATTGATAATTCAAATGCTGTATTATTGCATGAGTTTACTATTGAATATGATGAAGCAAAAAAATATGCAAATAGTCTTAAAAGAAGGGTAAACAGATTACATTGGCAAACAGTAACAATAAGGATTGTGGCAGATATTGTATAATAGAGTGGCTCAGCATAGTGTTGGGCTACTTTTATTTAGTTATTCTTGAATTTAGCTTGCTTTTCATATATTATATATAATGTGTAAGAGGAGGTAGAAAATGAGATTGCTTTTAAGAGATTTAAATTCAGTAAAATTAGTAAAAATGAACGGAAAGATTTATGAAGGAATAAAGGTTAACTTGCAGAGTGTAGAAAATAAATTGCTGACACAAGAATTTAATATACCATTTGAAGAGGGGGATTTTATTGAGAGAGAATTAAAAAATGGAATTATAGAAAAGTATGTAATCTTAAAAATAAATCAATCTAGAAATGTAATTAACATGGATATAGAAAAAGCTACTAATTTAACAAAGGGTGAGGGAGAAGAAATTATAGGTAGTCAGCAGAAAATTATAAATAATACAAATAATTTTTATGAAAAAGTAACAGGAGTACAAATACAGCAAGGTACAAATAATTCTTCACAAAAGCAAACTGTTATGCAAGATTTTGATTATGACAAAGTGTGTAAAATTTTAGAACAAATTAAAAAGTATGATAGTGTACTTGATAATGAATATGAAGATAAGGCACCAGAAATAAGAAACAAAATTAATGAAATAGAAACATTATTACAAAAGAGGGAAAATCCAGGTAGAATAAAAATATTGTTAGCAGATATTAAAAATTTATCTATAGGCATAGCTGGCAGCTTGATTGCATCTGGTATTGTTGGACTTATTGATGCGGTGATATAGGTGGTGAATAAATTGGGAATAGTAATAGAACTTCAAAGAGAGGCATTAGATGAAAATATTTCTATTGAATCTTTAATGAGAAAAGCATATTTAGTTGCTAAGAAACTTAATTTGAAAGAATTTGAGGAATGGATTGCTCAAGAACAAAATGGATATGAAGATCATATACCTGAATATCGCAATATAATGGGAGAAATAAAAGCATGGAATCCTTATCATGGCTGGATACCAATGGTTTTATCTGCGGAAATGGCAGATATTACATCAAGAATGTCTATTCCTACTTCAATTTCAGAATTACAAGATGTATATAATTCTAGCGAAAATACAATATGTTTGTCTGTAAATGGGGTATTAACAGAATGGCTTAATGAACATATGGATTTTATACCTACGAAATATCAATTTTTTTCGTCAAGAAGTGAGTTATATAGAATTATGAGTACAGTAAGAAATAAAATATTGGATTGGGCATTGCTTCTTGAGGAAAATGGAATTGTTGGTGAGAACATGACATTTACTGATGTAGAGAAGAGAACTGCACATAATGCTCAAGTAATAAATAATTATACAAATAACTTTTATGCGGAAGTATCTGATATAGACATACAACAAGGAAAATGAATACATACATAGCCGATTGATTTTCAAAACGAGAATCAGTCGGATTTTTTAATTCCTAAATTTTTATATATTCATTCTGCCTTATCGAAGTGGCTATAAAATTTTTCAGAAAAGGAGGTGAACTGTGATGTCTAAATGTAAAGTAATAGCCCTTACAAGTCAGAAAGGAAGTTGAGCAAAAAAAGATTTGATGATTTATATAGAAAGCATGTTAATAGAATAAAGATATATAACAGCAATGTATTTGAATATAATATCAAACTGAACCCAATAGCAAATTTTAGTTGTATATTTCAGGAGTTTACGATTAAATATAATGAAGGAAAAAATTTTAAGAAAAGTATAAATTTTACTTGAAATTAGTCTGCATTTCATATATTATAATACACAGAAGAAATATAAAAGGTATTATTTATTTATAAATAAAATTTGTTTAGATAAAGAAAAAATGATTTTTAGACTAATTGGTGTACCGCTACAGCACAGGCGGCTATTAACGATAAATAGGAGAAGTAATCTATACTTTAGTTTTACGATAAGTTATGAGTAAACACTGGCTTTTCGCAGAGTGAATAGTGATTAACGGCGAGAAAGATAGTAAGAGGATATTACTGTTGAAATGTATATAATTTAAAAAGAAATTCAAGTAAATGCTTTGATTTTTTAGATAGTCTGCTTTAGAGTGCTTATTCATTCTAAAGCAGGCTTTTTTCTTTTAAAATCTTTTAAATGGTGATAAAACCATATATAAATTTAAGAAAATAGAAGTTGTATTGTTAAAAAAATAGAGGTATAATTTTTAAAAATATATACAAAAATATAAAATTGATATACGATACAATGAATGTAATTATTTGAATTGCAACACAAAAAGAGGAACATTATGCAAAAGAAAAATGATATAAAAATTTTTTTAAGTTTAATTTTATGGACGCTTATTCCATCTGTCTATTTATTGATTCGGACAAATATTGTTTCAGTGAATTATATAGATATGAATATATTAGGGCAAATGGAATGGTTTGATTTAATAGATGAGATTATTAGAACAGCATTTATTACACCATTATATTGTCTTCTTAAAGATAAAAATGCCAAGAAAAATGGTTTTTCATTTATACTGTCATTTGGTGTTTATTTTTTATTTACAGTAATTATTTCATTGTATATTGGCAATATATCTGCATTTATGAATGCTGAATATGCAAAAGAATATCTTTTTTTGCAAGCAGTATCCATGTTGATTGCTTTTATAGGGGTGTTTGTAAATCTATTGTTTATAATATATGGTCATTATAAGTTTATAGTATTGTTTACAGTAATAAAAATAATTTTACTATCCGTATTTGATTATATATTAATACCTGTTTTTAAGGATTTAGGAGCAGCTTATTCTGAAATTATTGTAAATACCATTATTGCCATTTTATCCATTATTTTTATTGTCAAAAATAAGTATATGTCATTTGCTGTTTGGGACAAGGAGTTTTTGTGTTCATGGATGAAAATAGGAGCTTTTTGTGGGTTGCAAATATTTTTAGATAATTTTATTTATGCGCTTATTGTATGCCGCATGGTAAATGCTGTTTTTGAGTCAGGAAATTATTGGATAGCAAATAATTTCATATGGGGTTGGCTCTTAGTACCTATTACTTGTTTGGTACAAATTATACAAAAAAATTCGTTGAAAAAGATTACCTTTCATCATATCTGGAAATATGTCTGTGTAATTATAGTAATATGGATTATAACTATACCTTTTTGGCAATTTTTTATACATAATATAATGGGTATTAATAATGATAAAGATATTTTAAATATACTATATATTTCATCTGCCGTATATCCGAACAGCATGTAATGAA
>CAJUBU010000011.1:5506-119501 GCA_910585095.1 uncultured Lachnospira sp.
CCATATTATGTATGTTATATGGTTGCTGCTATGATTGATGCATGGTTTGTTTCTAAGGGAAAAACGATATATTTATTTATCAATTCAGTTATGGTTAATATTGTATATTATGGAATCATGTATGCTTTATTTAAGATAGATATATTTACTTTAAATATATATTTTATTATTCACCTTTTTGGAGTAGGTATGGTGGTACATATGATTATTTCAATATTATTATATTTAAAAGAAACACATAATCATTTAAACAATTCTGCTTTTGGAGAAATAGTGGCGCTTAAATAGAAAGAAATTTTATTGAAATAATTATTGTTAATATTTTTTTGATAAATTTTGCGGTTGGAGCTGTCGCACTAAGAAAAATATATACAAGATATAGTAAAATTTAAATTAATATATATCTTGTATACTCAATCTTTATTGCGACAACCCGACCATTTTTAAATTGGAAAAATGAAAGGAAATGTACATATAACATTTATGACAAAAAAATTTTTGAAATTTGTATTACAAAGTGTAGCTGGAATGGTTGGTGTGTCTGTTTATATACTTGCAGACACCTTTTTCATTTCAATACATTCTGGTGCAGATGGGTTGACCGTTCTGAATCTGGTGCTGCCCATCTATGGATTGATTTATGCAATTGGCGCTATGATTGGTATTGGCTCTGCAACAAGATATGCAATTAGAAAAGCGACAGGAGAGAAGAATATTGATTTTTATTTTACACATGCCTTGTTGTGGGATATCATTATTAGTATTCCATTTATTTTATTAGGTATTGTTGCTCCTGAATGGGTGCTTAAAATAATGGGAGCAAATCAAGCTATAACAGATTTAGGAATAAATTATATCCGAATCGTTTTGATAAATACCCCATTTTTTATGATGAATTATGCGTTTACAGCATTTGCAAGAAATGATAACGCTACTACAATTGCAATGATTGGTTCATTGTCAGGAAGTGTATTTAATATTGTATTTGATTATATTTTTATGTTTCCAATGGGGTGGGGGCTTGCAGGGGCAGCTTTAGCAACTGCTTTTTCACCAGTTGTGACAATGCTTGTATGTTGTACACATTATTTGCATGAAAATATAAGAAAAGTAAAAATGCGCCTATTTTCATCTGCTGTGATACATGAAAAGAAGAACTATACAAGTATAAAATTTCAGAGGACAACCCCTTCCATTCATCATTTGTTTTCATGCTGTAAACTTGGTGTTTCCGCATTTGTAGGAGAAATCAGTTCAGCAGTCACCACAGCAGTTTTCAATATATTGATACTCGGTATAGCAGCAATTGTGCTGGTATTTTATTTCATAGGTCTTGTAAAGAATTTGATCGAAACTGTTAAGCACACAAACAAGGTGCTTGAGGATACAGAAGTTATAACGGCGATAGCGGCAGGAAATATCGGCGTTGCTGCTTATGGAGTAATAGCAAATATATCTATTGTAGCAATGTCCATATTTAATGGTATTTCACAGGGAGTACAGCCGCTTATTAGCAATAGCTATGGAAGTAATGATAAAAAGCAGGTTCATCAGCTATTAAAATTAACAATTGGTTTAGGTTTGTTTGTAGAGATAATTATTATTGTAAGTGCATGGGGAGCTACAAATTTTCTTATTGGAATATTTAATAGTGAGGGAAATAATGAACTTGTATTATATGCGTATAATGGTATGAGACTTTATTTTTTAGGCTATCTGATTGCTGGAATTAATATTATATTGATAGCATATTATTCGGCGATAGATAAAGCTTCATTAGCTTTTATTGCTTCGATTCTCAGAGGCGCAATAGCAATAACGATATGTGCTGTTGTTATGTCAAATATTTGGGGAATAAATGGGATTTGGCTGTCTTTTTTGGCATCAGAGTTTATTACATTGATTGTTATTATGGCGAAGATGTTTATAAAGTCAAAGAATTAGGCTAGTTATTTTCCTGATAAGATTAAAATATTTTATTTTTAAATAGCAAGTAGATTAGATAATAGATAAAATTAGATAATAGGTAAAAAAGGAATGGGATGTAATAATGAGCAAAAATGTAATTCACATTTATGGCGCTTCAGGTTCAGGAACAACGACATTAGCAAAGCATATCCATAATAATATGGGCTATTTTTTTATGGATACAGACGATTATTTTTGGTTGCCAACGAATCCGCCATATACACAGAAAAGAAAAATACAAGAAAGAGTAAAATTAATGAGAGAAGATATTGAAAAGTATGATAAAATTGTTATATCAGGTTCTCTTGTCAATTGGGGAAATGAATTGATACCATTCTTTTCATTTGTTGTTCGTCTTGTAACAGATGCAGATATTCGTATTATAAGGTTAAAGGAACGAGAAAAAAGAAAGTTTGGTACTCGAATTGAAAAAGGTGGAGATATGTATCAAAATCATTTGGAATTTATTGAATGGGCGGCAGAGTATGATAATGGTGATATAAATATGAGAAGCAAGGCACAGCATGATGAATGGCAGAAATTATTGAAATGTAAACAGATAGTTTTGAATGGCAATGATGATTTGGACTATAATTTGCAACAAATAAAAAATCATTTAACTTTATTAAGTAAGACCTCTGCTTCAATATTGTAGAGGTATAAGTGGGGGACTTGCGTTGCGATAATAGATATGAGGTTATGAACAAGCAGAAAAAACTGTAAATACTTGCTTGACATTTACAGAATGAAATGAGTTATTCACGAAACATTTATTAAAAAATATCTTTTATTTTCCGATACATTTTATACATCTTTATATTATTTCATAGGAGGGAAAAGATATGTCTGTTGAGGGAATTGGAAATAGCTATTATAGTAAAATGGAACAAAAGGAGTTTGTTTCGCAAAAAAATAAATCAAAAAATATAGAATTGGAAACTTTTGATTCTAATAAGAGGTATCAATCGTTAAGTGCGATGACAAACGATTTGTTGTTAATGGAAAAGAAATGGCAAGTTCAGTATAGTGAAATGATATCAAATTCAAACGTCTCTACGATTGATGAATTAAAAAAAGAGATAAACACATTGTTTCCTGAATACAAACTTGTAACAAGGAAGCCTGATGGAGTAATGGATGGTGAAAATTTATTATATATTGATACTACAAATTTAAATAAGATGTTAAATGATTCATCTTATAGAGCAAAAATATATGCGTTGATGGAAAGAGAATTAGCTGGTACAAAAGGGTATCATTTTGGTGGAAGCGCTTGGAAACTTACAGGTACTGTGTTTACATTAAGTGAGGACAATCCAAAAGAGTTGGGTATTCCTTATGCTGGGCAGTGTAAGGGAATCCAATTAAATGGTTCTTATACATTTTTAAAAACAAGCAGTAAGAAACGTATTTTTTGTAATGAGAAAAATCATGATAAAATAAAAGATAAAAAAGCAAAAATAGAAAAAAATAAAAAGTTAAAAGAAAATGAGACAAAGGTTTTATGGGAAAAAGAAAAACAAGCGAAGTTAATGGAACAAATTGAGGAAAAAGTAGTAAATACAAAAGCGAGAAATAAAAAAATTTACCATGAGACAGCTTTAAAAAAGTATCAACAAGCATACGATGAATATATGCAGTATATAGAAGAATAGATTGAAAAAAAGTATAGAAATGAGTATTGTTTATGAGAATGTATGGGTATTTAAAAGAACCATATCAATGTAATTCTACCACAATGATTTATAAAGTGATGATACATGAAATAGAAGAAATAGGGGCATATATATATTATTATACAAGTAAAGACGCAATATTTAGTTCGTATGATTCATTTGTTGATGATATAGATACAGCATTAGAAGAATTTGAGCATGAAATTGACGAACAAGGCTGGATTAAAATTGATGAGCCATTGCCATATTGTCAGCACGATTGCATACTTCCCATTCGTGTGAAAGGACGTAAAGATGGTTGTCCTCAATGGGGACAATATGAGATATTGTCTGATGGACAGTGGATAGAATATAATCTTTGATAAGGTGTAAATATTTATATAAAGCAAGAGTAAAAGTTAAAAATAGTAAGTTGTTTCAAAAAATCAGTTATAGTATGGAGATTAAAAATGGTTTTAAATAATATTCGATATGAAATAAAACAGCTACTTTGGGAAGATATAGTAAAATTATATAATACAAATATGCAGTGTGATTTTCCTAAGGAAGAAATAAAAACATTAGAACTGTTACAGAATTTATATGATAAGGGCATCAGTAAGGTGTATGGTGTGTATGAAAAAACAACATTAAAGGCATATGCCATTTTTGAAAAACCCCAAAATGATAATATTGTATTATTAGATTATTTGGCAGTTCATAAAATGAATAGAGGAACAGGCTTAGGAGGAACATTTGTCAAGGAATTTAAAAATATATTTTATGATGTGGATGCTATTGTGGCAGAAATAGAAGATATTAGTAAAGCTAGCAGTGAAGAACAAAAATTTATCCGAACAAGAAGAAAACAATTTTATTTAAAAAATGAATTTTATGAGACAGGGGTTTTGACTCAAGCAGATGGCGGAATTGACTATGAAATATTATATATGCCTGTTGGGCAAAAACTTAAAAAGTTTCAAATACAAAAGGCGATGGAGAGAATTTATAGTACCTTTTTTAAAAAGGGAGACTATATAGTGCGAGGAGAATTTTAGAATGTACGAATATATAAGCTGTAACTGGAAACATAACTTTAAGGAAGAACCTGTGACTTTTCTTTATGAGATTGATTTAGATGAAGAACGATATGCAACAAGAATGATTGAGATTTTTGCAGATGGACATACCAATAATTTACAAGATAAAGAATGGAAATTTGTTACAGAAGAACCAGTACCATCTATAAATGATATTAATAAAGGTGAATGTGGAGAAGAATTTAGTGCTTATATAATATCAAAAGAAGAATTTGAGAGGATTTGGACAGAGGTTAAATAAAAATTAAAAGTTATTCTTGATAATGCACAGAATACATGGTAAAATAGCGACAATAAAGTTGTGGCATAATAGATTTGTTTTTATAGATAGCGACAATAGCCAGTTACTTAATTTTATATAATAAGATTTTTAGCAGCTCCCCATTTACAAGGTTATGTAAGTGGGGAGCTGGTATTTTTAAGAGAAATGGAAAGGAATAATGTTATGGAAATAAAAAAATTACCTCGCGGTTTTTATAATCGGAATACGCTTGTTATAGCAGAAGAAATTTTAGGAAAGACTTTGGTTCATGTGACAAAAGAAGGAATAACTAAGGGGAAGATAGTGGAAGTAGAGGCGTATATGGGGGCTAAGGATAAAGCTGCACATTCCTATAAGGGGATGCCTTCTGGAAGGACAAAGATTCAGTATGGAGAAGGAGGGTATGCGTATGTTTATCTTATATATGGAATGTATATTTGTATGAATGTTGTAACAAATCTTAAGGATATTCCAGAAGTTTTGTTGATTCGAGCATTAGAGCCAGTAGAAGGAATTGAATTAATGAAAAAGAGAAGGAAAACGAATATTGTTAAAAATTTATGTAATGGACCAGGAAAGTTAAGTCAAGCTATGGGAATTACAAAGGACAGTTATGGTGAGGATTTATGTGGTGATACTTTATATTTAGAAGATGCCGCACGAATCAAATCAGAACAAATTGTTAAGACAAAAAGAATTAATATTGATTATGCAGAGGAGGCAAAAGATTATTTGTGGCGTTTTTTAGTGAAAGGAAATGCTTATATTTCAAAGTAATACTACTTTATTTACAAATTATTTTTTTGGGTTGAATAAAAATAAAAATCATGTATAATGTAAATGTAGATAAAAATATAACAAATAGATTTATTATATATTGATTCATTTTTATATAATATGTTTATGATAGTTGTGTGCAGCGTAAATATTGTTGAAATAAATTAAATAGTTGATTGTGAAACTTATTATTTAGATAAAATAAAGAGTAGAATATAAGTTTCATAATTATCTAATAAATACGAAAGAAAGGAGGATAGTTACCATTTGATAAACAGTTATTCTATTAACTGAAAAGAATTATTTTTTTTAGGAGGATTTACATATGAAAAATTGTGTAAGTAAAAATGAAAATGCACTGTCATTTACAAGGAAAGGTATTAGTGAAGTGCAAAAAGTACAAAGGAATATTTATTTGTGTCAAATTAAAAGGTTGATATTTACAGTTGCTATATTGTTGTTTTCAGTATTATTTATAAATGAGGCAAAAGCTGAGGAAGTTAAAGAATTTCCAAAGGAAGCACTTGATAGCATCAATGTTAGTTTAGAGAATGCTGATAAAGAGAAATTAGGCATATCTGACGATATAGATATGTCTCAAGTTCAGGTAAGTGTTGAATATGGCGAAGTTTCACAAACAGGTGTAAAAGAGGTAAATGGAAGAGAAAAGCCAACATATACAGCTTACAAAGATATTACTTTTAATTTATATGATGACTATTCAGGTAATGCTTATATTACATTTAGAGTTTCTGTATATTATTATTATGCTGATGGTGATTATGTTGAAATATATTATTATGCTATACAAAAACTTCGTGAATTTTTAGTTATAGCTGGTGATAAGGAACAAGAAGGATATGTAACACAGCATGGTACATTTTCAAGAATAACAATATATTATCAGGTAGTCTATTATACGGTTTCTGAGACTCCTTATATTGCAAAGATTGAATTAGATGTTGATTATTGGGGAGAGTTTAGTTGTAATCTTGACTTATATCTAAAATATTGATGTTATAATCTCACGGAATCATAGTATGTTGATTTCGTGAGATTATTTACTTTATAGAAAATTACATTATTGATATATCAAATTACAAATTTATAGACAATTAGCGGAGTGGATTGTCAATATCTGCTTGACTAAATGTTATAAATGTAGTATAGATTTGCAAATGAATAGGAAGGCATGGTATTTATATGAAAATATTTCATATTTCTGATTTACATATTGGTAAACGCCTAAATTTATTTGATTTATTAGAAGTTCAAAAAAATGTGTTGAATCAAATAATTGAAGCGGCAAAAAGAGAACGACCAGATGTAATTATAGTAGCAGGGGATATATATGACAAATCTTCACCATCTGGTGAAGCAATAAGATTGTTAAGTGAATTTTTTAACGAATTGGCAGAGATAGAACCACAAATTCCAATATTGATTATTTCAGGAAACCATGATAGTAATTTAAGGCTGGATTATGCTGCTTCATTTCTTGCAAAACATAATATTTATATTTGTGCTACTTTGCCTCAAAGTCAAAAAGAGCATCTTAATAAAATGACTTTTTATGATAAATATGGAGAAGTTCATTTTTATATGATGCCTTTTGTTAAGCCAGAGGATGCAAAAAATTTATTGGGAAAAGAAGCAGGTATTCATACATATGATGAAGCTTTTGCGGCAATTCTTGATAGGGAATCAATTGATTATTCTAAGAGAAATGTATTAATAGCTCATCAGTTTTTTGTGTCAAAAGATTGTGAGCCAGAAAAGCGCGATTCAGAGATGCGATATATTTCTGTTGGAGGTATTGATAGTGTTGATACATGTCATATTGACCAGTTTGATTATGTTGCACTTGGGCATCTGCATACTTCTCAGCATATCGGAAAAACATATATACGTTATAGTGGAACGCCTTTAAAGTACTCAGTGAGTGAAGCAAAAGACAGCAAGTCTATTACTGTTGTGACATTAAAGGAAAAAAGCAGTGAGCCAGAAATTACATTTATACCTTTGTATATGAATCCAGACCTGAAAAAGTTAAAAGGAACACTAAATGAAGTAATTGCAATGGCTGATGAACAATTAAAAGAGGATTATGTCAGCATTATTTTAACAGATGAGGATTCATTATTTCGACCAAAAGACAGGCTAGGAGATTTTTATAATAAAATTGTGGATGTTACAATAGAGAATACGAGAACAAAAAATTTTATTTATAATGATGTTGATGAGAAGTTTAACGAAGAAGATAATCCTATTGATATTTTTTGTGAATTTTATCAGGAAATAAATGGACAGCCAATAAGTCAAGAAGAAAAAACAATTGTGCTTGATATCTTAAAAGAGTTGAATTTGTAGTGATAAAATAAAGGTGAAAAGGAATAAAGATGAAACCAGTATATATAACAATGAAGTTTTTTGGTTCCTATAAAGATGTGACAATTGATTTCTCAAAAATAAATAATGGAATCTTTTTGATTACAGGAGATACCGGAGCAGGAAAAACAACAATATTTGATGCTATTACATATGCATTATATGGGGAATCTAGTGGTAAAAAACGCGATGGAAAAATGATGATAAGTCAATTTGCAGCATCAAATGAATTTACAGAAGTGATATTTTGTTTTCGATATGGTAAAGATAAATATATTGTTAAGAGGAGTCCAGAGCAAAAAAGATATAAAGAAAAAGTAGACAATAATAAAAATAAAATTTATAAGGAAAGTTCAAAAAAATCAACACTTGAACTTATTATGCCTGATGGAAGTTTTTTTAATGATGGAAAAATTGAACAGAAAATTAAGGATATAATTGGAATTGATTACAAGCAGTTTGTTCAGATAGCAATGTTAGCACAGGGAGATTTTCTAAAACTTTTGCATGCATCTTCTAAAGACCGTCAAGAAATATTTGCAAAAATATTTGATACCAGTTTATATGATATGATACAGCAGGAATTGCAAAATAAATATAAAAATCTTGATACAATGCTTGAAAATAATAAAAGTGAAATAAAAAGGTTATTATCAAGTATTATATGTTCAAAGGAAAGCAGTCTGTCAGAGATATGGAGAGAAAAAGGAAGATTTAGTGATGATAAAGCCAGTGACATTTTGATTTTTATTCAGCGTATTATTGATGAACTTAACCATTTAATTAACAAAAATGAAGAAGACCTTATTAAGTGCAAACAAGAACAAGAAAAAATACAAAAATTATTAAATGGAGCAAAACAGATAAATGAAGATTTTGATGAATTAGAACAGTTAGAAAAAGATAAGGAAAGATTATTGTTAAAAAAGAAAGATATAGAAAGTATAGAAAAACAATATTCAAATGCTGAAAGAGCAATGAAAGTATCAGAGTCCTATAATTTATATTTAGATAGAAAAAAAGATCTTGATGAAAAAATGAGGGAAGTTAATGAATATTCAATTAAGGTAAAAGAATGTACTGATAAAAGAGAAATTTTATCTTATGAAAAATTAGAGGCAGATGAAAAATATAATCAGGAATTTGAAATAAAAATAAATGAAATTTCTTTGTTGGAATCAAAAATGAAAGAGTTTGATGAAATACAAAAAGAGCAAATTCAATATCAATCAGAATTAAATAAATTGAAGCAGAAACAAAATATACAGATGGATTATAAAACAAAAGAAGATTCTGCTAAAAAGAAAGTAACGATTCTTGCAAAAGATATTGAAACATTGACAGAAATAGCGATGAAATTAGATGCTATTGAAAAAGATTTAGAACAATTTAATAGAGATAAAAAGGATTTAGAAGAATTATATTCATTACTTATTAAAAAAGAAAAATTGATTAAAGATTTAAAAGAGCAAAAAGAACAATATAATAAAACACAAAAAAAACGGGGAGATTTGGAAAATCAATATAATCAATTGTATAAGGAATTTATTAATAAACAGGCATATGTTCTTAGAAAGATGTTAATAGAAGGCGAACCATGTCCTGTGTGTGGTAGTAAAGAACATTATATTGCAAATGTTGAGGAAGTAGAGTTTATATCAGAACAGGAAGTTGAAAAAATAAAACAGAAGTTGGATAAGTCTGTAAAAGAAGAAAATAAAAACAGGGAACAATTAATATCGCTTGAATCACAGCAAGATGAAAATAATAAACAGATTAATAAGTATAAAAATAAATATGAATTATACCAAGATATAGAAACATTGGAAGATGTGCAAACTTGTATAGAAACGACAAAAGCTGGTATTCAAAAATTAAATCAACAAAAATTACAAGCTCTTGATGCTATAAAATCATTAGAGACAGCAAAAATGAAACTTGAAGCTGATAAAAAAGAACTGGAGCAAATTCAAAGTAACAAACAACAGATAGATATTGATATTGCAGGTATTAAAGCATTAACTTCTCAGATGAAAAAATCATTGGATATAAAAGAAAAAAATCTTCCATTTGCAACAAAAAAAGAAGCACAAGATAATCTTTTAGAGATAAAACAATATAAAGATGAACTAGAACACAATAAAAAAGAAAAGGATACAGAATATCAAGAAATAAGTGAAAAAATGAAAGCTTTGAAAGAAGCATATCAATTAATCGTTAAAGAGAGGGATAAATTGATTGAAAGAGAAGAAACAGCACAGCAAATATTTCTTGATAATCTAGGGAAGAATAAATTTTTGAGAGAAGACGACTTTTTAAATGCAAGAATGTCTGATGACGAAATAAACCAAATAAGTGATGAAATTACAGAATATAAACAGAATGTACAACGTACAGATTTGAAGATAGAACTTTTTTTAGAGAAAACGAAGAACAAACAACGTATTGATATTACAAAGTATAATGAAGAAAAGAAAAAAATAGAAGATTTGACAAAAAGGCTGCAAGATGAAGGAAAAAGGATATATGCAGACAGCAAAGTAAATCAACAATCCTATGAAGACATTAAGCAACAATATAAAAAACGAGAAGAATTAAAAAAAAAGTATATTTTATTGAAAAATCTTTATGATACAGCAAACGGTAAATTATCAGGCAAAAAAATAAATTTTCAAACATATATACAAAGAAGATATTTTAAACAGGTAATTGCTGCTGCTAATGTACGTTTTATAAAAATGACAAATAATCAGTTTTGTTTGAAATGTCGTGATATAAAGGAACTTGGAGGACAAGGAAATCAATATGTTGGACTTGACCTTGATGTATATAATATTGTTAGTGACCAAATAAGAGATGTAAAAACACTCTCAGGCGGCGAGTCTTTTATGGCATCACTTTGTATGGCGCTTGGATTGTCTGATATTATACAAAATAAGGCAGGTAAAATTCAGATTCAAACAATGTTTATAGATGAAGGATTTGGAACGCTTAGTGAAGAAGTGCGCAATCAGACATTAGAAACTTTGAATGAACTTTCTAATGCTAATATATTGATTGGAATTATATCACATGTAAAAGAGTTAAGAGAACAAATTGATACAAAACTGATTGTGACAAAAACAAAAGATGGCAGCAAAGCAGAGTGGAAAACGTGAATAAAGTTTTCTTTTTTTGGAGATACTCATAAGTGTGAAAAAATCTTTAAAGGTGGTGAATATTATGAGTCAGCTTTCAGAAAAAGAATTATCTGCAATTAATGAATTGTTACATGGAGAAGAACTTTTAGTAAAGAAGTTTCAGATGCTTGCACAACATTCGCAAGACCAAGAAATTAAGAGCAAATTTGAAAATATTGCCGAGCAACATCAATCTCATTTTAATATGCTTTATAGAGAACTTGGCTAAAAATTGTAAATTTATGATTAAGAACAGCAAGTTGTTCTTGAAATTCGTAGGTTAAGTAAGAATGGAGGTCTTTATGGAAATTTATACCGATAAAGAAATATTAGGCGATGCATTGACATCTGTAAAAACAGCAACAAATGATTATAATACCTATTCAAATGAGTGTGTTCATGATAATGTGAGAGATGTTATGTTAAATCTTTTGGAAAAAGAACATGATATTCAAAATGAAGTGTTTAATATGATGCATTCAAGAGGTTTATATCCAACACCTGAAGCACAAAATCAAAAAATTCAAGAGGCAAAGGACAAGTATTCTTGCAGTTATAAAGCAACAATGTAATTTTTAGAATATTTTGTCTGATTATGATATGCAACATTAATAACTATATTAATCCCCATAAAATATTAGGGTTTATTGGCTCTTATATTTTATGGGGATTTTTATAAGTCAAGCAGATATTTGTAATTCATTTTGCTGAAATATTCGCATTAAAATGTATAAAAAACAATCCAATTAATTTTAGATAATAAAAAATTGTAGACATATAGTTGTTATAGCTTAAAATATTTGCTATTATTGAAACAAAGTTATGAAAAAGAATAGGAAGACAAAGAAAGTTTTATAAATTATAATTATATTAGTGATGAAAAGAGATTAATTATGTGGTTTTCAATGGCTGTTTTAGCTGCTTTTTTTGCAGGGCTTACATCAATTCTTGCTAAATGTGGAATTAAAAAGACCGATTCTGATATTGCAACTGCACTTAGAACGATTATTGTCTTAGCATCAGCATGGTGTATGGTGTTTGTAGTTCAATCAGCAGACACTGTTGCAGAAATTGATTTGAAATCCTTTGTTTTTTTAGTATTGTCTGGTTTTGCGACAGGAGCGTCATGGATATGTTATTTTAAAGCATTATCAATGGGGAATGTAAATAAAGTCGTTCCGATTGATAAATCAAGCACTATTTTAACAGTATTGCTTGCAATTATTTTATTTGGAGAAACGAATCATTTAAAAATTAAGCTGTTAGGAACCATTCTTCTTGCAGTTGGTATTTTTTTAATGATAGAAAATAAACAAAGCAAAAAGATTGATAAAAATAATAAATGGATTATATATGCTGTTCTTTCGGCTGTCTTTGCCTCTTTTACAGCGATTCTTGCAAAAATTGGAATTTCTAATGTAGAATCTAATCTAGGTACGGCAATTCGCACAACAGTTGTGCTGTTAATGTCGTGGGGGATTGTTTTTGCTAAAGGAAAGCATAAACATTTAAAAAATATTGACAAGAAAGAATTGATGTACATAGTATTATCTGGATTTGCAACAGGGGTATCTTGGCTGTGTTATTATTATGCTATACAAAAGGGTGTGGTTAGTGTTGTTGTGTCTATTGATAAGCTGAGTATTTTGGTAACAGTAATATTTTCGTATATAGTATTTCAAGAAAAATTATGTAAAAAGTCTTTTATAGGGCTTTGTTTGATGGTGGCTGGAATTTTGACTATGGCTTTAGGCGTGTAGGTTTTCCTTGTGTTTAGTGTAATATTTTAGTATAATAATGCGCAAAAGACATCGCAGAAATGAGGATTAATATGAAGGAAAGACCTATTTTAAAAAATAAGATTTTTTTGTATATAACGGAGTTTTTTTCAGGAATGTCTGTAATGGCGGTAGAGCTTGGTGCAAGCAGATTGCTTGCGCCTTATTTTAGTTCTTCGCAGATAGTTTGGACAATTATTATTGGCACTATTATGATAGCAATGGCGTTAGGCAATATATTTGGGGGAAGGTCAGCCGATAAGAATCCCAATCCAGACAAGCTTTATGGAAGAATTATCATTGCTGCCATTTGGATTGCACTGATTCCCGTTGTGGGGAAATATATTATTATTGGCATTTCGGCGGCGCTGATTTTTACAGTGAACAGCAATTTTTTGGTTTGGGCGGCATTTGCAGCCTGTATGGTTATCTTTGTATTTCCTTTATTTTTACTTGGAACAGTGACGCCTTCATTGGTAAAGTATTCCGTAGACAGTCTTGAGGATAATGGCAAGACAGTTGGAAATTTGGGTGCATTTAATACGATTGGAAGTATTATAGGTACATTTTTGCCTACGTTTGTAACGATACCAGCTTGGGGTACATCGATTACTTTTTTAGTTTTTGCAGCCATTTTATTGAGTTTATCTTTTATTTATTTTTTATCGTCAAAGATAATAGTTAAAAAGCTGATAGTAGGCGCTGTTTTATTTGTCATATGTTGTATTTTTGGACATTCCACTGCATTTGCATTTTGGGAGAGTAATCTGGTTTATGAAGGAGAGTCCATATATAATTATTTGCAAGTAAAAGAAAATGATAATGAGGTTATTCTTTCTACCAATGTGCTGTTTGGCGTACAATCAATGTTTGTAAAGGATAACAGTTTGACAGGTATGTATTATGACTATGCGCTTGCCTCTGCTTATATGGCGGACATTTATCATAAAGATAATGTTGATGTGTTAATACTAGGCAATGGGACAGGGACATTTTCAACACAGCTTAACCATCATTTTGATAATGTTACAATAGAAGGCGTTGAGATTGACGAAAAAATCACAAAATTGGCATATGAATATTTTGAACTTTCAGATAATGTAACCGTGACAACATATGATGGAAGGGCTTATTTACAGGCAATTGACAAGAAATATGATATTATTATGGTCGATGCATATCAAGATATTACGATTCCTTTTCAAATGTCGACCATAGAATTTTTTACAATGGTAAAACAACATTTAAATGATGATGGTGTGATGGTTGTCAATATGAATATGCGCTCAACGCAGGAAGGAAATATTAGCCAGTATTTATCCGATACAATAGCTCAGGTATTTAGTGATGTATATACGGTTGATGTATCGGGTTCTACAAATAGGGAATTATTTGTAGGCAATAAAGATTTAATGAATATATTTCATAACAATATGAATCTTGAAAAAAATAAAGAACTTCAAATATTGATGAGTAGAGTGGATAGTCATTTAGAGCAATATCATAGTGGAAATTATGTAATGACAGATGATAAGGCGCCTGTGGAATTGCTTGGTATGAAAGTCATTGATTCATTGATTGGAAATGAGGTTGAATATTATAAAAAAATATATGATACAGAAGGTATTAAAGGGTTGATAGAGGCGTTACAGTGAGGTTTGTGTTTGCGTACTGTTTGACACAAAGTTGTAAAAACAAAATTGGAAAAATTTTATTTTTTGCGCAAAAAAGCAGTGCAGAAATGAGGAAAAAATATGAAAATTAGACGAGCAAAAGAAAGTGATATGACAGGTATAAATCAGTTGCTGCTACAAGTATTGACAGTACATCATAATCAAAGACCCGATTTATTTAAGGGAAATACAAAAAAGTATACTGATAAAGAGCTGAAAGCAATCATTGAGGATGATATGAAACCAATATTTGTTGCCGTAGATAAAGATGAGACCGTTTTAGGCTATGCTTTTTGTCAGTATATACAACATATAAATGATAATATTCTTACGGATATTAAATCATTATATATTGATGATTTATGCGTTGATGAAAAGAGCAGAGGAACGCATATAGGAAAATCCTTGTATGAATATGTTGTTGATTATGCAAGAAATTCAGGATGCTATAATGTTACATTAAATGTTTGGAGTTGTAACAAAAATGCACTGCAATTTTATGAAAAATGCGGTTTGGTGCCTCAAAAAATTGGAATGGAGAAGATATTGTAGGAAATGAATAGATGTTGTTACATTTGGGAAATATATCTATAAAATATATTTCTTAAGGAAGTGACAATATATGGGAAACAATCCGAGTAAATACAATAAAATTCCAAAATATAGACAAAAACATCCCTATTATGAAAATAGAGAGCTTTCATGGCTTAAATTTAATGAAAGAATATTAGATGAAGCCCGAAATGTAGATGTTCCATTATGTGAGAGAATGTCCTTTGCTTCTATTTTTCAAAAAAATTTGGATGAATTTTATATGATAAGGGTAGGCTCTTTTTATGACCAATTAATATACTCTAAAAATAAAAAAGATAAAAAAGATAATAAAACTAATATGACGGTGAAACAGCAGTTGCATCATATATTTAAGGAAACAAGACGGCTTACTGAAAAAAAAGATAAAACATATGATAAGATAATAGAAGAATTAAAAGAATATCATATAGAAATTGCAGATATTAATAAAATAAAGTATGAGGATATGATATATTTACAAAAATATTTTCAAGATTCCATATTACCTGTGTTATCACCTCAAGTTGTTGGTAAAAAACAGACCTTTCCTTTTTTAAATAATGAAGAAATATATGCAGTTGCTGCGATTTATTCGGGAAAACGTGAAAAAATCGCATTTGTGCCATGCAGTAATGGTATATTAAAAAGATTGATTCCTGTATTGTCAGACCCTAACCGATATGTACTTGTGGAGGATTTGATATTGCATTTTATGTCAAAGATATTTAATAATTATCAAATCAAAAGCAGTTCACTGATAAGAATTATAAGAAATGCGGATATTGACGTGGATGAAGCGTTAGATAATGAAGATGCCGATTATCGAAAAAGCATGGAGAAACTTATTAAAAAAAGAAAAATGCTTCAGCCGGTAAAATTAGAGTGCTATAAAGCAAGTGATGAATGGATTATTTATTTACTGCAAGAAAAATTGATGCTGAAAAAAAGACAGATTTTTTATTCACAGTCACCTTTGGAGTTTTCATTTATATTTGAAATAAGAGATAAATTGAGAGGGAATAAGGAATTGTTTTATAATAGACATATTCCAAGAATTGCACGTGATTTTGTGCATGGGACTTCTGTTATGAGCCAGATTGAGAAGGCAGACAGGCTTTTATGCTATCCATATGAAAGTATGAGTCCATTTATTAAACTTTTGTCAGAGGCTGGAGAAGATGAAAATGTTATATCCATTAAAATGACTTTATACAGAGTGGCAAAAAATTCTCAAATAGTAGAGACATTGATTAATGCCGCTGAAAATGGAAAAGAAGTTGTTGTTTTGGTGGAACTTCGAGCAAGATTTGATGAGGAAAACAATATTGGGTGGTCAAGAGTGTTGGAGGAGGCTGGCTGTCGGGTTATTTATGGCTTGGACCATACAAAGGTTCATTCTAAGATGTGTGTTATTACCTATCAGGGAAAGAATAAAGTGCGGTATATTACGCAGATAGGTACAGGCAATTATAATGAAAAAACAGCAAAGCTTTATACGGATTTATCGTTAATGACTGCCGACAGAAATATAGGGATAGAGGCGGCGACAACATTTTCTAAGTTATGTATGGGAGAATTTATCCATGATACCAAACATTTACTGGTTGCTCCTAGAAGTATGAAAGATAAAATTTTGGAATATATGAATCAGGAAATTGAGGCCGTTCATCAGGGAATGACAGGATTTATAGGAATTAAGATAAATTCATTGACAGATAAGGAAATAATTGATAAATTAATTGAGTGTTCTAAGGAGGGCGTACAGATTCAGCTTATTGTGCGGGGAATTTGTTGTCTGGTGCCAGATATTAAGGGATATACAGAGAATATATCTGTCATTAGTATTGTTGGAAGATTTTTGGAACATTCAAGAATATATATATTTGGAACAGCACAAAGAGACCATATATTTATAGCTTCTGCTGATTTTATGACACGAAATATGGAACGCCGTGTTGAAATTGCAGCGCCGATTTATGATGAAGGACTGAAGGAACGTGTGCGTGGTATATTTCATATTATGCAGTGTGATACTGTGAAAGCAAAGCAGTTGACAAAGAGTGGAAAATATAAAATAAGAGATACAAAGATGCTAAAAGTCATGGATTCACAGGAATACCTATGCAAAAACTGAATATATTATTCTAAATTGGCGATAAGCAAAGAAATGAGGAATGAATATGTTTATTGAGGTACTAAAGGCAATTTTATTTGGTATTGTTGAGGGCATCACAGAATGGCTGCCTATAAGCAGTACAGGGCATATGATATTGGTAGATCAATTTGTTCATCTTGATGTGTCCGATGAATTTTATAAGATGTTTGAAGTGGTTATCCAACTTGGTGCAATTATGGCTGTGGTTCTCTTATTTTGGAACAAATTGTGGCCGTTTTGTATGAAAAAAATTAAAAGTTCTTCTCAAAAAAGCCTATCTTTTAAAGAAGGCGCACTTGAAATGTGGATAAAAATTATAATTGCCTGTATACCCGCAGCAATTGTGGGGCTGTTATTTGATGATAAAATTGACGAGTTGTTTTATCACCCTGCTCCAGTGGCAATCGCATTGATTGTTGTAGGTATTTTATTTATTCTTGTGGAACGATATAAAAAAGATTCCAAACCAATTATGTGCAGCATTAAAGATTTGACGTATAAAGCTGTTATTATAATTGGATTATTTCAAGTCCTTGCCGCAGTTTTTCCGGGAACGTCACGTTCAGGCGCAACGATTATCGGCGCATTATTAATTGGCGTATCCAGAGCAACAGCCGCAGAATTTACATTCTTTTTGGCAGTGCCTGTTATGTTTGGAGCAAGTCTTTTGAAAGCTGTAAAATATGTAGCCGCAGGGGTTACTATTACAAGTGCGGAGATAGGCATTTTAATAATAGGAACATTGGTAGCGTTTATCGTATCCATTTTTGTAATAAAGTTTCTTATGGAATATATTAAGAAACATGATTTTCAAGTTTTTGGCTGGTATAGGATTTTGCTTGGTATATTGGTTTTGTTGATTCTTAGATAAAAATAGTAATAATAATGTTTTAATTAAATAAATATTGATACATGGATTTTGACAAGTGATAATTCCATAAGACATATAAGCTGCCGTAGTGGATATTTTCATTCATGCGGCACTTTTTATGTGATTTATGTTATAATAATCTCGGTTAAAGCCGAGCTATAAAAGTTTGCTACGCAAACTTCGGATTTCCTACTATGTGTTAAATTATGATATAATAATCACAACAAAGCTGTGGTATAAAACTATGATATAATAAGGAGGAAAAAATAATGTTAGCGCAGATTTTGGCAATAACGATATTTTTAGTAATGTTTATTTTGGTTATTATTGATAAATGGGAGCGTTACATAATCACTTTAATATGTGCAGCTATTACATTAATTTCTGTTTTTGGTATAGGACTTCATAGTTTTCAAGCAATTATAGATACACTGAATGTAACAAGTATATTTGAATTGCAATTTTGGTATTCTGCAGGGGAGTCTTCAGAAATTACAAGCGGTATCAATTGGTCTACCATTATATTTATTGCAGGTATGATGATTATGGTAGAAGGTATGGCGCATGTTGGCTTTTTTAGATGGTTGTGCATGAGAATTGCTCGGCTTGTCAAATACAAAGTAGTGCCTATTTTTATAACATTTATGATTTTATCTTCTTTTCTTGCCATGTTTATTGATAGTATTACCGTTATTCTTTTTTTGGCGGCGGTTACTATTGAATTATCACAATTATTAAAATTTAATCCAATTCCAATGATTTTAGCGGAAGTGTTTTGTGCAAATCTTGGCGGTTCTGCAACGATGTGCGGAGACCCTCCCAATATTATTATTGGAACATCACTAGGTTATTCCTTTACAGATTTTGTGACCAATACAGGTTTAATTGCAGGAATTTGTCTTATTTTTGTAGTGTTATATTTTTATCTTGTATTTAGAAAAGAATTATCAAAAAATAAAGAACAACAGATTGACTTGTCAGATCTTCCTTCACCAGAATCTGCAATTAAGAGTAAGAGTGGATTTGCTATAAGTACTTGTATATTTTTATTAGCAATTGTATTGCTAGTGACTCATGCAATGACAGGTCTTTCAGTGGCGTTTATTGGCACATTTATAGCAATACTTACATTAATTGCTGCTGGCAAATCAGCGCTTATGCTGTTAAAAAAGGTAGACTATAAGACATTATTATTTTTTGTCGGCTTATTTGTTGTTGTCGGAGGACTGGAACGGACAGGCATTCTTACATTAATGTCCAATATGATAGGAAAGATAAGCGGCGGCAATTTTTATGTTATGTTAGCTATTATTATTTGGATATCAGCAATTGCCAGCGCTTTTATTGATAATATACCATTTGCAGCTACAATGATTCCCGTAATCAATAATCTTGCCGCCACACAAGGTATTTCTTTATCTGTGTTGGCATGGGCGTTGGCAATGGGCACAGATATTGGCGGAAGTGCAACACCGATTGGGGCATCCGCTAATGTTGTGGGTATTGCAACAGCCGCAAAAAATGGGCATATTATAAAATGGGGACGATATTGTAAAGTGATGGTTCCGGCAACTATGATTGTGTTAGTTTTGACAACGATTTTAGTGTATATTCGATACTTATAAAAGAATGGAGAGCTAGCCTTACGCTGCACTTCGGAATGGAGGGTTTATGGAACAGTTTATTATATCAATTAGCCGAGAGTTTGGAAGTTTGGGACATGAGATAGCAGAGCAGATAGCAAGGCATTATAACTTAACTTTGTATGACCGTAATATACTGAATGAAGTTGCAAATAGCCGTAATGTAGATGTGGCACCTCTGCATGAATATGACGAGGAACGTATTTCCAGAATATTTCATCGTACAATACGAGGAATGAGTACACATATATCTGACCATGTTGCTCAGCTTCAGTTTGATTTTTTAAAAGAAAAAGCGGAAAGTGGTGAATCATTCGTTGTTGTTGGCAGATGTTCGGAATGTATATTAAAAGAATATAAAGGGCTTATTTCTATATTTATTCGAGGGGATAAAGAAAACAAAATACGTCAAGTTATGGAAGCACATCATCTTACTAGAAGTGAAGCCATTTATATGATAAGAAAAAAAGATTGGAGACGAAAAGAGTATCACAATACTCATTGTGATTATAAGTGGGGTGATTCCAGAAATTATGATTTAACGATAAATAGCAGTAGACTCAGTTTAGATGAGTGTGTTCAATTGTTGATTGATTATATTGATAGAAGATATAAAAAGATATATGAAGATGTAAAAAATAAAATGGAATAAGCAGTTTAATCTTATCAAGCAAGCAGTAAAGTGAATTGTGAATATTCGCTTGACTAAAGATTTGATTTGCTTATTTTAAAAATAAAATACTTCGGAGTAAAAGAAAGAATGAGTGAAAAATGGAAGCATTTTAACGAACGAAAAAAGCAATATAGTATTCTCGCGGTTATGGGAATTATTGTTATATTGTCTGTGCTTTTAGTATTTTTAATATATAGTGATAAAAAGGTTGTTGAGCCTGTATCAAATACAGTAAAAATAACAAACAACACAACAACAGTGCCAACATCAACGGAAGAACCCACAACAACAATGGATCTTTCAGAATTGAAAGAGATTAACAGTGAAGTTTTTGCTTATATTAATATACCAGGTACAAATATTGATTATCCCATTATTTATGATGAGAATGAATATTATCTTAATCGTACCATAGAAGGTGAATACGACTATCATGGTACATTGTTTGTTCAGCATTATAATACCAATACATTTGAAGACAGAAATACTATTATCTATGGACATAATCTTATTGACAATACAATGTTTTCACAACTTCATAAATATGAAGATGAACAATTTTTTAATGAACATCAAAAGATTCATATTTATATGGAAGGAAAAAATTTAACATATCAAATATTTGCAGCATTTCAATTTACAGATGTTCATATTATGTATCAATATAAATTTGAAAATAATGAGCAGATGCAGGATTTTTTGTTGGATGCAAAGGATATGGGAACACAAATGATTTGGGACGAGTCTGTGAAGATAAAGGAAGATGATTGTATTATTACACTTTCTACATGTGCTAATGGAAATCAGCCTAAAAATAGGTGGTTGGTACTTGCAGTTTTAAATAGGGAGGTTTAGTGTGGAAATTTTCAAGGAATTAGTATATTTGCTTTTAGGATTTGTCCTGTTAAATTAAATCTTGTCAGAGAAGAATTGAACTTGTCTCTTTTGGAAATATAGACTGTTGTAAAATAAATTTTAATATTAAATATGGTTATTTTTTTAGAATGATATATTTAATATAAAATTTTTATTTGCAACAGTTTTTTTAATTTTTAATATAAAATTTTTGTTTAAAAAATTACTTGCGAAATGTACTGTTTATAAAAAATTTATAGATTTCCCATAATATTACTAAACATTTTTAGAAAATTGTGATATGATAGTAAACAGTCTCTCTAAAAGAAGAAACTAAAATTTAGAATGGAGTTGGATTGATATGCAAGACAAAACACAACAAATATTTAGGGATGCGCCAGTTCCTAAGGCGGTACTTACTAATGTCATTCCTTCTATTGTAAGTATGATAATGGTATTAGTATATAATTTGGCGGACACATTTTTTATAGGTCAAACAAAAAATGCTTATATGGTTGCGGCAGTTTCTGTGGCAACACCAGCATTCTTATTGTTTATGGCAGTCGGCATGTTATTTGGTATTGGCTCGACTAGTTTAATTAGCAGAATGTTAGGCGAAGGTAAAAAAGAGGAAGCAAAGCACACTTCTTCTTTTAGTTTTTGGACAAGCTTAGTAGTTGGTGTTATTTCAATGATTATTATATGGATATTTAACACTCCTATATGCAGAGCGATTGGAGCTAGTGATGATACCGTTGAATATGCAACACAATATTTGGCAATTGTTGCTTTGGGTATTCCATTTCTTATTATAAGCAATGCCTTTAGTAATATTATTCGAGCAGAAGGTCAAGCTACAAAAGCAATGATGGGTATGATTATTGGCAATCTCATTAATATTGTGCTAGACCCGATTATGATTTTAGCGTTTGGCTGGAATGTTGCAGGCGCTGCAATAGCTACCGTTCTTGGCAATGTTTTTTCAGCAGTATTTTACATTATGCATCTTGTCTCTAAAAAATCTATGTTATCGATTCGTTTAAAAGATTATTCTGCAAAAAAGAAGATATTAATAGGCGTATTTTCCATTGGTATTCCCGCATCATTAAACAGTATCTTGATGAGTACTTCTAATATTGTAATCAATAAATTTATGATGCAGCATGGAGATATGGCAGTGGCAGGTCTTGGCGTTGCTATGAAGGTCAATATGATTGCAGTTATGCTGCTTATTGGTGTCGGTACAGGTATTCAGCCCTTGTTAGGGTATTGCTTTGGAGCAGGAAATAAAAAGAGATATCTTGCAGTGTTAAAATTTTCAATTGTATTTGGATTAATATTAAGTGCAATTATGACCGTGATTTGCTATTTTGGGGCAGCGCCTTTAGTAACCGCATTTTTGGAAGATGAACAAGCCTTTCAATATGGATTTTCATTTTCAAGAATTTATATATTGTCTGGTCCAATACTTGGTATTTTATTTATCTTTATGAATGCTATTCAATCAATGGGAGCTGCTATACCATCATTAATTTTATCTGTAAGCCGTCAGGGAATTATTTATTTTCCAATTTTGATAACGATTAGTTTAATAAGCAATACACCACAAAATCTAGCTATGACACAGCCATTGACAGATTATATAGCAGCGGCGCTGTCTATTGTTTTATTTATTATCGCCTACAAAAAGCGTTTTCAAGTAAAACAAACGATATAAATATACGATTTGTAAAGATTTATATTTTTGTAAAATAAACTTGAAAAAGGTACAAAGGATTGTTTAGTATAGTTGCAAAGCGGTAGTAATTTATAGTAGAAATGGAGTGATAGAATGGGTAGGATAATTAAAAATCTGAAGCCGTATTGGAAAACAATAGTTATTATTGTGCTATTGTTGATATTACAGGCTGTATGTGACCTTGCACTTCCGCAGTATACATCGGATATTATTGATACAGGTATCCAAAATAGCGGGGTAGAGCATGTTATTCCAGAAGCAATTACAGCTTCAGAATATGAAAAGGCACAATTGTTTATGACCACAGAAGAAAAAGAACAATGGACTTCCTTATATCAACAGGATAATGATATTTACCGATGTAAGGAAAAAAGTCAAAAGAAATTAGATGAATATGATTCTTTGCTTGTGTTGCCTTTATTGATTGTCAGTCAAATGGAAGAAGCAGATACAGCACAGATGCAGCAATTTTCCATGATGGGCGCTATGCCTGATGAGGTTGTAGAGCAAGTAAGAGAAAATACACAAAAGACGATTGATACAATGGGAGATTCTTTTGTACATGCTATGGGGGTCTCCTATGCTGTAAAGCAGAATACATTAGCAGGACTTGACATTCATTCTATTCAGACAAGATATTTGCTGATAGCTGGCGGCAAGATGGTTGTTATGGCGTTATTAATTGCTGTTACAACAATTCTTGTGGGATTAGCTGCCTCAAAAGTTGCTGCTGGTATAGGGCGCGATATGCGTATCAGTGTATATAAAAATGTTATGTCATTTTCCAATGCTGAGATGGATAAGTTTTCAACAGCTTCTCTTATAACAAGAACGACAAATGATATTCAGCAAATACAGATGGTAACTGTTCTTTCGTTAAGAATGGTTGCCTATGCGCCTATACTTGGAATTGGTGGAATTATTAAGGTGATGAATACCAATTCTGGAATGGAGTGGGTTATTGCAGTAGCTGTCGGTTCTATTGTATGTTTAGTTCTTTTGCTGATGATGATAGCAATGCCAAAATTTAAGCAGATGCAAAAACTTGTTGATGCGGTAAATCTTGTATCCAGAGAAATATTGACAGGTTTATCAGTTATCCGTGCATTTGGACGTGAGAAAAAGGAAGAGGAACGTTTTGATAACGCAAATAAAAATCTTACAAAAACGATGCTTTTTACGAACCGAGTAATGACTTTTATGATGCCTGCTATGACATTAATTATGTATGGCATTAATGTATTGATTATATGGGTTGCGGCACATCGAATTGATGAGGGTGTTATGCAGGTTGGTTCAATGACAGCGTTTATAACATATACAATGCAGATTGTTATGTCATTTTTAATGTTGACAATGATGTCTATATTTTTGCCAAGAGCCATCGTATCTGCCAACCGAATTGATGAAGTTTTAAATCAGCAGTCATCTATCAAAGATAAAATAAATCCAAAGTCTATCAAAGACAAAAAAGGCGTTGTTGTATTTGACCATGTTCATTTTTGTTATCCAGGTGCAAAAACCGATGCAATTGAAGATGTCAGTTTTGTGGCAGAACCTGGAAAAACAACGGCTATTATAGGCAGTACAGGTTGTGGTAAAACAACATTAGTTAATTTAATCCCTCGTCTTTATGATGTGACAAAAGGTTCTATTACGATTGACGGCTGTGATGTGAGAGATGTCTCAATGAAAGATTTAAGAAGCGAGATAGGATATGTTCCTCAAAAGGGTATTCTTTTTTCAGGTACGATTGCCAGCAATTTAAGATTTGGAAAAGATGATGCTTCTGATAAAGATATACAGGAAGCGGCAAGTATAGCACAGGCAACTGATTTTATCGAAAGCAAGGAAGAACAATATGATGCTCATATTGCACAGGGTGGTACAAATGTTTCAGGAGGACAAAAACAGCGGTTGGCTATTGCCAGAGCAATTGCAAAGAATCCAAGAGTCTACATATTTGACGACAGCTTTTCAGCATTGGATTTAAAAACCGATGCCGCACTGCGCAAGGCACTTTCAGAGAAAATGAAAGAAAGTACAATGATTATTGTGGCACAAAGAGTTAGTACTATTATTTATGCAGACCAAATTCTTGTTATGGATGATGGTAAAATTGTGGGCAAAGGAACACATCGTGAATTGATGCAAAATTGTGAGGTATATCAGCAAATTGCAAGGTCACAGATGTCCGAAAAAGAATTAGATATAGAGGGAGGTAAGGATAATGAGCAGTAGAGAAATAAAAACTCCTTCGAGAAGACATGGCGGTGGACCAGGAAGAATGCCTGAAAAGGCTAAAGATTTTAAAGGTTCTATCGGAAAGTTAATTAAATATATAGGAAGTTATAAGATTGCGATATTTGCAGTTATTATATTTGCAACAGTAGCGACAATTTTTAATGTTATAGGACCAAAGACATTGGGAAGGGCGACAACAGAGCTTTCTAACGGATTGATGGCAAAAATATCTGGAACTGGAGGGATGGATTTTGATAAAATCGCCCAGATATTGCTTTTTGTTTTAGGTTTATATCTTATCAGCGTATTGTTTAGCTTTTTACAGGGTTGGATTATGACCGAAATTACACAGAAAGTGTGTTATAAGCTACGTAAGGAAATATCTGAGAAAATTAATCGTATGCCAATGAAATATTTTGAGAGCAGAACATATGGAGAGGTTCTCTCAAGAATAACAAACGATGTTGACACGTTAGGACAAGGATTAAATCAAAGTATTACAACAATTATTACATCATTTGCTACCATGATAGGCGTTTTGGTAATGATGTTAAGTATATCCTTTTGGATGACATTAATCGCTTTGGTTATCTTGCCGATTTCTGCATTTCTGGTATCGCTTGTTGTTAAAAAATCCCAAAAGTTTTTTAAGACACAACAAGAATATCTTGGTCGTATTAATGGACAAATTGAAGAAACGTATGGCGGTCATTTAGTGGTGAAGTCTTTTAATAAAGAAGAAGATATGATTAAGCAGTTTAATGAGACGAATGATATTTTATACAAATCGGCTTGGAAATCACAGTTTTTTTCTGGTATGATGCATCCTGTTATGATGTTTGTCGGAAATTTAGGCTACGCAAGCGTTGCATTAGCAGGTGGATTTATGGCAATTAATGGAACCATTACAATTGGTGATATTCAAGCATTTATTCAATATGTTAAGAATTTCACACAGCCAATTACACAGATTGCTCAAGTAATCAGTCAAGTGCAGTCTATGGCGGCAGCTTCAGAGCGTGTTTTTGAATTTCTCTCAGAGGAGGAAGAAGAACAGATTGTTGCAAATCCTGTAAAAGTTGATAATATTAGCGGCGCTGTAGAATTTAAAAATGTTCAGTTTGGCTATAAAAAAGACCAAATTATTATTCGTGATTTTTCCGCAAAGGTAAAACCTGGACAAAAAATTGCTATTGTAGGACCAACAGGAGCAGGAAAGACAACAATGGTAAAATTGCTTATGCGATTTTATGATGTAAATGATGGAGCTATTTTGTTAGACGGACACAATATTAAAGATTTTAATAGACGTGAATTGCGCGATGCATTTGGAATGGTTCTTCAAGATACATGGTTGTATAAAGATACCATTATGGAAAATATACGATATGGCAGGCTGGATGCGACCGATGAGGAGGTTATTAAGGCGGCAAAGGCTGCTTATGCCAATCATTTTATTGAGACACTTCCGAATGGGTATCAGATGGAGCTTAATGAAGACGCTAGCAATGTAAGTCAAGGTCAAAAGCAGTTGTTGACGATAGCAAGGGCAATTCTTGCCAATAATCCAGTACTTATTCTTGACGAAGCAACTTCTTCTGTTGATACGCGTACAGAGCATCAGATACAAAAAGCGATGGATAATTTGATGAAGGGAAGAACTAGTTTTATCATTGCCCATCGATTATCTACAATTAAAGATGCCGATTTAATACTTGTTATGAAAGACGGTGACATTATTGAACAGGGCAACCATGAAGAATTGTTAGCAAAACAAGGGTTTTATGCCGATTTATATAATGCACAATGGAAATAATGAATTCTTTACAATAACAGGTATTTGTAATATAATATTGTTAAAAAATAAGCTCTTTGCCGATAGGCCGAGAGCTTTTGTTGGCATAAGGAAATTGTGATGAAACTGAATAATAAAAACATTTATATAAGAAAAGCGGGCGGCTCATATTGGATTGTAAAAACAGGCGATGATATTTTAGAATATCAAAATCCTATTATGCTAAATGAGACAGGTGCAAAAATGTATGAGCTTTTAAAAGACGGATATTCCAAAGAAGATGTTGCAAATGATATGGTAAGAGAGTATGGCATATCATATGAGGAAGCTTTAAGCGATACAGAATCATTTATAAATATGCTGGTTAATAGCGGATTGAGGGAATAATGAGAGTATTAATTATAGGTGGAACCGGAACGGTTAGTATGGAGATTATTCAAAAGTTTAGTAAAGAAGGAGCTAGAGTATATACGCTTTCCAGAGAAAAGAGTGAAAAAAAGGGCGGCTTTAGCAGAGTTTATGAATCGTATGGATTTGCATATGATAATGCTTACATAAAGGAAGTGTTTGAGAGTGTAAATCCTGATATTACGATTTTTACAGGGGCTTTTGATACCAGTTTTCATTGGGAAAATGGATATAGTGAGACGATAGAGTTCGGCAATGGATTGTACAATTTTTTAAATGCGTTTTATGTTTTGGGGCATGGTCGGTTTATTTATCTGTCTTCCGATGATATTGAAGATATTACAGAGCAAAAGTTTCGTGAGCTTGCGCATGAGAAAAAAGATGATGATGATAATTATATAAAAAATTCACAGTTATTTAAAGCGTATGCTATTAAAAAAGGTGAAAATATATGCGGCAATTTTAGAAATAGTACGATGAGTGATGTTATATCACTTCGCGTCAACAATCTATGTCTATTGCCTGCCAATCCTTCGGAAGTTATGGGAGATTGTGCAAAAATGCTGGTGGAAGGTTACAAAAAAAATACCATAACAATTCGCCAGATGGGATATTCTCCTTTGTATATAGCTGATATGGTGATGGCGCTTTACAATGTGTCTTGTGCATCGCATTTGGAAGAAGGATTGTTTGTATTGCAGTCGGATAAAATCATATCAACGTCAGCCGTTGTCAAGATGGTATGTGAGGCGTTAAACAAATCGTGCAAGACGATTGAAAATCCAAGAGTCACACAGGATGATTTTGCAATTGAAGCGGTAGACCTCTCGACCCAGTTGAAAGTAAGTATTTTTAAGAACCCCAAAGCTTGCGTTGACGAGACGATTAAGCTGTTTAAAGAAAAGCCCGAACGATTTATTGCAGAGGAAGTAAAGCCAGATAGTTTTGTTAAAAGAATATGGCAGAAGTTTAAACCACTTATTTTAGCAATTTTGCCATTTATTGAAAATATGCTGTTATTTATACCATTTTTTATGATTAATAACCGTGTGACAGGCAGTGCATATTTTGCAAAGTTAGACCCTTATCTTTTGTTTGTTATTTTAGCCGCGTTAGTTTACGGTCAGCAACAGGCGGCATTTTCAGCAATATTATCGGTGGCGGGATATATGTTTCGGCAGGCATATGGTCGTACTGGTTTTGATATTATGCTTGATTACAATACATATGTATGGATTGCCCAATTGATTATTGTGGGTATGAGTGTAGGCTATCTGCGAGACAAGATAAAATTGATTAAAGATGATAAAACGGATGAATCGGCTTATTTGGGCAGTCGATTGAAAGATGTGGAAGATATCAATACGATTAATGTCAAGATAAAAGATGAACTCGAAACGCAAGTTATTAATCAAAGTGAAAGTTTAGGAAAGATTTTTGAAATTACATCAACATTAGATAGTGATGCTCCAGAGGAAGTTTACTTTCATGCGGCGGAAGTGGTATCTCAGCTTATGGGATGTAAAGATGTGGCTATTTATAACGTATCAAACAGGTCATTTGCACGATTGATGTCTATGACTTCAGATAATGCACGAAAGCTGGGAAACTCAATAGAATATACAAAATATGATGAGATGTATGAAGAACTCAAACAAGGCAGAGTATTTATGAACCGAAAACTGTTGAGGGATTATCCGTTGATGGCAGTTGCCATTTCAGAAAACAGTGAATTAAACTCTATTATTATGTTGTGGGATATGCCTCTTGAGAGAATGAATTTGTCACAATCCAACCGATTGAAAGTTATCAGTTATATTATTCAAAATGCTGTTATTAAGGCGGACAGATATATTAATATGCTTGAGAGCGAGCGGTATATTGAAGGTACAAGAGTACTTGAACCAAATGCGTTTAGAACGCTTGTCAATGCGTTTGTAGCTGCAAGACAAAAGCATTTGGCGGACTGTTCCATTATTAAAGTCAGCGTGGATGGTACAATGTCTTTAAATGAAGCGGGAGAAAAAATGGCAAAGCTTCTTAGAACAACAGACTATTTAGGAAGCCTTAATGATAGTCATTTATATATTTTGCTTGCAAATACCAATTCTACAGATGCAACGTATGTGGCAAAACGAATTAAAGATTTAGGACTGCGTTATGAAATGATTACCAGAATATAATATATAGAAAGGGTAATAATGATTTTTTATATTATTGATGTACTATTAATATTAGTGAGCTGTCCAATTGTAGTAGCGGCGTTTTTTGGCTGTGGTATTCTTATGAAGAAATTGTTTTTTCATAAGGAAGTGGATTTGTCGGATGTTGTTTTTAGCAAAGACCGAATTGAGCAGTTAGAAAAAAGCAATGCGGATGAGGAGAGCAACTTTGTATCAATACGTGAGGCTGTCGCTGTATCAGATTACCGTAATCAAAGACAGCTTATGATGAATATTTTAAAAAGAGATACAAAAAAAACGCTGGGTTCGCTATCTTATGCACTAAACAGTGAAGACTCGGAGACATCGCACTATGCGGCTTCTGCGCTTGGTGATGAGTTGGGTATCTTTCGCAATAAAGTTCACAAGCTTCACAAAATTGTAAGGGAATATGGGGAAGCTGGAAAAGATGCATGTGAGTTGATAGAGACCATTTACAGCACAGTCAAACAAGATGTATTTCCGCCAACAGAATATAAACAGTTGGTAGGAATTGTAGATGATACTTTAGATATTATGGAAGAAAAATATCAAGAATTTTTACAGCCTGAATATTATGAGTGGGTTGTTGAATTATTGCTTGATATTTCAGAATACGACAAAGCATTTAAATGGTGTGGTCGAGTGCGTAGCAGATATAAAGAAGAACTGATAACATATAAATGTTATTTTCGATATTATTATGGCATAGGGGACGGAGAAATGTTCTTAAGTACGTTGGAGGAGTTAAAGAAGGTTGATATTACTATTGATAGCGATACTTTAGAGCTTTTTAGAACATTTAGTTAAAAATAGGCAGGTTTATCGGATGGGAGTAATCAATGCGTTTCAATCAATCTTAATATTATTTTTATATACATTTATTGTAGTGATAATACCCAGTTTGATTTTGGGAAAAAGGTTTGCAAACAGAAGATTTGCCCACCGTTTTATGATTTATTTGACTGTTGGCAATACATATATTATTAATATTGTATTTTTATTGCAATTAATGAAGATATCCAATAAAGCAACATTGATATTGGCTTCTTTTGGTGTGGAGATTATTTTTTATATTATTATCAATCGAAAAAAAATAGGCACAGGAATCGTAAATGTATTTAATGTTCTTGATAAACATGTGAGAGGAACACTTGGAGCAAAAAGTTTAAAGACAATTATATGGTCTGCCTTAAAAAGAATAATTATTGCATGTGCTCAAAAAATCTGGAAATTTATTAAAACATATAATGTAGAGTTGATATTTGGCACACTTTTAGTATTGATTATTAGTTATTTTTATGGAACAGACAGTCTCGTTAATTATTTTTATGGTGCTTCGGATTTGCCAGTACATAATTATTGGATTAATGGAATGTCTCAGAATAAAGTATTTATAGCAGGTGTATATCCGCATGGATTTCATTGTATTATTTACTATTTACATGAAGTTTTTGGCATAGATACTTACATTTTGTTGAGATTGTTTACATTGACAAGTGTACTGTATATACATTTGGCGTTGTTTGCTGTGATTAAGGGTTTGACAAAATCAAGATATTCTTCTTATGCGGCAGTGATTATATATATTGTTGTTGATTATTTAAATTCTGGTTGCTATTCAAGATATATTGCCGATTTGCCGCAGGAATATGGCATGATATTTATTATGCCAACCATCTATTTTTTGATTCAATTCTTTTTCTATGAAAAAGAAAATACAAAAAGTTTAAAATGGGATAAAGTAGATTACAATACAAAAAAGATTTGGAATAAAATACGATATCAATTTCGATATAGAAATGTCTATGATATGTATGGCAGGGAAAGCCTTTTTTTTGCAGCGTTAAGTTTTTCATTGACAATTGCTATACATTTTTATGGAACATTTATTGCAGGATTGTTTTGTGTAGCAATTGTTGTTGCTTTTTTTGACCGATTTATCCGACCTAGATATATGTTAAAACTGATGACAGCATTTATTATTGGTGTGCTTATTGCGGTTCTTCCTATGGCAGTTTCCATTATGCAGGGAAATAAAATGCAGGGTTCTATAGGATGGGGATTAAATATTATTAATTCCAGTAAAAGTGATACAACAGGGCAGGGCAGTAATGTAAACAATAATACAAATAATCCGTCATCAAATAATACACAACAAAATACAAATAATGGACAAAATACAGAGCAAGAAAACAATATAGGTACAACAAATATAAATAATGATATAGAAAATACAAAACCATCAAAAAGTTTTGGAGAAAAATTAATTGATTTATGTGTTAATGCGTTTCAAGCTTTAGTCAGTGGTGTTGATTCTTATGTTGTTAACAAATATGCGTTGATGTATGTGATACTGATGCTTGCAGGCAGTTTGTTTATGATATTGTTTGGTATAGGTTTAAAACTGGTAAAACAATATATATATGGCTCAAGTTATATCATGGTAGTGATAGGAAATTTATTGATACATGTCATGTTTATATCCAAAGTTTTTAATTTGCCTGCATTGATGGACCAAAGTCGTTGTAGAATTTACATGATGTATTGTATGACAGCGTTTGTGGGAATGTTTTTAGATATTGTGACAGGGATTATACATGATATTATAAAAGATTCACGCGTACATAATATTTTTTCTCTGGAACGAGGCGTTATTGTATGTGTCGTATTGATTATTCTGTTTGGTATCAGACCTCCTGCAAGAATTTCAGAAGGAATGACACTGGAGAGAAATGGTGCGATTCAATGCTTATATAATATTACAAAAGAACATGAAGATAAAACATGGACAATTGTATCGGCAAATGATGAATTTCGTATGATAGATGACAGAGGATGGCATGTGGAAATTTATGAATTTTTAAAGAAACAGAAAAGAGTGAATCGATATGATATTCCAACAAAATATGTCTATTTCTTTGTGGAAAAGAAGCCCGTTGATTATATGAAAGAACATGATAAAAGTGGAAGTATGGTATCAAGAGAAAGTGCAAGCGAGTATCTTCCAGATGCTGCTTCTGGAATTAGCATTTATACGGCTGGATTAAGACTGATGATCATGTCTAAAATGTATTACTGGGCAAATGAATATATGCGGTTATATCCAAATGATTTTTCTGTTTATTATGAAGATAATGAATTTATTTGTTACAAATTAATACAAAATACATCTAATTTGAATAATTTGATTATAGATTATGGATATAATCAATAATCTTGCGGGAATGGAGGATTTCTATGGATAAGGGAAATATTACAAAAAGAGTATACTTTACAGTAAGTATTGTAATGTTGCTTATTTTGTTTATGTTTCAATTTTCAGGAATTATAAGAAGAAAATATAATGACTATGATATCAATACATATGCTGCGGATACAAAAACGACATTTACAAGAAGTGGTACGTATTTGCCTGCAACAGATGAAAGAAAAGTGACTAATGGCGACACAAGGTATGTCTCTTTTGTCGGTGATATTGACAGCGACTGTGGAATTACGGTTTATGAGTGGTGTAGATATACAAAGAGAAATTTATGTATGTATACGACATTGGAAGATGTAACCATTAATGAACATAATTTGCCGCAGGCTTTATTGGTTGATGCAAAGTTTATTAACTTTTCCAAACAGCTTGACAAGCTTCAATCTTTTACAGATATGGGGATTATGGTTGTGTTTTGCACGTTGCCTTCCTATGATGATTTTCTTGAGAATATACAATTAAGGGATTTTTGCGGCATATCTTTAGTTGGTCGAAATATTAAAACGGTAGGATACAAATTATATGAGGGATTTTTGTTTGGCGGTGAAACATGGTATTTACCAGAAAATGAAGAACAGGAAGAAATGTATCAGGATTTAAAACTGGATGTTCCTTGGTATCAGACAACAAACAGCACAAAGACTTATATGTCAGCGATTGTTGACCCTATCAGATACGAATATCTAAAAAATGAAGAACAGCCTCCTGTGGTGTGGAGTAAAAAGCATGAAAATGCGTATATATTTTGTATCAATGGCGGACTGATGGAAGATATTTCTGGTATTGCTATTCTTGACTGCATTATGTATGAAACGCATGACTATGAAATATATCCAGTCGTTGATGCAGAGACTCTTGTAATTAATGCTTATCCATTACTTTCTTTTGAAAATGATGATACTATTAAAAAGTTTTATTCAAGAAATATGGAATCTATGCTTACAAATTTAATGTGGCCAGAGATATCCAATTTAATTGATGCTGTTGGCTCTAAAGCAACATTTATGCCTGCTTTGCAATTGCAGTATAACGATGATATACAGCCATCTATTAGTTCTTTGTTTTATTTTTTCCGACTGATGAATGAAAAAAACTCAGAGGCAGGACTCACAGCAACAAGGCGAGATAATATTTCAGTAAAAGATAAGATAGAAGCTGATTATAATACGTATAATAGTTATCTAAATAATTACAATTTTTTAAGCATTATGTCAAAGCGTTCAGAGGTTCAAGAAATTCTTGATAATCGTTCGTCCATATTTAAAAATTTAAGGACAATTGTAGCGCAAAAAAGTGATGGCAATGCTCCTTTGTTTGATTATGGAACAGAAGATATCCTTATTCTTGACAGCTTGATTAATGGAAGGCATTATACTTATTTTAATGATTACAGACAAAAATGCTTTTATACAGCGTTGGCATATACAGGTATAGAGTTAGATATGTCTAATGAATATTATCCAGACGATGAAAAAAAGTTGTGGGATAAAAGTATAAAACAGATATCGACCGCGTTGACATTATATACAAAAAGTAATGACTTTTTGAATAAATGTACAGTATCTGAAGCGGATAAGTTGGTAAGAGAGTTTATGGCAACAAATTATGATTCATATATGGAAGAAAATACGATTCATCTTAAAATTAACGGTAAATCGTTGGATTCAAGATTTGTATTGAGAGTGCATAATAAAGAGATTGCCAATGTTATCGGTGCAGATTATATTAAAATTGAAGATGGAGCATATATTTTAAGAGTATATACCAATCAGCATGATGTAACCATAGAATTAAAAGATTATAATAGATAATATAATTATCAATAATATAATTATTAAATTAATAAGAATATTGGAAAGGAATACAACTATAAATATGAAGATATGTATTATAGCCGAAGGCTGTTATCCGTATGTTGTAGGCGGGGTATCTGGCTGGATTAATAGTTTAATAACATCTTTTCCAGAACATGAATTTGTGATGTTAGCCATTATATCAGACCGCAGTGTAAGCGGAAAATTTAAATATACATTGCCAGATAATTTGACACAAGTTTATGAGGTTTATCTTAATGACAGCGAATGGGTCAATAAAGTCAAAAAAAGCTATAAAGATGCAAGATTGTCACCTAAAAATGTGAAAGCGTTAGAATCTCTTGTGCTTGGGGTTGAGACCGACTGGGAGACTTTGACACATTTATTTCAAAATAAAAAGGTTTCTATTGATAATCTTCTTATGGGACCAGATTTTTTAAATTGTGTTGTAGCAAATTATCAAAATGGTTATTCTCAAATTGTATTTTCGGATTTTTTGTGGACAATGCGTTCAATGTACCTTCCTCTTTTGTTAGCGATGCAGTCGGATATACCAGAGGCAGACATATATCATTGTGTGGCAACAGGATATTCGGGCGTACTTGGTTCTATGGCAAAGATTCTTTATCCAAACAGCAAACTTTTGATTTCAGAACATGGTATTTACACAAGAGAACGAGAAGAGGAAGTCATACGAGCTTCATGGATAGATGGAATATATAAAGATATATGGATTAAGCAGTTTCGCAAAATGTCGCTTTTTGCATATGAAAAGGCAGATAAAGTGACTTCACTGTATGCAAGAGCAAGAGAATTGCAGATTGAGTTGGGGTGTCCAGAAGAAAAGACCATTATTACACCAAATGGCATTGATCCAAACCGTTTTGTCAATGTTCCTCCAAAAAGTCCAGATGATACATTTATCAATATTGGTGCAATTCTTCGTGTGACTCCTATTAAAGATGTAAAAACGCTTATTATGGCGTTTGGATATGCAAAAAATAATAATCCTAAATTAAAGTTGTGGATTATGGGACCGACAGATGAAGATGAAGAGTATGCAAAAGAATGTTTTGACCTTGTGGATACAATAAATATTAAAGATATTATTTTTACAGGAAGAATAAATGTAATTGATTATATTGGTAAGATGGATTATACCATTTTGACAAGTATCAGTGAGGGACAACCGTTGACAATTATAGAGAGTTACGCTGTGCATAAACCAGTTATAGCTACTGATGTGGGGAATTGTTATGGTTTAATATATGGTGAGGACGATGGCATTGGACAGTCTGGAATTTTAACACATATTATGAATGTAGAGGAAATAAAGGATGCGATGCTTTTTTTGGCTGAAAATGAAGATATCCGAAAACAGTATGGTGATAATGGATACAATCGGTATAAAAATAAATATACTATTGGAGCAATGAAACAAACCTATCGCAATATTTATGAGGAATTGGCAAGAATGGGCAAAAAGACATCGTAGGTATTAGCTTAAAGAAACATTTTTATGTATGTTGATTAAATTGTCAAGTGGATTGATGAGGTTCAATATATAAAATAAGACTGAAGTATAAACATTTGAAAAATGAGGTATAATAATGGCAGGTATTGGAATAAAATTAAATAAATTTTTCGAGAAAAGCTCTGTGACCAGCTATATTGTGGGGTCAGGCTACAGTGTTATATCAACCATAGCGCCAATGTTGGTTGTTATTGGTGTTATACTCATTATGCAGGCTATATTGGGTTATAGCGATGCATCGTACAGTAATAAACAGTTATTTCAGTCAACGGTTTTGTATGTGTTTATATTTTCTTTGTTGGGTTCGTCATTGCTTAATGCAGTGCTGTCAAAGTATGTATCCGATGTCATTTTTAAAGAAGAGTATGATAATATTATGGCGGCGTTTTATTTAGGTCTTGCCTTAAATCTTATATTAGACTGTATTATGTATATTCCATTTACAATACATGAGCATTTTGTCGGCAAAGTGGGAATCGGCTATATTCTTACTTCCATTGCTTGTTTTTTGTCCTTGTCTCTGGTGTTTTATACCATGCTTTATCTGTCGCTTTGTAAAGATTATGGAAAAGTCTCCCTGTTTTATATTATTGGAATGACGATTTCTGTACTTTTTTCATTATTGCTAGTTAAAGTATTTCATGTAGAAGTAACCTATGCAATGTTATTATCCTTAACTATTGGTTTTTTTATTATAGCCTGTCTTGGATATGCCTTGTTAAGGCAGTATTTTACGAAAAACAGCGGCAAATATAAAGAAGTATTTTTATATATCTGTAAATTTTGGAGATTAATATTAGCTAATTTTTTCTATACTTTAGGACTTTATATACACAATTTTGTCTTTTGGAATACATCGCTTAGAAATGTGGTAGTCCATTCTTTTGTATATGCAGAAAGTTATGATTTTGCTACGTGTATTGCCATGTTTACCAATATATCGGCGTCTGTAATCTTTGTGGCATTGGTCGAGATGCGCTTTAATGCAAGATACAAACAATATTCTGAGGCGATTATTGGAGGGCGTTTGCTGGATATAACAAAGACAAAGAGCAGAATGTTTAGAATGCTTGCAGACCAAATAATGAGTATGGTGCGAATCCAATTTATTATATCAACCGTTGTATTTTTGATATGTATGCTTGTATTGCAAAAATTAGGTTACAGCGGTGTTGTTATTCAGCTATATCCTTGTTTGGCGGCAGGATATTTTATTATGTATATTATGTATAGTACTTTTTTGTTTTTGTATTATTTTAATGATATTACAGGTTCGCTTATCACATCTTTTCTTTTTGTACTATTTACGCTGATATTTAGTATTATCAGCTCGAAGCTTGATATTATATGGTATGGTGCAGGATTAGTTATAGGTTCTTTTATTGCATGGACTTATGGATATTTTCGATTAAAGTGGCTTGAAAAAAATATTGAGTATCATATTTTTTGCAATGGTACAATACTAGACCAAGTAGTTGGAGATAAGCCAGCGTCTAAAGTATATCAAAAATAGAAATGAGGTTTCATATGAATGGTGAAATTTTACGATTATGTGTTGTTATCGTGGGCGTTCTTTTTATTACTCTTTGTTTATTGACCTATATACGAAAAAATTTAACAGAAAAATTTACATGGATGTGGTTGTTTTTTGGCATTATTTTGATTTTATCAGGAATTGTACCTGTATTTTCTGATTGGATTACAACATTCAATGACAGTGGATATATATTAGCTGCCATTATTGCTGTTATTATTGTATGGTTTATGTTTGTTGTCACAAAGGAAATTGCACGATTAAGACGAAGAAACCAAGAGCTTGCTATGCACGTTTCTTTGTTAAATCAGGAGAATGAGCGGATTTTAGCGAGGCTTTCAAAGATGACAGGTGAGGATAAATCAAAAATATGAAAAAAAAGATATTGTTTGTTATTAATACATTGGGAAGAGCAGGTGCCGAAACTGCTTTAATAGCACTTTTAAACAATATGGATACAAAAAAATATGATATTTATTTGTATGTCGTGTTAAATCAGGGGGAGATGGCAGAGGAATTGCCATCCTATGTAAAGCTTCTCAATAAACATTACTGTAAGGAGTCTGTATTATCCTCCAAAGGAAAAAAGGTATTGATAAGAGGAATCCTGAAAAAAATATTTGTACATGGGGCAATATTTAAAAATAGTTTATATATTATAAGTAATGCTTTAAGTATGATAAAAAACAAGCAAGGTTTATTGTTTGACAAATTGTTATGGAAAGTAGTTTCTGATGGAAGTGAACGTTTTAACACTAAATTTGATTTAGCAGTTGCCTATCTGGAAGGGGCGTCAGCATACTATGTAAGGGATTATGTCAATGCGCCGGTAAAAGCTGGATTTATACATATTGATTATGAACTTGCAGGGTATACTAGAAAATTAGATAGAGACTGTTATAAGGAATATACAAAAATATTTACGGTTTCTGATGAAGTAAAAGAGCATTTTCTTCATATTTATCCAGATTGCAAGGATAAGACTGCCGTTTTTCATAATATGCTTAATGTAAAGTCTATAATCAGTAAATCCAAACAAAAAATAAATGATACAGTATTTGTAAAAGAAGATGGCAGAACGCTTCTTTTGACGGTAGGAAGACTTACAAAACAAAAGGGATTTGATATTGCCATAAAGGCACTTAGGATATTAATAAAAAAAGGGTATAATGTATACTGGATGATACTTGGCGATGGACCAGAACGTAATACGCTTAGCAATTTAGCGGCAAAAGAAGGTGTATCACAGCGGTTTATTTTGGCAGGCGCTAAAGAAAATCCATATCCATATTATGTCGCAACAGATATATACGTTCATGCGACTCGATTTGAAGGTAAAAGTATAGCTATTCAAGAAGCACAAATACTTGGCTGTCCGATTATTGCTTCCGATTGCAGCGGCAACAGGGAGCAGATAGAAAGTGGTGAAAATGGATTATTGTGTAACTTTAATCCAAAAGATATTGCGGATGCGATAGAATCACTTATCAAAGAGCCGACAAGGGCCAAAATATTTGGGAAAAATGCTTTAAAGGTAAAAGTGGATTATAGCAAAGAATTAGAGATGATAGATGCGCTGTTAGAAAATCCGTAGTTGTTTGATGATATTTACAGCATGGAGGATATTATGCAAAAAGAAGTATTAATAATTATTCCCGCATATAATGAAGAACATAATATTGAGCAGGTGCTTAAAAATCTTGAAAGTCCTGACATTGCTGAATTTGCAGATATCTTAGTGATGAATGATGCATCGCTTGACAACACTAATTGGATAGCAAAAGCTCATAGACATGCTGTTGTGACGCATGTGTTTAATCTGGGTTATGGCAGTGCATTGCAGTTAGGCTATAAATATGCCATCCGCTACCATTATAAATATGTTATTCAAATGGATGCGGATGGTCAGCATGATGTATGTAATGTTACAAATATATATAAAACATTAAAAACAAAATACGATGGGGAATATCCAGATATTGTGTTAGGTTCTAGGTATTTAGCAGATAGCTCACCTTTTGAAGTATCTTTTTTAAAAGAGTTGGCTTATAAAATGTTTCGAGGCATTATTAAACTGATAACAAAAAGAACCATTATGGACCCGACATCAGGATTGCAGGGATTAAGCTGGAGAGCAGTATTAGACTATTCTAAATATGGCAATTTTGATGACCGTTACCCAGATGCCAATATGCTTACAAGTATGATTTTAAAAGGATATAATGTTGTAGAGATACCAGCCGTTATGCACACAAGGAGCTATGGAATGAGCATGCACTCAGGTTTGATAAAGCCTATTGGATATATGTTTCATATGATGCTTAGTATTGTGGGGGTTGTGTTAAGGCAGAAAAAACATCAAATACCACAAAACGTTGACAGTGAAAAAAATAAAAAGGAGGTGAAATAGAGAAAAAGGAAAATGTTTCTAAGTTTATACAAGTAATAATAATATTTGTCACAAAATTAACCGATTAAGAATGAAAGTTTGTGTGAAAAACAGCGCAAAAATGGAGATTATATAAAAATGCGTAAATTTAATATAATACAAAATGTAATTGGCACAGGAAGGGGCTGGTTTAGTATCTTTCCATTTAAATTGTCCGAATCTTACGATTTTGAAGAAATGAAATGGTGTTTAAAAAAAGAGGAATCTTTAGTTTTGGCACGAATTAATATCGGTGAATATAATCAGATGGAAATTCCAGATAAGGCATTAAAAAATTTTCAAAAGATTATGCAGTTTTTTCGGAAATATGAAAAAAAGGTTATATTGAGATTTGTGTATGATGAAACAGGACAGGGGCTTATCAATGAACCTTCTTCTTTAAGGATAATATTAGAGCATATTAGGCAAGTTGGTTTAATAATGGAAAAAAACAGTGATATTATTCTTACAACACAGGGAACATTTGTAGGCAGTTGGGGAGAGATGCATACAAGCCGTTATATTAATAAAGAAAATATAGCAGATGTAATTGTCGCACTTTATAAAGCTACAAATGGAACGGTTAGAATGGCTGTACGCAGACCTTCTCAGCATAGAGAATTATACGATGAATTAAGTATGCGTCGATTACCTGCTGATGAGATTATGTCAATGGTTGGCATATATGATGATGCATTGATGGCATCCGTTGATGATTATGGCACATTTGATTTATCGGATATTGGAGCAGACAAAAATTATGTTGCAAAAATAGGGGAAAGCTTGCCTGTTGGGGGTGAAGCAGTAAATGCAAATATTGAAAATGATGGACAGAAAGCCATTCTTTATTTGAAAAAATTACATATATCGTATTTAAACAGTCAATATGATTTGCAAGTTCTTGATAAATGGAAAAGCGAGCAGATGTCAACAGGAATAAGTGTATATGATTATATTACAAAAAATTTGGGGGCTGTTCTTCAAATTCGCAAAATAAAGGAGGATATCATTGGAAAATATATCCGAGTAATCATTGCCAATACAGGATTTGCGGCATTATATCAAGATGCATATCTTGTTATTAGCAATGAAGATGGAAGTATTGTATTTCAGTCTGAAACATTAAAAGGATTACAGAGTGAGGCGGATATTGATGTTTTGGTTAAAAAAAATATGCTGCCCAACAATAAAATATTAAATGTAACGATTTTATATAATTAAAAAAATAAATTTCACGTCCAATTAAATTTATTCCTGCGAGCAACGAGCCAAGCGGACATGCTTGTGGCATGTTTGCCTTTCCATTTGACTGTGAAAAGGCAGGAAATATTTGTATTTTATATATAAATATTCTTTATATTCCTTGTTTAATGTGAATAGTTCCGATTTTATATCCATTTTCAGTTAATGGTATATCATTGGCAAATTGGATAACTTCGTTTTTTTCAGAATGATTATTATTATCTGTATTGTTTTGATTGTATATTTTTATATAAATGTCATAAACACCTTCTTCAATGGATTGTATGGGAAATGAAGTATCCATTGTTACAACAGAATTTGGCTGCCAATCGCTTGTGTAGAGAGCAGTCGTAATGTCTTTTGAAAAAGAAAATATTTCTGTATTCGTAGTTTTTTTGGTATCCATAGCATTATTGGAATTTATTTTTACAAGGTTTAACATTCCATTAAAATCATGGTATGAGGAAGAAAAACCTACATTTTTAATATCTAGTTTTAATGTAAAAATATCGTTAAATGGCTTATAGTTTATAGAAGAATCAACAAAAGTATATCGGTAGCCTAAATGTGCTGTTATATAATCATAGCCCGTAATACCGTTAAAAATATCATTTCCTTCATATATCTGTGTTTTCCATTTGTCAATGACTGTTGTATCATGCAAGCAGTTTAAATAGGAAACGTGCATTGTTGACAAGGCAGCAATAGCATTGTCAATATCGTTTAAAGGATTCTCTAAAACAACTTCTCCTCCGTTTGGAACATTTTTACACAATTTATTTTGGTAATCTAATTCTTGTGTACGATTGCCTTTTGAGGCATAATTTTCTTCTGTAAATGTATCACTAGCAGCGCCATAGGTTCCTAAATCAAGGTCTGAGCCAAGCATTCCATCATTATATAAACCAATACGATTGTTTTCTGGAATGGAAGCTGTTTGAAGAATGGTTCTTAGCTGTTGAGGTGTTCGCACTGACAAAAAAATATCTTTTGATATCAAACTATCAAGATGATTTGCCAATATTGTCATGGAATCTGTACTCATATAATTGGAATTGTTCATCTCTGCATGATTTCCCACAAATATACCCTGTAATATATATACATTATCCGTATGCAAATTGACAATTTGAGATGTTTGTTCCATATGTTTTTTGATGATGGATATATTGGAAGGTTCTGTTTCCATAGCCTTGCCATCCCAATCGTACATAAATCGGAGAATGAGATGATGTTTTCCATTATTCCACATCGTTAAAATCCTATCCATTTGTTTTAGTGCATTATCGGATAAGTCTTTATCATTAAAATTTTTAAGATTGATTTCAATTAATGCAAGTCTTGTATTGCTGCAAGTTTTTATATATCGGTTGGTTAAGTCGTCAAAATGGTTATAGGCATCATCAGTTATCATATAGGTGCATATCTGATACCAGCCGCAATAAGGATTGTCAAGGAATTGAGCAGTTTCTTTAAATTCATTTGAAGTATATTTGATGGTATAGTAGTTTTTATTAATCCAAGAAAATGTAAAAATACATATCAATATGGACATACATGCAATCAATACAAGGATTATTTTTTTCATTAATTTAAACCTTTCATTTTTATAAAAATATAGATTATAAAGATTAATAAAGCGATATGTAGTGAAGCGGTTATTTAAAAATAGAATAATAACTATTATAGTATAGAATTGAGAATAAATAAATGGTAAAATTATTTTGTTTAATGTTGTGAGTGATAAGTTAAGGAATGTATTATAAAGAAAAATTTTACTATTTATTCCTGCGAGCAATGAGCCAAGTGCCGTGCTTGCACGAGCATAAAGTTAGCAAGCTGACTTGGCGAATGCCGCGAGGGTCAAGGACCCCGTTACTTGCAGTGGGGTCTTTGATTGGTATTAAATGAAAGAGAAAGGGATATAAACCAATATGAAAAGCTATGAATATATTTTGTTAAAATTATTAAACGCACAATTAACAAAGAATAATAAAATTCTTACCGCTGATATCTTTGTAAAAACCGTTCTTCAACTGTCGGACAGTGATTGGTGGAATCTTATAAAATTAGCACAAAATCATAGTGTATTGTCCATTATTGCAGAAAATGAAGTATTTATTGATAATTGTAATCATGCACAAAAAGAGTATATTTTTGACGAAGCAAACAAGGTTGTGATGAGAAATTATCGATTATTGTGGCTTGCAAGTAAATATCAAAAAATATTAAATGATGCGGGGATTGATTCTGTTTTAATAAAAGGGTTTGCAACAGCGATTTATTATGATGTTCCAGAAGTTAGAAAATCAGGTGATATTGATATATTAATTACCGATAAAAATAAAGTGGATAAAGCAATTTATGTATTGTTAAGCAAGGGGTTAAAATATGTTGATAAGCAGCATTCCAGCCATCATATTGAATTGGTAAATGACAGAGGAATAACGGTTGAATTACATCAAACACTTGCAGAACATTTTGATAATAAGTATATGGATAATCAATTGCAGGATATTGTTAAAGAATATAAAGAGCATAAAGCAAGCATTTCATTTTTAGGAAATACTCTTTATATTCCATCGGATGGATATAATGCGTTTAGTTTGATTGTACACATGCTACAGCATTATCTAAGGGCAGGATTTGGATTGAAACTTTTATGCGATTGGGTTGTTTTTTGGAATAGAACGATTAGTGATACAGAAAAAGAACAATTTATATATCAGGTAAAACAACTCCATATGGAGACTTTTGTAAGTGCTATTACAAGTGTTTGTGTGAGATATTTTGGTCTTTCAAAAGAAAAAGTGTCATTTATGATGAACGAAAAGGAAGATAAAACACTTTTGAATGCTATTATAATGGATATTATAGAGGCGGAGGAGTTTGGATATAGTGATAAAAATAGAATGGTCGTTTTGCGTGATTCCAAAATCAATAGCTTGATAAGAGAATTTCATCATCAAATGGTTATCAATTATCCTAAAATGTCACATTATATTGTTTTATGGCCGATATTATGGGTGTGTACATTGTTGGTATTTTTGCGCAATAATAAAAAAGTTCGGCATACAAACACTTTTCATATACTAAAAAATGCTAGTAAAAGAAGTCAAATTAGAAAGAGAATGGAAGTGTAACGTGAAAAGAAAATAGAATATAATATTTGTATTAAATAAAAATATACGATATATAATAAATTTTATTTAAGTTCTTGATAATAAAATAAAAATATAGTTGTTTTAATATTTTAAAAATATTATAATGTTTAATAACAAATCTATCCAGTTGTGAATGTATTGCGAATGTTCGCTTTGGCATAGGTTGGTATATTGATTCTATGAAAGTGGAAGTTGATAGGTACAAGGGAACAAAAAGTCAAAGCAGCACATATAGGAGGAATTTTATTATGAAAAGAAAAGTTTTAAAAACAGGAGCAATTACACTTGCATTAAGTATATTATGTTAAATGTGGGTAGTATTTATGAAAAAAAGAATATATTTAATTGTTATCAATATTATACTGCTGACATTTGTAGGGTGTAATCAATATCAAGTTGACAATGATAATGTTATTGAAAGTAGAAATAATCCCTTTCCAGATTATAAATATAATCAGGAAACAGCTCAATCACCATATGGACAATCCTCAATGGCAATATCGGAAACAGGATATTATTATATTATAGACGATATATTATATTTTTATAATATAAACAGTGATGTTAATATGCCATTGTGTTCTAAAGGCAATTGCAAGCATAAAGATAAGGATTGTGATGCGTATGTTAATTCAATAAATGCACAAACAGCTAACTTTTCATGTAATTGTATGGAGGGAAAACTGTTTTATTACAATAACCATTTATACTGTATTGAGATAACGTCTGATAGAGATTATTACTTATATCAATATAATGATATGTTTAACGATAAGAAATGTATAGCACGTTTAGCTTCCATAAAAGAAGAACAAAGTATGGTAACGAATGCAAGAGCTTGTTTAATATCAAACGGATATCTTTATTTTTACACATCTACAATGGATAAACAATATGCACAGAAAGGATATATAGCCGATTTTCAATGCAATCGTATAAAGCTTGAAGAAAATTCTGCAATACAAGAGCTTGGCGAGTTTGAATTTCCAGGTGATTATGCAATGAAAGCAGGAGATTCAAATGGTCTTGCAATTTTTTGTTCAGACGAAAACATTTACTTTTACGCTGGTGGAACAGACCGATTCTATTCAAAAGAAAATATGGTACAATATAGAGTTGCAAAGTTTGATGTCAAGTCAAATCGTTTTGATATGATATGGACATATACAGGAGATGACAGAAGTGATGTATTGGGAAAAGATACAGGCATTGCAAATCGCTCTAGCGGAGAATCTGTCAAGATGGATTCTTATGGCAATTTTTATATGTTTACAGCCTCCGAAAAAGCTAAAAATTTTGATGTGGATATGATTATTAAGGTGAATTTTGAAAATGACACATCAAGCGTGATTTATAAAACACAGAAAGAACAGATATATTCACTGCAAAGTGATGGTGAAATGCTGTATTTCTTTGAGACAACATCAGGCAGAGATACAATATCATGGCTGACGGCGATTCATATGGATGGAATAGTTCAATCAAGTTTTGAATTTCAATATAATGAAGAATATTTATCTCATATGGAGAAGATTTATAAAGAGTTTCCAGATTCAAATGCAGGAAAACCTGATGCATCTAATATTATTATTTGTGGTATTGATGAACGGTTTATATTACTGAAATGTCCAGAAGATTCTAATGTATTTAAAGGCTTGACATCATCTAATACTCACAAAGTAAGTGAAAACATGGATAAAATATCAGGCGCAGGGGTTATTGATAAAAGTAAATATTTAAAAAACGAAGAAACATCCATAAAGCAAATATATCAATGTGTACTGTGAAATAGGAAACAGGGTTAGTGATTTTTATTATAAATTTACTTATTGTTGGATTAATGGAAGTGTAATGTGAAAAGAAAATAGAATATAATATTTGTCTTAAATAAAAATATACAATATATAATAAATTTTGTATAAGTTTTTAATAATGAAATACAAATATAGTTATTTTGATATTTTAAAAGTGTTATACTATTTAATAACAAATCTATTCAGTTGTGAATAGATTGCGGATATCCGCTTTGGCATAGGTTGGTATGTTGATTCTATGGAGGTGGAAGTTGATAGGTACAAGGGAACAAAAAGTCAAAGCAGCACATATAGGAGGAATTTTATTATGAAAAGAAAAGTTTTAAAAACAGGAGCAATTACACTTGCATTAAGTATATTATGTTAAATGTGGGTAGTATTTATGAAAAAAAGAATATATTTAATTGTTATAAGTATTATACTATTGACTTTTGCAGGGTGTAATTCATATCAAGTAGATAATGATAATATTATTGAAAGTGAAAGTAATCCCTTTCCAGATTATAAGTATAATCAGGAAGCAGCTCAATCGCCATATGGACAGTCCTCAATGGCAATATCAGAAACAGGATATTATTATATTATAGACGATATATTATATTTTTATAATATAAATAGTGATATTAATATGCCATTGTGTTCTAAAAGTAATTGCAAGCATAAAGATAAGGATTGTGATGCGTATGTTAATTCAATAAATGCGTACACAGCCGATTTTTCATGTAATTGTATGGAGGGAAAATTATTTTATTATAATAACCATTTATACTGTATTGAGATAACGTCTGATAGAGATTACTACTTATATCAATATAATGATGTATTTGGTGATAAGAAATGTATGGCACATTTAGCGTCCGTAAAAAACAAGCAAAATGCAGTAACAGATGCAGGAGCCTGTTTGATATCAAACGGATATCTTTATTTTTACACAACTACAATGGATGAGCAGTATGCACAAAAAGGCTGTATAGCTGATTATCAATGCAATCGTATAAAGCTTGAAGAAAATGCTGTGATAGAAGAGCTTGGTGAGTTTGAATTTCCGGGTGATTATGCGATGAAAGCAGGAGAATCAAATGGTCTTGCAATTTATTGTTCCAATGAAAATATTTATTTTTATGCAGGCGGAACAGTTCGATGGTATTCTCAAGAAAACAGAGTACGATATTGGGTTGCAAAGTTTGATGTCAAGTCAAATCGTTTTGATATGATATGGACATATACAGGAGATGAAACAAAAGATATATTGGGCAAAGACACAGGTAATGTAAATGTTTTATCTGGTGGAGAATATGTCCAGATGGACGCTCATGGAAATTTCTATATATTAACAGCATCGGAAAAAGATGTAAATATAGATGTAAGTATGATTGTCAAGGTGAACTTTGAAAATAGTACGTCAAACGTGATTTATAAAACGCCAAAAGAACAGATATATTCACTGCGAAGTGATGGTGAAATGTTGTATTTCTTTGAGACAACATCAGGCAGAGATACAACATCATGGCTGACAGCGATTCATATGGATGGAACGATTCAATCAAGTTTGGAACTTCAATATGACGAAGAATACTTATCTTATATGGAGGACTATTATAAACACTTTCCAGATGCTGATGTAGTAAAGCCAGGTGCAAGTGATTTGATTATTTGCGGTATTGATGAACGGTTTATATTATTGAAATGTCCAGAAGGATGCAATGTATTTAAAGGCTTAACATCGTCTAATATTTATAAAATAAGTGAAAGTATGGATAAAATAACAGGCGCAGGGGTTATTGATAAAAGTAAATATTTAAAAAATGAAGAGACATCCATAAAGCAGATATATCAATGTGTACTGTGAAATAGGAAACAGGGTTAAGCAGCTATATAAAGGCTTAATCCTGTTTATTTTTTGTAGGAAGATTATGGATATAAAAGAAAAGGATTACTTATGAATGAAATTAAACGTATTTTCAATATAAAGGCATGGCTGTTTTTTGGAATATTGGTATTATTAAATGGCATTGTTATTATCAATGGAAATAAAGATACCGATGTGGCACAAATTTATGATGAGATGATACAGATTTTAGATAATAATTATGCAGACAGCGCATCTTGTGTAGAATCAGCGACAAAAACATGGGAGCAGTATTTTAAGGATTATGGTATTAATAGCAGTGATAAATCAACAGAAACGCTGTCAGTAAAAGAGGCAAGACAACTGCTTATGACAAATGCCAAATATATTGATAATTTTAAGGCAGAAATATTAAAAAAAGAACAAACAGCTTTATTATATGCAAAATCAGGAACATATAAAACAAATAGCTTTGAATATATGAATATTTTAAAAACAAAAGAGGATTTATTGGCTCTTTCTGATTTAGACGTGAAATTAAGTAATGGCATATGGCTTGAAAAATTATATCAAAATGATTATATTCATATATATGCACTGGCAATTTGTTTTTTTGCAGTGTATTATTTTTTTATAGAAAGGAAAAATGGATTGTATTATATTGTTCATGCTTCATCAAATGGCAGGGGAAAGCTGTTTTTAAAACGATGTGGTATTTTATTTGTACAATCCTTATTGATGAATATTATCTTTTACTTGGAAGCAGTACTATTGTTATTAAATATATATGGTGGAAAGAATGCAATAAATGCCGCAGCCGCCAGTGATGAGTATTTTCTTTTGACGACAGGTTCGTTAAGCAGAATCGAATTTGTGGGTGTGTTGATTTTGGTATCTTCCATTGCAGGAACAGTGCTTTCATTACTGCTATGGTTTACGCTGTCATGTTTTAGCAATGTCAATGTTGGTATATTTATATATGGTCTTATTTGTGGAATGGATATATTACTATATAAGTTTATATCAGTTAAATCAGCGTTGAGAGCATTGCGGTTTGTAAACATATATTATTTATTTTTTTCTAATAAGTCGTTGGGTTATTATAACTGGGGATACTCATGGGGAATTACAACCGTTGCTGCAACAACAGTAATGTTTGCATTATCAATAGGAATGGCTGCCTTAATAATAAATGCCTGTCTTACGGTCAATCAATATTTTAATGGGCGTGAAAATGCAATAGAAATTCTTTTAAAAAAAGTATCTGTATTGTTTATGAGATTAATGGAAAAAACACCAAATATTATAAAAGAAATCTATAAAATACTGGTTTCACAAAGAATTGGAATTGTTTTGCTGCTGCTTGTATATATCGCGTTAAGCATACAACCAAGAGTTGGCGTAATATATGATGCAAAAAGAAGTTATCTTTCAGGATATTATGAAGCGGCTGGAGGGTTAAGTTATGGCTCTGAATTAGAATCGATATATAATGATTATTTAGAGGATTATAATCAATTGGTCGAAGATATAGATTATAATATTGAAAATGCAAACGCAGTTTTAGCAAACAGAAAAGATATAATTGCAGATATTGCGCAAAACGTAGAATTTGTAAAAAAAATGAATAAACAGGGAACAAAGGCAGTTGTATTAAAGCCATATGAATATATGGAAGCAATAGGCAGTAAAGAGAGCAATAATCAAAAAGAATTGGCATTATTAAATGTTTTGGCAGCGATTGTTATTGCATGTGGATTTATTTCATACGAGAAAAAAGTATTGATACATAAAACGATATTAGCCTATGAAAATCGAAGGAAATGGCTTATTAAAAAGATGATAACAAGCAATATACTTATTATTGTATTTACATGTATCACATATGGGGTTTATTATTATCGACTGAGCAAAGTATATCATTTTGAAAGGATACTATCACCTTTAAAAAGTCTGCCTGAATTTAGTAATTTTATTATAAATCCATCTATTATTGGATTTATTGTAATTGATTTTTTGGTTAAGATTATCATTTTTCTTTGTATTCAGGCAGTCGTTCATTTTATTTCAAATTATGTTAAATATATCTTTTGTTTGATTGGCAGCATGGTTATTACAATACCACAATTATTATATATGATAGGATTTGATTCTTTAGATAAATTTTGTATTGGCAAATATATTGCATTTTTTCCATGTTTTTTAGATGGGCAAAATGCAATGATTCTATATAGTTTATTTGTGATTGTTGTTTTCATAGCTGGTATTAGTTTAGCCGCTTTTATTGTAAGAAAAGAAACAGTAGATAGTTAAACAGTAAAAATAATAGGAGTAGATAAATGAAGCTGATAATTAAAGAATTAAAAAAAACATATGGTACAGTGCAGGCATTAAAAGGAATATCATATGAATTTAAGCCAGGAATTTATGGAATACTTGGTGCAAATGGCGCTGGAAAAAGTACAATGATAAATTTAATAACAGATAATATTCAAAGAGATAAAAACGGCGGGAGTATATTGTATATTGATGATGATTTTGAGAAAGAAAAAGATAGTGATGCGAAAGCGGTTGACATTCTTAAACTTGGTAAGAAATTTAGGAAAAATGTAGGATATATGCCGCAACAACAGGGATTTTATGAAGATTTTTCACCGAAAGCATTTCTTAAATATATGGCAGAAATAAAGGGAGTGAAGAAATTAAATATTAAAGAAAATAATGGAGATATAAGGACATTTTCTGTTGATGAACAAATCGATGAGCTTCTTAAAATTGTCAATTTGACAAGTGTTGCACATAAAAAAATTGGGCAATTTTCAGGAGGAATGAGACAAAGAGTACTTTTGGCACAGGCACTTTTGGGAAATCCTAAAATTCTTATTCTTGATGAGCCAACAGCAGGACTTGACCCAAAAGAACGTATTAGTATTAGAAATTATATAGCGGAGTTGTCAAAGAATAAGATTATTCTTTTTGCTACGCATGTAGTAAGTGATATTGAATGTATAGCAAACCAGATTATTATCTTAAAAAATGGAGAAATCATTGCTAAGGGAACATCAGCAGAATTAATAGAAACGATGTGCGGCAAAGTAGGAGAAATAACCTGCACATTAGATGAGTTAGAAGAGTTACAAAGAAAGTATAAGGTTGGAAATGTGCGGCAAAAAAAGAATGGAATGGTTCTTAGAATTGTTGGAGATAAATTGCCAGATGAAGCTGCTATTGTAGATAATAATATGGATTTGGAAGATGTTTATTTATATTATTTTGAATAGATTAACGATTTGTTTTATTCTTGTTGATAATATAATATTGGTATAATAGGAATATGTGATAATAAAATATCTATATGATTTTTTAATCTTGTCAAGGAAGTCCCCACTTCAATGCTATAGGGGCATAAGTGGGGTACTTGCATTGCGATTATAGCTAAATGGTTTGAGTAAATAGTGTAAAGAAAAGTATTATGTTGGAGAAATAACATGAAAGTAAATGAAGGAGAATTGTATTTACAATCGTATCCTAAATTAAAAAAATGGATAAATGAATGTCAAATCTGTCATTCAAAAGGATATAAGCCTGATATGCCTGAGCATATTGCAAATCCTGATGCTATTTCAGGATATTTTATAAGAAAATATTTTAAACCTCTTGAAGTCAACGAGCTGTCTATATGTATGCAGTGTGCTAAATTTTATTCCCGCGAGCAATGAGCTAAGTGCCGCGTTTGCACGAGCATTTAGCGAATGCCGCGAGGGTCAAATACCCCGTTGCTTGCAGTGGGATATTTGATTGTTTACAATCTGACCATAAAAAATAAATCAAAACTGAATATTTTAATATAGCCACTTTGCAAATATAATGCACTCCAATGATATATATTATAATAATAATGAATTTGTTTGATATATGAGTAAACAGCGTGGCGGATTGCGAATATTTGCTTATCTTTTATCAAGTAAGTCTTGACTATCAAACAAATACAGGAATGGAGGAAAAATGTTTGCAAAGTTTAAAAAGATAGATATGCACTCACATGTTGGAACTTGGGGCGCGCCGTTTAATATCCATATGGATGCGCATAACCTCATTCAACAGATGAAAGAATATCATATTGTAAAAACGGTTTTATGTTCGTCAAACTCATCAAATAATGAGGAGACCCTAGAGGCATATACGCAATATCCAGCGTCAATTATACCAATAGCACGAATTAATTGCTCTAAAGGAAAAAAAGCATATGATGAATTAGAACACTATATTCGAGATGAACATTTTGAGGGTGGCAAGATACAATCCTTGTTTGACGGCTATGCGGCAGATGCTCCTTGTGTTGACCCTGCGGCTGAAATTTGTGCATATTATGGAAAGCCATTTTTTGTACATTCTGGTCATGCGCCATTTTCGTTGCCATGGCAGATTGGACTTTTGGCAGAACGACACCCAACATTAAAGATATGTATGCTTCATATGGGGCATGGAAATGGAATTTATGTAGATGCGGCACTGACAATGGCTAAAAAATATCCCAATATATGGCTTGAAACCTCTGGAACATCAATGAGCGCTCAAATTCGCAACGCGTATGAGAATGTGGCGCAAAACAAGATTATGTTTGGATTGGATGCACCATTTCATGCGCCATCGGTAGAAATACAAAAAATTCAGGCATGTGGTATTGACGAAGAAGGAATGAATCGAATATTTTATAAAAATGCTTGTGAATTTATGAATATAGAGATATAAATAAAAGGGGTGTAAAGAAGTATGGAAAAGACCATTTCAAATAAAAAACAAAGTGTAAACAAAGCACATACAGCAAATTCGGTAAAAATATATGATATTGTGATTACTGGATTGATGGCAGCATTAGTATTTGTGGGGACTTATTTTTTTAAAATTCCTACATCATTTGGCTATACACATCTTGGTGACTGTATGATTATTCTTACAGTATGTATGTTTGGAACAAGAAAAGGCGTATTAGCAGGTGCGATTGGAGCAGGATTATCAGACCTTTTAGGAGGTTATACCGTGTGGGTACTTCCAACAATGCTTTTTAAAGGAATATGGGCATTGATTATGGGTATAGTGGCATATAAGTTGCTGCCAAAAGTAAAATTTAATTGGCTGATAGGAGCTAGTGTGGGTGCGTTAGTGCATATTGCTTTATATACATTAATTAAGATTCCTCTTTACGGTATGGAATACGCACTGCTTAGAATCCCTATTATAACAGGACAGACCATATGTGGTATTGTCTTTGGAAGTGCTTTATATATGTTTATAAAATCATCTGGAATTTTAAGAAATGTAAAATTATTCACTAAAAAAGGAGAAGAAGTTAATGAATTTAAAAAAAGAGGCATATAGTGCTGCTAAACAATTGATAGATGTAGCAAATTTAAAAGAGGGAGATTTATTTTTAGTCGGTTGTTCTACCAGTGAAATATCTGGTGAACAGATTGGTTCAGCTTCAAAACCAAATTTGGCGGAAGATGTGTTTCTTGGAATTTGGGAAGCGACAAAGGAAAGAGGCGTATATTTAGCGGCACAGTGCTGTGAACATCTCAATAGGGCGATTATATTAGAAAAGGAAGCGGCAAAAATTAACCGATATGAAGTTGTCAATGTCGTTCCATTTCCAAAAGCAGGCGGTTCTTTTGCTACAATGGCACATAAGTATTTTTCTAATCCGGTAGCTGTTGAGCATGTAAAGGCGGATGCAGGAATGGATATAGGCGATACATTAATCGGAATGAATTTAAAAGATGTAGCAGTTCCTGTTCGATTAAATATTTCTAAAATTGGAGAAGCACATTTAGTTTGTGCTAGAACAAGAGCAAAATATATCGGTGGAGAACGCGCGCATTATGATTTATAAGTTTATAAGCAAGCAGCCAAGCATATTGCAAATATCAGCTTGACTAAAAAGTATTTACAATAATGCAAGAATGAGGAATTTATGCAGATTGAAAAAAGTGCAGATAATACAAAAAAAATAAATAGCATAAAATATGCAGATAGTGCAAAAAAATTAGATAATAGTAGTAAAATTATTTTGGCTCTGCAAGAGGGCAATGTTATGATAAAGCCAGAGGGATACAGTATGTATCCCTTATTTGTTCCAAAACGTGATATGGCTGTTATAACAAAAGCAGATATAGCAACGCTGAAACGCGGCGATGTAGTATTATATCGTAGGTGGGATCCTTCAGGAATATTAGTATTGCATCGTATTGTGCGAATGACTAAAGATGGATTTTATATGGCAGGAGATAATCAGACACATATAGAAGGACCCTTACAGGCAGAGCAAATACATGGAAAATTAATTGAAATTATAAGAAATGGCAAATCAATTTCTGTTGAAAATGTCATTTATAGAGTATTGTCTTTTATATGGTTGTGTTTAAGACCTGTTAGAAGACCAATCAGTGTAGCAGTGGCTTTTATAAAAAAGAAAGTATTTCATTAGTAAAATAGACTTTAAAGATGAATATAATAATACCTTTTTGTAAAATTAAAGAAATTAAAAAAGGCTGGATATTATTTTTTCCAGCCATTATTATATATCTTAAAAATCAAAATACATATAAATTTATTATTTTGAACTGAAATAAATTTTTAACCACGCTAAAACATTTATTATAATAGAAAAGGTTAAATTTGCAGAAGCATTATTCTTTTTTATATTTATATACCAGCTAAATGCTTAAGCAATATAACCGCATCGCTTGAGGTGATTTGATAATCATTGTTTACATCACTGTTCCAAAAGTTGTAATCAACATTCATACCTGCTAAGACTTTTTTTAGAATCACAGCATCTCTTATATTTACAGACCCATCGTTATTGACATCGCCATATTCACTGGCAGAAGCAAATTGAATAACAGAGTATTGCAGATTTTCTTTTCCATCTTTATATAACATATTGTCAAAAATTGTTTTCCCCAATGAAAAATTTACGTCGGCATTTTTTTTAGCTTTGAGTTTAAATTTCATAATAAGGATATCTTTATCATTGTCTTTTAAATATGGCGTATCTGAGTTTAAACCAACACATTTAACAGATTTTGAAAAATTATCATAGTTGGTAGATTGAGATGAATCCGTATTGATAAATAAAGGAATATCATCGTTATCTTCGGCAGTATTTACAAAATCAATAAATTCATAGGTATCTGTATCAATAGGTATTTCAACTTGGATGCCACTCACTAATGGATTGGTATCATTATATATGGTTGATTGAAAATGTTTTACGTTCACACAGATTGTAAGAATATCGCCAGCGTTTACCATTTCTTTATCGGCAGTAATACTTAAAATAATATCAAACATAGCTGCATTGGCAGTTTGAATTGTTGTATATGTAATACAATAAAGGACAGTAATGGCAGCTATAATGCAGGATATTATTTGTTTTACTATTTTTTTCATAAATCCTCCATGTCAAGCAATTTTATTATGAGCAAGTAGCGTAACGGATTGCGAATATCCGCTTGAATCTTATCAGGAAAGAATTAGGCTTGCCTGTTAAAAGTCACCACAAAGTGGCAATGTGTTGATATAAGTTTTAAGTAGACACTTTATGTATTGTATCATTTTTATGTAACAGATGTAAAGAATGAAGAACCACTAATTTATGTAAATTATAAAAAAATATATAATTAGCTTATAGATAAAATTATATGTATTAAAATAATATAAAAATAAAATAGTGTACTAAGAAATGATAATAGCATACCAAAAACATAGTTTTACATTCAATATATTGATAATTTTATGAAAAATGTTATATTGAATACAACATTTTATAAAGTGTTGTAAAATCATTAAATAGATTTATTAAATTTGCAATCATTTGAAAAAATCAAAATTTAATAAGTGTATATAATTGAAATAAAATAGCGTGCTTATATTTTAGAATAAAAAATTCAATTATAAAAGAGTTGAATTTAATTTCTGTTTAAAGGAGGAGGTATGCAAAATAATTCCAATAAAATAAATACATTATTCAATTATAAAAAGTTAAAATCGTTAAGAAAAAAAGGATTTTTAATGGGATTTTTATTGCTGTTTGGCGGGATTTTTCTTTTTGAGCATAAAGGAACAGAATATATTGAAGGCAGATATTATTGGTATACTACCCATACAGAACAGTTAACAATTTGGGGTTGGATTTCAATTTTTATGTTTATTTATAGTGGTGTTTTGTTTGCTATTGGTATATTTACATAGATTTATTTAGCTAGTGGAAAAATATGTTCAAAATGCGGTGCTGTTGCTTTTAAATATTCGTTTTGCTGTCCTGTGTGTAAGATGCATTTTGATGGAAAACAAAATGTTGAAGTCAATATACATCAAGCAACAAATAATTTTCATCAGCAACCTTTTGAACAATCATCACAGCTTAATTTTCAACTGAATTGTTATTGTTCTTTTTGTGGGCATTTATTGGAAAAAGGGGCTTATTTTTGCGGCTCATGCGGTAATGGGCAAAAATAGAGAATTGAGATTTACAAAAATTTGTCATGTGAAAAAGATAGTATAAGAATGGAGGAACTATATGACAGAAAAAATGTTTCGTAAAGAGGTAGCTATATTTCAGCGACTTGGAAAAGTATTAGATAAAAATGTTTATGCAAAAAGTAAAATTAGAGGTGTAATTGCAATTATTGCAGGAATAATACTTTGTATTATTTCATTTGAGCTAATGCCTTCTATAACAAAAGCTAGTAAAAGACTTTTGTGGAATGGTGATGTGGGTGTAGATGATATAGTTTCTTTTAACATTACATGTACTTTAGTAATTTTAGGTGGTGTAATAATGATTGTTTCTGGAGTATTTACTTTTATCATATCAAATAATATCATAAACTGCAGTTATACATGTCCTGATTGTGGCGGGCTTTATTGGTATGGCGATACAAGCTGTCATTTTTGTAAAAAAATATTGACGGAAAAACAATCGAATACAAACGTACAATTTGAACAATCTGTTAAAAAAACAAAAATTTGTCCATATTGTAATAAAGAGTTGTTGCAAGATAATGTATTTTGTTCGGGTTGTGGCAAAAAGCTGTCCTAAAGATTTATCTATCTATACAAAGCAATAAGATGGAATAATAACGAAATTTTTACAGAAATAAAAACTTGGAACTTGCGTTCTTTTTTTTGATACGTTATAATTGCTGAATGTAAAATAATTACAGAAGGGAGTTTTCGTATGAAAAAAAAGCTAATTGCGTTATTAGTCATGTTATCGCTTCTTTTGACAGGCTGTAATGTCAGTGTTAGTGTTGACGATACAGGTATTCATTTTGACAATGTGGATTCCACACAAAATGATTCTATACAAAGCGCAAGCGACAAGCTCGAAATTCACTATATTGATATTGGTCAAGGCGATTCGACACTGATTAAATGTGGGGAACATGCGATGTTAATTGATGCAGGCGAAAATGATAAAGGAACACAAGTGCAGGATTATCTGGAAAGTCAAAATGTCAAAAAATTGGATTATTTGATATCGACGCATCCAGATAGTGACCATGAAGGCGGAGTAGATGTTATTATATATAAATTTGACTGTGATAAAATTATTATGCCTGATTATAAGAAAACGACAAAAACACATAGAGATGTGATTGCTGCAATGGAGTCAAAAAATTATTCGGTTACAGAGCCGGTTGTTGGACATCAATATTCGCTTGGAGAAGCTGAATTTACAATTATTGCGCCAAATGATACATACAAAAGCGCTAACAATAGTTCCGTTGGTATTATATTAAAGCATGGCAATAATAAATTTTTATTTACAGGCGATGCAGAAGAAGAAGCAGAAAGTGATATTGTAGATAATGGCATTGACATTGACTGTGATATATATCAGGTAGGGCATCATGGCAGTAGGTCGTCATCTTCTGAAAAATTCTTAAATGCGGCATCACCTGCATATGCGGTTATAAGCTGTGGTGAGGGGAATGATTATGGACACCCACATGCCGCTACAATGAATGAGTTTAGAATGAGAGGAATTAAAGTTTTTAGAACCGATTTACAAGGTACTATTGTCGCTACTTCTGATGGAAGCACTATAACATTTAATATGTCACCAGACGAAAGCTGGTTGACAGGCGATGCGGTTAAATCAAAATGATGTCATTAAAATAAAGACAGCAAGCAGTATTATTTATTATTAAAAAAATTTACGTTATAAAAATATATTAATTAGTATAAAACATATATAAAAAATATTTAAAACCATTTAATAACAGATATGGGACTATATGTTTAGAGAGGTTTATTTAAATACGTTTCTCGAATATATTGTTCCATATCTGTTATTTCTTGTAAAAATTCTCTGGCTGATACAAGCTGACATCCTTGCCCAATAATAATAATTTGTTCTTGTCCGTCTGATGTTGCAACGCGTACATGATGGTTTTGTCCATGCTGATGAGCAAATTTTTCAATAAATCGGTCTGCTGTTTCCGCTTCTTTTGTATATACAACATGAATATTGTTGTAATCTAATATTTCTGTATCATGACCTTTTACCCTGTAAGCATCAAATACAGCAATCAGCGTACATTTTGTCATAGCCTGATAATTGCAAAGAATGTCCAAAAGCCGTCCGCGTGCGCTGTCCATGTTTACAGAGGCAAGCTCTTTTAATTCATCCCACGCATATATAATATTATATCCGTCAACTAAAAGATAGTGTTCTTTGGAAATGCGTGGTTTCTTTTTATTTGTAAAAGCAGTTTGCGAAATGGTTTGTTCATTATTATTCAATGAATTATTATCTAATGAATTATAATTATATTTTTGAATCGAAGATGTTTTTTTCCATTTCTTTTTAGAAGGGTTTGACTGATTCGCATAATAGGTTTGTTTTAATATGGATTCAATTTCGTCAAGACCAATCGGTTCATCGGATACAGTGCGACTTATTTGTTTTGAATTGCCAGAAATGATATTGTTTTGAGTTTGTCCATTTCGTTGAGCAAGGACACTTTCAAGATGCATGCGCTCAAATACTTTATTCCATGATACAATCTCTCCTGCACCATGACTGCAAAATACAGAATCGGATGGATTTAAAGTATCTTTACTGGCGTCGTAGCCAATGCGTTCAAGGACTTCATCTGTATTGTGACAAGGCTTATAGCCTGCCATTGTACAGCTTACTTTGCCAATTCCTTTTGTGTAAGCAATCACTTCGGTTTGATATTCACCAAATTCAGAAACAGGAACAATCCCTGTAATAGTAGAAAATTCATTACTATTTATAGTATTGGAATAGTCATTTTGTGAACTGAGTTCAAAATTTGCTGTATTTTGTGAACTGAGTTCAAAAATAGCGTTCATTCGTTCCAAGTCGGTCATAGCCCTTCCAACACATTCGGTTGGAAGGGTTAATATAAAGTTATAAAAAGGCTCTAATAATACAGAATCAGCCTGCATTAAACCTTGTCGAATAGCGCGATAAGTGGCTTGTCTAAAGTCGCCGCCTTCTGTGTGTTTTTGATGCGCGCGTCCTGCAACTAAAGTGATTTTTACATCTGTAAGAGGGGAGCCGCTTAATACACCTATATGTGTTTTTTCAGAAATATGAGTTAGAATAAGACGCTGCCAGTTTTTGTCTAATAGATTTTCTTGACAGTCCGTAAAATACGTAACTCCGCTGCCTTCCTCACCAGGTTCAAGGATTAGATGGACTTCTGCATAATGTCGTAAAGGTTCAAAATGTCCTACACCTTCTACTGTATTCGATATTGTTTCTTTATATACAATATTTCCATGCTCAAAGGTTACATTGAGATTAAAGCGTTCTTTAATAAGATTTTGTAATACCTCTATTTGAACAGTACCCATCAGTTGAATTTGGATTTCTCTTAAAAATTCATTCCATACAATATGAAGTTCTGGATGTTCTTCTTCAAGAAGTTTTAATTTTGGAAGTGCTGCAAGTACATCAGTGTTATCTAAAATATTTAATTTGTAAGTAAGTACAGGCTCTAACATCGGAGTCATACAAGTTTTATCACTTCCTAATGACATTCCTGCAGTAGTTGATTCAAGACCAGTAACAGCACAAATCATTCCTGGTGTTGCTTTATTAACTGTTGTATATTTTTCGCCAGAGTAAATGCGAATTTGATTGATTTTTTCATTGTCGCCAATGGGCATTTTGACAGAAAGAGTACCGCCTGTAACTTTTAAATGAGTAAGTCTCATCTTGACATTATCTCTTGATATTTTAAAAATCTTTGCACCAAAATCGTTGGGATATAAATTGCTTTCTGTATAGGTTGTTATATGGTTGATAAAGTCATCAATACCAGTTATTTTTAGGGCAGAACCAAAACAGCAAGGAAAAAGTTTGCGTTGTTTTATAAGCTGTTTGATAGAATTATCTGATATCATTTCTCCATTAAGAAATATATCAAGGAGTTGCTCATCACACAGAGCAATTTCTTCTTGACAATTTTCAGAATTAGGTTGTGAAAAATCAATAATAGAACTTGACAGTTTATTTTTTAGCTGTTCAAGGATTCTTAGTTGATTGGCGGCTGGTTGGTCCATTTTATTGACAAATATAAACGTAGGAATTTTATATCGTGCAAGAAGTCTCCAAAGGGTTTCTGTATGTGATTGGATACCATCTGTAGCACTTATGATAAGAATGGCATAGTCAAGAACTTGAAGTGTGCGTTCCATCTCAGCAGAAAAATCAACGTGTCCTGGTGTGTCAAGAAGCGTATAGGTACAATTATTTATTGTCATAATTGCTTGTTTTGAAAAGATAGTAATTCCTCTGTCTCGTTCTTGATAGTTTGTATCAAGAAATGTGTTTTTATTGTCAACACGTCCTAATATTCTTATTGTTCCGCTTTTATACAACATGGCTTCTGCAAGCGTCGTTTTACCTGCATCGACATGAGCCAACATACCTATACATATATTATCCACAGTAATCCCTTCTGCTGTATTATAGTATAATTAATACAACATATATTAAAAATGATAAAAATTAATATAATTATAAAATAAAATATATTTTCAATCAAGTGTAACATTTGTAATTTTATTTCCGTGAGCAATAACTGCCTAAAGGTCAAATATTTTAGCATCTTTTGAAGGCATTGCAGCTTGTTGTGGGATATTTGACTAAGAAATATATATTATTCAAACATGTTTTATAATTAATAGTAATATTGATTTCATAATAAAAATTATTTATAATAATTATTCACAATAATAAAAACATAGTAGCATCTGGAGTTATAAGTTAAATAAAATTTAATTAACGATTTGTGTTTATGTGTTGCTTGACACAAAGTTACTAAAAAAATCCTTTAGGATTTTTTAATCCAAAGGTTTTTTGCACAATAAAGCAGCATAGAAATGAGGGTTAATATGAAAAAATTAGGTTTTGGTACAATGAGACTTCCTCTTTACAATTTTGAAGATAAAACATCCATTAATCAAGAACTTTTTAATCAAATGGTTGATTATTTTTTAGAGGCAGGATTTACTTATTTTGATACGGCGTATCCATACCATGATAAAATGTCTGAGGATGCATGTAAAAAAGCATTGGCAGACAGACATAAAAGAGAATCGTATATCTTTGCTGATAAGATGCCAACAATACTGGTTAAATCAGCAGAGGAATATCCAATGTATTTCTCACAGCAGTTAGAAAAAACAGGAGTTGGATATTTTGATTATTATTTGATGCATAATATGGGGCGTGACCGATATGCAAAGACTTCAAAATTTGGTGGGTTTGAATTTGCATTAAAGAAAAAAGAGGAGGGATTAATAAAAAATTTTGGCTTTTCTTTTCATGATGATGCCAAAACATTAGATATGATTTTAACCCAGCATCCAGAAGTGGATTTTGTGCAATTGCAGATTAATTATTTAGACTGGGAAAATGATGTTATTCAGTCAAGAAAATGTTATGAAACCGCAGTGAAACATGGAAAGAAAATCGTTGTGATGGAACCAGTAAAAGGTGGTACATTAGCCAATTTGCCAAAAGAAGCTACCAAGTTATTATATGATTTCAATCCAGAGGCTTCTCCTGCATCGTATGCACTCCGTTTTGCAGCTTCTTTAGACAATGTGTTTATGGTGTTAAGCGGTATGAACGATATGGAACAGATAATAGAAAATACAGCGCTTATGAATGATATCAAACCTTTAAATGATGATGAGAAGAGGATGTTGTCAAAGGTAGTGGATATTATCAATGCTTCCTGTGAAATTCCATGTACGTCTTGTGGATACTGTATGGAAGTATGTCCTAAAAATATTGCCATTCCTGGATTGTTTGGTGTTTATAACAATTATAAAATTAATGGTAATTTTTCTAATATGTATTACAATAGGGCAGTGTATGAAAAAGGGCAGGCATCAGCATGTATTGAGTGTCGTGCATGTGAAAAAAACTGCCCTCAGCATATAGAAATTTCACAGGAATTAAAAAAGATAAAACCATTTGAAAAAGCGCCAAAAACAAATTAAATAAAAATCAGGCTAAATTGTAGAGTAGGAATATATAAACCAATTATCGTTTACTTTTTCAAAAAGTATGCGATAGTGGACATCTTCCTGCTCTGCATATCCATTTTTTAAGGTTTTTGTGATTTTAAACTGAATATCACATATAAAATGGTCGTCATCGTACTGCCGCATATTGGTAACATTTTCTTCATCAAAAGTAAGATTGGTTGATTTTTTTGACCAGTGAAGCATCTCTGTTGATTGTACTAAAGTCTGATATGCTTTGCTTTCTGGTCGGGTTATTTTTTTCATATCCTGTAAATTTGCCATACCATTAAAAAAATATAAATAGTATTCAAATTTACTTAGTGCTTCTTTTGCTAATGTTTCATTATGTTGATATGCGGCAGATACATAATTGTTATCATCAATAGGCGTCAGTGTATTGTCTAATGCATCTTTGACGACTAGCGTATCTGCATTGGCAATGGATATTGTATAAGTCGATTTATTTGCTTGGATACCCGTCAATTCCGTTAAATCATCACATACAGTGTCGTTTTTTGTTGTGTTTAAAGAAGGAGTAATTATTTCATCATTAATGTATATTTTCATAAAACCATCAGCAATAATCGTTTTGTCTTTTTTTCGATGTGCTTCAGCAATCGATGCTTCCTCTTCCCGTTTTTTTTGTGCTTCTTCGCGGCTTTGTTGTTCTTCTTGTTTTCTAGTTTCATAGTTTGTCTGGTATTTTGACAATGAATTCCATTCTAACACACAAATGATAAATATGATTAAAAGTAAGACACAATTATATAAAATAATTCCATGCTTAAATTTCATTAATAATCCTCCAAATTTATAATTTATTCTTGCGAGCAACGAGCCAAGCGGACATGCTTGTGGCATGTTTGCCTTTCCATTTGGCGACTGCCGCAAGGGTCAAATACCCCGTAGCTTGCTATGGGGTATTTGATCATGTGTATTATTTGACAAGAATACAGGTTGGCATATTTCTTGGACCTGAAAGAGAAGCACAGGAATTTAAAAGTTCACCTTTATAAAACATCATACTGGAACTTCCTCCATCAAGATTAGCGGCATTGACAGCACCAAAACGCAGCATAACATCAGCAATGTCCTCATAAGAAGCACCAAAACTTGAACTTTGTCTGCCGTCAATAACAAGCAACAATATAGTGCCATCAGCTTTTTGACCAATAGCCGTGCGGGGATTTAATCCGCCACTTTGAGAAGCTTCAGTAGCTTGTCCATTAATTACAAGAATAGGACCAAAAGAAACAGCATCTCGTATGCCGCTGTCAATGGCTTCTTGTCCTGTCATATTGCCAACAATTAAGACATTTTCATTATTCATACCTATAATATTGTATTTTTGATTGCGGCTGCCATATTTTAATTCCCCTTCGGACATAACAATACCAATAGGAATACCGCCATTTCCAATGCCATTAGGGTCTTCAAAACCACCTGCATTTGTTGCGGCAACAGCACCATAGGATTCTATCATTTCGGAAATTTTGCGACCTGCTACATTGGGAGAATATGAACTAGAGGAAGTACCAACCATAACTCTTGAAGGGTCTTTGACAGACATCATATAACCTTTAAAAGTGGAACCATGAACGTTCTCTATAGTAATTCCATCTTCTTCAATTATAATATTTTCATTATTATCTGTTTTTTCAATGTCATCATTATCTTTATTATTATCAATATTTGTTTCATCTTCATTATCAACATTGATAAGTGAAGTATCAACAAAATCAGTAACATCAATATTCTTTTTTTGTTCAATTTCATTAATTTCATCAGTGCTGCAATAGATATTGGCAAGAAATTTAACAGCGCTGGTTTCTCTTACGGACATTACAAATAACTCTTTTGCGCGAGAAGATGGACCGTTAACACAAATCCACATAATACAGTATAGAGCAAGAACAATTAGTAATATGGTATTTCCCAAGATAATAAGTGTTCTTAAAAGAATTTTTTTTGTCAAAACTATCCTCCTTATTTGTATAATTTTTCATAATAAATACATTATGTTAATAAAAATAAATAAATATAAAAATGATTTGGTATTTTATTATAACTTACGTAAAAGTTGAGAAAAAGTTATTGTAAATTTGCAATATTGTATCATTTTTAAGTAGAATAGTCAATATTATATTTCTCATATTTATCTCATAGTTATGACATTTATCTTACATTTTTTCAATTTTTACAGTACTTATTGTATATGGAAAAGGAAGCCATTGTATTAAATTAAAAACCTGATTAAAAAGTATTGCTTTTCTTTTTTCATAATGATATTATCATCTTGCAAGTGATTGTTATAAAATTGTCAAATGATACCATTCATTTAACAGTAAAAACATCACTTAAAATTTTGAAGTTATTTGTATACAATATACAATTTATGTATGCAAATATACAATGATAAATATATTTACAAAATTTTTAAGGAGGCAATAAGCAGTTATGGTAAACTTTGAGCAGTGGAATGGATTTAAAGGCAGACTGTGGAAGCAAGAGATCAATGTTAGAGACTTTATTCAAAAGAATTATACACCTTTTGATGGTGATGAAAGTTTCTTAGCAGGACCTACAGAAGCTACCAATAAACTTTGGGGAAAACTTCAGGAACTTCAAAAGCAGGAAAGAGAAAAAGGTGGCGTTCTTGATATGGAAACAGAAGTTGTATCAGGACTTACAGCCTATGGACCTGGATATATAGATGAATCAATGAAAGATTTGGAGCAAGTAGTTGGTATACAGACAGATAAGCCTCTTAAAAGAGCTTTTATGCCTTATGGTGGTATTAAGATGGCAGAACAGTCATGCGAAAACTATGGCTATACACCAAGTCCAGAGTTGCATAAGATATTTACAGATTATCATAAAACACATAATCAGGGTGTGTTTGATGCCTATACACCAGAGATGAGAGCAGCTCGTAAGAGTCATATTATTACAGGTTTGCCAGACACTTATGGTCGTGGTCGAATTGTGGGTGATTACAGAAGGGTTGCCCTTTATGGTATTGATTTTCTTATTGAGAAAAAGGAAGAGGATAAAGCAAACTGTGGCATCAATACGATGACAGATGATGTTATCCGCTTAAAAGAAGAAATTGCTGAACAAATCAGAGCATTGCAGGGTATGAAGAAGATGGCAGAAATATATGGTTATGATATTTCTAAGCCAGCGACAACTGCAAAAGAAGCTGTACAATGGTTATATTTTGGTTATCTTGCAGCTATTAAGACACAAAATGGTGCAGCGATGTCTGTAGGTCGTGTTTCAACATTCCTTGATATCTATATTGAGAGAGATTTAGAAGCAGGTAAAATTACAGAGGAAGAAGCTCAAGAATTAATCGACCATTTTGTTATGAAGTGCAGAATGGTTAAATTTGCAAGAATTACGTCTTATAATGAACTGTTTTCAGGGGACCCAACATGGGCTACACTTGAAGTTGCAGGTACAGGTATTGATGGACGTTCAATGGTAACAAAAAATGATTATCGTTTTCTTCATACGTTGGAGAATATGGGACCTTCACCAGAACCAAATCTTACCGTGCTTTATTCATCAAGACTGCCAGAAAACTTTAAAAAGTATGCAGCAAAGATTTCAGTGGATACATCATCTATTCAGTATGAAAATGATGATGTTATGAAGGTAACATGGGGTGATGATTATTCAATTTGCTGTTGTGTATCGGCTACACAGACAGGTAAAGAGATGCAGTTTTTCGGAGCAAGAGCCAATCTTGCAAAGTGTCTCTTATATGCCATTAACGGCGGTATTGATGTAAAGTCAAGAGTACAGGTCGGACCTCGATATAAGGCAATCACATCAGAATATCTTGATTATGATGAAGTGATTGTAAAGTTTGAGGATATGATGGGATGGCTGGCAAATCTTTATGTCAACACATTAAACTTGATTCATTATATGCACGATAAATATTACTATGAAGCTGCAGAGATGGCTCTTATTGATACGAATGTTAAGAGAACATTTGCGACAGGTATTGCTGGATTTTCACATGTTGTCGATTCATTATCCGCTATCAAATATGCAAAGGTTAAAGTAATTCGTGATGAGGACGGAATTGCTGTTGATTTTGAGACAGAAGGCGATTTCCCAAGATATGGAAATGATGATGACAGAGCCGATGATATTGCTGTATGGCTGCTTGGCACATTCTTAAGCAAAATTAAGAAAAGACACACATACAGAAATTCCGAGCCTACAACATCAATTCTTACAATTACTTCAAACGTGGTTTATGGTAAGTTTACAGGCACTATGCCAGATGGACGTAAAGCAGGCACACCTCTTGCGCCAGGTGCAAACCCAAGTTATGGTGCAGAGCAAAATGGACTTTTGGCATCGCTTAATTCTCTTACAAAACTTCCATATGAATGGGCATTAGATGGTATTTCTAATACACAGACAATGAACCCAGAAGCATTGGGACATAATGATGAGGAGAGAGTGAAAAATCTGGTTAATGTGTTGGATGGTTATTTTGACCAAGGAGCACATCACTTAAATGTGAATGTATTTGGTAAAGATAAGCTTCTTGATGCTATGGAGCATCCAGAAAAGCCAGAATATGCAAACTTTACAATTCGTGTATCAGGATATGCAGTTAAGTTTATTGACCTTACAAGAGAGCAGCAAATGGACGTAATCAGCAGAACATTCCATGATAGAATGTAATTATATTTTCTAATTTTATCAGAAAAGTGGTAATAAGGTTATAAGCAAATAAAAAAGCGAATTATAAATATTTATTTGATAATATAATAGTAAGCTTGTAAAAATTTAAAGAAACTGTTGCAAAAGAATTTTCAACACCTAGTATAGTTATTATTTGTTTAAATAATTGCTGTACTGGGTGTGAAATTTCTATTTTGTGACAGTTTTTTTTATGTATAGCGATATATAGTGAAATATAAAAAAATATTAAATTGTTTTGCATTTTCATTAACAGATAGTTATACAGATGACATATTAGTTTTGATTTAATTGACAATATATAACATTTATGATATTTTTATAAAATAATAAGTAATTGTAAATGAGATAAATTGTAGCTTGCTGTGGATATTTGATTTACAATTACTAAAAATAATACATAAAGGAGGAAACAATGAAATTAAAAGAATTATTCAAAGACATTCTTATATTATCATGTGTATTGATGTTTTTGTATTCAATGAAAAATGTTGTAGTAGCTTCAGCAGCACAAGGACCATCATATGATTTTAGCTTAGCTTTTGGAAGTTCCATTTCTTTGCGTGATGTAAAAAAACAAGAAAAAACTTCAGCAGATGCATGTGCAATGAAATGTACATGGGCAGAATTTGAAGGTACTCATTATTATGCCTATGCCTGCAATTATGATGGCAACTATTCATTAAATGTAGAAACATTTTATGAAGGTACATGGAAACTTCTTAATAACATAATATATGAGAATGGATTTAGGGAAGCAATGATTACAGCTTATGTAGATGGAACTTGTGGCGTTTCAGATGAGTATGGCGCGTGTTTTTCAGGCTATTGGTATCCAGATAGCGGATATTATTAAAAAGTACAGACTGTTATATTATATTTTAAGTGTTAAGGCTGTTACATGAAAGAAAAAATATATAAGATTTTGTTTAATGTTGTATTTAATATATTGTATCAAATTTTCTTAATGTAATAGACTTCCATTTATTTTGTTTAGTATGACAGTCTTTTTTTGAGGTATAAAATGAAATATATAAAAAAGGTAATCTTCCTAATTTGTATAATGGCAATATTTATTTTAGAAGCCTGTTCTTCAAAAGGAATGGACGATGCCTATTCTATTAGGGAACAGTATGATGGAGGCGGAAAGACAAAAGTAAATATAGAAGAAAATATTTCATCTAAAGAGAGTACTTTATCTAAAGAAAATATGCCAGCAGTGCCAAAAAGGTCATCGTTTAAGGTCAACTTAAATGGTGCAAAAGTGATTGAACCAACGGATACGATGAAATATGGAACAATATCCCTGCAAGTTTTAGATTTTGAACGGGGAGACAGCATCTATGATGTAACAAAAGTTTTAGGTGAAGAACAATCTAGTGAATTTATACAATATATATTTAATAAAGGTAAACGAATTCAAGAGAATGGCAGATTTAGCAGTATGGATTCTGCCGACCAATGCAAACTATATTTTTTAAAAGTTAGGATTACTAATCAATCAGATAATGAAGCTATATTATGTATAAACTCTATATTTTATGGAATTACACAAGATAAAGATGTACGTAAAATTGCAAGCGTTTTGTATGACTTTTATGGAGAACATTACCAAAAAAATAATTTTTCCAATGGAGATGAATATATGCAGTTTATGCCAAAGGAAAGTAAAGAAACAATATTAGTGCTTGGTATGTATGATGCAGAAAATTATGATAGTTACTATAATCCAGATACAAGTTCTTATACAACCTTATATCTTTCTTCAACATCATTAGATGAACATGAAGGCGGCGGTGGTTTCGACCTTCCAGCAGGCTCAACATTAATGAAATTAATGGAAGATGGAAAGGTGTTATTACATGAGTAAAATGATAAAGATGGAATTTGAGCGGGCATTTCGCAGCAAAACAATGACAATTTCCCTTCTTGTGGGATTAGCAATTGTATTGGTTCAGTATTTTTTTGTTTCATTTCCATATAGAAATGATATTTTAACTTATTATTCAGGAAGTGTAGGTACATATCCTATTTCTGCATTTAAATTGTGGATAGAGCTGGATTCGGTTCATCCTTATTTATCCATTTATTTGACATTATTTCCATTTTTAGCTGTTCTACCATATGGATTATCATATTTTTTTGATTTAAAGAGCGGATATGTCAAAGAAATTTATGCGAGAATAGACAGAAAAGCATATCTGTGGGCAAAATTTTTAGCTGTTTTTGTATCTGGAGGTGTTGTGGTGCTGCTTCCTGTGTTATTAAATCTCTTTTTACATTTAATGACCTTTCCAGCATTGAATCCTATTGCTACAAGTGGTTTTTATTTATGTGCGGTTCAATTGTATGCAGATATCTATTATACAAATCCAGTTTTATTTTTTGCTATTTATATGGTGATGTATTTTATTTATGGCGGTGCGTTTGCCTGTGTTGGACTGGCAGTAAGCAAACTATTTGACTATTCTTTTTTTGTGTTGATTTCACCATTTGTTATTTATTATGGAATGGGAATACTCTCGCCTTATCTTAAAAATTCATATGTGAAGACCACGAATCCTGTATATTTGCTTATGATGGGACAGCCCGGAGGAGTGACCGCCTTATCTTTTTATGGAACGCCTATTTTTATATTGGCAGTTGTGCTGATTGTTTATTTTTGGAGGAGCAAACATTATGATATTCTCTAAAAAAGTAAATTGTATTGTATATGGATTATTGAGCTTATTTTTTATTATTGGTATTATTTTAATAGTAAGAATTAATATCATGTACCCAAATGCAATTGTTGTTGATAATAAAGAAACAGGATTTGTAGAGTGGCTTGGCTGTCGTATTGAAGCAGAAAGCGTCAACGTATATTCACCACAAGAATATATCGATACTTTTCCAGAATATGCAATGCATTTTGATTATATGATAAATGACCGATATGATGAGGCAAAAGAGGGTGTTGTTGTCTATACCATAAAGGTAACAAATACCAATGATGAAACGATAGATTTTAGACCGCATATGCAGGCTTATGCGTGCAGTGAACCTAGTATGTGGTGTAATGGCTTAGCGCCGCTTACTTCAGATACAGTTTTAGAGGCAGGAAAGACAAAGGAGTATATTGTGGCTTCTTCTTATCAGCCTTCATTAGTTCATAGTAAATATATTGACAGAATGAGAGAAGAGGAGTTTCAATTAATATTTTCTAATTATCCAGAGAAAATATTGTTGCGGTTTGATAAATGAAATTGATTACATATAAAGATATAAAAACCATTATCTTATATATAGGTTTAGTAATTATCATTAGTTTATTTTATATTCAGCTATGTGTTGGAAAATACAGTGATGTCGCTTACTGTATTTATGATGTTATGTGCTTTGTGGAGCATAATACAAAAGCAGTATTGATACCTTGCTTTCTTATTATGTTATTTTATTTGAATCGCGATTATTTTCGTATCAGTTATATGGTACGATATAAAAACATTGTAAAGTGGCAGAAATTTTTAATAGCAAGACAATGTATTCTCTCATTCATAATAGCCATTGTGCAGACCATTGTTGTTTTTATTGCTGGTATATATCGCTCTCAAATGGGCTGTACATGGGAACGATATGACGGCAATCCATATAAATGGACAAAATTAGTCACACATTCCAATATTGCAGACAGTATGTTGCCAATTTTATTTTTTTTAAGTGTATTTATGACAATGTTTGTTACAGGAATAATATTTATTGTTGTATGGTCTATTACAGAACTGCCAGTAGCAGGATATGTTTTTTTAGCCAGTTTGGCAATTGTTGAACATAGCAGTCGAGTTTGTATATTTTATCAAGTTATTGATATGGACCCGATTTATATATATTTGAATGGATTTGAGATATACCGATATACATTATATCCATTTATTATAGGAATTACAGTTATCATTACAGGAATGTTTATTTTAAAAAGGAAAAACTTTTATAGGTTTTATTAGTATGATAAGAAGAATATTAAAAAATGATTTATTGCAGGGGATTCAGGAACGAAAAATATTATGTGCAGTTATAGTTTTTATATCAATAACAATGACATTTTTGTATTTACTTCATATTAATAAATACTTTTTAAAAAATGAAAATGTATTAGAAATAACAATTGTCGATGTTATTCTTTATTTATTTAAAGGAATGAAAAAATATATACCATCTGAAAAAAATCCATTTATAATAGATTGGCAGTATATGTTGTGGAATATATTATTATCTATTTTAATTGGTCAGTATGCTTCCAAGATAGGTCGTGATAATGATTTATTGGTGTTAGTAAAAAGCAAAAGTAAGGGCAGATGGTATTTTAGTAAAATATGGTGGTGTCTGATAACGATTTTATTTTACTTTTTCCTTATTTTTTTAGGAATGATTATAGGTATGGTGCTAGGTGGTATATTTTTTTCAAATATACATATTAAATTTGATATAACATATAATCAATCGCTCTATCAATCAATGTATGCTAATACATACAGTGCATATGTATTATTAGCCCGATTTTTTGTGTTGAATGTGTTATCCTATATTTGTATATATGTACCTCAAATGATAATTACCCTTTTTACCAACACTTTTTTAGGATATGTATATATTGTAAGTGTTTTGACAATATCTGCATTTTATGCAAATTGGTATTTGATAGGTAATTATCAAATGCTTTATCGCTATGAAGAATTGTATTTATTAAATCAAAATTTTATATGGAGTATTATTTTAGCAATTTTAGTTATTTTTATTGTATGTATAACAGGAAGAGTTCTGATTGAAAAAATGGATTTATTAAAAAGAAAATAAAAGATAAAGGGAAAGATTTTTTGCGTAAAATGTCGCAGAAATGGGAATTAAAATGTATATTAATATAGAAAATGTAAGTAAAACAATTAAAGGAAGCAAGGTTTTATCGAATATTAATCTTCATTTTGAAGGTGGCAAAATATATGGATTAAAAGGTAAAAATGGTTCAGGTAAAACTATGTTAATGAGAGCAATCAGTGGTCTTATTCATACAGAAGGTGTGATTGATATGAATGGACAAATACTTGGAAAAGATATATCCTTTCCGCCAAGTATTGGCTTGCTGATAGAAAATCCATCTTTTATTAACAGTTATACAGGATTTAAAAATTTAAAGGTATTAGCTTCTATTCAAAATAAAATTAATGATGATACCATTCGAGCAGTGTTATCTGATATAGGATTAGATGCCAATGATAAAAGAACCTATAAAAAATATTCACTTGGAATGAAGCAAAGGCTTGGCATAGCTGCATCAGTGATGGAAGAACCAGATTTAGTGATATTAGATGAGCCTATCAATGCACTTGATGAGTCTGGAGCAAAACAGGTAAGAGAAATTTTAGCAAAACAAAAAGAAAGAGGAGCTATATGTATTATTGCCTGCCATGATACAGGAGAATTGCAATATTTGTCGGATGAAATTATTGAAATTTCAGAGGGGAAAATAGTAGAGAAAACGTCATAATATTTTAACTTCATTAAGTGGCTTTGTTTTAAATAACATATAAATACAAAATAAAATATTATCCTATTACTGATTATAACAAAGAACAACTCGCAAAATAAGTTGGTCTTTGTTATAATCAGTAATAGGATTTTTTATGCAGAATATTTATTACAGAATGTTTATTAAATAGGTAGATTTATAGAAAGGCATGGATATTAAAATGTATAAAATATTAATAGTGGAAGATGACCATTCCATTGCAGAATTGATGAAAATGCAGATAGAATCATGGGGAAATCAAGTTCAATTAATTGAGAATTTTCAAAATGTTCTAAAAGAGTTTATTGCATTTGACCCACATATGGTGTTATTGGACATTATGTTGCCTTTTTACAATGGATATCATTGGTGTGATGAGATTAGGAAAATTTCTAAAGTACCTATTGTGTTTATTTCATCTGCTTCGGATAATATGAATATTATTATGGCAATGAATATGGGTGGTGATGATTTTATACCAAAGCCAGTAGACTTAAATGTAATGATAGCAAAGATTCAAGCTGTGTTAAGACGTACTTATGATATGGCAGGACAAGTTCCAGTATTAGAAAATAAAGGGGCTATTTTAAATTTAAATGACACCAGTTTGACCTATAAAGATTATCATATGGAATTGACAAAAAATGAATTTAAGATATTACAAACATTGATGGAAAACAAAGGAAAAATTGTAAGTCGTGATACGTTGATGACAAGATTGTGGCAGATGGATTCGTATATTGAAGAAAATACGTTGACAGTTAATGTTGGCAGGCTTCGGAAAAAATTAGAAGAAATTGGCTTAAAAGATTTTATAACTACAAAAGTGGGAAGTGGATATATTATAGAATAAAAAAGTAAATTAATTTATAAATAAGAATAAGAGAAGTCCTCCACTTTAATATTATTGATATATAAGCGGGGATTTATGCGGCGATAAGCTAGGTGGTTTAAGCTAGCAGTAAAGTAGGTTGTAAATATTTATTTAACTAGGAGAAATAAAAATGTTTATACAATATATAAAGCAATATAAATTTATAGGATTATTATTTATAGTATTTATAACAATATTTGCCAGTGTTTTATTTCTTTATAATATGGATACAGAAGCCGTTTTATATGCGGCTATCTTATGTTTTTTTGTTACAGCTATATTGATAATAATACATTTTAACCATTTTATAAAAAAACATAAAAATCTTTTGGAATGTGCAGATAAAGCAATTTTGTATCCACTTCTTGTAAATGAGAAACTTCCCATAAATACCAATATAATAGAAGAAGATTATAATACAATTATTCAGACCATTCTTGTAAATTATAAAAATCAACATGCAAAAGCGGAAGCTTCCAGATTGGATATGATGGATTATTACAGCACATGGGTACACCAGATAAAAACGCCTATTGCAGCAATGAGAATGAAACTGCAAATGGAAGATACAGACAGCAATCGCACGCTTCTTACGGATTTATTTCATATTGAACAATATGTTGAAATGGTACTTTGTTATATACGGCTTGACAGCGAAAGTATAGACCTTGTTCTTAAAAAGTACAATATTGATTTGATTTTAAAGGAAAGCATACATAAATATGCAGGTGAATTTGTACATAAACGTTTATCTCTTGAATATAAACCAATAAATAGGCAAGTACTTACCGATGAAAAATGGTTGTCTTTTATTGTGGAGCAAATCCTTTCCAATGCAATTAAATATACAAATAAAGGTTCTATCTCAATATTTTTAAATGATGAGGATATTCTTATAATAAGAGATACTGGAATAGGAATATCATCCGAAGATTTGCCTAGAATATTTGAAAAGGGATATACAGGATATAACGGAAGACTTCATAAAAAGTCAACAGGTTTAGGATTATATTTAAGCAAAAAGGCGGCAAATAAGCTTTCTTGCAGAATGTGGGTAGAGTCTGAACTTGGAAAAGGAACGAGCGTGTATATTGATTTGCATAAAACGCCATTAGAAGTGGAATGAAAATATGACAAAATTGTCACATTCTATAATGATATTGTCACATGATTCGATTGTTGTTAACAGCGCTTTTTTGTTATTCTCTTGCAAGGAGGTGAATGATATGACAATATTACAAGTCAATTATTTAGAAAAAATTTATGCTTCAAGATTAGGAATGAATCAGGTAAAGGTTCTTTCTAATGTCAATTTTTCCATAGAAAAAGGAGAATATGTAGCAATTATGGGTGAGAGCGGAAGTGGTAAGACAACACTTCTCAATATTTTAGCAACGCTTGATAAGCCAACTTCAGGAACAGTCATACTGGATGGGAAGGATATATCAACCATTCCAGAAAAAAGACTTGCTGAATTTAGACGAGAAAATTTGGGATTTGTCTTTCAGGATTTTAATCTTTTAGACACATTTTCATTGGAAGATAATATTATGCTTCCATTGGTATTAGCAGGGGAAAAATATAATACCATGCAAGAGCGCTTAATTCCATTAGTAAAACGGCTTGGCATTTATGAGCATATGAAAAAATATCCATATGAAGTGTCTGGCGGACAAAAACAAAGAGCTGCTGTTGCAAGAGCATTGATTACAAATCCTAGTCTTGTTTTAGCGGACGAACCAACAGGAGCGCTTGACTCAAAAGCCAGTGATGCCCTCTTATGTTTATTTAGAGAAATTAACAAAGAAGGACAGACCATATTTATGGTGACACATTCCGTAAGAGCTGCCAGCCATGCCAGCAGAGTACTGTTTTTAAGAGATGGTGAGATTTTTCATCAAATATATAAAGGCGGGCAGACAAATGAAATGCTGTATCAAAAAATATCCGATGCCTTGACTAGTATTACAGCAGGGGAGGAACACTATGAATAGCATACGATTTCATTTTAAATTGGCGACTGCAAATATTAAGAAAAATAAAAAACTATATATTCCACATATTTTTGCAGAAGCAGGCTTAATTGCTATGTTTTATATTATGATGACATTACAGCAAGATGAAAATTTGGTAAAAGTGGCAAGCCAACTTTTAATGATTATGGGAATGGGTGTTGCGGTTGTTGTACTTCTTTCATTTATTATTGTTTTATATACGAATAGTTTTTTGATGAAACAACGAAAGAGAGAGTTTGGTTTATATAATGTACTTGGCATGAATAAGTCGGATATAGGGCATGTTTTATTTTTTGAGAATTTTATAAGTTATATAGTGTCTTTGATTATTGGCATAGGCTTTGGCATATTGTTATATAAATTGTGTACTTCATTAATATGTAAAATTTTAAAAATACCAACAATTCTTGGATTTTATATTTCAAAAGGAAGTATCGTTATTACAATTATACTTTTTTTTGCTATCTTTTTTATAACATATATATATAATCAATGGCAAATTATTCGGTTAAAACCATCAACACTTTTGTTAAGTAATCAAATGGGTGAAAAAGAACCCAAAATAAAATGGATTTTACTGGTTTTAGGACTTCTTTTTTTAGGCGGCGGTTATTATCTTGCAATCACTATTGAAAGTCCATTGCAGGCATTAGAGCTTATTTTTATAGCTATAATTTTAGTGATAATAGGAACTTATTTTTTGTTTGTAGCGGGAACAATTGCATTGCTGAAGTCTTTAAAGAAAAATAAAAAATATTATTATCAGCCAAATCATATGACGGCTGTATCTGGGTTGTTATATCGAATGAAACAAAATGCGGTTGGTCTTTCTTCTATATGTATACTTGCAACGGGCGTTCTTGTTATGCTTTCAACAACCGTATCTTTGTATGCTGGCGTTGAGGATAGTGTAAATTTATTGCAGGAAAATGATTTGCAAATTAGTGGAAATATTTTAGGAGATGTTCATTCAGGAAAGCAAATACAAGCAAAACTTGTAGAGTTAGCAAAAAAAGTTGCAAAAGAGATGAACATTGAAATAACTTATTTAGATACAAAAGATTATTTTGAAGCAGTATATGAATATGAAAATGGTAATCTTTTAAGCTTAGAATCAAAAAATTATACTACTAATATAGAAATGAATAGTATAACAATGATGACGGCTTCAGAATATGAAAGATTAATGGGAATAAAATTAAATTTACAAAAAAATCAAGTAGCATGTATGCCAGTAAATGATGGTGCAAATAATGAATTTAAACATTTTTATATTGATAATATGGAATTTGAAAATGTATATACACTTGAAAAAGTACCATCAACAAGAAACACATTTACAATATTTGAATGTTATTTTATGGTAGTAAGTGATGAGACTGTTATGAATCAGATAATACAACAGTATTATTCGGATTTACCCGCTGTAAATGAGGAACAAAATAATATTGTTGTGTTAAATTATAATGGTACAGATAGTCAAAAGAAAGAATTTGAAGAAAGGATTAAGAAAGAAGCGTTCGATGTTATATCAAATTTTTCTGAAAATAATTCATCAGCTAGTGAAAACAAATTCAATTTCGACTCAAAGAAGGAATTATATCAAAACCTTTATCAGATGGTTGGTGGCTTTTTATTTCTTGGGATAATGCTTGGAATTATATTTGTCTTTGCAACAGCTATTGTTATTTATTATAAACAGATATCGGAAGGATACGAGGACAGACATCGTTTTATTATTATGCAGAAAGTTGGGATGAGTAATAGAGAGGTACAAAAAAGTATACGAAGTCAGATATTTTTAGTATTTTTTCTTCCACTAATTGTGGCAATTATACATTTAGCCGTCGCATTTAAGCCATTAAATTGTCTGTTACAAGTGTTTTTTATGCCAAACAGTTCACTTTTTCTGCTTTGTGCAGTGATAAGTGTAATTATATTTGCAGTGATTTATGGGTTCATATATTTCGTTACCGCTAAAACGTTACATTGTACCATATATAATAAAGGTTCAGTCTAAAAGGCTGAGCCTTTATTTTTATGAGTAACAGAATAGATTGAATATGTAGATTGAATAATATTGTTAAATATGTTAAAATAACAATGTTCTATATGGATTTTTAAAGTGCAGAGGAGGCTTGTATCCGATGGAAAAAAATCAAGTAAATTCAATCGTAGCAGAACAAACTATAGAGATTGTAATTACTTTTAATGAACAGGGAAAAATATTATTTAGCAATCATTCAGCTAGAGAAAAGCTTGGATATAGCGAAGAAGAATTTTTAGAATGCAATATGACATGGATTTTTTGGCGAGAATTTAGACAAGATAATGGAACATTTGATTCTTTTGACATTGCAAAGATTATTGATGTGAAAGAGACTATTGTATATCGAAAAAATAGTACATGTTTTCCGATATCGCTTCGTTTTTTTCCTGTGATAAATGGTTGTTATTGTCTTTTAGCAGAAGATATTACTTGGCGTAAAAATATGGATATGCGGGTAAGACAGCTTAAAGAAGAAGAAAAAATGAATAAGCAGGTAAGAAATGAATTTACAGCAAATGTTACACATGAATTAAGAACACCCGTCAATGGGATTCGAGGTCATGTGTCGACATTGCTTGAAGTTGTAACAGATGAACAGCAAAGACGAACATTAGAAATTATTATTTATTGCTGTAATAATATGTCAGCAATTATTAATAATATTTTGGATTTTTCTAAGATGGAAGCTGGCAAATTTAGTATCGAAGCTTCGGAATTTGATTTTTATAATATGATGGACCAAGTGATTGCCACACATATGGCAGAAATTAATAAAAAAGAACTTCAAATTAACATATACATAGATAAAAATATTCCACAATCAGTTATTGGAGATAGTTTGCGCATCAGTCAGATATTGAATAATTTACTTTCTAATGCTATAAAATTTACACTGATGGGAGGTATCAGTATTGACGTTAGTAAGACTTCGCAGATAAATGACCAGATAGAATTATTTTTTATGGTACGTGATACAGGCATTGGAATATCAAAAGATGAACAAGACAAACTTTTTCAGAGTTTCAAACAAGCAGATGCTTCTATTACAAGGCGTTTTGGCGGAACAGGACTAGGGCTTTCAATAACAAAACAGCTTGTTGAGATGATGGGAGGTACCATTCATGTAGAGAGTGAAAAAGGCAATGGCAGTTGTTTTTCTTTTAATATTAAGCTTCGTGTAAATCAAATGGTTGAAGAAAGCAAAGATTTAAGCGAAATTTTTAAAAAATGGGATAATATTACAACAAATAAAGAAAATGATGTAAAAGAACAATTTTTTGAATTTGGTACAACCAATAATAAGATTGAATTAAAGAAAAGAATGGAAAAACTGATTCTTTCTATAGAATTAGGTTCTTGGGAAAAAGCTGAAAATTTAGGAGAGACGATAAAGGCTTTGACAGAGAAAGCGGATAGTGATGTAAGAAGGGCAGTACTTCGATTAGGAATGGCTATCAGAAAAGAAAATTATGAAAAGAGTATAGAGGCTTACGAAAATGTGAAGCGTATCTTATCCGATATGTTGGGAGAGTCGTGAGGGGAGGTATTTATTTAAGTGGAAAGCAATAAAGAGAAGCCGAAAATATTAATAGTTGATGATATCAGCATTAATGTTGAATTGATGCAAGATATTATTGAGTCAGAAGGGTATGAACCTCTTTGTGCATTAAGCGTTCAAGAGGCATTAGATATTATGAATGAAACGATGCCGCAACTGATTTTGTCTGATTTTTCTATGCCTGGTATGAATGGTTTGGAATTTTGTAAGTTGTTAAAGAGTAATCAGCGAACAAGAGATATTCCTTTTATTTTTATTACCGTTGCAAATTCTCGTGAAGAAAAAGAACAAGCATTTTATGCAGGTGCAGTAGATTTTATTCCAAAACCCTTTGAACCAGTAGAAGTCATTATGAGAGTCAACAATCAATTAGCTAATTATTATGCTAAATTGGAAATGGAAGATTATAATAGAATGATATATAAAATGATGACGGAACAAAAAAAACATATCGAGAAAGAGCGGGAAAATGTATTGCTGGCGCTTGCGAAAGTACTAGAAAAAAGAGATGTGCATAAAACAAGTTGTCTTGAACGAGTAGGATATAATTGCAGCTTGTTGGCTCAAAGTTTACAGCTTATTCCTCAATATGAAACATTTGTTACAGATAATTTTATAGAAACAATTGGAGTAGCTTCAAGGCTTCATGATATAGGAACGATTCTTATATCTGATAGATTAATTTTTAATGAAAATTTATCGCAAGAAGAACAGTTTGAGATAATTAGGACGCATACAGAAGAGGGCGCTAAAATTTTAGAAGAAATAGACCAAGAACATAATCAAAGCAATCTTTTAGATATGGCTATTCGTATAGCTAGGTATCATCATGCAAATTGGGATGGAACAGGATATCCTAAAAATCTTAAAGGAGATGATATTCCATTAGAAGCAAGAATTACAACAATAGTAAATGATTTTGATTTAATGTTATGCAAACCATGTGATGATAAGAAAATTTTGATTAATGAGAGTCTTAAAAAGATTAATGAAAGAAGTGGAACGATTTACGATCCACATATTGTTGAAGTATTTAATAAAGTTTTTAAGCAATTAATGACAGAATCAAAAATAAACTAAAGAAAAAGTATTACCTATGGAAAGGCTGGTCATTAAAGATGGAAAAAAGAACCACAAGGATTTACATAACAATTTTTATTCTGACACTTATTAGTGTTTCTTTTGCACTGTCATTTCTTAAGGCAGATGTTTATAACAGAACAGAAATTCAAGTAGCCCAATTGTGGAATGATAAAATGGAGCAGTTTAAAGAAGGTGAAAGTTTTATTTATAAAACAGTTTTGCCTATAGATGATATAGATAATAAAGTTATAGGTTATGATTCAGCACATATGCAAATTGAAGTGACAATCGACAATAATTTGGTTTATTCGCTTTCTGCAAAAGGTGGTTATTTGTCAAAAACACCAGGATATTATTGGAACTTTGTTTCATTTACACATGCTGATGAGGGAAAAGAAATTATATTTCGTGTTACACCTGTTTATAAAGACAGTAAGCCAAAAGGAAATTTTTATTTTGGCACACGAAGTTCAGTAGAACATTTGATTGTCAAAGAACATTTGCCTCGTTTTATTATTGCTGCAACAATTCTTTTAGTTGGAATTATATTGTTTTTTTATGTGGTATTTATATTAAAAAAAGTACAACAAAAAGAACCTTTATTTCATTTTACATTATTTGCAATTATGCTTGGGATATGGTATATGAGTGAAACTCAATTATTGGAAATGTTCCTTCCTTGTCATGTTGGGCTTTTATATATAGACCATATGATGTTAATGCTTATGCCAATACCATTTTTGTTGTTTTTGCAACAAATTTATCAATCCAAAAAGCATCTTTTATGGAGTTTTATTTGTTATGCAAATTGTATTGTTGTTGCTTTAAGAATACTATTGCAATTATTTGATATTGCAGATTTGCGTGAAACACTTTGGTTTACCCATGTTATGATTGGATTGTCTATTGCAGTAGTTGCTTTTTTTAGTATTTATGAAGTAGCAAAATATAAATTGACAGGACAGGTAAAATTAAATATTTCATGTGTATTGATTATTTTAGTGACAATTGTATTAGAACTTTTAGAATATCGTGTAAATAATAAGAGTACTCCTTATGGAAGTTTGGGCTTTTTGTTTTATATCATTGTTATGGCGATTGAGTCTGTACGCAATTCCCGAAAGGTAATAGAGCAGGCAAAAGAGAGTGAATTATATCGAAAACTTGCATTTACAGATGAATTGACAAAATTATATAATCGTACTGCTTTTAATAAAGATATCAATGAGCGATTTATGAAAGTGGAGATAGAATATAAAGTGATTCCTACCGTTCTTTTTATGTTTGATTTAAATGATTTAAAGAAATGTAATGATAATTTTGGTCATGAATATGGAGATTGTTATATTACAATGGTTTCTAATATTATTAAAGAGGTTTTTGGCACAGATGGAAAGTGTTACCGAATAGGCGGTGATGAGTTTTGTTCCATTATGGATTACACTTCACAAGAAGATATTGAAAATAAATATAATCATTTTGTTGAAGCGATACAAAAAAAGAATGAACAAGAATTTGTGGTGCCTGTCAGTGTAGCGGTAGGTTATGCTATATATGACCCTAATATAGACAAATCACTGGAAGAGACATTAAAACGAGCCGATGCGATGATGTATCAAAACAAACAAAAAATAAAACAGATTTATAAAAATAAATAGTAAAGGTTACATTTAGGAAGGGGAATAAAATGCCTGTTATAGAATATCTTGAGAGAAATGCGAAGCTCTATCCAGATGAGATAGCTTTAGTAGAATTAAATCCAGACGAGAAAGATAATCGTCGAATGACATGGAAAGAATTTGATTTAATTGAGCCAGAACGATTTAAGCCATATCGTAGACAAATTAGTTGGAGTGTGTTTAATGAAAAAGCAAATCGTTTTGCTAATATGTTATTGGGGCGAGGAATTAAAAAAGGAGACAAAGTTGCTATTCTTATGCACAATTGTCTTGAATGGCTGCCTATATATTTTGGCGTATTAAAGACGGGTGCCATAGCAGTGCCATTTAATTTCCGCTATGATGCAGATGAGATACTGTATTGTGCAGAGCTTGCAGAGGTGGATGTCATTGTATTTGGTTCTGCATTTATAGGAAGAATAGAGACCTATGCAGACAAACTTTCTAAGGGAAGACTTTTAATCTATTTTGGCGATAGCTGTCCAAGTTTTGCTGAAAGTTATCATGCGTTAGTTGCCGATTGTTCCAGTAAATCGCCAGATATTGCTATCACAGAAGACGACTATGGCGCTATTTATTTTTCATCAGGCACAACAGGCTTTCCAAAAGCAATTTTACATAAACATCAAAGCCTTACGCAGGCAGCGCAGATGGAACAGATACATCATAAAACAGGAAGAAATGATGTATTTTTATGTATACCACCGCTGTATCATACAGGCGCTAAGTTTCATTGGATGGGGAGTCTTGTTGCAGGAAGCAAGGCAGTGCTTTTAAAAGGAACAAAACCAGAGACTATTTTATCTGCTATATCCTCTGAAAAATGTACGATTGTATGGTTGTTAGTGCCGTGGGCGCAAGATATTTTGGATGCCCTAGAAAGTGGAAAAATAAAAATTTCAGATTATGAATTGAATCAATGGCGTCTTATGCACATTGGCGCACAGCCAGTGCCGCCGTCGCTTATTAAAAGGTGGAAAGAGTATTTCCCAAATCATAGTTATGACACAAATTATGGTTTATCGGAATCAACAGGACCAGGTTGTGTACATCTAGGTATGGAAAATATACATAGGGTAGGAGCCATAGGCGTTCCAGGTTATCGCTGGTCTTGCAAGATTGTTGATGAAGACGGCAGTAAAGTCAAGCAGGGTGAAGTTGGAGAACTGTGTGTTAAGGGACCTGGTGTTATGACTTGTTATTACCGTAATGAGGAAGCTACAAAGGAGTCGCTTAAAGATGGCTGGCTCTACACTGGCGACATGGCTATGCAGGACGAAGATGGTTTTTATTTCTTGGTAGACCGAAAAAAAGATGTCATTGTCAGCGGCGGTGAAAATTTATATCCAGTGCAGATAGAAGATTTCTTAAGACGTTATGATAAAATAAAAGATGTGGCAGTTATAGGGCTTCCTGACAGGCGTCTTGGCGAAAAGGCGGCGGCAGTTATAGAGCTTAAGGACAATGTTTCATGTACACAGGAAGAAATTGAGCAATTTTGCAGTCAACTTCCTCGATATAAACGACCAAAAGAGATTATATTTGCTGAGATTCCAAGAAATGCTACAGGCAAGATTGAGAAGCCAAAACTGCGTGAACGTTATGGCGCTGTTCGATTGGTAGAAAAAGAAAATAAGGCATAAATTATAATTTTAGTAACCGAGCAGCATTATCACCAAGTATTGCAGACGTATCTTTATCAGAAAGACCACTGTCTTTTATAAATTGAATAACATTTTTTTGAGAATCCCAAGGGCAATCCGTACCAAATAGTATTTTGGAAGCCCCATGTTTTTTAACAAATCGTAAAAAACGTTCTCTTGACAATGGAGGTGCTTCTTCTGGGCGGCGTTTTGTATTTGGAGCAGGCTTTAATCGAAGGAGTGAAAGCGCTGTGTCAAAATAGACATCCCGTCCAAGAAGAGTGCCTTCTACTTGTGAAGAGCATCCCCAACCACCCATATGAGCCAATATCATATTTTTTGGCTGAAGGGTATCTAACATTGTCAGGATATGTGATATGTTGGCATAATTATACAACGGTATAGTGATATCATATCCTGCATGAATCAAAATAATCATATCATTTTCACAAGCGTATTCTATAATATGAAGATATTTTATATCATCAATATATGTTCTTTGAAAAATAGGATGCAGCTTAATCCCTTTTACACCGTTATAGGCAAGGTCTTTAATGATTTTTTTAGGGTTTTCATTGTCAGGGTGTATTCCACCAAAAGAAATTAATCCTGTTTCTTCAGAAAATTCATTGATAGCAATGGCAGTTTGATTAATGTTTTCTGTTTGAGTCGGTTTGGTAGCAACGGGTAATAGAATAGAGTAATCAACATGTGATTCATTCATAGAGGATATCAAACTGTCATTCGTTCCTTTTATATAGTTTTTAATTCGTCCATTATGACCAAGTGTATAAATAGCTCTGTCTGCCAAAAATGAAGGAAATGTATGGGTATGAAAATCAATAATCATGGTTATCCTCATTTCTACAATTATAATACGGTTTCTAATTTTGTATAATATAACATAGGTTGCCCCAATTTTCCATTGAATATAATTAAAAATAATAAAAATATAATTTTCCAAGTATTGTTAAAACAAAACATATGTGCTATAATTACTTTATTATGGTAAAGGAGAAAGAACTGCATGACAGTTCTAAATGGTGAGTATGGGCAAAAGTAAAAAGTATGTTTATGATTGGGATGAATGCGATGGTGGCAAAGGTCCAGATACGATGATAGAAGATATGCTTACAGATAGTGAACTTCCTGATTTAGAAGAATTGATTATCGGCTGTTGGGGTTATGAAGGTGAGGATTGTCAGGAAATTATTAATGGGATTGTTGAAAATGCAGATAAATTTAGCCATATTACAAAGTTGTTTGTCGGTGATATGACTTATGAAGAGTGTGAAGTGTCTTGGATTGAGCAGGGAGATTACAGCAAGTTTTGGGCAGCTATGCCGCAGTTGACAGAATTGACGATAAAGGGCAGAACCAATTTGACATTAGGAGATATCGAACATGAAAATTTAAGGTCATTGACCATTATTTGTGGTGGTCTTGGCAAGAATGTTATCGAGGAGATTCAAAAAGCAAAATTGCCTAATTTAAAGAAGCTTTTATTGTATATTGGTGTTGAGAATTATGGATTTGATGGGGATGCAAAAACGATTGAAAATTTATTAGCAAAATCGGATTTTCCAAATTTAACCTATCTTGGAATTACAGACAGTGAAATTCAAGATGAATTGGCACAAGTTGTTCTTGAAAGTAAATATATGAACCAGATTAATACATTGGATTTGTCTAATGGTACTTTGACGGATAAGAGTGGCGCTCTTTTATTAGAGAAGATTCCACAATATCCAAATATTAAAAAAGTAGATTTACATTATCATTATTTATCTGATGAGATGATGGGAAAATTGAAAAAACTGTCAATTGTTATAGACCTGTCAGAGCAGGAGGTAGCCGAAGCATGGCACGGAGAAATCTGGATGAATGCAATGCTGACAGAATAAAAAAGATTTTGCTGCTTGGTGTAGAAGGCGAAAAAAGAAAGATTTATTTTGAAAAAGCGGTCTATGCGGCAGGGATTGATTATGAATTTTGTGATTGGAACAATTTTTTACTTTTGGAGAAAAGGGACGATTTAAAGCATTGTATTATTAAAATTGACGCGCCAAAGTGGGACAGCTCTGTCTTAAATGATTTAGATAAACTTACGAGTCAATATAAGAAAGCGCTGTTTACTTTGGCAGAGCTACCTTTTGGCACATATTTTAATCATCCTATGGATATTTTAGAATTGTTAGATAAAAGAAAATGTAAACAAAAGCTAATACAAAATGGTATTCCTGTCACCAAACCTATTTTTCATATGTTTTCAAAAAGTGATGAATTGTTATCATTTATGAGGGAAAATCGGTTAAGACAGGTCTTTGTAAAACCTGTTATGGGTTCTGGAGCTGCTGGTGTGTCTGCACTTCGTTTTGAACCAACAAAAAATAAGATTGTTTTATATACATGTGCACAGTTACTCAAAGACAAACTTATCAATACAAAAAGAATGCATCGCCTAGAACAAGATAAAGCAGTTGAATTTTTAAATGCTCTTTTGAAGCTGGATTGTATTGTAGAAAAATGGCATAAAAAGTTTCATTGTCAAAGTAAGGATAATGATTATTTTGACAACAATTATTCTTTTGATTTGCGTGTGATTGTCCAAGATGGAAAAATTGATTATATTTTGCCGCGATTATCAAAAGGACCTATTACCAATTTACATTTAAATAATTTGTCAATCCCTTTCAATGAATTGAATTTAAAAAAATCTACGATTGATAAACTTTGTGATGTCTGTATCAAGACGGCGGCATGTTATCCAAGATTAAACAGTATAGGTCTTGATGTTTTATTAGAAGAAGGCAGTGAAGAACCTTATATTATTGAGATGAACTCACAGGGCGATTTGATGCATAAAGATGTATATAGTAGCAATACAATTTATAGAAAACAAATTGAAATTATAAAAAACATAATGGTAGACGGATATATAAGGAAAGGACAGAAAATATGATGAATGAAGTACCATTTGCAGCATTTCGCGCCAGCATGACAAAAAATGAAACGTCTGTTGATATGACACAGGTGGTGGGCAGCAACGATATTTTGTTTGTATGTCTTGATACATTAAGGTATGATGCTGCTGTTGAGGAAGAAAAGAGTGGCGGCACTCCTGTTTTAAATCGTTATGGCTTATGGGAAAAACGTCAAGCGCCGGGCAATTTTACATATCCTTCACATCATGCTATTTTTGCGGGCTTTCTTCCTGGAAAAGAGGAAGCAAAAAATATTGCACAGCAGGAAATGTTATTTTTTCCGAAAAGTAGTGGTATGGGAAAAAATGCACCAAAGGGTGCGTATGGTTTTTCTTCAAGCAATCTTGTTCAAGGGCTTCATAATGATGGCTACGATACATGGTGTGTCGGCGGAGTAACATTTTTTGATAAACGTTCCGATATAGGCAATGTTTTTCCAAGTTTTTTTGAAAAGAGTTATTGGAATCCTTCGTTTTCATGTTCTGTAAAAGAAAGTGTCAATAATCAAGTGGATTTTATTATAAAGAAACTCGAACAAAATACGGATGACAGAAAAATCTTTTTATATCTCAATGTATGTGCAATTCACTATCCAAATTATTTTTATTTGGATAATAATAAAAATGACAGTATTGAGAGCCATAGAGCAGCGTTGAGATATGTTGATATTCAACTGGGACGGTTATTTGATTGTTGGAAAGAAAAGCGGGGAAAAACATTTGTTGTATGTTTTTCAGACCATGGCACATGCTATGGTGAAGATGGCTATATATTCCATGCAGTCAATCACCCTGTTGTTAATACTGTTCCATATAAACATTTTTTTATAGAGTAAAAAATTATTATAAAGAAAAGAAGAATATACTATTATTAAAGGTTATGTACATCTTTGCACAGCAGGAGACATTATGAATCGATATATGCAATATATGTATAGTTATCCTCATAAAACAGCTTATGGTTTCTTAGAAAATATCAATTTAAACAATTATTTTTATCATTTGGAAGGTGAAGGGCATAGTTTATATCTTCATCTTCCTTTTTGTGAAAGTAAATGTGGTTATTGTGATTTATTTTCAGTGACAGGATTGAATGAAACAAAGATAGATAACTATATTGAAACAGTAATAAATCAATTAAAACAATATAAACAATTTTTACCACAAAGTACAATTTTTCAAGATTTTATTATTGGCGGAGGCACGCCGTTGTTATTGACAGATAAGCAGTTATTAAGGATTTTTGAAGCAGTAAAAGAATATATGCCATTGAGTAAAGAATGTAAAATCATTATAGAGACAGCTCCAAATCAGACCACCCAAGCAAAAATTGCTTTGCTGCAAAAGATGGGTGTTACACGGGTTAGTTTAGGCATACAAAGTTTCCATGATATGGAGTTGAAACAGCTTCAAAGAAATCATTGTAAAGAGCAAGCTTTGCAGGCGGCAACGATTTTGAGCGATGCAAATTTTGAGTGTGTTAATTTTGATTTTATTTATGGCATACCTAATCAGACAGAAGAAAGTTTTATTGATTCTTTAAAGCAGGCGATTGCATTTTCTCCAGATGAAATATATCTATATCCGCTGTATATTAAACATGGTGTAAAACTTCTAAAATCATCACAAAAAAATGATGTTGATTCAGAAAATACATATCGTTTATATCAATGTGGTTCGGCTTATTTAAAAGAAAATGGATATATACAATGCTCTATGCGCTGTTTTTTAAAGAAAACACAAAACAATCAAGACCGATGGGAGCGACCATTTACAGAATGTGGGTTTAAAAGTACATTATCGCTAGGATGTGGAGGACGAACCTATTTAGGCAGGCTTCATATATGTACGCCTTACAAAATAACAAGATGTGCAGCATTAAAAGAGCTTGACAGTTATATTCAGACAAAAGACCATATGATGGTACATCATGGGATTTTGCTCTCGGATGATGAATTAAAAAGAAGGTATGTCATTAAACATTTAATGATAATTCCTGGAATTTCAAAGAGCGCTTATAAAAAGGCATTTGCATCGGATTTGTTAGTGGATTTTCCAATTATCAATGAATGGATAAAAGCAGGGTGGATTGATGAGAGTAACGACTGTATTTGTCTTACTGAAATAGGGCTTGGTCTTTCTGATTATATTGGACCAAAGCTTATCTCAGAGGAAATCGCAGAAAAGATGCTTGAGTGGGAGCGTGTCAATGGATAAAAACACAATTGTTTACAGAGGTAGTCTGAAAAGTTGTAATTATCACTGTTCATATTGTCCGTTTTCAAAGAATAAAATGTCCGATAGAGAGCTTGAGAAGGATAGGGAATGTTGGACAGCATTTTGTGAGAGTGTTAGAGAAAGAGTAGATGCTTTTTCGATAGGCGCTGTTTTTGTCACACCATATGGTGAAGCGCTCATTCATCATTGGTATTGGGAAGGGTTAGCTTGTTTATCGCGTCTTGATAAGATAGATAAAGTAGGTGTTCAGACAAATGCTAGTTTTGCCGTTGAAAAATTTTTGAAGATTTATATGGATTTAGGAGGAAAAGTAGAGAAGCTTTGTATTTGGGCAACTTTTCATCCAGAAATGACGGATATGGATTCATTTGTTGCACAATGCAACAGACTTGTTGAAAAGAAAGTTCATTTAAGTGCTGGAGCAGTTGGCGTACCTGAAAATATAGAGATAATAAAACAATTAAGAGATAAACTTCCCAAAAGCATCTATTTATGGATTAATAAAATGGATGGTTTAAAAAGAAAGTATACGATTGATGAATTAAATACATTTATAAAAATAGACCCTTTTTTTATAAATGAATTAAACTATCCAAAAGCTTTCTCATCAATGTGCAAAAATCGCTGTTTTGTTGAGGCGGATGGACAGCTTCATTCTTGCAATATCAGTAATATAAAGCCTGTTAATTGGTATGAAGGCACAAAAGAAGATATTTTTAATCCACTATGCCGCAGTAAAAGATGTTCTTGCTATCTTGCTTACAGTGGAAGGGCGGATTTTCATTCTAAAAATTTTTTTGGTAGTTATCCTATTTTTAGGGTTCCTAAAAAGCCAAAAGCAATCTTTTTTGATTTAGACGGCACTCTTTTTGATAAAGGTTCAAAAAATGGATTATCTTTAGAAACCTATCAATATTTAATGGCATTAAAAAATGATTTTCCATTGTTCTTTGCAACATCTATGCCAAGAGAAGAAGTGATAAGACGTTTAAGAGAGGCTGTTCATTTATTTCAGGGAGGGATTGTAGCTTCAGGGGCATATTTATATTTAAATAATGAAAATGGCTTGAAATTAAATTATTATCCAGTGAAAGTAAATGATTTATTAAAATTACAACAATTTTTAAAAAAAGTAAAAGCTCGATTCCAATTTTATAAAATAAATGGTATAATCTATAAAGTAACATTGATAAAAAATTGTCGTTTTACATGGAATGATGACGAGTGTGCTTTGATAAGGGCGTTTTTTAAAGAATCAGAGTGTCGTTTTTTTGTTGAAAACCATTGTTTGCAGATTGTTGCCAAAGATAGAAATAAAGGTACAGGTATCTTAGAGATTTGTTCATGGCTTGGCATTTCAGCAAAAGATGTGCTGTCTGTGGGGAATGATAAAGAAGATATTGCAATGGAAGATGTTTGTGGTGCCTATGTTAAAATACATAGATACTAAAAGTTGCAGAGTAAAGGAAGGACATGGTGATTGATATGTATGAATTTACAGAGGATTGTATTACTGGGATTGAAGAGATAGACAGGGAACATGAGCATTTATTTCAGGTGATTAATGAGGCATATGGTTTGCTCAATACAGCAAATAAGCATATTGTTATGATTCGAGGATTAGTGAAGGAGTTAAAAAAATATGCGGAGGTTCATTTTGAGCATGAAGAAGCATATATGAGGAAGATTAATGACCCTGAATTGCCTAGACAAATAAGAGAACATGAAGCATTTACAAAAAAAGTAAATGATATATATACAGATAATTTAGATGAAGAAGAAAGTAAAAAAATGTTGGAGGATTTGTTGATTTTCCTTTCCAATTGGCTGTATCGGCATATACTTGGAAGTGACATTATGATTGGAAAGATGGGAACAGTGCAAACTTCTTCAACTTCATCTAACGAACAATCTTTCCAATTTACGCAAGAGTATAAAACCAATATTGATTTTATAGACGAAGAACATAAACAGCTCTTTCAGATTATTCAGAATGTATATGATGTTATACATATGGAATATGTCCATGATAAATTTGATAGAATTGTCAATGTGTTAAATGATTTAAAAGATTATACAGATAAACATTTTTCAGACGAAGAAGAATATATGGAGCGTATTCGATATAAAGATATTGAAGTTCAACGATTAGCTCATAGAGCGTTTATTGAAAAATTAAATCAAGTGGATTTGGAATCCGTTGATGATAATCAAGAAGAATATCTTGAAGAATTGATTAATTTTTTATTAGAGTGGCTTAAAAATCATATTTTAAAGATGGATAAAAAAATACCTCCTGAAAAATGATAATGGCTGTTGTATATATTAGTTATAAAATCAAAAATGTAGATATATTTAGAGTAATTTAACCTCAGCAAGTAAGAAGCGAAGGAGATTGCGAATATTTGCTTGACATGTGGACTGTTATAAAATCAAACAATATAAGATAGAATATAGAAATTTTTTATTTCCGTGAGCAATAACTGCCATGAGAGTAAAATACCATAGTATTAAAGGCGGCTATGGTATTTTACTAAATATTCATAGATTATATAGAAAATTGATTTTACAACAGTCCACCTTTATTTTATAGTTTTATTATGATATAATTTCTGTGTTTACGATTTTATAGGTTTTACAGATTAAGAGAAAGGTCATTAATTTATATGAGTAATAAGTTAAAAAAACGACTTGGTCAAATTCTTTTATTTGTTCTTGTAATGGGATTTACATTTTTTACAGTATTTGAAGGGCAAGATTTAAATGAAATATTAGACTCCTTAACTTCATTATCCCCTTTAGCGTTGATAGCCGCTTTGATTTCTTCATTTTTATATGTTTCCTGTGAAGGGTTTATGATATGGTTTATGTTTGCCTCCCATAATGGCATAAAAGGATTTTTTCAATGTATAGGTTATGCGTTTATTGGCTTTTTTTATAGTGGAATAACACCTTCTGCTTCTGGAGGGCAGCCAATGCAGTTATATTATATAAAAAAAGATGGATATAGTTTTTCTAAAAGCTGCGCTACATTGACAGTGATTGCAGCAATGAATAAATTTGTTCTTGCATCGGTTGGCGTTGTATTGCTTCTTTTCTTTAATGATGTCATTAATGAAGTCTTTTATGGACATATGGGATGGTACTATTTGGGATTAATTATTGTTGTATTTTGGGTAGTGCTTCTTTTGTTTATTATGATAAATCCAGATTTGATAGAACGAATAGCGCGGGTAATATTAAAAGGGCTTGTAAAGATACATATATTAAAAGATTTTGAAAAAAGTGCAAAAGCAATTCATGGTTTTTTTGACGGATATAGAGATGTAAAAAAATCGTTGTTAGAGGATAAGAAAAAAGTTACATATATGTTTTTAGTAAGTTATTTACAACGATTTTTTTTAGTTGTATTGACTTATATTGTGTATAGAGGATTTGGATTGTCCGGCAGTAGTATTCAATATATTATGTTGGTACAAATAGCAATTATGATATCGGTGGATATGCTTCCACTGCCAGGCGCTCAAGGAATTACAGAATTTTTGTATAAAAGGGTATTTGAGGGTGTGTTTACAAGTAAATATCTTACAGCTTCTATGTGTGTCACAAGATTTGCAAACTTTTACTTTTTATTGTTAGTAGGCATTTTGGTAGTATTAGGAAAAGCAATTTTAAATCATTATAAAAATAAAAATTACGTAATAGACAAATAATAGTTATATTATTTTATCTGAAATAATTGGACAGCTTATGGAGAATTAATATGTATAACAGAAAAACATTAAAGAAATCAGCGAAAGTTGCAGTAAAAAATCATATTCTTATCTATATAGTATCTTTAATTGTGTCAGCAGTGTTAGGAATAGCTTACACAAGTTCCATTGATATATTTACAATAAATGAAGATATATCATTGTGGGCAACATATCATCAGTCTGAGACAGAACAAGATCTAGATGAAGTGGTTGAAGATATGCCAACATCAGGTGGTATCAGTCTATATTCTAAGCTTAAAACTGTATGGAGTGAATTGGCGCAAGGTAAAATTAGTGAAACAAAAGATAAAACGCAACAGGAAATACAACAAACAGTAGATAAAGATGCTGCCATCAAAGAAAATGTAATATTGGGGCGGTCACAAGGCGTATTTTCTTCAATTGTTAATTATATATCCAGCGGGCAAATTTTGGTATCAATTGTCTTACTGCTTAAAAATATTACAGGTTCAGACAATGCGGCAATTGTATTGTTTATACTGCTTAGTTTTGCTGTTTTGATGGCAGTCTGGATATTTATTTTTAATATATTTAGTATAATTTATAAGCGAATTTTTATGGAGGGGCGTATATATAAGGAAGTGCCTATTCAGCGATTTGCATATATTTTTAAATCAGGCAAGTGGTGCAAAGCGGCAATGACTATGCTGTTAAAAGATGTTTATGAAATATTGTGGCTATTTACGATTGTGGGTGTATTTGTTAAAAAGTATTCTTATTTTATGGTTCCATATATTATAGCAGAAAACCCAGATATATCGCCTAACACGGCTATAACATTATCAAGGAGGATGATGCGCGGTCATAAATGGCAATGTTTTGTTATGTCTTGGTCTTTTATATTATGGGAAATATTGGACTTTTTTTCATATGGAATTATTGGGGCTGTTTATCTGAATCCTTATAAAGAAGCGACATTTGCTGAGTATTATGTGTATATACGAAATCTTGCAAAAGAAAATGGTATTGAAAATATTGACTTATTAAATGATAAATATTTATATGAAATACCAGATGAAGAAGCAATTAAAGCAATCTATAAAGAAGAATATGAATTAGTCAATAAGCCTTTGCCAGAGTATAAAAAGAAAAAGGGACTTGTTGGTTTTTTAAATAATACGTTTGGAATTACATTATTTTATGGAAAAGAAGATGAAATTTATCAAGAGTATATGTCTCAAGTCATTGCTATAAAACATGTCAATAGTGTTGTATCTGGCAAAACGTATCCTATAAAGATGAGCAAGGTATATGATGCATCCAAAGAAAATGTGGTAAAAAAATGGATTCGAGATTTGCGTTATATGAGACACTATTCTGTGGTGTCATTAGTTTTAATGTTTTTTGTTGTTTCATTTATTGGCTGGATTTGGGAAGTGATTTTGCACTTGATAGAAGATGGCAGATTTGTCAATAGGGGTGTGCTTCATGGACCATGGCTTCCAATATATGGTGCTGGTGGCATATTAATTTTACTGTTATTGTTTAAATTTAGAAAAAATCCAGTGTTGGAATTTATAACAGCAATTATATTATGTGGTGTAGTAGAGTATTTTACATCATGGTATCTCGAAATTGCCCATAACGGAAAAAAATGGTGGGATTATACAGGGTATTTTTTAAATTTAAATGGCAGAATATGTGCGGAAGGTTTACTTGTATTTGGATTAGGCGGAATAGCATTTGTATATATTGTAGCGCCAATGCTCGATAATATATTAAGGAAAATTTCAATGGCAATCTTAGTTCCTTTATGTGTTGCATTGATTATAATATTTATGGTGGACAAGATTTATTCAAATGATAACCCTAATGAAGGTAAAGGTATAACAGATTACGCATTGAATGAAAAATATTTATTTTGTAATCAAGATAGGGAGGATATCACATGCTTGCAATCATTTTATCGCCAGTATATGTCTTGTTAAATATATATTTTTTAATGCGGTTGTTTATTTGGTTAAAAAATATTCATATAAAAACAAAAAAATGGTATGTTCGCGTACCTATTCTTATAATATATTTATTTTTTGCAAGTGCAATGATTGTTGGATTTTTTCTTCCAAAAGGGTCAGATATAAAAGCAGCTATGGTTAGTATAGGTAATTACTGGTATGGTGTTGGACTCTATACAACCATAGCACTTATTGTTGCAGATTTATCAAGATTTATTGTGATAGTGACAAAAAGAAGTAAGCTTAGAACAAGAAAGATACATATACTTGCAGGAATTTTATGTTTGGCATTTATTATATCATGCAGTACATATGGAGTAATTCATGCAGGAGTGATATATACGACAAATTATGAAGTTTCGGTTGACAAAAAAGCAGGTAATATTAAAGCAATGAATATTGTTTTAGTTGCAGACCTTCATATGGGATATAACATACGACAAAGACAAATTAAGCAGATGGTAGAAAAAATAAATGCAAATAATCCAGACATTGTTGTTATTGCAGGAGATATTTTTGATAATGATTATGATAGTCTTGATAATCCTGCTGAATTAATTAATATTTTAGGAAGTATTAACAGTAAATACGGCGTATATGCGTGTTATGGAAATCATGATATAGCAGAGAAAATTATGGGTGGATTTACATTTCGATTTGATAAGCGTGAAAAAAGGCAAAGCGATATTCGTATGGATGAGTTTTTAGAAAAAGCAAATATCAAACTTCTTAGAGATGAGTATGTTCTTATTGAGAATAGTTTTTACTTGTATGGAAGACCAGATGCAAAAAGACCAGGACGAGATATTGACATTAGAAAAACGCCTGATGAGCTGGTGGAGGGACTAGACCAATCCAAACCTATTATTGTTATTGACCATGAACCGAGCGAACTTGACGAGCTTGCCAATGCGGGCGTTGATTTGGATTTATGCGGACACACACATGATGGACAGTTATTTCCTCTTAATATTACATGTCGTCTTATATGGGAAAATTCATACGGTTATTTAAAAAAAGGAAATATGCACAATATTGTAACATCTGGGGTAGGGTTATATGGACCCTTTATGAGAGTTGGCACTAATGCAGAAGTATGCAATATAAAAGTATCATTTCAATAATGTATTTTTATTCCTGTAAGTAAGTAGCATAGCGGATTGTGAATATCCGCTTAACTTTTTATCTTTTATAAAGAAAAAAGTGGTAGCGATTTTTTTTAAGTACATAAAATAATGAAAAGATAAAAAATGGTAATAATTGTTTATAAAGATTGACAAACAAATGTTCGTGTTATATAATAATATAAATAGTGATATATCCTACTATATAGATATAACAAAAAATATGTTGATGATGTAAAATGATTCTTTTCATCGAACACGTTTGTTTTAATCTCATTAAAAAAGAATTAGGCTTGCCTGTAAAAAAATGCTACGAGGTAGCAAGATGGTTTATGCAAGTAGCAAAGGGCTTTGTTAGTATTTGCTTAAGAAAACAATGGTAAGCTATTTTTTTTCATAAATTTATCAAGAATGAGAGATTGATTGTTATGGAATGTAATATAAAAAACCAAATTACACAGATTGCAGATAGGTTAAATGATAATTATAAGCAACAGGGGCTTTTTGAAGTTGAGGTTGACCAGCATCTTCCAAAGAGAGAAGAAATTATTGATATCCTTAATGAGGTGAGAAGAATTGTATTTCCGGGATATTTCGGCACAGAAAATACTGCTTATGTCTCTTTAAATAGTTTTGCGGGTAATACACTTGCAGGGATATATGAAAAGCTGTATAAGCAAATTTATGTGGCTTTATCGTATCATACATTAGAAAAGCAACAATCAGATATTGAAAAGATGGCGCAGGAATTGACATTAAATTTCCTAGAACAAATCCCTACCATTCAACAGCTTATATTAAAAGATGTTGAGGCGGAATTAGAGGGAGACCCCGCAGCAAACAGCAGAGAGGAAATTATTTTTTCATATCCGGGCATATATGCAATCTTTGTATATCGCATTGCACATGAGCTTTATCAGTTACAAGTTCCTTTTATTCCAAGAATTATGACAGAACATGCACATGGCAAAACAGGGATTGATATTAATCCAGGCGCAACGATTGGAGAGTATTTTTTTATAGACCATGGAACAGGAATTGTTATCGGAGAAACAACCATTATAGGCAAACATGTAAAATTATATCAGGGTGTTACGCTTGGCGCATTATCGCTCAGTCAAGGGCAGGCGCTTTCGGGGGTAAAGAGACATCCTACAATTGAGGATAATGTTGTTATCTATGCCAATGCTACGATTTTAGGCGGTGAAACGGTAGTTGGGCAAAATTCTGTGGTGGCAGGTAACTCTTTTGTAACAGAATCCATACCACCAAACACAAAAGTATCTGCTTACATTCCTGAATTAATGTTAAAAAGCAGAAAGACTTGATAATAAATGAACAATTTAGTCCTATGTGCAAGTAGCATAGCGGATTGCGAATATCCGCTTAACTGTCTTCATTAAATTTACAGATTAATAGAAAGGTATGGTCATTTATATGGAAAAAGACAAAGAATTTAATATTACAAAAGAACAAGCATTAAGCATTATAAAAGACATTGAGGAAAGAACGACAAAAAATGAGTATCATATTGTGGTTAACCATGAAAGAGAAGCAGGTCTTTTTGATGATAAGTTTGGAGGGCTTCCTTATTGGGACTTGAGCAAAGAATATCCAAGAGATGAAAATGGTGATAGTTTAGTGCTGCTTGCACAGATTAATCTGGATGGTTTAAAACGTCTTAATAACAGTGATGGAATTGAGCTTCCACAAAAAGGGATGCTTCAATTTTTTCATGCAGTAAATGACTTATATGGATTTGATTTTGATGCGGATACAGGATGTGATTTAAAAAACAACAAAGGGTATAAGGTGGTCTACCATGAAACGGTTGATAGAAGCGTAACAGAAGAACAGATAAGGGCATTAAATATTAAGACAACAGACGATGTTGACAAAGATTGTACGCCAATATTAAAAACGACAGCAATTAATTTGTATATAGACGAGACTTCGCTTGGCATGAGTAATTATCAATGGGATAAGTTGTTTATCCAATTGTTAAAAGAGAAGTTTGAAATTGTTGTTCCAGAAGATTACTGTATGTATGATATTTTAGATGATGATATTTATGAAATGATTGATGAGATGGAAGAAGAACGAGAGGAAGAAAAAGAAGAATTGGGAAAATATCAGCATCATATGATGGGGTATGCTGACTTTACTCAATTTGACCCAAGAGAAGGTAATGAAAAATTACAAAAATATGATGTGGTTTTGCTTCAAATAGATTCAGATTATAATGGTGAAGATAATAGTACAAATGTGTTGTGGGGCGATTGTGGAATTGGTAATTTTTTCATTAATCATGAAGATTTAAAGAATAAAAATTTTAATGACATATTATATAATTGGGATTGCTGTTAAGATGGAGTACACTTTTTATGATGAAAAAAGCAATACGAACGATATGTTTTATCATTGGAATAATAGGCTGTCTATTATTTATAGGACCATATCTTACATTTGGAACTAAAAACATTGGCAATATTACAGGTTTTATTGTCTGTTTGGCAATATTGCTTTATGCTATATTTCAAGAAAAAATAGAACAGAAATTAAATAAACCTATAAAAATAATTATTTTATCAATAATCAGTATTATTTTTACAATGGTTATTATTTGTACTGGTTTTATGATATATGCAGCAACGAAGAAACCTTATGAACCAAAGACTCTTATTGTTTTAGGCTGTAGAGTGGTAGGAAGGCAGCCAAGTACCATGCTAGAGGAACGATTAGAGGCGGCATTTCGTTATTTAAGCAAACATAGAGACTCGGTTGCAGTGCTTTCTGGAGGACAGGGGGATGATGAGGAGATTTCAGAAGCGGAGTGTATGTTTTCTTATCTTACAGAACATGGCATTGATGCAAATCGGTTATATATGGAAGATAAATCTACATCTACTAAAGAAAATATCGCTTTTTCACATGATATTATTATACAACAACATTTAAGTGACAAAATTGGGATTGTGACAAATGAATTTCACGCGTATAGGGCATTGAAAATTGCAGAATCATTTGGTTATCAGGCGGCAGCTATACCTGCCAATACATTTATATTTTTGTTTCCAACATATTATATAAGAGAATTGTATGGAATACTATATGAATGGATATTTGCCTGAATTAACCCCAAATGTTACAAAATTTTATATTTGTAGGTATTAGTTATGTTAATGATATGTTTGGTATTTGTCTAGTTAGGAAAGGTGAACAATGGATAAAAAGTTGCCACAAGAGCCTATTGAAAATGGTGTTTATTCATTATACATAGAAGAGTTAGAAAAATATGGCGCTTATCAAATTTTGAAGGCAGATAAAAAAGAGAATAGTATTTGTTATGTTGCACTTGATTATCTTGAAGTACAGCCGCCAACAAATCAACAGTTGTCTGATTTAAAACCATTATATATGGAACGCTATAGGTATCATCATACACTTGCAATATCTTATATATCCAATGATAAAATTCCAGCAGATTTTATTTTTTGCGGGGTTTGTATGCCTATTGCAGATTACAAAAAATGTCATACATTTTCATCGGACTTTAGCAGAGGACATGAATATATACAAGAAGAATTTTGGAAATCGCTCGGTGAGGAATTTAATATACGTTATAAGAAATATAGGACAAGCGGTGAATCGTATGAAGTTGGCAAGTCTGGAAAAAAATTAAGCATTTATCGAAGAGTTCAGACACTTGGAATAAGAGAACTTATGGCAATGGAAGAAAATGTTGTTTTACATGAATTTCCTTGTGTAAATTCTGTACAGATTACATCAAATTATCCTTATATAATGGAACTTTCATTAGCAACTCATTGTGCGCCGCTTGTAAGGAGCATTGATATTACAAAGACAGAAAATAGCAATAATTCGGATGTTATTGATTTAAGTTATTCTTGTTTTGTTTCAATAAAGGCAGACGTTACAAATATTAAGCGTATTATTCTTCCTCAAACAGCAGCAAGCCTAGAATTATGTGGTGACATAAATATTCGTTTAAAAATTGATGATAGTTTTTGTAAAAATCCAATTATCTTTATACAGCAACAAGATAAATATGGTGTACGCAATTATGGTATGAAAAAAGTGCGGCAATTAAATATTGAAACTATTAAAAATATATCTATGAACGATATTATTTGTCAGTATCCAGATATTGAAAAATTGGCTTTGATAGGATATCCAGGCATAATAACAGAATTTTATACGATAAGAGAATTGAAAAAATTAAAAAGTCTTGCATTGGTGGATATGTTTGGATATTCAGAAACAGACTTTGCGGTATTGGATGAACTGCCAAATTTACATTATTTAAATCTTGAGAGCATTCCATATGAAGCAGGCATCTATGCTCAGAATGTATTAAAGAAAAAAATGGATTTTTTTGAGATAGGTAAACTTAGAAAGAAAGATTGGTTAGAGAAAAATCTTGAAAATCCATTGCGTCATTGGGATGGCAATGAATTTATACCAATAGAAGCTTATCAGACAGTTAAAAAGCAGTATAAAAAGACATTGGAACAATTTTTAGCTGCTGATAATAAAAAAGATATCTATATGGCAGTAGAAAAATTTGCCAAGATACTCAATAAATTAAATGAAAAATATGATTTATTTATAGAAACGCAAGAACGTGATGATTTATTTGAAGCACTTGAAACAATATATCAACATTGTGTAAAAAAGAAGTTACCTGTCTGTAAAAAAGTTTCATTAGAACAAGTACTTGACTGGCTCGATGAAATGCGTGAGGATTGGTAAAGAGAGTGTGAAATAGGAGGGATTTATGTTACCAATACCAACTCATTTAAAAAACATTTTACAAGTTGACGAAGCAGAATTTGATATAGCTGATAATGAACTTGATGGAAAAATACAATGTACATGTGGGTGTGATTCAATAAAGTTAAAAATATATGCCAATCAACATAATGATTATATTGCTATAAAACGTTATAAAAATGATTGGGGATTTAGAGTTTGTGGCATTTGTTCTTCCTGTGGTGCAGTCTATGATTTATTTGATATGTCAAAGCATGGATATAATGGTTTTGTATGCCATGAGGGAGTAGCTGTTGATGACGTTGATTTAGAAGCCTATTTTTGTCCTGTATGTAAACATGATTGTTTTCAAATCGAAATTGGCTTAGAGTTAGAAGATATCGAGCAATTTCAGGAAGAAGTGGTTGAGGATTTATATTTAGAAGAAAAATATGTTATAGAGGATTTTGTTGATGCATTTAATTGGATAAATATAGATATTCAGTGTAAAAAATGCGGTACACTGTTTAAAAATTGGGTAGATTTTGAGACATCATAAATAAGTAAACTTTTAAGTTATTAATAAATTTACATTTAACAGAGAGCTAACACTGCAAGTTCAGAGATATATTAGGAAGTTAATAAAATGAAAAGTATATACAAAAAAATTCGTACAGAAGTTGGCTATATTGAGCCAAAAAGAGACGCAATTTATCTGGATTCATTTCAACAAGAACATAATATATTGATATTACTAGGAGAGGTATATGTAAAGTGGTGTGAAAAAAGGTCTTCAGAACATAAATGGTATAAGTATCGTTTAACAATAAAAGGAGTGAAAGAATATAGTGCTGTAAATATTGAAGATTTTTATAAGAAAAAAATAGATACGCCAAGCAGTTTTTCAGAAATGTTGGATATATCCAATGATAAAACAGATTTAAGAACTATAATAATAGAAACGTATGATTGGGTATATATTGTTACATGCAAAAATTTTGAATTTGCAGTAATCGGTTGTAGATAAAATAAAAAATGTATAGAGAAAAAATTGTTAACAGTAGCAAGAGATTTTTAATTTTATCCAATGTGATATAAAAATACTTGCTTCAAGGCAACGCAGAAATGAGGTATAAAATGGATATTGACGAGAGAATTAAAGTGATTATGAAAAAAATGGAGGAACTTGCTGTTTCAAAAAATCCTGAATATCCTTGTGGAGAATTTCCTCCAAAGTGGGATAAGCCTTTTAAGGAAGAAAGAGTAGCCAAGTTTGAAGAAAAAAATGGTATTAAGCTGCCGCCTGATTATAGAAGATTTATTACAACAGTTGCCAGTGCAGGAACACAGCCGTTTTATGGGCTTTATAGTTTGCTTGATAATAGAAGAGGAAAAGAAAATCCTGCATTTGATAAGCCATTTATTGCAACAGTAAGAAAGCCTCTTCTTTATGAAGAGATAGAACAGTTAGATGACGAGGAATGTGATAAAATTTATGAGAATTTACATTGTGGATTTGTTCCATTATGTACAGAAGGCTGTGGAATGGATAGTATTCTTATAGTAAACTCAGAAGACGAGGAAACATATGGCACTGTTTGGTATTTTGATTTTGCCAATGATGCAGGGACACTTCCTTTAATCAATCCTAAAAATGGAAAAACGATGGATTTTTTGGATTGGTTAGAATATTATGTAGATAAAACATTAGAATTAGAAGATGATGATTTTTTTGGTTATGCTGAAATTGCAGGTATTTTAAAAGATGAGTAATACCCCATAGCAGAGCTACAATGTGTCCAAAGGACGCTATAGTACTTGCCCCCCTTGCGGTAGTCGCCAAATGGATAGGCAAATATGCCGCAAATATGCCGCAAGCATGTCCGCCAGGCTTCGTTGCTCGCAGGAATAAAAATAAGAAAGGCAGTTTATGGAAACAATAATTGTAAAGTTGGATTCACAAAAAATGGAAAATCCAGAGATAAGTATTTTTTATGAATTACCAGAAAAATTAGAGAAATATACAAGAAATAAAGTAACCGATAATGGATACGATTATTTAACGAATACTATTGTTGGAATATGGTTAGCTACCGAACATGCAAAAGAAGATTATCCAAAAGTAATTGAATATATTTCTAAGAAAAGAGTATGTGGCAATGATTTGTCTAAAACAGCAGAAATTTATATCTCACAAAAAGATATTGCAAAATTAGAGGAATGTGAAAAAGTATATCCAAATGACTAGAAAGGAGTGCTGTTGTAAAGATGGAAAATGAAGATTTGATTCGTAGGCTACCAAAGTTTAAATATCATCCCAACCCTTTAGAGACGGGTGCATTTATTGAGGAAGATGAGCCAGTTATATGCGATTGTTGCGGAAAAGAAACATTGATTTGTTATAACGCACCATTTTATTCCATAGAAGATATTGATATATTTTGTCCAGAATGTATTGCCAATGGCGAGGCTGCTAAAAAGTTTGATGGGGAATTTCAGGATGCCTATTCAACAGATGAGGTAAATGACGAAGCAAAAACAGATGAATTGATACATAGAACACCAGGTTATTGCGGCTGGCAGCAAGAGTATTGGAGGGCGCATTGTGACGACTATTGCGCTTATTTAGGCGGAGTAGGAACAAAAGAATTAAAGCAGATGAATCTTCTTGAAGAAGTTTTAGATGATGATATGTTAGATGACACAGCAAAAGGGTGGATTCGGGATGGTTCTGTTACGGATGGCGGTTCAATACAAGGTTATCTGTTTCAATGTCTGCATTGTGGAAAGCATTTGTTATGGGTTGATGCAGATTAATTGGAGAGGTTCAAAATAATGGAAGAAATCAAAAAAAAATATAAAGAAATATGTAAATTGTTTGATGAAAACAATCCTTATGGATATAGTGACAAAGAATTGAATGATGTTATTGAATGTGTTGGAGAATTGCCAGAAGCCTTAAAATTTTTTTATAAAAAATATGGAAAAACGTTTTCATTTTTTCAGGATGAGTTGATGCTCCCTAACAAGTATCCCGCACGATTAAATGACAATTATTTAGTATTTTTTAATGAAAATCAAGGAATTTGCCAAGCTGCTGTTAAAAAATCGGATGTTTCATTGATAGACCCACCTGTATACATTAGTGTAGACGATAATGAATGGAATCTTGCCGCAGACAAATTATCAGATTTTATGGTTGCTATGTATGGTTATCAGGCAAGCATTGCTCTTGAATATAATCCTGAAGATATTTTTTTTGTATCAAGAGAAGAACAAAAAAAGATAGAAGAACGATTTACAAAAAGACCAGAAACGATAAAGGGATGGATTGATAAAAAATATGAGATTATATTATATGGCAATGATAATTGCAGAATAGCATTAATGGATATGGATGGAGAAGATGATATTCAAATGACTTATGCGGCAAATTCTGAGGAAGAATTAGAGCGAATGGAAAGTTTGTTATCAGATATTGGAGAAGCTATTTAGTCTTATTGAAGTTATTTAGTCCCATTGAAAAGTTGCAACAGCAACTATAAGGTTATGAGCGAATAATAAAATCAATTGTAAATATTCGTTTTGCTATGCAAAGATGAAAATAAAAATAGGTGGAAAATGAGTAAAAAATGGGCAGAAAAATGGAATCATCATCATGTAAAGATGATACATTTAACCGAATTTGAAAAAAAAATTCAGTCATATGACGGCATGATAATAGAGACTGGTGGAAGATTTGCACAAGGCAAGCTGGGTGGTGATAAATATGAGCAAAGATGCCTTGATGATGCAAAAAATTATATGTTGGCAGGCGGAAGCAAAAAGCATTTGATAGAAATTGTTGACCGATATATTTTATTTTATGAAAAAGAGACAGAATGGAAATTTCAAGATTTAGAAATGGCTTTTTTAAGAAATATCAAAGAGAAATTAATAGGGGTGGCAAAAATGAATAAAAAAGAAATTCGAGCAGTTTATTCTGAAAACACTATTCGTGTATATCAGGCTTATTGTGATGATATTGCAGATGAGGCTATCCAGTTAGGCACATTTGGGAAGAAATTTAAAATGGATAGAATGACATGGATTAAACCTTCGTTTCTTTGGATGATGTATCGCTGTGGTTGGGCGACAAAAAGCGGTCAAGAAAGGGTATTAGCAATTGATATAAAAAGAGAAGGCTTTGACTATATTGTTCAACATGCTATTGCGTCTACACATAATGAAAATATGGGGATTAGCTTTGAAGAATGGAAAGAGCAAGTACAAAAATCTGATATAAGATGTCAGTGGGACCCGGAACGGGATATTTATGGAAATCCTTTAGAAATCCGTTCTATACAATTAGGGCTTAGAAGAGAAGCAGTAAAATCTTATGTAAATGAATGGATTGTTCATATTGAAGATATTACAGCTTATGTGAAAGATTTATATAATAAAAAAAATAAAGGAATGGATATTCAATCATTATTGCCTAAAGAACAAATTTATATTTGTAAATAAATTTAAAATTTATTAAAGATTCGTTTATATATTAAAAAATATTATATGAATAATACCTTATAGCAAGTTTTATATTTTATTCTTGCAAGCAATGAGCCAAACGAAAATGTTTGTGGCATATTTGCGGCAGACTTGTGGCAAGCTTGCCTATTCATTTAACAACTGCCGCGAAGTATTTGACTCATTTGTTGCAAGGTGTTTTTTATAATAAATTTTTATTCAAAATAAAATATCTTACTTTTTGTATGAAAAGGTAACTTTCCATTTTTAGGCAAAAGGTAAGCATGTTCATGGTGAACATGTAAATTTTCTTCTATAAATCCATCTGTTATAATTAAAATGGGTGCGTCATTAGGAAAATCACTGGCATGTTCAAGAAGGTTGACGGCTGGCTGTAAAATAGTTCCTCCGCGTCCTTTGATTTCAACCTGCCTTGCAATATCTTCTGGGGAAAGATAACCAGCATCATATGCGTTGGCATCACAAAAAACAACTCGCACAAAAGGGACGTCTTTTGCCACAGCATAACTTGCAATAGAGCCTAATGCCATACCAAGCTCTCTTGTTGACACAGAGCCTGAAGTGTCGATAACAACACCAAATGTCCGATTTTTTTCATCTATTTCACAGAGTACTGTTCTTGGGCGGGGAATATCTGGCGTAGCACTTTGGCGTCTGCTTGGTCTAGCATACGTTCGATGTTTTTCAAGAGGAGGAAAATAGGTGTCAAACCATTTTCCAAGTTTTACGTCCCAAGCAATAGCAGGCATAGATAAGGCATAAATTTCTTCAATTAAGCCTTCTGGCAAAAAGCCGCGTCCTCGTTCCATCTGGAAATCCAGACCTTCACGAAGTACATTGCGATAAAATTCATCTAATCGCACCCCTTCATGCAGTCCACCAAATGTTGGCAGTTCATCAGCAAGAATATCTCCTTTTTTATAGCCACGAAATGTATTTAAACGGGAATATTTTTTTAAATCTTTTACGATTTTATCGTAAATGGTTTCTGCCGATAAGCCTTTTAATTCCTCATCATAAAGAATCCCCTTAGATGGCATAATGCCAATATTCATTTCATGCAGCCATCCATTGATAACATAATCACATGCGATATTCCAAAGATAAGCATTTCTCCCTTGACATCGTTTGTGATGCATAAGTCCTGCATGTAAAAATTCATGTGCCAGTACAAATTTCCATTCTTCTTCACTAAATCCACATGTTGGATTTACATATATTTCACCTCGAATAGCATCAACAGCGGCAATTTCAATTTCATTTCGGATACATAGTGAATAATCTTCAATGATTTTATAAGAGGCTGCCATACTCCCAAGCAAAGGAAAATTTCCCATAAACCATCGGGCTGCTTTTAGTGTTGGTGTATTTTTATTTTCATCATATACATGCCCGCCTACATCGCTTAACGTTTCAGAGGTTAAATGAGAGATAGAATAGTAAAATTGTGCGGCATAGGAGTTGGATTCATTATTTTTATATTCATTGGGATGATTAAGACCAACCATATCCATATGCAGGTGTGAAGTCGTGCCATAAGGCTGTAATGTTCCATCTTCATGTAAAGAGAGTAAGTGTCTATATATTTTTTCTTCACTGCTTAATTTTATCGCATAGTCGTTGGAAGGGTCGTTACAAGTAGGTATGCCGATTTGAATATCCATAAGGAATCGTGTGATATAGATATCACATGCTTTGTTCCAAACAGCAAGTTTCGTTTCAACTTTATCTCCAACATAAACATCCGATGGAATTGTATCCTTATCAAAATGTGCAAATGCCAGATGAAGCAGACAATGTGCCATAATATAAAACCATTCGTCACTCGTTTTTTTACAGTAGATATTAATATAAATATTTCCTTTATTATCAACAATTGCGGCGCTGTCTGCATCATATGTATATTTTTGTTTTAAGTAGATATGTCCTAATAATTTTCCAAACAAGGGATGATTTTCTATCAAATTCCAGCCTTGCAAAAAAATTTGTTCATTATGCGGAATTTTCTCATTAGGGGCAACATAACGGTAATAATGTAAATTAGGCATGGATACCTCGTTTCTCGTTCTGATTGACTAATCTCGGTAAGTCTCGAATAATCTCCACCATAAACCAATCAGGCAAAACTTCATTACCATTGGCGGATACGACCATCTGTGCAATTTCAAAATTAATCGTTGCAAGTTCTTTTATCATTGCCTTTACCCTGTAAACAAAAGAAAGGATATTTCCACCAGTTGCCTGTTTATTTTCAGGTAGTTCCCGAAGCAATTTTGCCCTGAAAGACTGAGCAAGAAAATAGAGTATATCGCGTTCTTCTGGCTTGCTTGGCCATTTTGCTTTTTGTGCGATAATCTCATCTAATAAATGGGTATTTTTCAGTTGTTTTGTATAGGCAAGAAACATACTTGCATGGGAAGGTGAGATTATTCCATAAGTAAGTACACGCAAAATTTCCTGTGAAATTTCTCTTTTTCCAGCGCCATATTCGGTGAGCGCATCGCTTAACATATGCCAAGAACGTGGAGTAGAATAAGGTTCTTCTGTCTTTGGCGGCTCTGAAAATAAATGGTCTGGGCGCTGTGTAAGATAATCAATGACCCAAACATGAATGCCAGAATCATTTGCCCATTTCAGCCATTGTTTGGTATCGACTTTTAGCTGTACATGAAACATTCGGTTAATCAGTGCAGATGACATCGTTTTTACAATAGCAGAGTCCTGTGTGCGGTTTCCAGCACCAATTACAACACTGCCTTCTGGAAGATGATATTCACCAATTCGGCGTTCATGGATTAAGCTGTAAAATGCTTTTTGTACTTCTTGTGAGCAAGCATTTAATTCATCAAGAAAAAGCACATAAGGTTCTTTTCTTGCAATCATTTTAGGTGGCAAAAATGTACTTACGTCATTTTGAATTTGTGGAATGCCAATAATATCCTCTGGTGCAAGCTGGCTTCCTAAAAGCGAAATACAAGGCATTCCGACTTCCTTAGAGAATTGTTCAACAAGTGCTGATTTTCCGATTCCGGGCGCACCCCATATAAACACTGGTCGAACAAGTGCAACATTTAAAAGTATTTCTAACAAATCGTTTTGTGTAACTGTGATTGGTAAATTCATATATAGATAACCTTTCTATAATTTTTAAATTTTTGATAAAGCAGCAAATCGCTTATTGCAGAATATTTCATTAATAATATATTGAAAAGTTACATTTATTGATTTGCTGATGAATATAAAATTTTTATTTTATAGTAGGTTAGTAGAGATTAGAAATCCTTTTATAGCAGTGTATTTAAAACATATAGCTATAAGAATAATGAATAATACATAAAGAATAACGTACTTTGTAAGTTATTCTTATGTTTAATAAAATTAGATAAAGATTTTATATATAATAAATGTATAACAAATATTTATTACATATATAAAAAGGATAATTTATATAAAATCTTAAAATTGTAATAGGACAACTAGACCTCTATTAACTACTATTAAATTATTTTTGTGTTTTATTAATTGTTTCATAATTGTCCTCCTTTCAATTTATGGTTTATTATTTTATTTATGGATTTTTATACCATTTGTGGAAAGTATAGCGAAAGAATTTTAAAATGTCAATATCCAAATGTAATTTATTTCCGCGATTTATTCCCACGAGCAGTATTTGACTAGACATTTGTATTTTACAATGATATACTAAATAAAATATATATATTTTAAATGGTGTGTAATTTAAGTATATATGTGGCAATCAAATTTGAGTTTATTTAATAATATATATTTTTATGAAGAAATACTTTAACAATAAGCTATTTTGTGTAAGTTTGTTACCTATTTGTATCAAAGTATTACAGATAAGGTTTAATGTGATAATAGGAATTGTTTTTATGAATTTCTGTTGTACAATTCCTACGCTTTAGAATGGAAGAATAATATGTATGATGATAAAAATGCAAGACGTGGTTATGTGCCTGAGGATAAATTTCAATTTATGGGTGTTGAACTACAAAAGTTAAAAGAGGCGGCAAAAGATACATTGTATTTACTTAATCGCGGGTATTCTGTAAAAAATGCAACAACATTTGTCGGCAATCATTATATGCTGTCCGAGCGTCAGCGTTTGGCGTTAGCACGTAGTATATCGCCCAATATAGACGTAGAAAACAGAAAGAAAAAAGAAACCTTATGTAAAGAAGTTCATATTGATGGTTTTAATACGATTATTACTTTAGAGGTGGCATTGTCTCATTCTATCCTTATGCGGTGTATGGACGGCACGATAAGAGATTTAGCAGGGCTTCGCGGTACCTATCGCATTATAGAACAAACTCAAACAGCCATTCATCTTCTTTTTAAAGAATTAGAAAATAAAGATGTTGAAAATGCTGTATTTTATTTAGATGCGCCTGTCTCTAATTCAGGTAGATTAAAATTGTTAATTTTGGAAGCTGCAAAAGAGTATTCTATAATGGTTGAAGTGATTGTTATACATGATGTAGACCGAACATTGCAGAAATTGTCAGGTGTAATTAGCAGTGATGCCATTATTTTAAACCATTGTGAAAGCTATATGAATATTTTGCCAGATATTGTTAATAAATTAAAGGATACTTGGATAGTGGAGCTTTGGCAGTAATAATATAAGGTATTAGGTGAAATTATGAAATTAGAATTAAAAAATGTAGGAAAAATAAAATATGCAGATGTTGAATTAAACGGTATTACGGTTATTGCCGGCGAAAATAATACTGGAAAAAGTACCATTGGAAAAATGCTTTTTTGTATATTTCATTCTTTCTATAAAATTGAAGATCAGATTCGAGAAGAACGAATAAAGTCAATGAAAAGAGATATGACAGTCTTTTGATATTTAATGATATTGTTGGGAAAAATATATCATTTTGCAGAGAGCATGTGAATTTTATATTAGTATATAATGAAGGTAAAAATTCATCTGAGGATTATGATAATAAAAATAAAAATTCATCTAAAGATTGCAAAATAAAAAATCAAGACAGTTCAAAAGCTAGAATTGGCAAGTATTTTTATTCTAAAGCCAAAAAGAAATATATTCGATTTGGCTTGGAACGATTTGAAAAATTATATTTTCACGAAGTTTTTACATATACAGAACAAGAATTTGAGGATAGTTTTTTGTCGCTTAATTAAGTAGATATTTACAATTTGCTTTACTGTTTGCTTATAACCTTATTGTGATAAGGTTAAGTAAAGTTTTAATAATGTTATAAAATAAAGGAGAACTTATTTTGAAAAGTGCAAAACTATTTTTTATAGGATTACATATACATTTAATACTTAGTATTTTAATGATTGTTATGTTATTTATAGACCAATGGGGTGGATTTGCAATATTATTTTTTGGGTTTTATTTGTTAATGATTGCAGTAGTTGTGATAACAGGGTGGATTACAGTTGTTATGGCATTTTTGGCAAATAGAGACCAGAAATATAACGAGTTAAAAAAGGCATGGCTTCTTTTAAAATTAGGCAGTATTCCGTTTTATATTGTGAATTTTTTTTATAGCTTTTTCGTATGGTTTGTGATGGTCGCCGCCAGCAGAGGTATTTTTATTATCTTGGTTCCTATTCCTATTATATTAACGTGTACTTTTATTTATCAAAGCGGCTGTGTCAGTGCATTTTATATTAATAGCTTAAGGTATAAATTGATGGTAAATGCACCTGCTTCACCATATTTTCGTCAAAATATAAGCAGTATTCATTACTTACTGCAATTTATTCCAATTCTTGATGTGATAAGCACATTTGTGATATGGAATCAATGTAAACAATATGATAGAAGGAGTTGATTGCTGTGCATAAAAGAAAAGGTTATTATACAACCATGCCAAAATTTGAGCTATTCATTGTTCCTAAAAATAAGTTACAGAATGGGGGTTACAGATGAAACCATATTACAGCGATAATAGAGGAAGATATGCAACAGGGGAAAGTTATGATTGGTTTTACAAGTTTGAAGATGAAGAAGATTATCAAATATTTACCAGTCTGGATGGTCTATGGACATATGATATAGTAGAAGATGGTATTGAATTATTACGCTATAATGGAAATGAAATTCATATTCATGTGCCAGAAATGGTTGATAACAAAAAGGTAGTTTCTCTTGATTCAACGTTTGATGGATTTTATGAGTTGAAAAGTGCAGTGATTCCAGAAGGTGTAGTGTCTATTATTGGCGCTTTTTATGGTTGTGAAGGTCTTGAAGAAGTCACTTTGCCGGAAGGCGTTAAAGATTTGACATATGCTTTTAATAGTTGTTTTTCATTAAAATATATAAAAATTCCAAATAGCGTTGAAGATTTTTCACAGGCATTTGGAGGAACTGCAATAGAACATTTTGAATTTCCACAAGGAACAAAAATAATTGATAGTTGTTTTTCTGGCTCTGAATATTTGCGTAGTGTAGTGATACCTAAAACCGTAATAAGCTGTGATGAAGCATTTGCTGATTGTGAGGTATTAGAACGTGTAGAGCTTGAAGACGGAATTTGTGAATTAAGTGATTATGCGTTTTTTCATTGTCCTGCATTAAAAGAACTGAAGATTCCTGAAAGTGTCAAGAAGCTTGGAAAAATGGCGGTTGGCATTATGGAAGACAGAGAGTATGATAAAACACATATGGCTTTTAAAATAAAAGGACACAACATCGTTTCTTTTTTTCAAATAATAGGTGCGCAAGGTTCGCAGGCGGAGCAATATGCTAAGATAAATAAAATATCTTTTGTGAATGAAAGTAAAGAAATCAAACTTTATTAGACAAGTAGCAATAAAGTTATAAAAAATAACAGCCTTCATACATACAATAGTTTAAATAAAAATTCAATATTTATTTTCATAAGCAGTGGTCAATTGGACATAAAAGCTGTTATATATATTGATATTAAAAATTAAATACTATTAAAGTATATTTCTTATTAATGGAAAATATTTAATTTAATATAAAATAGCTTGTAAAATTTGATATTGATTTTCCCCTAGGAAGCATAAAAATCTTTTATAAAATTCATTACAGGTTTTGTCGTCTTACATTTTGGACAAGCAAGCGTGCCATAATAATATGGAATAATAGCAGCTTCATTTTCAGCACCAAGCTTATTTAAAATATCTATGTACCAGTTATAGGTATCATTGCCGCTTGAAGCAGGTGTAATATCTTTTAAGGAAACTTCAAAAAATTCCTCATCGGATAATCCTTCATCAGAATCATCTTTGTCAAAATCATTATTAAAAGAAATATATCCTTCACATTCACATGTATTGCAAAATATTTCACTTTCTTCCCAAGCACCTAAAATTAATGTAAAAGCAGCTTCCCTATCCACAAAAATAGCCATAAGTGCAGTGACGAACATGGATTTTGTGTTATCATCTAAAGATTGTAATTGTTCCATATGCTCGTTTAAAAATTGTTTGGTTTGTTCTATAAAAAGGTCAACACTAGTTTTGTAACTTTCTATAATATCTTCATTTTTTATTTCAAAATCCATATTAGTTGGAATATCTGTTGCAAGACATATGCCCATTTCGCAAATAATAGTAAGCTGCCAATCAAAATCGTTTTCTGTTTTCTTTTTTTCTAAAAGCTTTACCATATAAGGCATTACAAGATAAGTAGCATCATAAAAACTTAACTGATGGGTTAAATTTTCACAAAGATTGTCAAAAACAATTCGATAATTGTCTTTATCTTCGGGGTCTAACCGCCTTAATTTAAGGGGATTTGAAGAAGGTTCTAAATCGCCCATTACAACTTGTACCATTTCACATACATTGCCATATGCACCTCGATATACATCCCAAAGTTTTGAATCATAAGGTGTTAATTTTATATCCATAGTAATACCATACCTTTCCATTAACCTGCGAATTTAACCTCATTAATGAAGTCCCCCCGCTTCAATATTGCAAAGGCATAAGTGGGGAGACTCAACAGCTTGCTGTTCTATGCGCAAGTATAAATTGTTAATTGAATTTTATTTAATTTGTGAAAAATTGTAAGTTTAACTATTGATATGTTATAATATTTTTCTTATTATTACAAGCTTTAGTTTTTATAAAATAGAATTATTTGTGTGCAATAATTGCAGCCTCATTAAGTAGTGAAATAGATTGCGAATATCTGCTTGATAGGGTAATAAAAACAAATGTTCTATTTATTTCCATTTTTCTATTGATTATTATAAAAACTTTCGTTATAATAAAATATAGAAATTTAGAAAATGGGAGACAAGTA
>CAJUBU010000011.1:119511-122238 GCA_910585095.1 uncultured Lachnospira sp.
TTTTGTTCCAGACATATGGTAATTTTACCAATGTTAATTTCTTGGGTGTTAGGTATTATAATTTTATTTGTACCTTTTGTATACAATATGGATATAAGAAGAATACTATTTATAGTGCCAATGGGAGAATTTGCAGGTACCCTTGTTATTTATCCATTTATATTGACACTTTTAGAAGGAATTTTTTTATTTACTATAAGATGCGGCAATTTACTTCATAAAAGAGAGCGATATGTTGATATTATTACTTTAATGCTTGGATTTGTATATACAGTTTTTTATGTCTTATTTGATGTTGAGTGGAAAGACTGGTATGAAGTATTAATTAACAATCAAAAACACGCGCCAATCAATACGCAGACAGTTCCCACAGTTCTGTTTATTGCATTGGTTGGATTTATTGGATATTTGATTGTCAGTTTTATACCAACACAAAAAATGCCTCCACTTTTAATTGTATTGGGCATGGCATCAATGTATCTTGGCTGTGCAGAAGCAGTAATATGGGCGATTCAAACAGTGCCAGTTCATTTTGATATTTTTTATCTTCTATTTCCATTAAACTGTGTTTTTATTACAGCAAGGACCGTAATGGTCAAAGTAAGACAATGGAAGTTGTTATCTTTTGAAAAAAACAAAGTACAAAATACAACCGGTCTATCCATCTGTAAGACAATTTTAGAAAAATCAGAGACATGGCCTTTTTTAGCATTTTTATTGATGTGGCCGCTTTTAGGAGTGTTGATTTCCTTACTAACTTTATTAGGGCAAGCACCCGATGCAATTATTAAGGCATGGACAGAAACAGCCGATTGGAATTTATCAAATAGAATTGCGCCGCAAAATATACAAGTGGATGAACATTATCTTTGTACAGTAGCGGCGGGAGGGCATAAAAAGATAGTAAAGCCAATACGATTAGGACAGCGGCATGGACATGAGGTTATAGTAAATAGACAGCTTTGCATTGCCAATGCTTTCGAGCAGGTTCTTGAGGAGAGAACGCCAAAATTACATAAGCGCATTAGAGGATTTTATGATAAATATGGATTTCCAATTAGCAGATTGATTCATTCTAAATATGTTGCCGATTTTATTTATTTTATAATGAAGCCATTAGAATGGTGTTTTCTTATCGTGTTATATCTGGTAGATAGAAAGCCAGAAAATAGAATTGCTGTTCAATATATGGAAACAAAATGAATTTAAAGTTTTATAAAATAAGTATTTAAAAATTAGGTAAAACAAGATGGCAAAAGTGAATCAAATAGAAATAGTTTATAAAAAGACAAAATATTTTTATAAAGAATATTACCATTGCATTGATGGTAAAGCGCTTGTTGAATATTTAGAAGAACACGTTTCATTAGGTATAAAAAATAAATTTAAATATAATGGTGATTTTCTTGGACTTATGCCAGCATGGTCAGGCAAATTAACAATGATGGCTGAAAATCGATTTGTGTGGAGTTTAATTGACAGTGAAGAAGATTTAAATGTTCCTGTGTTAGTCTGTGAGGATGACTGTGATTTGAGTTGTATTGTTGTTGTGATACATATCCGAAAAACAAATACAGATATTTATTGGGATAAGATAGGTTTAATTGATTGGACAGAATATGACATAAATAAAGAATGTGAATCTGGGTTGTTGTTTGTTGAAGCATATACTCAAAAAGACTGGGATTTATATGGCGGTGATGTTGCTTGGATGAAAGCAAACACCAGCGAATTTACACATTGGCTCAATGATAATCAATGTTGGGAAGAAGAGTATTTTCGCAGACTTTGTAACTATATGAAACCATTTATACAAAAAGACAATCATATAAATTGGTTACTTGAACCAAAGTGGCATTTTTTGAGAAATTCTTATGATAATATAATAGAACAATATAGAAAAATTGGTCAATATCCTGTGTAAAAAAGTTTCATTTATATAGATGGGAATATGTTTATTAAAATATAAATATATATTTAATATATTGTACATTATTTGAGCAAGGATTAAAAATATGAGTAAACAACGATTAACAATACATGCGTTAGGTGATTCTATTGTAACCGCATATGGGAGTGATTCAGATAATTTTATTGGCGGGTGGGGCGATCATTTAAGTTGTTTTTTTGATAACCAGTTGACTGCTGTCAATATATATGCAGAAGGCGGGCGAAGTAGCAGAAGTTTTTTAAATGAGGGAAGATTTATGGACTATGGCATTTTTACATATAATAAATTTCCTTATCATATGGGACCTGCTATAAACAAAATTCATAAAGGTGATTATGTCCTTATACAATTTGGGCATAATGACGATGATAGTAAAGAAAAGTTGACCTATATTGACAGAATGACACCATTGGGGACACCAGATGAAAAAGGTATCTATCCTACCATTATTCCTACAGACGACAAAAAAGTAGAAACAATTATACCAAAAGAGTATATATCTTTACTGTTAAAGGATGGTATATCCAATGAAAAAATAGAGGAGTCATTAAAAAAATATAAAGAAATTCTTTTAACATATGGGGATTTATACTGGTCATATAGCTGTGGAGCAACATACAAAGGGTACCTTCAATATTATATTGATAAAATAAGAGAAGTAGGAGCTATTCCTATATTAGTAACGCCTGCTGTTCGGCAATATTTTGATGGCAATAAGATTATTGCTTTGCCGGGTCATCATGGATATACCGATAAATTTGGCGATTTTCCATATG
>CAJUBU010000012.1:0-56716 GCA_910585095.1 uncultured Lachnospira sp.
AAAACAGGTCATATCATTTTTTTAGATAAATGATTGATTTACTGTTTTGGGGTACAATATACTTCTTTTTCTTTATTCCTGCGAGCAACGAGAAATGAGTTTTATGGTATCATAGATACCGAGAAGATAGACTTTAAGGAGTTTTTATTATGAGTGATAAGTTGAAATTAGAAGATTTAAAAATTGGAATGAAAGTTTATGTGAGATAATTATCAGATATACATGATACTTTTATTTATTTGTCAGATTTTGAGTATGATTCAAAGGTTTTTGATACTGTAGGTATTGTAGCTTATTTTGGTAATTTATCTAAAAAAGAGGCAGGTTTAGACCAGAAAAAGGTGTGTTCTGTTTATAATCCTTTGAAAGAAGAGGGGTTAGATGATTATGAATAATGTTTTGATTATACCTATGGATAGAAATTCTTTTAATGGAGTTTTAAAAGTAGATGAGTTTACCATAGGAAATGTAAAAATTGATACAGGCTGTTCTTTTACGAATATTCCTTTAATGTTTTTTTGATATAGTAAAAATCAATGTAGAGAATTAAAAAAATTCGATATAAAAAATTTTCGTAATGGAGAAACAAAAATTATAAGAAGTTTAGGTGTAGAATTTAATAAGAATACAAAACTTCCAAGTATTGATTCGATGACAGATAAGGAGCTGTTTGAAGATGAAAGTATTTGTTTTATACATAGTTCTAGGTTATTTATACATGACTTTGATTTAGGTATTAAAAAATTTAAAGTTAATTATGATAGATATAATCATGGCTTAGTAGGTATGAATATTTTATCCAAACTTGATTTTCATTGTGGATATAGTAAGAGTTTAAATAATTACATATTTATTGGGGTATTGAGGACACAAGAAGATAAGTCAGATTATTATAGAGCCTTAGAGGAGCATTTTGGAATTTTAAGTAATAGTAAAGATGTATTATATCAGGATTTTTTAGATGGACAAGTTTCTAAGAATGAGAAATAAGGATTTTTTGCTTGGCTAAAAGATAAGCATAAGAATTAAGCTGTATTTTAGGGCTACACTGAGTGTACTCTCTTTTTTTACAGATACTTTTTCTTTGATTAATTCTGATAGCGTATAGAGCTTATTTCTTGCGTATTCTTTGCTTTTTCCTAATATATCAAAAATAGGCTGTTTGATTTACAAATAAAGTGTATGATAGTGCCTGCTCTGTTGTGGAAGGTTTTTGGTAAGATAGCCTTTAATGGTATTTTAAGTTTCTATAAAAAATATTAGTTTATAATGGGGATTATTATTCAATAATAAATGATGAAAGACAGCATATTTACATATTAATATTCAATAAACATTATTGATATATCATTGTAATGGAATGATTTTTATAGTATGATAAATAATAGTTTGTTATATTTTAAGAAAGGAGAGTACATAATGTTTGATATACTTACAGAGGAATTCTTAGCAAGTATATCTTTAGAGTCATCTTTAAAAGTAAATCTAGCTAATTATTCTATGAATAAATTTGATGAAAAAGATTTAACTAAAGTAATAACAGATTTAAAGACTATGCAGGCAAGTTATGAATGTGAATTAATTAAGGTTTTAAAATCAAATCATATAGCATATAGAATTAAATCTGTTGATTCATTAAAATTGAAAGTGAAGAAATATAAGGAAAACACTAGAAAAGCTATATTATGTTTTAATGACTTACTTGAAATTCGTGTAATATGTAATAATTATCCTGATTTAAGTATTATACCAGATTATTTTCAAGTAATAGATTTGACACAAGGCAAAAAGGAAAATGATGATGGATATAGAGCTATTCATTTATATTATAAACTTAATAATAGATGTTATCCTATCGAAGTACAAATATGGAAACATTCAGATGAAAATTTTATAAATTGGAGTCATAAATATTGCTATAAGATTACGAGACCAATTGTAATGAAGCAGTTAAGAAATTTATATGATATGAATAAAATTATTACAGAAGATGATTTTAAAAGAGAATTAGATATTGCTTATGCATGTAATTGGTTTAATAATATTAGGAGGTAAGCAGATATGAGCTGTTTAATCATAACAAGGAGAGGTATCATAGGTTCTTATTATTATAGAACAAAAACAGAGGAGGAAGTGAAGAGTTTATATGGTGCTTTATCTTTATTGGAGAAAGATGGGTTACAAATAGTATCTGTTTCAGATATTAAAGATTATAAAGAGTATGAGCCTGCAATAGAAATTAAGTCGTTGGCAGAGTTATTTATTTTAGCTGGAAATGAAGCGATTAATGATTCATTCTAAATTGAAAAATATTTGCACAATATAAATAAGATATACCAAGTGTATTCTTGTTATATGAGTTTGCTTGTTTTGATTTATAGAAAATATTTTGTGATAAAAGTAATATATTTGATATATTTATATGTAGTTATTATCAATAAATTTTATAATTTATTGATAGTTAGTGTAGGGATTCGAGTTATGAGTCATTTAATGCAGATATTTATCCAGTTACAAATGGGGTATGTAGATTTAAGTTGTAGTATTGATTTAAGTATCTAACTCATTGTAAGATAAACTTATATTGATTTGATATATTTTAATTATTTTAATAAATGCAACGTTGTTTTGATATTGACATAAAGTGCTTGATATTTAATTATCAGGTACTTTATTTTTTAAGGTAGCTAAGGTTTATTAAAATCGTTTCAATAAAAACTTGTAATCGTTTTGATATATGCTATAAATCATTTTAATGAAAACTGATGGTTGTTTTAACTTGTGCAACTAATGTTTTGACTTATACGACCATCAATTTGAGAAAATCAACTATTGTCTTGATGTATGCAACCATTGTTTTAAGAAAATCAACTATCGTTTTAATGTATGCAAGCATCGATTTGAAAACATCAACCATCGTCTTGACTTATGCAAGCATCGTTTTAAGAAAATCAACCATCGTTTTAACTCATGCAATTAGTGTTTTGATTTATGCAACTACCGTTTTGACTAGTGCAACTGTCGTTTGAATATAACCAAGTATCGATTTAAGAAAATCAACTGTTGTCTTGAGAAAGCCAACTATTGATTTAACATGAACTGCAAATCGTTATAATAGAGAAAAATTGTATTGACAAAAACTAGGAATTAATTTCATATGAATTTGCTGTTTTAATAAATAGAAAATATCTTCTTGACATAAAGATTTATTGTTTTAATCTTATCCTTTTAATTTCAGTTTTAAATAAATCGTTTCAAGAAATGATTTCCTTATTTCACCTATATTGTATGTGTTACAAAAATGATATATTTATTGATTGTTTCAGTAACTTCAAAGTATAAGGGCAAAAGTAAAGAGATTGTATTTTGCATTGAGTAAGATTTGTATTTTTAGTTTAAGTTTTTATTGTAAGGTAAAAATTTTTAGTTCCATATTTACTTTTTAAGATTTTTTCATAAGTGACATGGTATTTTTAGGGTATTATTTTAGTAATGAAAAATAAGTAACAAAAAGTCACTAAAGACTCTATGCGGCTGTTCCCTTTTTTAGAAATGCCTATTTTCAGGGCAAAATCCTTAGAAGTTTTAAAAGAATGAAATTGTAATCATAAAATCTTCTGTTTTTGTCACTCTTAATGAGTGACAATTCTAAAGTTCTTCTTAAAGTCATTTGATTTTAGTTTGCTTTTTCAAAGTAATATGGATTTATTTATCCATATTTCAAATGAATTAATATGTAAAATTACTTGTTTTGATATTTTTGTTAATCGTTATGAGTAGTATTTTTGTTGCTGTAAGTTGAGATAGCAGCATTTGATAAAGAATAAAAATATGTAGTTTATAAGGAATACATTTACATAGAAGAAACCCTCTTTTTAAATGCGATATAAAGCACAACCACCAAACAATCTATAAAAGATTTGTATAGTTTAGCTACTGGTATCTTTTTGAAATCAGAGTTATAGTACAGCAACGCCAAAGAATTCGTATATTGTGTAAATCTAGTCGGAACTTTGTATTAGGCTCATACAGGCGGTTTACATGTCTGATGGCAGATACTTTGGGGTGCTTGAAAATAAGGCGATACAGGGGCTACAGCGGTGTCATAGAAAAAGTCGAATAATACCTATTAATCGACCTGTGGCTTAAAATCGGGCTTTCTGGGATAGCAGTAGCAAAGCAATCAATAAATACGACCTTTTTGGCGAGATTATACGACTTTTGGAAAGGAGGCTTTTTATGAATAAGAAATGTGTAGCATTGACAGAAGAACAGTATAAAGAAAGTATTTCCCTGATTCGCAGTGGTTTTAAGCTGGATGGGGTATCCATAAGACCAAATCCACGTATTGCAGCGGTGTTAGGATAATTCGCATAACAGATGAACAAGCAGAAAATTTTTTGTCTGATTTCAATAAAAAGTTTTGTGCAAACTTAATTAATACAATACTTTATTAGTATCTTAACTATCTCATTACAAAATAATGTTATACTAACTTTATATAAAAATTGAAACAGTCTCAAAACTTCATCTTGCTTTTTTTTAGAATATTATATAAAATTATGTCATAATATTGGGGCAAAACATAGTATTTTCTATGATTGCCCCTTTTAAAAGGTTGAAAAGTTAAATAATCAACCGCAAATTTTTGTATGAACTACAAATTTGCATATGAAGAAAGGAGCATGATTATAAAATGAAGAATGAAAAAGTAAAACATTTAGGACGTAGAATAAACATTTTGATGACTTGCCTGCAAGTAGCCAGCATGATTTTAATTGTTTTTCTATGTCTTTTAATGTTGTATAACTTTGCTATGAGTTTGTTGAAAGACCGCTGTGTCAATGCAACCAATATTTTGGCATATGAGTTGGATGGTTATGTGGGACCAGAAAATAAAAATGAAATGTTAGATGAGTTAAAAAGCATGATGCGCTGTGAATTTACGATTTTTGACAAAGATGTAAGAGTATATACAACGATTCAGCAAAATGGGGAACGCGTTGTTGGTACAAAACTGTCAGACGAGTTGGTTAATATTGTATTGAAACAAGGAAAAAGTTATATCGGAAATATGGAAATTCTTGGTGTTAAGCATATATGTTCGTATGTACCTACCAAAGATGAGAATGGTCAGATTAACGGATTGATTTTTGCAGGTATTTCGTTTCAATCAGCTATTGAGCAGCTTAATGGAACAATGCTAATGGCAGCAGTGGTAGGTGCTGTTGCAGTTATTATAAGCATTATCATTATGTCTTTTTTTATTGGTCGTTTTGTTTCCAGACCACTTGCAAAGCTTACTGGTTTAGCACAGATGATGGAGCAAGGCAATTTGGGATTAAAAACAAATCAAGAGGTGAAGATTGATATTCATTCCAATGATGAAATTGGTTATTTAACACGTGTTTTTCAAAATATGATGAATAATCTAAAGGGATATATTGGTGAAATTTCTGTTATATTAGAAGCAATTTCAGACGGGAATTTAAAGGCAAAAACAAAACAAAACTATGTTGGTGATTTTGTTTCTATTAAGGAATCACTAGATAAAATTTTGAAAAAATTAAATCGTACAATGTCGCAGATTATGGAGAGTACAGACTATGTTTCTAATGGTGCAGACCAAGTGTCTGCTGGCGCACAGTCGCTTAGTCAAGGAACGGTGGAACAGGCAAGTACCATTGAGGGATTGGAGAGGAATATATGTGAGGTTTCACAGCGTATTTCGCAGTCCGCAGAAAATGCACAGCAGGCAAGCCAGATGGTAGAAACAGTTGGCAGTCAGATTTTGGAGAGCAATCAGAAGATGAAAGAAATGATTGACGCGATGCAGGAAATCAATGAAAGCTCCAATGAAATTAGCAATATTATTAAAACAATTGAAAACATTGCAATGCAAACGAATATTCTTGCATTAAATGCGGCAGTGGAAGCAGCAAGGGCAGGCGAGGCAGGAAAAGGCTTTGCAGTTGTTGCTGACGAGGTGCGTGGGTTAGCAGGAAAGAGTGCAGAAGCCTCTAAGACAACGACCGATTTGATTGAAAATTCTATTCAGCGAGTAGAACATGGTTTTAAGATTGCCAGTGAGATGGCATCACAGTTGGAATTTGTTGTTTCAGGCGCAAATCAGGTTATGGAGACAACAATTCAGATTGCAGATGATTCACATATGCAGGCAGTGGCAGTTTCAGATATTCAGGAACAAATTAAACAAATTTCGAGTGTAGTACAGACAAATTCTGCAATTGCACAGGAGAGCGCAGCTACTAGTGAGGAGCTTAGTTCACATACAAAAATGTTAAAGAATTTGACGGATATGTTTCATGTGAAGTGATTGTAATAATAAAATAAACAATAGACAGATAAATAGTTGTTTGATAATGATTTACATAAAGTCATTAAAAGGGTAGTAATTTAGAGGTCACCTCGTTTTTAAATACGGGGTGGTCTCTTTTTTATATGCAGGATATGTGAGGAAATTTGCTGCTTTGCAGCACGCACCCCACGCGGCGAGTAGGGAAAGATGGAGATTTTTTACTCGATTTATCAGTTAAGAGGATATTCGCAATCCGCTACGCTACTTGCTCAAACCCGCTAGCTGCTATCAAAGCTTTTCAGTGGGAGCTTATACTCCCACTGAAACAAGCAAGTCCCTCCCCTCCATTTATGCCTTTGCAACATTGAAGTGGGGGACTTCTTTGATGAGGTTAAAGTTTTTATATTGCAGATAACTGCAAATTTTATTATGCTTTGCAAATACAGTATAAATAAGGAATGAAAATAAATGGAGTTGCTGGAAATAGAAGTTGTATAGTATTAAAATAAGAGGTATAATGTAGTTAGTTATATTTTGTATATTTATAACAGTGTAAAAAATTGTAGGACAAAAAATGCAATTAAGAGATTTAAAAAAGTTATTGAAATATAAACAATCAGAATATAGACAATAATAGAATATAAATTTATAATATCAAATAAAACGGGAGATAGTGTGAAAAATAAATTTTTCACACCACAATTTGTGTCTGCGCGTTGCTTGACACAAAGTTGTTTATGCGCAAAAAGCAGCGCAGAAATGAGGATTTTTATGGAAGGTAAAAAATATAAAAGAATTTTTGTTCTTGTGATTGACTCATTGGGGATTGGAGAGATGTCCGATTCAAAGGAATATGGGGATATTGGGGTTAATACATTACAACATATTTCAGAAAGCAGAGAAACTTTTTTGATTCCAAATCTAACAAAGTTAGGCATAAGCAATTTAACAAATTTAAAACAGATTGGACATCAAGACAATCTACTTGGTTGTTATATGAAGCTATCTGAGCGAAGCAGAGGAAAAGATACGATGACAGGTCATTGGGAAATGATGGGGCTGTATGTTACAAAGCCATTTAAGACGTTTACAGAACATGGTTTTCCAGATGCGTTGATTGAACAGTTAGAAAAAAGAACAGGCAGGAAAATTATCGGAAACAAAAGTGCAAGCGGGACACAGATATTAGAAGAGCTGGGCGAGCGAGAAATTAATAATGGAGAGTTAATTGTATATACATCGGCAGATTCGGTTTTACAGATATGCGGTAATGAGGAGACAATGGGGTTAGAGACATTGTATCATTACTGTGAAATTGCAAGAGAGCTTACTATGCAGGAACAATGGAAAGTGGGAAGAGTCATTGCAAGACCGTATGTAGGAAAAAAGAAGGGGGATTTTGTAAGAACATCAAACCGGCATGATTACGCTTTAAAGCCGTTTGGAAAAACGGTGTTAAATGCACTGAAAGAACAGGGGTATGATGTGATTTCTGTGGGGAAAATTAGCGATATATTTGACGGCGAGGGCATTACACAAATCAATAAATCAAAAAGTTCCGTACATGGGATGGAACAGACCATTCAGATAGCAAAGACAGACTTTAACGGGCTTTGTTTTGTTAATCTTGTGGATTTTGACGCATTGTGGGGACATCGAAGAAATGCAGTCGGATATGGTGATGAGCTGGAGCGATTTGATATAAAATTAGGGGAGCTGCTGCCTCTTATTGGAGAAAAAGACCTTTTAATCATCACAGCAGACCATGGCAACGACCCGACTTATAAGGGAACAGACCATACGAGAGAGAAAGTTCCAATGCTTGCGTATTCTAAATCCATGACGTCTAAAAAAGATTTGGGAGAAGCCGATACATTTGCTGTTATTGGGGCAACCATAGCCGATAATTTTGGTGTTAAAATGCCAGAGGGAACAATTGGCACTTCACTGTTGAATTGTTTTGACTAATATGCTATAATAGCCACAGTTTGTTATCTGCAAAGGAGGGTTTGATGGGGTTTTTTAGAGATTTGAAGGATAATTTGAATGAGACTGCCAATGATTTTGACAAAAATAATGTTGAAAATAATAAGATTGTTCATACGCTTGATTCAGAATATGTCGGCGAGTCTTCCACAGAGCCAGAGCTTGCTAAATTGGCAGCCAGTCTTGCAAAAGAAGCAGAATTATCGTTAGATAAAGAATATTCAAATAATTTTAATTCAAATGATAAGATAAAATCAGATAAAATAAATCATTTATCAGTGGATAATGTATTGACTGATAATTCATTTGTTTTGAATCCATCAAAAGAAGAATCCGAATTTACAGAACAATCCGTATTGCCAGGCAGTGATGAAAATATAGAAAATACTATTTTACCGCAAGAACATGTTTCTATTATTGCAAAAGAGTTGTCAATTAAAGGGGAACTAAATTCACAAGGTTCTATTGAACTGTACGGCTGTGTTGTTGGAAATATTACTTGTATGGGAAAATTGACTGTAAGCGGGAAATTGATAGGCGATGTCAAAGCAAAGGAAATGTTTGCTGAAAATGCACATATTCAAGGAAATATAGAAAGTACAGGACCTATTAAAATTGGACATAAAACAATTATTGTCGGCAACATTTCTGCCACATCTGCTGTGATAGCAGGGGCAGTCAAAGGTGATGTCGATGTACATGGACCTGTTATTATTGACTCAACAGCTGTTGTGCTTGGTAATATTAAATCAGAATCAGTACAGGTAAATAATGGAGCAACGATTAATGGCTGCTGTTCACAGTGCTATGCTGATTTTAAACCAACTGATATATTTGACGATTTTATAGAAAATAATAAGTGATTAAAAAAGATTCAACATATAGATTGGTAGGAATAAGATTTTATATAAAAATAAATAATTTTAGAAAGGTCAAAGCGATGGAGGAGTTAAAAAGAGTACTTCTTAAACTGAGTGGCGAGGCTCTTGCAGGTACGAATCATTCAGGTTATGACGATGAACGCATTATTGATATAGCCAGACAAGTCAAGCAGATTGTTGAAAAAGGTCTTGATGTTGGCATTGTCATTGGCGGCGGCAATTATTGGAGAGGAAGGTCAAACGATAATATAGACCGCACGAAGGCAGACCAGATAGGTATGCTTGCCACAGTGATGAACTGTATCTATGTATCCGAACTATTCCGTTCATATGGGATTAAGACAGAAATTCTCACCCCTTTTGAATGTGGGACAATGACAAAGCGATTTTCTAAAGATAGGGCAAATCAATATTTCTCGCAAGGGATTGTCGTATTTTTTGCAGGAGGCACGGGACATCCATATTTTTCCACCGATACAGGAATTGTTTTGCGGGCGATTGAGCTTGACGCCGATGCTATTTTTTTGGCAAAAGCAATTGACGGCGTTTATGATAGTGACCCTAAGAAAAATCCAAATGCAAAGAAATATAAAAATCTTTCCATTCAGGAAGTTGTTGATAAAAAACTTGGCGTTATTGATATGACCGCTTCCGTTATGTGTATGGAAAATAAGATGCCGCTTATGATATTTGGTCTTGAAGAAAAAAATAGCATTTTAAATGCCATGACAGGTCAATTTAATGGTACGGTTGTTACCGTTTAACATATAAAAATAAATTATATATATAAAAAATTAAGAAAGGAAAAGCTATTTCGATGATGAACAGTCAAAGGATTGTTTTTAGTCATCAAACATATATTTTATAGTATAAGCATATGTTTTTAGCAGAGAGTATAAATGAGCGAGATAAAAGAATACGAAGAAAAAATGAAAAAATCAGTAGCAGCACTTGAAGATGAATATACATCTATCAGAGCAGGAAGAGCAAATCCACATATTTTAGATAAAATTAGAGTGGATTATTATGGCGCACCTACTCCATTGCAGCAGGTTGCCAATATATCTGTTCCAGAGGCAAGAATGATTCAGATTCAGCCATGGGAGAGTAACCTTATAAAAGAAATTGAAAAAGCTATCTTATTGTCTGATTTAGGAATTACGCCAAACAATGATGGTAAAATTATTCGCTTAGTATTTCCTGAACTTACAGAGGACAGACGTAAAGAATTATCAAAAGATGTTAAGAAGAAAGGGGACAATGCAAAGGTTGCCATTCGTAACATCAGGCGTGATGCAAACGATGATTTTAAAAAGCAGAATAAAGCCTCTGAGATTTCAGAAGATGAGCTAAAGAATATTGAAGACGAGATTCAAAAGCTTACAGATAAATATGTAGCTATAATTGATAAAGCAATTGAGGATAAGACTAAGGAAATAATGACAGTTTAAAGTGAAGGTCCGTAGAATTCTGGTGTGATTAGTTACCATATTCTACGGATTTTGTAATAAAAAATGAGGGCTGAGTATGGATTATTTTAATGAAAAATTAGGCTTGAATATTCCTGCGCATATTGCTGTTATTTTAGACGGCAATGGGCGTTGGGCAAAGAAACGCCATATGCCAAGAACCTATGGGCATAAGGTGGGAAGTCAAGTTGTTGAAGATATGCTTTATATTGTCGATGAATACGGCGTGAAATATTTTACTGTATATGCTTTTTCAACTGAAAATTGGAAACGTTCAGAAGAAGAAGTTTCAATATTGATGAGTATATTAAGATTGTACTTAAAAGATTGTGTTAAAAAGTCTATGAAAAACAATGTAAAATGTAGAGTTATTGGCAAGAGAGAAGGGCTGAGCAAAGATATTATTGAAAGTATTGAAGTTTTGGAAGAGACAACAAAAAATAATACAGGTTTAAATTTTACGATTGCAATTAACTATGGTGGAAGAGATGAGATAACCAGAGCGGTTAAAAAAATTGCAAGTCAGATAGAAAAAGGAACATTGTGCGCTTTGGATATTACAGAACAGACAATAAATGATAATTTAGACACCTGCGAGCTTCCAGACCCTGATTTGCTTATCAGAACAAGTGGTGAAGAACGCTTGTCAAATTATTTGCCTTGGCAGCTTGCATATACAGAGTTTTATTTTACAGATACTTTGTGGCCAGATTTTAATGAAGAAGAATTAATAAAAGCGTTTGAAAAATATAATAAAAGAGAACGCAGATTTGGCGGCGTATAAGGAGGAAATAAGTGAAAACCAGAGTGATAAGCGGTGCAGTGCTTGCAGTAATTATGATTTCAGCTCTTATAATAGGAGATTGGTATCTTTATCTATTATGTTTTGGCATTGCGTTGATAGGTTTGTATGAATTATATAAAGTAGTTGATATTCATAATAATATAATGGGATTTTTAGGTTATTTCACTACTATTATATATTATATATGTATCAAATTAGAAATGGAACAGTTGGAGATTCTTATTGTTGTCATTTCTTTTATAGCGATTATGACAGCATATGTGATAACCTTTCCAAAATACAGTGTAAGCCAAATGATGACAGCATTTGTGGGTGTTATTTATGTTTCTTTTATGATTTCGTATGTATATAAGATAAGAGCGCTTAATGATGGTATTTATGTGATATGGCTTGTATTTGTTACCTCTTGGGTCAATGATACCTTTGCATATTTTACAGGTGTGTTGTTTGGCAAACATAAGATGGTAGTAAAATTGTCGCCTAAAAAAACATGGGAAGGCGCTGTTGGCGGTGTTTTAACAGCAACCATAGTTGGATTTGTATATGGTTATCTGGTTAGTGCAAAAATGACAGAAGTTTTTGTTCATCCTGTATATACGTTTGGAATTGCAAGTTTTGTTGGAGCGATTTTATCGATTATAGGTGATTTGGGGGCATCCGCGATAAAGCGCAGTTACAATATTAAAGATTATGGAGAATTGATACCAGGACATGGAGGGATATTAGACCGTTTTGACAGTGTGATTTTTACTGCACCTGCCGTATATTGGGCTATTTATTTGATAAATATGTTGATGTAAATTTATGTTTTGTTGAGATGTTCAAAAGCACTTGCATATAATTAAGAAAGTTTAGATTTTATAATATAAGGCAAGAATATCCGCGACTTTAGTCGTGAGGTTCAAAATTGTTTAAATATAAGTTATAGTAGGAAAGGGCTGTATTTATCGCTTTAAAGCAGTAAAAGTACAGTTGAAATGATTATGAAAAATATATCCGTATTAGGTTCTACGGGTTCTATTGGGACACAGACACTTCAAGTTGTAAGAGATAATAAAGATATTCAGGTTGCTGCATTGGCAGCAGGAACAAGAATTGATGAATTAGAAAAGCAGATACGAGAGTTTAAGCCACAGTTAGCATGTGTGGCAACAAAAGAAGGTGCAGATGAATTAAAGCTTCTTGTTTCGGATATGAATGTCAAAATTGTATATGGCTCAAAGGGGCTGATAGAGGCGGCTACATTGGATTTAGCAGATATGGTTGTCACTGCAGTTGTCGGAATGATGGGGATTGTTCCAACAATCGAGGCAATAAAAGCACATAAAGATATCGCTTTGGCAAACAAAGAGACACTTGTCACAGCAGGTCATATTATTATGAAGCTGGCAAAAGAAAATCATGTGTGTATTTATCCAGTTGACAGTGAACATTCTGCAATATTTCAGTGTCTTCATGGGGAAAATAAAAAAGAGCTTGACAAAATACTGCTCACTGCTTCAGGAGGACCATTCAGAGGAAAAGATATCGAATTTTTAAAACATGTTCAATTGAAGGATGCGTTAAAGCATCCTAACTGGACGATGGGAAAGAAAATCACCGTTGATTCTTCTACAATGGTTAATAAAGGTTTGGAAGTTATCGAGGCACAATGGCTGTTTGATGTGCCTTTTGATAAGATACAAGTTATTGTGCAGCCGCAGAGTGTTATCCATTCAATGGTACAATTTGTTGATGGGAGCGTTATAGCACAGATGGGAAATCCGGATATGCGTCTTCCTATTCAATATGCACTGTATTATCCAAATCGCCGAACGCTTGATATCAAGCCTCTTGATTTTTACGAATTAGGGCAGATTACATTTGAAAAGCCGAATATGGAGACATTTAAAGGGTTGGCATATGCCTATAAGGCAGCTAGAGCAGGTGGAAATGTTCCAACCATATTTAATGCTGCTAATGAGTATGCTGTTCGTTATTTTTTAGATGAGAAAATCACTTTTTTACAAATTTACGATATGATAGAATATGCCATGAGTACGATTCCTTTTATTGATAATCCTAGCATAGAACAGATACTAGAAACAGAACAATCGGTTTATGAATTACTTAGTAATTTTTAGAAAGGCATGGTTATTAGTTTATATGAATATTTTATTAGCAATAGTGATTTTAGGATTGCTTATACTGGTACATGAATTTGGGCATTTTATTTTAGCAAAAGCAAATGGTGTTGTTGTTTTAGAGTTTGCGATTGGGTTTGGACCTAAATTACTGCATTTTAAGAAAAATGATACCGAATACTGCCTGAAACTGATTCCATTTGGCGGGTATTGTCTTATGCTTGGAAACGAGCTTATTGAGGCGGCAAAGGAAGATGAGGAGGACGAAGAAGAAAAAGACAGTAAATATAAAAATCTGTTAAAACAATATGATGAGAGCAGAACATATAATAATAAACCAGTATGGGCAAGAATTGCAATTGAACTGGCAGGTCCATTTTTTAACTTTATACTTGCCTTTGTAGGAGCAATTGTAGTGATTGGCTCTGTTGGTGTTGACCCTTGCAGAATTGATGTTGTGCAAGAAAATTCACCAGCATCTGCTGCCGGTTTACAGGTAGGCGATGAAATTGTAAGTATTAATAAGGATAAAATGTCCTTTGCAAGAGAATACTTTTTTTATAACAGCTACCATGAAGGCGAGACAATGGATATTGTCTATAAAAGAAACGGTGAGGAATTTAACACCACCGTTACACCCGAATATGTAACCAATTCATCTTATATGTTAGGCGTTGTGGTAACAAACAATACGCTGATTGACAGTATTGTTGAAAATTCTGCGGCAGCAGAAGCGGGACTGAAAAAAGGAGATATTGTTGTTTCTCTTGACGGCAAAAAGATTACCAATGAGTTGACATTGACAGATATCTTAAAGGAGACAAAAGCCAGAACGATTGATGTGGTTATCAATAGAGACGGAGCTACACAGACGTTGCAAGTTACTCCAAAATTAGTAGAAAATTCCGGATATGTAACAGGAATGTCTTGTTATGGAAACCGAATTAAAGTGGGACCTGCCGCAACGATAGGCAATGCGTTTAAAGAGGTTGGCTATTGGATAGAGGTTGTTGTCAAAAGTGTAGGAATGATGTTTACAGGCAAGGTTGGCGTCAATGATTTGTCAGGACCTGTGGGAATTGTCGATGCAGTTAGTACTGTTGTGGAGGAAAGCAGGCAGGACGGAGCTTGGTATGTATTTTTAAATGTAACGAATTTTATTGTGATGCTCAGCGCCAATCTTGGCGTGATGAACTTGCTTCCAATTCCAGGATTAGACGGCGGAAAATTACTGTTTCTTATCATAGAAGTCTTGAGAGGAAAACCAATTAAAAAAGAACATGAAGGAATTGTTCATTTAGTGGGAATGGTATTGCTGATGATATTGGCAGTTTATGTGTTTGTAAAGGACATTGTAAATTTATTCTAACCTTATCAAGGAAGTCCTCCACTTCAATGCTGCAAATTAACTTTAAAAAATTTAAAAGAGGGAAAATGAATGAATACAAAAACAGTTCAAATAGGGGATTGTCTTATTGGCGGTAAAAATCCGATTGCCATTCAATCCATGACGAATACAAAGACAGAAAATGTTGAAGCTACGGTTGAACAAATATTAAAATTGGAAGCGGCTGGCTGTCAGATTGTGCGTTGTACGGTTCCCAATCAAAAGGCAGCAGAAGCTGTCCGTCAAATAAAGAAACAAATTCATATACCGTTAGTAGCAGATATACATTTTGACTATCAAATGGCGATTGCGGCAATGGAAAATGGGGCTGATAAGATTCGCATTAATCCAGGCAATATTGGAGGAAAAGAAAAAATTGAGGCAGTTATTGCGGTTGCAAAGGAACGAAATATTCCAATACGTGTTGGCGTCAACAGCGGTTCTCTTGAAAAAGAGCTGATAGAAAAGTATCATGGAGTTACGGCGGAAGGATTGGTAGAAAGCGCACTTGACAAAGTAAACATCATAGAATCCTTTGGATATGATAATATGGTTATCAGTATAAAGTCTTCCGATGTTATGATGTGCGTAAAAGCACATGAAATGATAGCACAAAAGACCAATTATCCATTGCATGTAGGGATTACGGAATCGGGAACGATTTTTTCAGGAAGCATTAAATCAGCCATAGGGCTTGGTATTATTTTAAATCAAGGAATTGGCGATACAATACGAGTATCGTTGACGGATGACCCTGTAAAAGAAGTGGAAGCCGCCAAGATTATATTAAAGACGTTAGGACTTAGAAAAGGCGGAATTGAGGTGGTTTCTTGTCCTACTTGCGGAAGAACACAGATTGACTTAATTGGTCTTGCAACAAAAGTTGAAGAGATGACAGCAAATTATGATTTGAATTTAAAAGTAGCCGTTATGGGCTGTGTAGTCAATGGACCTGGCGAGGCAAAAGAGGCAGATTTAGGTATTGCTGGAGGAGATGGCTGCGGTGTTTTGATAAAAAAAGGTGAAGTGATTAAAAAAGTTGAAGAAAGTCAATTGCTTGATGCATTAAAATATGAGTTAGAGCATTGGAATGAATAAGCAGCAAAATAGTTGGTTTTCAAGGTAATAGGATTTTAAAGGCTGCGGCATGGAGATTGGCATGGAAAATAAATTTTTTGAAGTATTTTGGTCTTTAAAAGTACCTGAAGAATTGTATGTATATATGGAAGATACACAAGTCGTTCGGGTTTCAAAAACATCTACAAATTCTATGGCAAAAATATATATAGAGAGTGACAGGCTTATTGAAAAGCCTGTCTTATATCAAGTTGAGGATGCGCTCAAAAGGCAAGTATTTCGGATGAAAAATATGGATGTGCGCATCATTGACCGATATCATCTTTCAAAACAATATACCCCCAAAAAGATAATGGAATTATATTACAATAGTATACTATTTGAATTGGAAAAATATTGGATGTTACAATATAATGTTTTAAAAACCTCCACCGTTGAATTTCAAGGCGAAGATTGCCTTGTTATCACGCTGGAGGATGGTTTTATGTCAAGAACCTATGCCAATGATTTAAAAGATTATTTTACCAAAGTTTTTTTAAACCGATTTCATATGGAGATTGATGTTATTTATCAATATGCGAAAAAAGAAGAGAGCCATTACGAAAAAGAAAATAAGTATAAGCTGTCTTTAAGGGTTGCACAGATTGAAAAAAATATGAATATAGCCAAAGAAAATGAAGTAACAGAAAGTAAAAATGCAGAAGGCAAAAATACAGAGACGAGACGAAAAAGTAATAGTAATACAAGCGTTATTAGTAAAGCGCCTGTTAAAAAGACCTCTTTTTATTCAGGAAATACATATAAGAATGATAACAATGAATTTTATAGAAGAAAGCCAGCCAACGAAGATGTTTTGTTTGGGAAAGATTTTGATGGTGATATAACGCCTATTGAACAGATTGATTCCGCAATTGGTGAAGTTATTGTTGCTGGTATGGTTCGCAAAGTTGACGAGCGACCTATCCGAAATGAGCGAACCATATTGATATTTGATGTGACCGATTTTACAGATACCATCACCATAAAAATGTTTTTAAGAGATGAGCAGCTTCCTGAAGTAAAAGAATATATAAAAAAGGGAGCCTTTTTAAAAATCAGAGGAGCGGCAACGCTAGATAAATATGACCAAGAAATATCGATTACAAATGTGTGGGGAATCCGCAAACATTCCGATACAAGAACGGAAAGAAATGACCTTGCATTAAATAAGCGGGTAGAGCTGCACTGTCATACCAAGATGAGCGATATGGATGGTGTATCTTCGGTATCGGATATTATAAAGCAAGCTATTAAATGGGGACATAAGGGCATTGCCATTACAGACCATGGCGTTGTTCAGGCATTTACAGAAGCCTACCATACAATTGAAAAAATAAAAGGCGATTATAAGAAAAAAGAGAAGGAACTTGATTTTAAGATTATCTATGGAGTAGAGGCCTATTTAGTAGATGATACAATGACCATTGTAACCAATTCACAGGGGCAGTCATTTGATGATACTTATGTAGTTTTTGATATTGAGACAACAGGATTTTCAGCAGAATTTGACTGTATTATTGAGATAGGCGCTGTAAAAATATCCGAAGGTCAAATTGTAGACCGATTTAGCCGATTTATTAATCCAAAGATACCAATTCCATTTAGAATTGAAGAGCTTACAAAGATTAATGATGCGATGGTTTTAAATGAACCTTCTATTGAAGTTGTACTTCCTGAATTTTTGGCATTTTGTGAAAATGCAGTTGTTGTGGCACATAACGCGCGGTTTGATACCAGCTTTATTATGAATAAGGCGGCAAAACTTGGAATAGAGTGGAACCCTACAATATTAGATACGGTAATGTTAGGGCAGTTTATTATGCCCAATTTACATAATTATAAGTTAGATACACTCTGCAAACATCTTAAAGTATCTTTAGAAAATCATCATAGGGCAGTCGATGATGCCGAAGCGACAGCGCATATCTATTTAAAGATGGTTGAAATGTTAAAAGACAGAGATATTGACAATTTAGAGCAATTAAATGATAAGGGAAAATTAGATGAAAATGCTATAAAAAAGCTGCATCAATATCATTGCATTATATTGGCATCCAGCGAGATGGGGCGAATTAATTTGTATAAGTTGATTTCCGCCTCACATTTGCAGTATTTCAGCCGTTTTCCCAAAATACCAAAAAGTCTTGTGAACCAATATCGAGAAGGTCTTATTGTGGGGAGCGCCTGTGAGGCTGGCGAGTTGTTTCAAGCATTGTTAAATGGTCGTTCCGAAGCAGAGATTGTAAGAATTGCTGGGTTTTATGACTATCTTGAAATACAGCCGCTTGGAAATAATCGATTTATGATAGAAAAAGAGGACTGTTATGTAAAAGATGAGGAAGATTTAAAAAATTTAAACCGACGGATTATTGAACTTGGCGACAAGTTAAAAAAGCCAGTAGTGGCGACATGTGATGTCCATTTTTTAAATCCAGAAGATGAAATTTACCGTAGGATTATTATGGCAGGCAAAGGTTTTGCCGATGCTGATAATCAAGCTCCGCTGTATCTTCACACAACAGAAGAGATGCTCCATGAATTTGATTATCTTGGAAGCGATAAAGCATATGAGATTGTTGTGACAAACACCAATAAAATTCTTGATATGTGTGAGAATATTATTCCTGTTCGTCCGGATAAACGTCCTCCCGTCATTGAAAATTCAGACCAGATGCTGCGCAAAATATGCAATGACAGAGCACATGAACTATATGGAAATCCATTGCCGGATATTGTGAGAGAACGACTTGACAGAGAATTAAATTCTATTATCAGCAATGGGTATTCGGTGATGTATATTATTGCACAAAAATTGGTGTGGAAATCCAATGATGACGGCTATCTGGTAGGTTCAAGAGGGTCAGTCGGCTCGTCGTTTGCTGCGACAATGGCAGGTATTACAGAAGTCAATCCGTTAAGTCCGCACTATTTATGTCCAAATTGCTTTTACAATGAATTTGATTCGGAAGAAGTCAAGAAATTTTCTGGTGGTGCAGGGTGTGATATGCCCGATAAAAATTGCCCGAAATGCGGACATAAGCTCAATAAATTAGGTTTTGATATACCATTTGAAACCTTTTTAGGATTTAAGGGAAATAAAGAACCCGATATTGACTTGAATTTTTCTAATGAATATCAAAGTAAAGCACATACCTTTACAGAGGTTATATTTGGCAAGGGACAAACCTTTAAGGCAGGAACTATCGGTACAGTAGCAGATAAGACGGCGTATGGATATGTAAAAAAATATTTTGAAGAAAAATCAGAGCGGGAAGGAAAGGCGATTGTCAAGAGGAAATGTGAGATAGAACGTATCTCAGAAGGATGCATTGATATAAGAAGAACAACCGGTCAGCATCCAGGCGGAATTGTTGTACTTCCAATTGGAGATGAAATCAATTCTTTTACGCCTGTGCAACATCCAGCGAACGATATGACAACGCCTATTGTAACAACACATTTTGATTATCACAGCATTGACCACAACCTTTTAAAATTGGATATATTAGGACATTTAGACCCGACAATGATTCGTATGCTCCAGGATTTGACAGGGGTTGACCCGCTTGATATTCCACTCGATTCCAAAGAGGTTATGTCTTTATTTCAATCGACCAAAGCTCTAAAAATTAAGCCGGAAGATATTGGTGGCTGTCCGCTTGGCGCATTGGGAATCCCTGAATTTGGCACGGATTTTGCCATGCAGATGTTGATGGACACAAAGCCAAAATATTTTTCGGATTTAGTAAGAATTGCGGGGCTTTCGCATGGTACTGATGTGTGGCTTGGCAATGCACAGACCTTGTTAAAAGAAGGAAAGGCGACAATTTCGACAGCAATATGTACAAGAGATGATATTATGATATATCTGATACAAAAAGGTATTGAGAGTGAGACCGCATTTACCATTATGGAAAAAGTGCGTAAAGGAAAAGGCTTAAGTCCAGAACAAGAAGAGATTATGCGAAAGCATGATGTGCCAGACTGGTATATCTGGTCTTGTAAGAAAATTAAATATATGTTTCCAAAAGCACATGCGGCAGCTTATGTTATGATGGCATGGCGTGTTGCATACTGTAAAGTTTTTTATCCGTTAGCTTATTATTGTGCATATTACAGCATACGAGCGAATAATTTTGATTATGAAAAGATGACGATGGGCAGGGACAGACTGGATTATTTTATTGATTTATATAAGAAAAAAGCGGATGATGGAACAATTACAGCTGCTGAGGAAGGCGAACTGAAAGATATGCGGATTGTCCAAGAAATGTATGCAAGAGGCTTTGAATTTATGCCTATTGATATTTATAAGGCAAAAGCAAGAAATTTTCAAATTATAGATGGAAAAATAATGCCTTCTTTTAAAGTGATTGACAAAGTAGGTGAAGTTGCAGGAGAAGGTATTGAGATTGCGGCAAGGGATGGAGAGTTTTTATCGAAAGATGATTTGCGCCAGCGTGCCAAAGTTGGTCAGACAGTTATTGACAAACTCAGCGATTTGGGTATACTGGGTAAGATGGCAGAGAGCAATCAGTTATCGTTGTTTGATTTTTGAAAGGATTATTTATGTGTTAATAATTTAATATATAAAGTAGATAATTTTGCTAAAGGGGATAAAATTTTTTGAAAAGAAACATAAGCATTATAAAAAATTTTAATGGTGAAAAAATTGTTCTTATTAAGGAACTGATTTTTAAAGGACGACGAAATATTGATTGGACTGGTGTAGAAAATTATTTAAAACAGTACGTTGGGGAAATAATTGAAATTATAGAAACAAAAGATAAAATTTATATAGATACAAATTTTATAGATGAATATGCGGGTTCACAATACACAGCAAAATTAAAAGGTACGATTGCAAAAGCTAAAGCCAATGCAGCACAAGGCATTCCTGAATTAATTGAAATTGCTGTAAATAAGCGTTTTAAGGAAAATTTAGCTGACAAACATAAGAAAAATGCAAAGAATGGTTGGTATCGTTATAATTCTAAATTTGCATTGCCAGTATTTAATGAACAAGAAAATATTGTTCGATATAATATTTTTAATAGTGAATTAATTATACGATATGCAGCGAATAATAAACTTTATTTATATGATATTATAAATATAAAAAAAGAAACGAGTACCCCGCTTGAGCAATAGCTGTACGGTTAAAAACTCGCTTCTATAAATATATTAAAATAAAATAAAAAGTTTGTCAAGAAAATTATTTTACAAATAAATTTGTTTACAGGTTAAATAAGATTGGGTTTGTCAATTTATATTTATGTATAAACTTAAATTTGAACATGATGGAAAGGAATAGTTATTTTTATGAAATTAATCATCACGATGATACAAGGGTTTTGTATGGCGCTAGCGGATAGTGTTCCAGGCGTTTCCGGCGGAACGATAGCATTTATTATGGGATTTTATGATAAATTTATCGGTTCAATTCACGATATTGCTTTTAAGAAAGGGGAGGACAGAAAAAATGCGCTCTATTTTCTTATTAAACTGGGATTAGGGTGGATTGTTGGTATGGCGTTGGCAGCGCTTGTATTATCATCTTTGTTTGAAAGCCATATCTATGTAGTTAGTTCCTTGTTTATTGGATTTATTGCTGGTGCGATTCCATTGATTGTAAAAGAAGAAAAGGAAAGCTACAAAGATGTTGGAAAAGGGGTTTTATTTGCCATATTAGGAATTGTGTTTGTCGTTGGGCTGACATGGCTTAATGGAAGGATTGAAGCGACTTCGGATTTAGCTGCGTTTTCTGTTGGTTTGGGCATAAAATTATTTTTTATTGGCATGTTTGCTATCTCGGCGATGTTTCTTCCAGGAATATCAGGTTCTACATTGCTTTTAGTGTTTGGTGTCTATATGCCAATTATGGCTGCTATTAAAGAAATATTACATTTTAATTTGGCGTATTTTCCAGCGTTGTTTGTATTTGGACTGGGCATTATATTTGGCGCGTTAACCGTTGTTAAAGTGATTAAAGTGTGTCTTGACAAGTTTCGTACACAGACCGTATATATGATTTTGGGTATGATGTTAGGTTCATTTTATGCTATTGTGATGGGACCGACGACTTTAAAAAATGTTATGCCAGCAATGAGTTTTGATACATTTCATATAATTGCATGTGTTGCAGGTTTAGCATTGGTGTTGGGAATGCAGTTTGTAAAGAGCAAAGGAGAAAATTAGATAGCAGAAAGCATAGATATACGAGTAAACGTGTAAAATTGTGCTAATTTAGGGAAAGTTATTGATTAAAGTAAAAACTTATGTTAATATGCTTTGGTAGTTGTTGAAACTGTGTATTGCTGCATGATGATGGTTATGTGGGAGGCACAGTTTTTCATATTTAAATATTGTGAAACATATGGAGTATATGGAAAATTTACAGCATAAAAAACTGGTAGAAAAATTTATGTCATCTATAGGTTTAAATATTTTGATTTTAATTAAAAATTATTTGACACCTTATGGAATGAGAAAATTGTGAAATTATATTTTTAAAATAAAAGGAGGATTGCAATGATACGAATATTGCAGTCAGTAAATATCATGGATCGTGCTGGTTTGGAAACAATGTTAATGAATTACTATCGGCATATGAATCATGAGGTGATTCAGTTTGATTTTTTAACACATCGCCAGCAGGAAGGTGCATATGAAAATGAAATAAAAAAAATGGGTGGTATTGTTTACCATGCACCACGTCTTTATATCCAAAATTTACCAAGATATTTTCGTTATATGAAATCCTTTTTTCAGGAGCATAAGGAATATGTAATAATTCATTCTCATAATGATACAATGTCATACTTTCCTTTATTGGCTGCAAAAAAAAGTGAAATTCCTATTCGAATTGCTCATAGTCATAGTTCCAAATTAGATAAAGATTTAAAATTTCCTATTAAATATTTGGCGCTTAAACAAATACATAATGTAGCTACAAAAAATTGTGCTTGTGGTAATGTAGCAGGGCAATTTATGTTTCCCAATAGTAAATTTAAGATAATCAGAAATGCTATAGATTTTGAAAAATTTGCATTTAATAAAGAAATAAGAGAGAGAAAACGTAAAGAACTTAATGTAAAGGGAAAGTTTGTTATTGGACATGTGGGCAGATATTGTTATATAAAAAATCAGCTTTTTTTGTTAGATATTTTCAATGCAGTTCTTGCAAAAAAACCGAATAGTCATTTACTATTAGTGGGAAAAGGACAAGACCAATATAAGATTGAGGAAAAGATAAAAAAACTTGGAATTGAAAAAAATGTATCATTACTTATAGATAGGGCGGATGTAGCCGAAATATATCAGGTTATGGATGTGTTTGTTATGCCATCACTATTTGAAGGACTTCCTGTAGTTGGTGTAGAAGCACAAGCTAATGGATTACCATGTATTGTATCAGATAAGATTTCTAAAGAAATATTATTAACTAATAATATAGAAATGTTAAATATTAATGATGATATAGATAAATGGGCAAAAGCCATTATAAATGTAAATAAAGAGAGAAATAAAGTTGCTAAAGATGAACTTCGCAAAGCGGGATATGATATAATTGATGAAGCAAAAAAATTACAGCAATGGTATATAAATTTATATAATCAAAAATAAAAGGAAGTTATAAATGAAGATAGCAATGATTGGGCATAAAAGAATACCTGGTCGTGAAGGAGGTATAGAGGTTGTTGTTGAAGAATTAGCAACAAGCTTGGCTGCAAGAGGACATAGGGTAACTGTTTACAATAGAAGAAAAAAGGGGTTAAATATTCCAAAAGAATATAAAGGTGTAAAATTAATTTCTGTTCCAACAATAGAAAAGAAGTCTACAGATGCTATTATATATTCTTTTATAGCTTCTATTCATGCAGTTATAAAAGATTATGATGTTATTCATTATCATGCAATTGGACCAAGCTTTTTTATTTTTATTCCACATCTATTTAAGAAAAAGATTATTGTTACAGTTCATGGATTAAATTATAAGACACCTAAATGGTCAGGATTTGGGTCTTGGTTTATAAAAAAAGGTGAACAGTTTACAGCTAAATATGCGGATAAGATTATTGTGTTATCTCAAGAACAAAAACAATATTTTAAAGATACATATAATAGAGATGTAGAATATATTCCTAATGGAACAAATTTAATGGATATTATTCCTGCAGATATTATCAAGGAAAAATATGGTCTTACAAAAGGAAGTTATATATTATTTCTTTCAAGAGTTGTTCCTGGAAAAGGACTGGAATATCTCCTTGAGGCTTATAGGCAGATTAATTCAGATCTAAAGCTTGTGATAGCGGGGAATAGTCCCTTTTTGGATGATTTTCATAAGAAAATTTCTGAAATGGCAGAAAAAGATGAAAGAGTTAAGTTAATTGGATTTGTAGAAGGTAAGAAGTTACAAGAACTTTATTCAAATACAAAATTATTTGTATTTCCAAGTGAAGCAGAAGGTATGCCTATATGTTTATTGGAAGCACTTAGTTATAACTGTGAGTGTTTAGTCAGTGATATACCTGAGAATCTTGAAGTTGGAAAGAATTATGTTTATACATTTAAGTCTTGTAATGTTGAAGATTTAAAAAAACAGCTTGAAAAAATATTAAAACAGCAAGGGAAAAATAATAATAGCCGTGAATATATTAAACAATATTATTCATGGGATATTAATGTTTCTAAAACCTTGCAGTGTTATGGAGAATTATAATGTCGTTAGTTACAATTTTGACACCAACTTATAATAGAGTACATACATTGCCAAATTTATATAACTCTTTATGTACACAGAGTGATAATAACTTTGAGTGGCTTATTGTGGATGATGGTAGCACAGATGAAACTGAAGAACTGTGTAAATCATTTATTGAAGAAGCATCATTTATTGTGAAATATATTAAGAAAGTTAATGGAGGTAAGCATACAGCTCTTAATATTGGAACTGGTAAAATTGATTCTACTTTAACCATGATTGTAGATAGTGATGATGAACTTACATCAAACGCCGTAGAAATGATTGGTTTGTATTACAATAAGTATAAAATAAATCAAGACATTGGTTGTTTTAGCTTTTTGAGATGTGATAAAAATGGTAAAGCTATTGTGGGATTAGAAAAAAATGAATTTATTGATTCATATATTGAATATCGTATAAAGAAAGAGCATCCAGGCGATATGGCAGAAGTATTTTTTACAGATATTTTAAAAAGATATCCATTTCCAGAATTTACTGGTGAAAAATTTCTCAGTGAAGATGTTGTTTGGATTGAAATTGGAAAAAAATATAAATATTGTTTTATAAATAAGCCTATTTATATTTGTGAATATTTAAAAGGTGGTTTGACAGCAAATGATAAGCCAATGAAGTTTGCATCGCCGTTTGGTTCGATGCTGCGTGGAAAGCAGCTTATGTCAAAAGAGTGTGGGATAAAGACAAATATAAAGGGAGCAATCATTTATAATTGTTACAAGAGTAATAGAGCAAGTAATTTACCTGATAAGTTAAAAATACACAGTTTTAGAGAAAAATTTTTGATTTTTATAACAATTTTACTTGGTAGAATTTATAGAAGTGTTTGGAAGAAAAAAAATTAAGTTTATGAAAACAATTGTATTTATTATTGTTTATTTTGACAAGTTGCTTCTATTTTGTTAAATATAGCACTTTATATGGCAGAAATGAAAGGATTAAAAGGAAATGATGAATAAGTTTATCAAGAGTGATTAATTATAATAATTTTGGTAGATACATAAAAAATAGATAGGTAATAGATAATGAAAAATGAAAAAAAAACAGTTTTACATATCTTGTCTTCAGGTGATACTGGAGGAATAGAAATATTATGTAAAGAGTATGCAAAGTATTCACAGAATAATAATATTTTTCTTTTTCCATGGCGCGTAGGAAGTATTACTAATGCAATGGAAGAAGCTGGTGCAAATGTTATTCGTCTTAATGCTTCACAAAAAGAGTTTTTTAAAACATATTCAAATATAAAGAGAATATGTATTAAAAATAAGGTAAAGAGCATAGTAATTCATCATAATGCACCAGCATTGCTTTTATATACTCCTTTTTTAAAGAAAAAATTTCCTAATATTAAAGTGTATATGTATGCACATTCAGCTGCTAAAAATATGTTTTGGAAAAGTAATCGTATTAAATTTATGTATTATAAACCTATAGTAATTTGGGCTTCAAAAAAAGTAGATTATATTATAGCTATTTCTGAATATGTAAAGTCAACAGTGATAGAGGAAATGAAAGTTAATCCAAATAAAATTAGAGTAATTTATAATGGGGTTGATTTAAGAACATATAAACCAAGCACTATAGAAACAGATAATATTTCAAAATTTGTGTATGTTGGAAGGTTAGTTAAAGAAAAGGGTGTAGAAAACATAGTTAGAGCAATGAAAATATTGCCACAGGATATGAGTTGGCATTTGACGATAGCAGGGGATGGTCCAGAAAAAAAGAATATTGAATGTTTAATTGAAAAATTAAATTTAAAAGATAAAATATCAATGATTGGAAATTGTGAGGAAGTTCCAAAGCTTCTCTCACAATCAGGTATATTTCTTCATTTACCTAATTGTGAGGAAGGCTTTGGTATAACTATAATTGAAGCAATGGCGACAGGTTTAATTTGTATATGTGGAGCTTCTGGGGCTATACCAGAAATTATATTAAACAAGGTGGATGGATTATTAGTAGAAAATTCAAATTATAAAGAAATGGCTGATTGTATAGTAGAGTTGTTTAATAATACAAATAAAGCTAAGATAGCCGAGCTTAAGAAAGCAGCTGTAAACAAAGCAACGTATTTTTCTATAGACAAGTTTGTAAAAAAATTAGATAAAACAGTAAGATAAAATATGTAAAGGAGGACTAATTTGTGAGCAAAACTAAAATAAAACTCATAAGACCACAAGGTTTTCTTTACTTTGGCTTGTTATTAATGATTGTTAAAGTTGCACTTTCTGTGTCTGAGGTATTTCCTTATAGTGAGGGAATTGATAGAGTATTATCCGTATTGGCAGCAAGTGTACTCTTAATTGAAATTTTAAAAAAGCGATATTCTGTAAAAAGGTTAGTTATTTATATTTTGATAATTTTTGTTGCTTTATATGGAGTATTAATTACTGGACAATATGGACTTCTGATTACTATAATAACATGTATGGCGATAAGTGATGCAGATATTAACAAAGTAATACAATTTATTTTTCAGTATGAATTGTTATTTTTTATATTCAATATTATATGGGCAATATTCATGTCACTATTAGGAAATTATTCATTATCAGCAGTCATGTATGGAGTAGAACGCTATAAATTTGGATTTGTACATCCAAATACATTATCTGTAATATTATTTAATTTAATTATTATGTGGATTTGGATAAAATTTGAACAAATAAAGTGGAAACATTTAGGATTTATTTTTTTTATATCTTTAGTTTCGTATTATTTTACAAAGACAAGGACAAGTTTTTTTTGTGTGCTGTTTGTAATAGCAATGGTTGCTTTGCTTATAATAAAAAAAAGAAGATTCATTAAAATTTATAAATATATAGCTGCATGGATAATACCTATTTTATCTATAGCTTTTTATTTTATGATTAAATTGAGAACAAATAATATACCTATTATAATGATGGTGGATCGTTTTTTATCAGCTCGTATTACACTTGGAGGTTATGCCTATGTCTATTATGGATTAACAATGTTTGGTCAAAATTTACAAAATATGAGTATAACATGGAATGAAATTTGGAGATTAAATTCATTTACTTTTGATTGCACTTATACCTATTTGATGATTAATCAGGGTATAATATGGCTAATTGTGTTAGTTATTAGTTTTTTTATGTTAACCAAATATAAGAGTAATAAGATAAATATTGCACTTATTGCATGGGGATTATATGCAATGACAGAGGTACATGGATTGAATGGATTTATGTGTTTTCCTGTGTTGTTAATATCATTGCTGATTAGTAAAAAACATGGAAGTTTATTGATAGAAAATGAGGATAGTTAAATGTGTAAAATGGTATCAGTTATAATTCCAATATATAATGCTGAAAAAAGTTTGCCACAGGCTATAGAGAGTGTTATCAATCAGTCATATAAAAATATTGAATTAATTTTGGTTGATGATGGTTCTATAGATACAAGTGCGGATATATGTGATAAGTATGCTTGTCAAGATAAAAGAATAAAGGTTATACATAAGAAAAATGCGGGCGTTTCGGCAGCACGTAATTCTGGATTAGCTATTTCAACAGGGGAATATATTGTATTTCTTGATGCAGATGACACATTGGATAAGGACATTTTGGAACGAGCAGTTTTAAGTATTAAAGATAAAAAAACAATTTACCAATGGGGATATACTTTAATTTTTGATAAGGAAAAAAGACCAGGACCAATTTTAGTTACGCATGATTTATCTAAAGATGAAATTATGTCAATAATCATTGGATGGAATATTGCAGATATAAATTTAGGTGTTTTTTTTCGAGCTGTATGTGGAAAACTTTTATTTGCAGATATTATTAAAGAAAATAAGATTTTGTTTCCCGAAAGTCTTTATATTGGTGAAGATGCTATTTTTCTTTTGAAATACTCAAAATATATAAATACTATTCAAATTGTATCAAATAGTGGTTATAATTATCGAATTAGTGACGCATCTGCAGTTGGCAGATATAAATCAGATCTTTTAGCTCAGTATGAACAACAAATAGAGATATTAAAGGATATTCAGAGTCAAGAACATTTGGATATTGTACCAGCAATTGTAGCATTTTGTTATGAGGGTTTTCATGCGTTAATAAATAATTCTCAAAAAGGATATCATTTAAAAAAAATAACCAAACAAGAACAATATCATGATGCAAAGGTTTGGTTTAAAAGACACTCTTGTTTGATGAAACAAAAAAAAATACAAAGTTCTGGAATGAGAAAACTTCATAGATTGCAGTATAAAATTAGTCGATTTTGTCCATTTATAGGACAGTATTATATTGTTAAATTTTTTTTGAGAAGAGAGTGATTAAGCGAAGAAAGAGGTGTATATAGTGGCAGAAGAGCAGATAGTTTCTATTATTATTCCTGTTTATAATGTTGAAAGAGTGCTTAAGCGCTGCTTAGACTCTATAAGAACACAGACTTATAAAAATATAGAAGTCCTTCTTATAGATGATGGCTCTATAGATAAAAGTGGTTCTATTTGTGATAGTTATGTCAAACAGGATAATAGATTTAAGGTTTATCATATTGTCAATAGTGGTGTATCAAATGCTAGAAATTTTGGCTTGGATAGATTTAAAGGTGAGTATGTGACTTTTATAGATTCTGATGATATTGTGTCTCCTTATCTGATAGAAAAATTGCTTTCTGCATTAATTGAGAATAAAGTAACATTGGCTACATGTCATAGCTTAGATTATATAGATGGAGAAGAAATACACATAGAAAATATTAATAAATATACTAAGACAGTGATGAACTTGAATGAATATAGATTTACATCAAAGACTGCTCATTTTGTTTCATGGGGAGTTTTATATCATAGAAGTATTGTAGAGGGACTTCGTTTTTCTTTGGATTTGTATGTTGGAGAGGATACATTTTTTTATGCACAGGCATTAAAACGTGCAAGTCGAGTTGTTGATATTGATATTCCCTTATATTATTATATTTTGTATGAAAATTCTCTTTGTCATGGAAATTTTAATAGTAGGAGATATACAGAAATAATTTCGTGGGAGCGTATTTGTGAGCTTTTTAAAGATTATGATAAACTTTGTGAAAGTTGTAAAACAACATTAGCATTAAGATGCTTTGTTAAAATACTTGAAATTTGGAAAAATGGAAATTTAGAGGATAAATTATATCAGGATATGGTTACAACTTTAAAAATTAATCAAAAGTATTGTGGTATAAGGCACCTTCATGATATTAAATTGAGTTGTAAAGTGAAAATTTTGAGTATTGCACCTAGTTTATATTATAAATTATATAAACATAAGCATAAAGAAATGAAAAAGAAATCAGCATGTGTTATTACAATTTATGACCCCAATCCAAATTATGGAAATCGTTTGCAAAATTATGCGGTTGAGCAAACAATAAAAAAACTAGGATTTAATGTAAAGACATTAGCATTTGAAAAAAGTTGTTTAGATTGGAAATTTCAAATTAAATATATTATTGCTAGGTTAACGAATTATCACTGGAGTAATAAGAAAGTTTTTGGAAAATATAACATGTATAAATTAAAAGCATTTAGACATTTTAATACAAAATTTCTAAATCCTATTCACATTATGAATTTAAAAAAGATAACAAAGATTAAAACTAATTTCTTTGTTGTTGGAAGTGACCAAGTATGGAACCCTCATTTCTTTAAATGGGGACCATTGCGTAAAGATTTATTTTTACTTACTTTTGCAGATTCAAGGCAAAAGATATGCTTTTCTCCAAGCTTTGGTATAGAAAGTTTACCATATGAGTGGAGAGAATACTTTAAGTCTAATTTATCAACAATACCACATATTTCTGTTAGAGAAGAAACAGGTACAAAAATTATAAAGGAATTGACAGGTCAGGATGCTACAGTTCTTATTGACCCAACAATGATGCTTACTGTGGACGAATGGAGAAAAATTGCAAAAAAGTCTAAAAATGTTGATTATAATAAACCATATATTTTTACGTACTTTTTGGGGAATCGTTCAGAGCAGATACAAAGTGATATAAAGAAATATGCAAGAGAGTATGGATTTAAGGTTTATAATCTTATGGATTATACACAGCCAGAGATTTTTGCTTCTGGTCCAAGTGAGTTTATTTATTTTATAGAACATGCTTCACTAGTATTTACTGATTCATTTCATGCATGTGTGTTTTCATTTTTATTTAATAAGCCATTTTTGGTATATAATAGACAATCTTCTGATATGGCTAATATGATGTCTAGAATAGAGACATTACTATCAAAGTTTCATTTGGAACGAAAGTATGTAAATAGTGGATTAACAAATGATATCATGGAATGTAACTATGCAGAAGGCTTTAGACAACTGGAAATAGAGCGAAAGAAAGTAATAGAATTTTTGAAGATGTCTATGGAAATAAAGTAATGAAAGATTAAGTAGGAGCATTGATGCTATGAAAGGAATATGAATATATGAAGATAGAAAGAGTTAAAAATGCATCGAGAAATATGTTTTTTGGCATTATGCAAAAGACATATCAGATTGTTATACCATTTGTGATGCGTACTGCTATGATTTATTTTATGGGAGTTCAATATCTTGGATTAAATGGTTTATGTGCTTCAATTCTTCAGGTACTTAATCTAGCAGAACTAGGAGTTGGTTCAGCTATGATTTATAGTATGTATAAACCAATTGCAGAAGATGATACAAAGAGAATATGTGCACTTTTAAAGTTGTATAAGACATATTATACAGCAATTGGACTTATCATAGCAATTTTTGGTGTGATTTTGACACCATTTATTCCTGATTTAATAAGTGGAGATGTTCCAATAGAAATAAATATTTATATATTATATCTTTTAAATCTTGCTACTACAGTGTTGTCGTATTGGATGTTAGCCTATAAGAATAGTGTATTGCAGGCACATCAGAGAGTTGATGTTATAAGTAAGGTGACAATGACTACTAGTACAATACAATATGTATTACAATTTTTGGTATTGTGGCTATTTAAAAATTATTATTTATATGTAATAGTTATGTTAGCAACACAAATATTAACTAATGTTGTAACAGCTATTGTAGCATCAAAAATGTATCCAGATTATAAAGCAGAAGGAAAATTAGAACAGTCAGAAGTTAAAGAAATTAATAGAAGAATAAGAGATTTGTTTACTTCAAAGATAGGTGCAGTAATTGTTAATTCCGCAGATACAATTGTTATTTCTGCTTTTCTAGGGTTGACAATGCTTGCTATTTATCAGAATTATTATTTTATACTTACAGCTATTATTGGATTTGTAGCTATAATTTTTAATTCATGTATGGCTGGTATAGGAAATAGTTTGATTGTTGAAACAAAAGAAAAAAATTTTAATGATTTGAAAAAGTTTACTTTTTTAATAGCTTGGATTAGTGGATTTTGCTCATCTTGTTTCTTGTGTTTATATCAGCCTTTTATGAAGGTATGGGTAGGTGAAGAATTGCAATTGCCTTTTAGTGTTGTGATTTGTTTAGTTATTTATTATTTTACATATGAAATCAACCAGTTACTAAACATGTATAAGGATGCAGGTGGAATTTGGCATGAAGACCGCTTTAGACCATTAGTTACAGCAATTGCCAATTTGATTATGAACTTGATTATGGTGCAATTTTGGGGCATTTATGGTATTATTTTATCAACGGTATTATCTACACTATTAGTAGGTATGCCATGGCTATTTCATAATTTATTTACAACGTTGTTTGAAAAGAAGAAGTTGTTAGAATATCTTAAAAATTTATTTTTTTATGTGATTGTGTCATTAATAGCTTGTATTTTAACGTATTTAGTTTGTAATAAAATTGTTTTGGGTAATTGGACAACAATTATTGTGAGAGGTATTATCTGTTGTGTTATTCCTAATGTAATATTTTTTATTATGTATCATAGATTTTCGGAATTTAAAGAATGTTTACAATTAGTTGACAAGATGACAAAAGGGAAGCTTCAACTTCAAAGGAAATTTACAAAATAATTTAGAAGGGAGGAGTAAGATGATAAATTTGAAAGGAAAAGAAGATTGTTGTGGTTGTTCTGCTTGTCAGGAAATATGTCCTAAAAATTGTATCTCAATGAAAGAGGATGCTGAAGGTTTTCTATATCCATTTGTTGAAAAAGAAAATTGTATTAATTGTAATTTGTGTAATAAAGTTTGCCCACTAGTTAATCATACAAAATGGGATGATACTATAATAAAAAGTTATGTAGGTTATGCTATAAATGAAAAAATTAGATTACAGAGTTCTAGTGGAGGAATTTTTTCAGTTTTAGCAGAGTTTATTTTAAAATCAGAAAAGGGAGTACTTTATGGGGCTTCTATTAATGAAAATCAAATGATTTGCCATATGCGGATTGATTCAATAGCTAACTTAGGATTGTTGAGAGGAAGTAAGTATTTACAAAGTAAAATCAATGAAACCTTTAAAAATGCTAAAATGGATTTAGAAGCTGGTCTTAATGTTTTTTATAGTGGAACAGCTTGTCAAATTGCAGGTCTTAAATCCTTTTTAGGAAAAGAATATAAAAATCTCTATACTGTTGATGTGTTATGTCATGGAGTACCAAGTCCAAAAGTTTGGACGGCATATAGAAAATGGCAAGAAAAGAAGAATAATTCAACTATTAGAGAAATATCATTCAGGAATAAAGAATTTGGTTGGAAGAATTATCAAATGAAAATTGTTTTCAATAATGAAGAAAAATATATAAAACCTCATAGTGAGGATATGTATAGTCAAATGTTTTTATCAAATATATGTTTAAGACCTTCTTGTCATAAATGTAAATTCAAAGGCTTAAATCGCTTGTCTGATTTAACATTGGGTGATGCTTGGGGGATTGATAAATGTATGCCAGAAATGGATGATGACAAAGGAACATCAGTGATTATAGTTCATTCAATAAAAGGACAAGAATTACTAAGTAGAATAAAGAATGCAGTTAATATAATGGAAATAGATATTGATAGGATATTGCCTTTATCATCAGATAGTCGAAAATCAGTACAAGCACATAAAAGAAGAAAATTATTTTTTAGAATATTTAAGCTTTTTGATTACAAAATATTTTTTATTTGGAAACAATATATGTGGTATCAAAAAATTAAAGCAAAAATTTGTAAGTATTTGTAATGTTATAATAATTTGCGTTCTTAATTGTAAAAAGGTTATTAATTGAGCTGTCTTATTTTATTAAAATACTATATTATGGACAGATGAGAGTAAAGGCAATAGAAAAATTTGGTAAAAATAAAGATAACATAAGAAAAGTAATGAGCCAGAAATTTCTGCTTGTTTTACCCATTTGTCAAATAAAGAATAGGTGATATCATATTCTTTGCAAATACTACATCTGCGTTTATCTGAACAATATAAATTTGCTAACCGTTGTTTAAATTCATTCGTATACTTGCGTGTTTTTTTTCCTGTTTTGGTCATATTGGTGGTTCCTTTACTTATTGATTTTATATTATATGACTTTAAAAAATCTGTCTGATTTATTGTAGCTTATCCAATATTATAATATTCATTTCCTTGTAATTTGCCTTCATCTCTTTTCATATAATTCATTAACTGTTAAAAATATATAGGTTTTTAAAAGGCATGATTCACAAAAAGCAGCGTTATAATTATATAAATAAGATAATAATAGGTATAGGTATTATCTTTTTAATAGCAATATTAGCACTTGTCATTTTTGTACAAAAAGCACAGGCGGATAAGCAAAATATTCAGTCTGGTATCTGTACAGATACTACAGAACGATGTGTTGCGATTACATTTGATGATGGACCCAATCCTAAAAGTACACAGCGATTATTAGATGGTCTTAAAGAACGAAATGTAAAAGCAACCTTTTTTCTGGTTGGAGAAAATATTGAAGGAAATGAAGATGTTATTCAGCGAATGTATGAGGAGGGTCATTTAATTGGCAATCATACTTATACACATGTTCAGCTTGATACGCTTAATGTGAATATGGCAAGGTCTGAGATTATTCAGACCAACGAAAAAATAACACAAGTAATAGGCGAATGTCCGAAGTATATTCGTCCGCCTTTTGGTGCTTATTCGGATAAATTGTTGTCTGAAATTAATATGATGCCAATTTTGTGGAGTGTTGACCCAGAAGATTGGGCAACAAAAGATATACGTGTTATTGTCAATAAAGTGACAAAAAATATTAAGTGCGGCGATATTATTTTGCTCCATGATATTTATGATACATCTGTAGAAGCGGCATTAGAAATTATTGATATTTTACAAAGTCAAGGGTATATATTTGTTACAGCAGACCAGATATTGCTGGATTAATGTTGATAATTGGTGTTTTATAATATATAATTGTTAAAGATAGAATTTATAAAGATTTAGAGATTGATTTTTAAAAGATAGATATTAATTGATTATAACGAATAAAGTCTAATTAAACATAAAATTAAATATCCGTTTTTTATGATATATAAAAAAATTTGCATTTTTACCGAAAGTATAAGGAAAAAAAATGAATACAGAAGCAGCAGAGATTCATGAGGGACTTATTCGTTTTGATATTATATTTTATGTAAGGCTGCCATTAGCTCATAGTAAGAAAAGTGATATTTCACAAGTTATTATTAATGTGGAAGCGCAAAAAGATGAGCCGACAACGTATCATATATTAGACAGAGCCATTTTTTATGTAAGTCGTCTTATATCTTCACAAAAAGAACGAGATTTTGTAAAGACAAATTATAATGATATCAAGCGTGTATTTTCAATATGGATTTGTATGAATATGAAAGACAACAGCATGTCCTATGTGCATTTGAAAAAGGATGATATTATAGGCTCTTATCAATGGAAAGGGCGGCTTGACTTACTGAATATTGTATTAATAGGAATAGCGGATGAAGTTTCACAGCAAGACGATAAGTATGAATTGCACCGATTGTTAAATACATTGTTATCAATGGACTTATCTGTCGCAAGGAAATTAGAGATTATGGAAAACGAATATCATATTTTAACAGATGATGGGATGAGAGAGGATGTGAATACAATGTGTAATTTAAGTCAGGGAATTTTGGAAAGAGGAGAAGCAAAGAAAGAAGCAAAAATTATTTTAAATATGCATAAGAAAGGTTATACATTAGAGCAGATAGCGGATGTGACAGACAAGAGTGCTAAAGAAATTGAAGCTATTATAGAAAAAAGTTGTTGATTATGTGATTAAGTTTTTCGTTTAGAGGTTGATTTTTTTTGCTAAACATATTATGATAAAGTTCAGTTTAATAAAAAATGCGCAGATAAAGAGGAGTACATATTATGTGCCGCCAGAGAGAAGCTCTGTATACTGTTAGGCAGAATGAATATAACAAGTATAACAAGTCTTGCTATAAGGCAATGGACTTGAATGACAGTTACAATGTGGAAGAGCTTTGGGAAGACAGATATGGAAGGTAGCTTTTGAGCAGCATGGCTGAGAAACTTGCAGTTTTATAAGAGTGATTTTTGTAGCTGCATGAGTAGGCTGTGACGAGTCGTCCCCGTTAAAGGACAAAAATGGTTGCAAAAAATGAAAAATTTTTATTGTGACGATTTATAAGTGATAAATAAAGGTGGTACCGCGTATAGAACGCCCTTTGCATCGATTTGAGATGAAGGGTGTTTTTTTATGCACACGGACATAAAGAAGAAATATGTAGCAAAAGCCGCCTGCGTTCGGCGCGCAAGTAGGGGAAATCCTTTCCTACTTGATTGTTATAGGACGCAATTTTTACTAAATTACACAAAGGTATATAAAAAGAAAGGATTATATTTATGCGTAAAGAATTAGAAAAAAATTACAATCCTGTGGATATTGAAGGCAGATTGTATCAAAAATGGCTTGACAAAAAATATTTTCATGCAAAGGTAAATAAAGACAAAAAACCATTTACCATTGTGATGCCGCCGCCAAACATTACAGGTAAACTTCATATGGGACATGCCCTTGATAATACAATGCAGGATATTATTATTCGTTTTAAGCGAATGCAGGGATATGAAGCACTTTGGCTTCCTGGAACAGACCATGCCAGCATATCAACGGAAGTGAAAGTGACCAATACATTAAAAGATGAAGGTATTGATAAGCATGAACTTGGAAGAGAAGGTTTTTTAAAAAGGACATGGGAATGGAAAGAGGAGTATGGCGGAACGATTACTAGTCAGCTTAAAAAAATGGGTTCTTCCTGTGATTGGGACAGAGAGCGTTTTACAATGGATGAGGGGTGCTCTGCTGCCGTTCAGAAAGTTTTTATTAATTTGTACAAGAAAGGGCTTATCTACAAAGGTTCAAGAATTGTAAACTGGTGTCCAGTATGTAATACCTCCATATCCGATGCTGAAGTGGAACATGAAGAACAAGCAGGACATTTTTGGCATATTAATTATCCAGTTGTAGGCGAAGAAAATCGGTTTGTTGAGATTGCTACAACAAGACCAGAAACTTTGTTAGGCGATACAGCGCTTGCGGTTAATCCAAAGGATGATAGGTATAAGGATTTGGTTGGCAAGATGGTGGAATTGCCGCTTACAGACAGACAGATTCCAATTATTGCAGATGAGTATGTCGACATGGAATTTGGTACAGGTGTTGTAAAAATTACGCCTGCTCATGACCCTAACGATTTTGAAGTGGGAAAAAGACATAACTTGCCAGAGATTAACATTTTAAATGACGATGCGACCATCAATGCTGCTGGCGGTAAATATGCAGGAATGGAGCGTTATGAGGCAAGAAAGGTGATGGTAAAAGACCTTGAAGCGTTAGGTCTTCTTGTAAAGGTGCAAGACCATGTACACAATGTAGGCACGCATGATAGATGTAAGACAACCGTTGAGCCAATGGTTAAGCAGCAGTGGTTTGTAAAGATGGACGAGTTGATTAAGCCTGCTGTGGAAGGCGTTAAAAATGGCGATATTGAGCTTATGCCAGCTTCTATGGATAAGACCTATTATAATTGGACAGACAATATTCGTGACTGGTGTATCTCAAGGCAATTGTGGTGGGGACATAGGATTCCAGCCTATTATTGTAAGGACTGCGGTTATATGGAAGTGTCTGATACAAAACCTTGCTCTTGTCCAAAATGTAACAGCACCCATATAGAGCAAGACCCTGATACACTGGACACGTGGTTTTCTTCAGCATTATGGCCGTTTTCAACGCTCGGCTGGCCAGAGAAAACGCCGGAATTGGAATATTTTTATCCAACGGATGTTTTGGTGACAGGATATGATATTATCTTTTTCTGGGTAATACGAATGATTTTTTCAGGCTATGAACATATGGGACAAAAACCGTTTGGCAAAGTTTTATTTCATGGACTGATAAGAGATTCTTTGGGGCGTAAAATGAGCAAATCGCTGGGAAATGGTATTGACCCTCTTGAAGTCATTGAAAAATATGGTGCGGACGCATTGCGCTATACGCTTATCACAGGAAATGCACCTGGAAATGATATGCGTTTTTATTGGGAACGTGTGGAGGCAAGCCGTAATTTTGCCAATAAAGTCTGGAATGCATCCAGATTTATTATGATGAATGACCCTGATAACAAGGTAAGAGCAACGGATACTATGCCAGATAATCTCACCGATGCCGATAAATGGATTTTGTCTAAAATGAATCATTTGATTACGGAAGTTACAGAAAATATGGAAAAGTACGAGTTGGGCATAGCTGTATCAAAATTAAATGATTTTATATGGGAAGAATTTTGCGACTGGTATATTGAGATGGTAAAGCCACGTCTGTACAATGATGCTGACACAACCAAGACAGCCGCTATATGGACATTAAAAAAAGTGCTTATTGATGCATTAAAGCTGCTGCATCCATATATGCCATTTATTACAGAGGAAATTTTTTGTAATATTCAAGATGAAGAAGACTCTATTATGGTATCCAATTGGCCAGTAATGAATGAAGTTTTTGATTTTTCAAATGAGGAAAAAAATATTGAAACCATTAAGGTAGCAGTAAGAAATATTAGAAATTTAAGAGCAGAAATGAATGTTGTGCCAAGCAGAAAAACATTGGTTTATGTAGTATCACCATCAGAAGGAGTGCGAAATATATTTGAAGATGGAAAGGTTTTCTTTGCTACATTAGGTTATGCAAATGAAGTTCAAATTCAGGCAGATAAGACGAATATTCCAGAAGATGCTGTTTCAACGGTTATTCCCGATGCCATGATTTATATTCCATTTGCAGAATTGGTTGACATTGAAAAAGAATTGGAGCGACTGAAAAAAGAACAAGGAAAGCTGCAAAAAGAGATTGACCGTTGCAACCATATTCTTGGCAATGAAAAATTCATTTCTAAAGCACCAGCAGCAAAAATTGAAGAAGAAAAAGCAAAACTTGCCAAATATCAGCAGATGTTTGAGCAGGTTGGTGAGCGTATTGCGGCATTTGAAAAGAAGTAATCACAGTTGGATGGTTTAAGAAAATAATAAAGCGGATTGTGAATATCCGCTTGATTTTAAAAAGTTAAGGAGGGTATATTTTATGTCTAGTATGGTTTCTATTCCGAATGGGAGATATTCAGTTGAGATGAGAAGTGGTAAGGTCATTAAAATTGATGAAGGTTTTACCAAGCTTTTAGGGTATACAGAAGAAGATGTCAAGGAAGGTCTTGTATTTAAACAGTTTGTTCCAGATGTAGAATATGATGAGATTATATCCGATTTGCGCGCTACCTTTATCAATGAGCGATATGCTTGCTATCAGCATGAAATGCTGGCAAAAGACGGCAGTAAAATTAAGGTGGTTGGTTTTATCAATATTCAAAATAAGCTGTTGGAAGGACATCGTGTGTTAGAAATAGGAGTAGCAGATATTTCAAATTTGGTTTAAATAAAATACTGCCGTATGAAAGAAAAATTTTGTACGGCAGCATTTTATTTGATTTTTATTGATTTGTTTATTTTGCTACAACAGAAATTCTTTGCTGGATATGATTTCCATTTAATGCTTCATCAATCATAGCAACTGCATAGTCGGCATAACTGATTACACTTTCTCCCTTGCTGTTTAATAGTAGTTCTTCGCCGCCTAAGATGTATTTTCCCGTTTTAGCACCATTTGCCTGAAAATCTCCGGCAGGGCTGATATATGTCCATTTTACATCGGTTCTGGTACGAAGCTCGTCAAGTGCTTTGCTCATATTGGAAGCAAGCGGCTTAAAGATTTCAGGAAAGTCTGCTCCGTCCATTACCTGTATGGTATGTTCTGGGTTTACATACAGGCTGCCAGCACCGCCGACAATAAGAAGTCTTGTTTCTTTGCCGCTTACAAGGTCGCAAAGATGTTTCAAAGAAGTGCTGTGTTGTGGCAGAGTTTCTGGCGTCCATGCTCCAAAAGCATCAATTACAACATCAAATCCTTCCAAATCGGCTGAGGTTAAATCAAACAGGTCTTTTTTAATGACGTTTGTTGCTGCCGATTGATTTTCGTTGCGTACAACGGCAGTAGTATCTGCACCTCTTGCAATAGCTTCTTCAACAATTAATTTACCTTCTTTACCATTTGCACAAATAACTGCGATTTTCATAGTTTTATCCTCCTGAGTTTTATTGTTGCGGCTTGTTTTTTTCCGCTTGTAAGATTATAATATGTCCATAAAGAAAAAACGTAAAGTAAGCACTTTATTGTGCCATAGTTACTTAAAAGAAACTATTGTGAAGAAATGAGGGATTAGTGTGAAAAATAATGCTGCTGTGTTTATTTTTCACACGCCTATTTGTGCGAAGCGTCACAAATAGGGCTTGATGCGACAATCGAAATCGCCTACGCGGCTGCTTTAGCAGTTTTTTCTATTGCGCAATTCCTACGCTATGCTTCGGAATGGAGGATTTTCATGGAAAAAAAGTTACCTGCTTGTCCGGTAGAAACGACTTTAATGCTTATTAGTGACCGTTGGAAAGTTTTAATTATTCGTGATTTATTAGACGGCACCCAACGATTTGGAGAATTAAAAAAATCTGTTGGCAATATATCTCAAAAGGTTTTAACGGCAAATTTGCGTTCAATGGAAGCGAGTGGTTTGCTTACTCGAAAAGTCTATGCAGAAGTGCCGCCGCGAGTAGAATATACGTTAACGGAAACGGGATATAGTTTGAAACCAATTTTAGATGCTATGGTAGCATGGGGAACAAAATATAAACAGAAAAACGGTTGAAAATATAAAGACTATAATTGACAAAAAATCCATATAGTGATATAGTAAGTTCGTCAGTCATATGACGTACAACTGAATATGGGACTGTTAGACAGTCTTGTGAGTATTACTCACCTTCAGGGCAAAGTGCGATGTGTTAAAAAAATATTGCTTTAGAAAACGCATCAATTCTTGACCGGCGGTGATGGCATAGAATTGTGATAGATGATTGTATGCACAAGTCCGCGAGCCTTAAAGAGGCAGATTTAAGTGTGAATCTTAAACCGACAGTATAGTCTGGATGAAAGAAGAAGGAGTGAACGATATGTCCAATTTTATCGAAACGATGCAAAAGACATTTGTATCGGTACAAGAAAACCTTGTATTTATCTTAGTATCACTTTTTATGGTGGTAGTCATTTATTTTGCAGCATTTGGCTGTGAAAAATTAATTGAGAAGAAAAATAATATGAAATTCTCATCCGAAAAAACCAAGATTAACAAGTTGGTTATTATGGCAATGCTAGCTGCGATTGCCGTTGTATTGATGTTTTTTGAATTTCCATTGACCTTTGTAGCACCTGCTTTTTACGAGCTGGATTTAAGTGAAGTACCTGTTATGATAGGCTCTTTTCTTTTAGGACCATGTGCAGGTGTTGTTATTGAAGCGGTAAAAATACTTTTAAAAATTGTTTTAAAGGGTACATCAACAGCGTTTGTTGGTGATTTTGCCAATTTTATATTAGGTTGTATCTTTGTGATTCCAGCCTCTGTTATTTATCATACACATAAAACGAAAAAAAGAGCGATTATAGGATTAATTGTTGGAGGTTTGACGCTTATTGTATCTGGCGTATTTTTAAATGCGTTCTATCTGCTGCCTAAATATTCACAATTATATGGTACGCCTGTTGAAAAATTTATTGAGATGGGACATTCGATTAATAGCGCAATTGATAATGTCCTTACATTCGTGGTTTTGGCGGTTGCGCCGTTTAATTTAATAAAAGCCATTTTAGTAAGTATTATAACCATATTGCTGTATAAATATTTAAGCAAACTTTTAAAAGTGCATTGAATAATTTATAAAGGCAGCGCAAATAATAATTATGCTCAATTATTTTAAAAAGAAAGTTCTTGTAATAGTACGGACATAGAAAAATTCTGAAAGAAAGGGCGTGATTATTGATGAAAAAGATTAAATTTGTTTTGCTTACAGCTATGGTGGTTTTTGTGGTTGGCTCTCTTATAGGATGCGGGGAGGAAATGAAGGATGACACTGGGAGTAGTCCTGATTCAGATAACGGGATTGTACAAATGACAAATTCGACCAATCATGTCGATGAAGCCGCTACGGATGTGAACGAGATAGCTACCGATGCCAAGAATGGGTTAAAGGAGATGGCTACAGATGCAAAGGAAAAATTGAGCGAGGCTGCGACAAAGGCAGAAGAAATGTTTACAGATACTGCTCCAAAAGTACAAAATTAAAGTTCATATGGATTAAAAGTAATATTTTTACTTAAATTTTAAATAAGCCATTATATTTGTAATTATTGCAAATGTAATGGCTTTTATGATATAATAACCTCGGCAAAAGCCGAGCTAGATATTTTATTACACAAAAAATTATGATATAATAACCACAGCTTTGCTGTGGTATAAAAGTTTGCTACGCAAACTTCTGGTATTTACTATATATAAAATTATGATATAATAGCCACAGTTTTGCTTTGGCAGTTCAATATAAAGTAAAAAGCGGGGAAGTATGCCTATGAGACATGGTTATATAAGGTTGGCAGCAGCAACGCCTAAGATAAAGGTTGCCGACTGCAAGTATAATACCAAGCAGATATTAGAACTTGCAAAGAAGGCGTATGATAAAGATGCGAGAGTGCTTGTTTTTCCAGAATTGTGTATAACAGGATATACTTGTAATGATTTGTTTTTGCAAAGCACTTTGATTTCTGGCGCTAAAGAAAGTCTTATAAAAATTGTAAAAGAGACGTCACGTTATAAAGGAATGATTTTATTTGTAGGACTTCCGTTAATGTATCGCTGTAAATTGTATAATGTGATTGCAGTGATGTGTGACGGACAGCTTTTAGGTTTTATTCCAAAAAGAAATTTGCCCAATTATGGCGAGTTTTACGAAAAGCGATATTTTGTATCTGGTTTTGAAGAATGTGTTGATATTCAAGTGGCAGATTGGAACGTTCCAATGGGAATGAATTTGCTGTTTGAATGCAGCAATATGCCTTCTCTTGTCATAGGGGCAGAGGTGTGTGAAGATTTGTGGAGTCCAAAGCCTCCAAGCATTGAACATGCGCTGCATGGGGCTACGGTTTTAGTCAATTGTTCCGCAAGCAATGAAGTTGTTGGAAAATCGGAGTATCGGTATGATTTAGTAAAAGGACAATCTGCTCGTCTGATATCGGCTTATGTATATTCAAGTGCTGGTGAAGGGGAGTCAACACAAGATATTGTGTTTAGCGGAAACAATATGATATGTGAAAATGGTTCTGTTTTGGCATCAGGACAGTTATTTATGAATGCGTGTATCTATGCAGATATTGATTTAGAACGCTTGCAGTCCGAGCGATGCCGAATGAATACGTTTGATATGGATGAGCTTGAGCCGGAACGTTCATATACTAGAGTGAAATTTTGTACACAGATAAAAGATTTAAAGTTGATGCGACATTTTGACAAAGCGCCTTTTGTACCTTCAGATAAGCACAGCAGGGATGAACGGTGTGAGGAGATACTCAATATTCAAACGTATGGATTAAAGAAAAGGCTGGAACATACAGCATGTCAAAGTGCTGTTGTTGGCATCTCTGGCGGATTGGATTCTACACTTGCTTTGATAGTGACAGTAAGAGCCTTTGACAAATGTAGTATATCAAGAGATAAGATAACTTGTGTAACAATGCCTTGTTTTGGTACAACAGACCGAACCTATCGCAATGCTGTGACACTTACTAGACAGCTTGGGTGTACATTGAGAGAAATTAATATAAAAGAGGCAGTCAAACAGCATTTTAAAGATATTGGGCATGATGAAGCCATACATGATACAACCTATGAGAATAGTCAGGCGAGGGAGCGAACACAAGTTCTTATGGATATTGCCAATCAGACAGGCGGTATGGTGATAGGAACAGGAGATATGTCCGAGCTTGCCTTAGGCTGGGCAACGTATAATGGAGATCATATGTCCATGTATGGCGTCAATGCTTCTGTGCCAAAGACTTTAGTAAGGCATTTAGTCCGATATTATGCGGATTCGAGTAAAGATACATTGTTGACGCAAGCGCTCTATGATATATTAGATACACCAGTGAGTCCGGAACTTTTGCCGCCGCAGGAAGACGGCAATATTGCTCAGAAAACAGAGGATATTGTCGGACCGTATGAACTGCATGATTTTTTTATGTATCATATATTGCGGTTTGGAACGTCGATGCAAAAACTTTTTAGGATTGCAAATATAGCGTTTGATAAGGAGTATGATAAAGAGACGATATACAAATGGTTAAAAATATTTGTCCGTCGATTTTTTTTGCAGCAGTTTAAGCGTTCCTGTTTGCCAGATGGACCTAAAGTCGGTTCTGTTGCTTTATCTCCACGCGGCGATTTAAGGATGCCAAGTGATGCGTCACCTCAGTTGTGGATGCATGAACTGGATTATATAAAAGAAACAAATAATTTGGAGGAATGAAAAGATGGCACAGTCTAGCAAGAATACATCAAATGAAAGCAGACAAGAAAAAGTAATGACAAAATATGACCGAAAGGTTGCCAAGCGAAAGGCAGAGAGAGCACGGGAGATAAGAAATAAAAAAATTGCTGTTAGCGTTGCATTATTGCTTTGTATAGGGTTGGTTGTTGGTATAGGAACAGCAGTCGGCGTCAATTTATATAAAATTTATTACAGCTATATTAAGGTTGACGGCAATCCTGTCAGTGAAATAGAATTTGATTTTTATTATAGTTTATATAAAAATAGTATGTTAAATCAAAGTATTAGTTCGGATATGACTTATGCACAATATCTTCAGTCTTATATGGGTTATGATATGACAAAGAGTGATAAAAAACAAAAGTATTCCGATGATTATACATGGTATGACTATTTTGCCAATAATGGGGTGACTTCATTAAAACAATACAAAACATTGTTAAAGATGGCGGACGAGAGAAATTTTGATTATACAACAGCAGAGGAAGATTATAATAATTTTATAGACCAGATAAAATCAGAGGCAGAATCTGCTTCTATGTCGTTTAATGCGTATTATGAGGAAGCTTTTGGCAGTCATGCAAGCAAGAGTAATACAAAAAAATATGTCAATGATTACTTAAAAGCGGTTGCCTTTAGAGACAGTATTGACGGCGAGCTTGCCGCGACAACAGAACAGGTTTCTGAGTATTATGAGGAACATAAAAACAATTATGATACAGTTTCTTATCGTTATTTGGATATAAAAGCTGCTGACACCGATGATGTATCGGTGCAGGCAGCAAAAAGTTCGGCTGATAATATGCTTGAAAAAATTACGGATGAACATTCATTTATTGAACTTTGTCCAGGTTATGCTACCGATTCTGCATCCGAATATACAGATGATGAATCAAAGTCCTTAGTTTCAAACGCAACGTATGCATCTTGTGAGACCGATATAGCAGAGTGGCTTTTTGATGCAAGCAGACAAAATGGTGACAAGACATTAATTGAGCATAATCATGATGATAGTGTACCAAAATATACAGTATTGTTTTATATAGACCGAACAAATAAGAAAGATGACAGTATAACAGCAATTGAAAATACGCTTCTTGAACAGAATTATTCAGAGCTTATAAAGCCATATATGGAAGCAATAACGGTTGACCCAAATGGCAGATATGTGACAATAGAGTCATAGTATTGGTAGAGTATGATGTTAAATGGTATTGATATAACAAAGTACAAATGCTGTATTTTTGACCTTGATGGAACGTTGATAGATTCAACGGGTGTGTGGCATAAAGTGGATATTGATTTTTTGGAAAAAAGAGGTATTACAATTCCTGATGATTTTGTAGAGGAGATAAAGATACATACGTTTGAGTCTGGGGCAAAATATGTAGTGGAGCGTTTTGGACTTCATGAAAATCCAAAAGAAATTATAAGCGAATGGTTTGATATGGCTGTTTCTGCATATGATAATGAAATTAAGTTAAAAGATGGCGTAAAAGAGCTTCTGCAATTTATAAAACAACAGGGGCTTAAAATTGCTCTTGCAACTTCGTCGGACAGGAAATTGTTTGAAAATTGTTTAAAAAGAAATGGTATTTATGATTTTTTTGACAGTTTTACGCAGACGAGTGAAGTTGCAAGAGGAAAAAGCTTTCCAGATGTCTATGAGTGCGCCGCATTAAAATGCGGCGTAGAAAAAGAAGCTTGTATTGTATTTGAAGATGTACTTGCTGCCGTAAAGGGTGCCAAAAAAGGCGGTTTCTTTACAGTGGCAGTGCAGGATAAGGCATCGGTTCAAGATGAGGCAGAAATAAAGAAGACAGCAGACCTATATATAAAAAATTATAGTGAACTACAATTTTTCACATTGACTTCACCATGTTCGTTATGCGTTGTTGATGTGTAATTTTTGTGATTTATTAATGTCAAAGATTTAACAATTTGCTGACAGTCTTTGACGATGACACATGACAAGGAGGGAAAAAGTGATGGTGCCATTTCTAATATGTTTTCCGTTATTTGTTGCTTTGTTGATGTATGTCATTAAAGTGAATAAAATACGGAATATAATTGCCTACATTAGTGCAGCAGTGGTAATGGTGGCAGTTTTAATCATGTCCGTTCTGTGGGTTATGGACGGCTGCAATGCAATTTTATTGTATTATGAGACTGAAATTGTTGATAAGGTGATACTTTCAGTTGAATTGCTATTGATGGTGATTGTAGTATATCTTTGTTTTAAATATAAAAAGTACATAATTAGTTTGCTTACAATTATACCAACTTTATTAATAGCATATGTGGAGATATGGGGACCCAAGCGAGATATGATTAATCATATCCGAATTGACTATTTATCAATTCTTATGTGTATTATTATCGGTATTATCGGCGGATTAATTATTATCTATGCAGTGGGATATATGCACGGATACCATCATCATCATATCGAAATTGAAGATAGAAGAAATTATTTCTTTATGTTACTCTTTATCTTTTTAGGAGCTATGTTTGGATTTGTATTATCTTCAAGTTTGCTATGGATTGATTTGTTTTGGGAGACGACAAGTATTTGTTCTTTTTTGCTGATTGGCTATACAAGAACAGACGAGGCAATTCAAAATTCGTTTCGGGCATTGTGGATGAATTTATTGGGCGGCACGGCTCTTGCATTAGGGATTGTCTATCAGATTTATGAAATGAACAATGACTCTCTGCAATATCTTGTGGGTATGGGTTCATGGGGATTTAGCTCAGCAGTTATCCCTGTTGCACTGATTGCATTTGCCGCCCTAACCAAGTCGGCTCAGATGCCATTTTCTAAATGGCTTTTGGGGGCGATGGTTGCGCCTACGCCATCTTCGGCACTTTTGCACAGTGCTACAATGGTAAAAGCAGGAATTTACATATTATTTCGTTTAGCTCCTGCAATGACGAATACAGTGACTGGAAATATGATTAGTTTTATTGGTGGCTTTACATTTTTTGTGGCTTCACTGATAGCGATTGCACAAAGTGACGGCAAAAAGGTTCTGGCATTTTCTACCATATCCAATTTAGGACTGATGGTTGCCTGTGCGGGCGTAGGTGAATCAGAGACATTATGGGCAGGAATCTTTTTAATGATTTTCCATGCTGTGTCAAAATCATTGCTGTTTCAGGATATTGGTGCGACAGAAAATGCTATGCACTCAAGAGATATTGAAGATATGCACGGTTTATTATACAGGCTTCCACGATTAGGCGCATTTATGTTTATTGGCATTGCGGGTATGTTTCTTGCGCCGTTTGGTATGTTGATTTCAAAGTGGTCTGCATTAAAGGCATGTGTTGATGACAATAATATTGTGATGGTTCTTTTGATTGTCTTTGGTAGTGCTACTACGATGTTTTACTGGACAAAGTGGATGGCAAAATTAATAAGTGCTACCAACGAGCCTAAAATAAAAGATATTACCAAGAAGAATGAATTGATATCGCTTTCTATTCATGCCATTCTGATGATTTTATTGTGTATATCATTTCCAATATTGTCAAAAGTTTATGTTGTTCCTTTGTTAAAAGAAATGTATGGTTCTTATGTTACTGTTCTTTCAATGAGTATGTTATATACGCTTGTTATAATTATATGTTTTATTTTTGCAATTCCAAGTATCACATTTGGTTATACAAGAAAACTGCATGAAAATAAAAAATTGGCATATATGAGTGGTATTAATGAAGGTGACAACAGTAGTTTTACTGATGCATTTGGCGAGGCAAAGAAATTACAGATGTCAAACTGGTATTTTAAAGATTTTATTGGGCAAAGAAAACTGATGATTCCATCAGAAATATTTGCGACCGTGCTTCTTATCGTGATGTTAAGTATTATTTTAGGAGGTGCATTGTTATGACAAGAATTATACCCATATTGATTTATCTGGTACTTGCTCCGATTATAGGAGGATTGCTTGATGGAATTGACCGTAAAATTTCAGCGAGAATGCAGGGTAGAATTGGACCTCCATTGTTACAGCCATTTTATGATGTGAAAAAGTTATTACATAAGCAAAAGATTTCTGTCAATAAATCGCAGTCCTTTTTAATATTGTGTTTTTGTATTACACAAATTTTTACAGGTTGTCTTTTTTATGCAGGTTCGGATATATTGTTTTGCTTTTTTATTCTCTCTACAGGCGCAACCTTTTTGGTATTTGCATCTGCGATAACAAGTTCGCCTTACAGTACAATGGGCGCTTCAAGAGAGCTGTTTCAAATGATGGTATATGAACCAGCCGTTTTGCTTGCCTGTGTTGGTCTATATCTTGCGACGGGGACTTTTAATGTAAATGAAATGATACAAAAACATGTAAGTGCTGTTTTGTTTTTACCGGGCTTTTTTGTTGCCTATGTATTTATTCTTACCATTAAGATGAGGAAGTCGCCATTTGATTTTAGTACCTCACATCATCCTCACCAAGAGCTTGTAAAAGGTGTTACAACAGAGATGGGGGCAACCAATCTTGCGATATATTCTATTACAGAATGGTATGAAAATGTATTTTTGCTTGGTGTGGTTGGTATCTTTATTGTCAATGAAAATCCTTTAAGTTATCTGTTTGCGGTGATTGTTATACTTGCTGTATGTTTTTTGGAGACGCTTATTGACAATACATGCGCCAGGGTCAAATGGAATACGATGTTAAAATCGACATGGCTTGTAACATTATTGGCAGCAGGCGTGAATTTAATGGTACTGATGTTAGGTAGATAAAATACAAGTTTATAAAAAATAAAGTTTGTTATGAACTTGCTAATAAGGGTTTTTATAAAGTAGAAAGGGTTAATTATGGCAAATGTTAAGAAATCACCATGGCTGTTGCACTATGATGGCTCAAGCTGTAATGGCTGTGATATAGAAGTTTTGGCCTGCCTTACTCCTGTTTATGATGTGGAACGATTTGGCATTGTAAATACAGGCGACCCTATGCAGGCAGATATCTTGTTGATAACAGGAGGCATCAATTATCAGAATCAATCCATTGTAAAGCAGATATATGACCAGATGCCAAGACCAAAAGTAGTGGTTGCAGTAGGGGTTTGTGCATGTACAGGCGGCGTGTTTAAGGAGTGCTATAATATTTTAGGTGGTGCAGACACCATTATACCAGTGGATATTTATGTACCAGGCTGTGCGGCGAGACCACAAGCCATTATTGATGGCGTTATCAAGGCTGTTGAGTTGTTTCAGCAACGCTCTGATGAACATGATGCTCTTGAAAAAAGCAAGAAAAAAAAGTAGCGTAAAACGCTTCAGAATGGAGGAAAAATGTCCGAAGTAATATGTCCAGATAATGTACTGATTGAGATTGAGGCTGATAGGATTCTTGATACCGTTATGGAGATGAAAAATAAAGGGCTGCGCTTGTCACAGGCGTGTGCTGCCTATGTAAATGATAAATATGAGCTGAGTTATTCGTTTGCCAATGAAGATACATATGAGTATACAACACTGAGAGTGATAATTGATAAGGAAACGGAAATTTGCAGTATCACAGAATTTTATCCGTATGCTTTTCTCTACGAAAATGAAATGAAAGAACTTTTTGGTGTCAATATAAAAATGATAAATTTTGATTATCATAATAAATTGTATCGCATTCAGGCAGAGACGCCATTTTTAAAGAAGGGGGTGTAAAGCGTGGGAAAGACAAGTATCATTCCATTTGGACCACAACATCCAGTACTTCCAGAGCCAATACATTTAGATTTAGTGATTGAAGATGAAAAAGTCATTGAGGCAATTCCTTCGATTGGCTTTGTACACAGAGGTTTAGAGAGTTTAGTTGACAAGAAAGATTTTAATGAGATGACGTATGTCGTGGAGAGAACATGCGGAATATGCAGTTTTATGCACGGAATGGGCTATTGTGAGAGTGTTGAGCATATTATGAATATCGAAGTTCCATCAAGAGGTCGATTTTTACGTACCATTTGGTGTGAGATGTCAAGACTGCACAGCCATTTATTATGGCTTGGTTTGCTTGCGGATGGTTTTGGCTTTGAGAGTCTCTTTTACGAATGTTGGAGAATGAGAGAGAAAATTCTTGATTTATTTGAGATGACAACAGGTGGAAGATGTATTTTTTCAGTCAATAAAATTGGCGGTGTTCTCAAAGATATTGAAGATGGTATGATAAAGACGATTCTTCGCGTGTTAAACGATATGGAAAAAGAAATTAATACCATCAAAAATACATTTTTGCTTGACTATACTGTTGAGAGCCGATTAAAAGGAGTTGGATATTTATCAAAACAGCAAGCGCATGATTTAGGGTGTGCAGGACCGTTTGCAAGAGCAAGCGGCGTTCGTATGGATATGAGAAAGCGCGGTTATGCTGCTTATGCAGAAATTGACTTTGAGCCTATCACAAGCGATATTGGGGATAGTTATGCTCGTTGTCAATGTCGAATTGAAGAATTGACGCAATCCATTGATATTATAAGACAGGCGGCAGCAAAGATGACACAGGGTGAAATTGCTGTTATGGCAAAAGGAAATCCAAAGGGCGAATACTTTATGCGAGTAGAACAGCCAAGAGGAGAAGCCATTTACTATGTAAAAGCAAATGGAACGAAATTTCTTGATCGTATGAGAGTTCGTACACCGACTTTTGCCAATTTGCCAGGTATGCTGGAAGCAATTAAAGGGGCGCAGCTTGCTGATGTACCGCTTCTTATATTGACAATTGACCCATGTATTAGCTGTACAGAGCGTTAATTTTATATAATATGCAAATGAATTATAAAAATGTTGTTAAGCAATTAAATTGATAGATTCGATTGTGATAGAATCATTAGAATTTTGTAGAATTGGAGAGTTTCATGGCGAAGATAATGAATTTTACAGGTACCATGCTTAGGAATCTGTTTTCTAAGCCTGTTACCAAAAACTATCCCGCAGAACCAGCTGTTTACCCAGAGAGAAGCAGAGGGCATGTTGAGATAGATATAGAAAATTGTATAACGTGTGGGATATGTAAAATGAGTTGTCCTTCAGGGGCAATTCAAGTAGATAAAGCGGCAGGCACATGGACAATTAACCGATTTGACTGTGTTCAGTGCGGGTATTGTGCTGTGAAATGTCCTAAAAAATGTTTAAGTATTGTTCCAGGTTATCAAGAACCAATGGGACTAAAAACAGAAGATGTGTATACAAGGTCAGAACCTTATAAGCCGCCAAAACCAGCAGCAAAACCACCAATAAAAACAGAGACAAAGCAGGAGGGGTAATTGTTATGCACGAATATCATGGTGCTGTAGAAATTATTGAACATGCAGAGGAAGAAGCGAAAGCTTTAGGACATACAAAAGTGACAAAAATCAATCTTGTAATTGGAGAAAGTTCAGGTTATTCTTTTGAAGCAGTGAAGAAATATTTTGATGAAGTATCGCCAAATACAATGTGTGAAGGTGCCGAAATTACAGTGAGAACAACAAAAACAATGCTTCGTTGTCCGAATTGTAATGAATTATTTGTCAAGAAGCCGCTTATGTATGAATGTCCACATTGTGGGACTCCTGGCGAGCCAACAGACGCAGGCAGGGAGATGGCTATTGACAGTATAGAATCGGAATGAGGTTGAATGCTTATGAAAGATTGCTATATAGAGGGAATATACTGTGAAGATTTGAGTATGTGGTGAAAGACAATGGCAAGAAATGTCTGAAAATAAAAGAGTATGCCAATAGAGTTGTTTGTTAAACAGCTTTTTGGCATACTCTTTTTAACTTTATTCCTGCGAGCAACGAAACCCAGCGGACATGCTTGCGACATGCTTGTGGTATGTTTGCCTGTCCATTTGGCGACTGCCGCAAGGGTCAAATACTATAGCGTCCTTTGGACGCATTGCAGCTCTGCTACGGGTATTTGACTAAGTAAGTCCCCGTCAATATCATAAAAGATATAAACGGGGATTTATAAATAAGTTTACTTTGTAAACGATTTATTATGTGCATTTTTAAAATTATTGATAGCTTTTTTTATATAAAAATAAATTACTTTTTTAGTTCAATATAATTGGTATTTCCAGTTTCGTCATTGATATAGAGGCCAACAACTTTGTCACTGTCAATTAATTGTTTTAATAAAGCATCAATATATGTGGTGTTATCAATATTAGCACTTCCGCCATAATTGCGTTCAATTTCGTAAGTAGAACCATCCGAAAAGGCTAATGTAAAGGTGACATCAGGATTTCCTTTTCCTAAGAAAGAACCAGAACATTGTTCTGTTTCAGCAAATTCAACAAGCAAGGTTGTGTCTGAAATAATAATTCTATTGACTTTATTTTCTCCATTAAATAAGGTAACAGTTGTATCAGAAGTATATTCATGATGTTTAGAAAGGTTTGTAGAGACATCAAAACTCCAGCTTCCAAATTCGGTTGTTGTAGTAACATTAAAATCACCAATTATTTTATAGATGGACATATCCTTTCCTAATTCATGGTCACCAGGCTGAGAATAAGCTAATGTAATTTCGCCATCACTTTCACTTACAGGGATGACAGTATAAGTATCACCTTTACCATATTCACGGTCTGGAAAAATCATGTCACCTGTAGTATTGTTGAACAAATGAAGTGTCGATTTGATAATTTCTAAATCTTCTTGTGTTTTGTAGTTGTAAGTTACAAAAATACAAGGGTAATTATATTTTTCTTCGGTGCCAGTGCTGATATTTGAAATGCTTATATCAGGGTATTTCTGTGAAAATGAAATGGGTTCATCAGAAGTAACAACTGCATTTTGTAAGGCTTTTAAATGGTTATAGGTAAAATCAATATTTTCAATATTATTGACATAATAATATAAATTATTAAGAACTAAAGAGGCGTTTCCATTATTTAAAGCATCAACATCAATAGCCTCTCCGCCATATAGCAAATCTTGACAACGGTAACTTAATTCAAAGGTTGCTATATTAGAAGGTTGACTCTCATCTGTTTGATTGTGTGAAGATAGACTATAAATATGTGTACCATCTGTTAAATAGGCTGATTTAAAGCTGGCAGGACCATTTTGTGCTACATTAAATTCTGTTGATTTAATAACAGGAGAGTTGTCCAATGTTTCAATTTGAACAGTGGCATATATGCCAAGTGAATCTCCTTTGATATCTAAAACTGTCACCTTGAAATTATTGCTCTCGGCAGCTTTGCCAATTTTTTGAGTAATGCTTGCTGCGCTGTCTATATATTCATGTGGGTCTAAATAGCGATTTCTTGATTGATTGTAATGCACATACTTGCTGATTTCACCATATGCAAAAACGCTGGCTCCAGATATGGCTACAACGCCTGCTGCAATAGCTGCAAATCGTACTGCATTTTTAAAAATTTTATTTTTCATAGGATGCACCTCCTTATTACATTGATTTTTTTCAAACATCTTATAAATTTCATCATCATTTATGGTACTTATATCAATTTTATCGATAGCATTTTTATAGTTGTCAAAATTCATAATATTCCTCATTTCTGCGCTGCTTTCTTGCAAAAAAACAAAAAATTTTGTTTTTACAATTTTGTGTCAAGCAGCGCGCAGACACAAATTGCTAGTTAAATTTTATTTAACTTGTGAAATAATTTATTTTTCACATTAACCTCCTCTTGTCCAATAATTTTAGATAATACTTATGCTTTTTTGTATGAGTTGTCAGAGTAGGAATAATACTTTGAAATTTCATCACATTGAAGCAAATTTTTCTTTAGCATATTTCTAGCTCTATTTAGTCTAGTTTTTACAGCAGAAACCGTTATACCAAGAATTTTAGCGATTTCTGCCACTGGATACCCCTCATAGTAGAAAAGGTGAATAATAACTCTATATTTATAGGGAAGCTTCATAATGTCTTCAAATAGTTCAAAAGAGTCCTTGTTATCCTGTTTAAAAAATTGTTCATGCTTAGAGTAATCATCAATAACGGATACTCTTTTTTTCCAAGCATTTGTACACATGTTTTTACATATATTTGCTGTTGTTCGTAAAAACCATGCTTTCTCATGTTCTTCGTTTGAAAATTGGGGCATGGATTTAAAATAATTTTCAAATACACTCTGATAAGCATCTTGTACATCGTCCATATTTTTTAAATAGGAATATGCTAGTTTACAGATGGAATTTTTATATTTTTTAATGAGCTGTTCAATGTCTGTTCTGGCCAGATTATTTATCACGTTTATCCCTCCTTCCTACATGATATACAAATCAGAAAGATGAAAGGTTACATATTATATAAATTTTTGTAATAAAATGCAATGTCAAAAAATGGTATTATTTTTTACATTGTTGTTCTTTTGAAAAATGTTATGGTTCTTTTTCAAAATTACCTTTGCCATTTTTATTATTTTTCGTTATAATATATTGGATATTAGAAAATTGCACATAAATATATGATAAACAGAATAAATGTTATCGTTATATTGATGTCATTTTTAGAGAAAAGTACATATGTAAAGGAATGTAATTGCAATTTCGAGGAAATTATGGATTATTTTAAAATAAATATTACAGTGTATGGTCTGGTGCAAGGCATTGGTTACAGACCTTTTGTGGCAGAAATTGCAGAACAATTACATCTTACTGGTGAGGTAAGAAATTACGGAGGAATTGTTCAAATTGTTGCAGAGGGTAAAAGTGATGAATTAAACCAGTTTATAGACTGTTTAAAAACAACTTGTCCAAAAGGTGGTTTTATAAGAGATGTTCAAATAGAAGCTATTGAATCATTGGACAAAAAACATTTTTCAAACTTTCGTATTGTGGCAAGCAAAGAGAAGTCTTTTGACAGAGTTTATCTGCCGCCCGATTTGCCTACATGTTCCCAGTGTGAAGCAGAATTATATGATGCAAAGAACAGACGATTTCGATATCCATTTATTAGTTGTGTCGCATGTGGTCCAAGATATAGTATAATAAATCGTATCCCTTATGACAGAGAAACAACAACAATGGATATGTTTGCAATGTGTACTTCCTGTGATAATGAATATACAAAACATGGTGACAGACGCCGTCATGCACAGACGATTGCTTGTCATGATTGTGGTCCGCAGCTTCGTTTAGTGGATAAAAATGGTACTATTTTTTATAAAGAAGAAGCACTGCAAGAGGCAATTTTGGCAATAAAGGAAGGCAAAATTGTTGCAGTAAAAGACATTGGCGGATTTCATTTTGCTGTTCAATTAGACCAAAAAAAGGCAATTCAAAGATTGCGTGATTTTAAAAATCGTGACAGTAAGCCATTTGCTTTAATGTTTCGTGATATTGAAAGTATTAGACAATATGCCTATATCTCAAAAAAAGAGGAGGAATTATTATTGTCTGCACCGCGTCCTATAGTCCTTTTACAAAAAAAGTATCATCATTTTTATGAGGGCATATGTGACGAGCAATTATATATTGGGGTTATGCTGCCTTGTAATCCCTTGCAGATGCTTTTGACCGATGCTTGTGGCGCATTGATTATGACAAGCGGAAATAAAGATAAAGAACCTATCATTATTGATGATGAGCCAATGCAGGCATTGATGAAATCAGGGTGTCCAGATATGATACTTACACATGACCGCAACATTGTCACACCATTGGAGGATTCAATTCTTCAGGTAACAACATGTTCAGATGGAACGCCTTTAGTTCAAATGATTCGCCGTAGCAGAGGATATGTTCCAGAACCAATTACGATGAATATCGCATCGAAAAAGGAAATGATTGTAACAGGCGGTGATCTAAAGGCATGTTTTGCTCTTGTAAAAAAATCAAATGTATATATGGGCGGACATTTTGGGGAATTGGAGGATTACAGAGCATTAAAAGCATGGCATACGGCAGCGGGGCATATGGTAAAATT